>CALJFZ010000017.1 GCA_938074325.1 uncultured Flavobacteriales bacterium | reverse complement strand
GGAAGTGGGATGGCAGGAACCACCATGCGCGGATCAGAGCACAACGACGCCTGGACTGCGGACGATGCTGGCACACCCCGGACCGTCACCAACCACAGCGGTGGCATCCAAGGCGGCATCACCAACGGTGAACAATTGGTCGTGCGACTCGGATTCAAACCGGTTTCCACCCTCATGCAAGACCAAGCGACCATCGATGCCGACGGAAACAACTTGACGCTTCAAGGAAAGGGGCGACACGACCCGTGTGTGCTGCCGCGTGCAGTGCCCATCGTTGAGGCCATGGCACTGTTAGTATTGGCGGACCAGTGGTTGATAAACCGCGCTGCCAAGCTCGCCTAAACCGCGGGTTTCCGGCCGTCCTTCCTGTACATTAGAGGCATGAAGAAATTGGCCCTCCATTGGCAAGTCATCATCGGATTGTTGCTCGGCGTGGTATACGCTTGGCTGAGTGTCACGATGGGATGGAATGACTTCACCTTGGCATACATCCAACCGTTTGGCGACATTTTCATCAACCTATTGAAACTGATCGCCGTACCGCTTGTGTTGTTCAGCATCATCAGCGGCGTAACCAGCCTCGGCAACATCCAAAAACTCGGTCGCATGGGCATCAAAACCCTGCTCACTTATGTGGTTACCACCATGGCCGCAGTTGTGATCGGACTGGCTTTGGTCAACATCTTCCAACCCGGGGCCGGAGCCGATGAGGACTTGCTCCAGGCCAATCGCATTCGGTATGAACTCTGGCGCGACGCCAACGGCATCCAAGCATTGGATGATGTCACCATTAGCAACGACCCCGCCAACGCGGCATTGGTCGCATCCATCGCCAGCGAAGAAGCAGCCTCCAGCGAGTGGGTCAGTGACAAATTGAACAAAGCAACGAAGACCAAAAACTCAGGTCCGTTGCAACCGCTTGTGGACGTGGTTCCCAAAAACATCTTCAGCTCACTCGTGGATATGTCCATGCTGCAGATCATCTTCTTTGCGATTTTCTTCGGCATCGTGGTCGTCGGGTTGCCTGAAGAGAAAAAGGCGCCGTTGACCCGGGCGGTGGATTCTTTGAACGAAGTGTTCGTGCAAATGGTGTGGGTGGTCATGAAGGCGATGCCGTTCTTCGTTTTCGCGCTGATGGCCGGGCAGATTGTCAAAGCGGCGGGAACCGAACCTGAAATGCTGAAGCAACTGTTGAGCTTTTTGTTGCGCTATGGCCTTGTGGTGGTGCTGGGATTGGCCATCATGGTGTTCGTGTTCTACCCTGCGCTGGTTGCATTGACCATCAAAAAGCTGAGCTGGAAACAGTTCCAATCAGGCATGCGCGATGCGCAATTAACCGCCTTTTCCACCTCCTCATCTGTGGCCACGTTGCCCGTGACCATGCAATGCGTGCACGACCGGTTGGGCGTCAGCACCCGAACCTCCTCGTTCGTGCTGCCCATTGGGGCCACGGTGAACATGGACGGAACGAGCATGTACCAAGCCATCGCAGTCGTGGCCTTGGCGCAATTCCACATGGTCGACCTCGCCTTTAGCCAACAGGCCGTGATCGTGCTCACTGCCACCCTGGCGTCTATAGGTGCGGCGGCCGTTCCAAGCGCTGGGTTGGTGCTGATGATCATCGTGCTGGAAAGCGTAGGCCTCAATCCGGCATGGATTGCCCTTATTTTCCCCATCGATCGCATCCTCGACATGTGCCGTACCGTGGTCAATGTCACAGGCGATGGCGCTGTGTCCTCCTTCATCGCGGCCTCTGAAGGCGAATTAACACCTCCTGCTGCCGAAGCGTAACCATGAACCGACTCCGCGTGCGCCTCTTTTGTGCAGCAACCATCTTGTTGCTGGCAACTCCCGCATCTGCCCAATGGGAAGATGAGGAGGAAGCGTGCGAGCATGCGTTGGAAGGAAAGGCGCTGAAGCTCTATGAGAAAGGACTCAACGGCTCGAAGTACGAGCGTTCGGAGCGGGTCGCATTCTTCGAGGAGGCTTTTGACCGGGATGACCAATGCATGGCGTGTCTTTACGAATGGGGCCGGCTGGAATTCAACGCCATCAAAAGGTCGCAAGGGTCTTTCTCTCCGGCAAAACAGCCATTGCTTCAACTCATTGAAACGTGCCCCTATTTTCGTGCAGAGGCCTATTACATGCTAGGTGCCATGGCTTATGCAGACCGAGATTACGAGGAGGCGCAATCGCAATTCGATGCCTATTTGCACTTCCCACCAGCATCCGAAGAAGTATTGGGCAAGCGAAGGGACAAATACGTTGAAGAGGTCCGAGAGGTCATGCCCAACATCGCATTTGAGTTGGCTTTCCGGGAAAATGAAGGCCGGTATCACCCCGCCTCCATCCCCCCCATCAGCACAGTCCGCGACGAATTCCTTCCGGCCCTGTCCCCCGACGGCAGCCTTCTCTTTTTCACACGTCGGGAACGTTACAAAGCGAAAGGTGACGTGGTTTCAACAGAAAGCGAAGTGTTTTATGCGGCAGAGCGTGCCATCGGAGCGGAATTCAATCCCGGCTCTGCCCTGGAATCGCCATTCAATGAAGGCGCACGCTACGGTGGAGCGAGCATTTCCGTGGACAACCGCGAACTCTTCATTGCCGCCTCCAACCCTACAGGCAGCAACCCCGACAACATCGACCTGTACGTCACGACCTATGAAATCGTCGACCGAGACGACGCGGGCGACTTCTTCTACGTCTGGGCGCCGCTCAGTCCGGTAGATGCTTTGAACACCCGGGATGGTTGGGAAGCCCAACCCGCCTTAAGTGCCGACGGCAACGAATTGTTCTTTGCGGCCGTCAATGCCCAATCCATCCAAGACAACAATGGCAATCCCACCATGGACATTTGGCGTTCTGTCCGAGGCGAGTCTGGAGATTGGCAGCCTGCAGAACGCCTGCCTGGCCCTGTGAACTCCAACAGCAACGACAAAGCCCCGTTTCTTCACCCCGACGGCAAAACGCTGTACTTCGCGAGCGACCGGCGGCCCGGCGGTGGCGGCTACGACATTTGGGTATGCCGCCGGGATGACAACGGAAACTGGGGAGAGGCCCGCAACTTCGGTGCGCCGTTGAACACATCCGGCGACGAACAAGGCCTGGTGGTGAGCACCAACGGTGCAGAGGCCTTTTTCTCCGGGCGACGCGACGGCACCCAAGGCATGGACATCATACGTTTTCCTGTACCGGAAGACATGAAACCCGAAGCGGTGTTCATCGTCCAAGGCGACCTGCTCGGCGAAGACACCCAGGTCCCCGAGGGCGCGAGGCTCTACCTCCAATACGCCCAATCCAAAGACGTCCAAGAGATCGCCATCAACAGCCGCGACGGTCACTACGCATCGGTGGTCCGTGCCCAAGCAGGAGAAGACGTCTTACTCGTAGCAGAGGCAGACGGCATCGCCTTTGAAACCCAAGTATTATACGATGCACAGTTGGGAGAGCCCGTTCCAGAGAGCGTGGAAGCCCCGGTGACCTTGGAGGCCGCCTTGGATGGAGAACCCTTCGAAATCGGGGACATCCAGTTTGCCACCAATTCAGCTGAAATCAACCGAACCAGCCTGCTGATGCTCGAGCTGTTCGCTGCCTACCTGACGCGCAATGACGCCATCGGGGTGCACATCAAGGGACACACGGATGACCGCGGCAGGCCAGAGGAGAACCAAGACCTTTCCGAGCGGCGAGCTGAACAAGTGGCCGAAGCCCTGGAGCAATTCGGCGTACCCTCTTCTCGGTTGACGCATGCTGGATTTGGGCAATCGCAGCCCATTGCCTCCAACGAAACGACCGAAGGACGGGCTGCGAACCGCCGTACGGAATTCGAAATCCGACTGGATAACTAGCCCAAGGCACAAGGGACGCATTTTTTGTGAATTTCATTGCCCCAAAAGGCACATCTCTGCGTTGAGAACTTCAAGCCCACAGCCCAACAGGCGATACACAGGGCGGTACCTTCGGTAGGATAGACACACGCAGTTCATGAAACGAATTCAGCAAGCCCTTTTGGCGCCATTTGCCCTCCTTTTCGTGGCAGGCCCAATCTGGGGACAACAGGACAGTTGGGACAAAGCGACCACGTATTGGGAACACCAAAAGTTCAGCGCGGCCCAGCACCATTACGATGCATGGTTGTCCGAGCAAACCGATGCCGGAAACGCCCAGGTCGCGTTGGCCTTGTACCGGTCCACCTCGTGTGCCATCCAATTGCAACACCAGGACGCCGCCGAACGCGTAAGTGCTTTTGGCAAAGCTTATCCCGAACACCCTTTGGTGCGGCAGGCGCACTGGGATTTTGCGAACTACCTCTACCGCAAGCGAGATTGGAAAGATGCTGCTGCAGCGTTTGACAGCTTGAACACGCTGCGCATGACCGATGCACAAAAACTGGAAATGCAATTCAAGCGCGGGCATGCCCGGTTTGAAATGGAGGACTATGAGGACGCACGCTTGGATTTATTTGCAGTGATGGAAGGTGGCGAAGCGTCCGGGGCATTCGAACTGCCTGCCCGGTACTACTTCAGCCACATTTCCTATTTGAAGGGCCAAGCTCAAGTCGCATTGGAGGGCTTCGAATCGTTGCAAGAAGACGCCAAATTGAAGCGCATCGTTCCCATTTACATCGCACAATTGCTCCATGAAACGGAACAATACGACCGCCTGATCGAGTACGCACCGGTCGTCTTTTCTGAGGACATCGACCTCAGCAAGGGACAGCGCGCAGACATCTCTCGACTGGTGGGAGACGCGTTGTATCGCCGGCAGAAATTTGAAGAAGCCCTTCCCTACTTGGAAGAAGCATACCACGCAACGCGGGGCATGGGAAGGACGCGGGACTTCGCCTACCAGATGGGCTACACCTATTTCCAAGCGCAGGAGCACCTCAAAGCATTGACGTGTTTTGCGCTCGTGGTTCGTGACGAGGACGAGATGGCGCAGTTGGCCCACTACCACACCGCAGCATGCTATTTGGCGCTGGATGAAAAGGAAAAAGCCAAAAATGGATTCAAGAAGGCTTCCGAGCTGGACCACGATGCAGGTATCCAGGAGGATGCGCTCTTCAGCTACGCCAAACTAGCCTATGAATTGACCTTCAATCCATTCGACGATGCCGTCGTGGCCATCGAGCGGTACATCGAACAGTACCCCGATTCCCGGAGAAAGGACGAAGCGTACGGATTCCTGTTGGAAGTATACATGTCATCCAAAGATTACGACCGTGCCCTTGACGCTTTGGAGCAGATCCAAACCAAGACGCCCGACGTGAAGAAAGCGTTTCAGTTGGTCGCTTACAACCGGGGGGTCGAATTGTTCCGCGCTGCAGACTACGCTGCCTGCCACGGATATTTCGAAAAAGCCCGCACCTACCCCGTCGATGCTACACTCGCCGCTGAATCGCATTTCTGGCAAGGCGAGGCTCACTACCTTCAAAAAGACTACACCCGAGCGACCGGGGCGTACGCCGAATTTGAATCAGCACCAGGAGCGTTCAAAAGCCAGCACTATGCCAACGGGATGTACGCCCGTGGCTACGCGTTGTTCCAACGCGGGAAGTACCTCGACGCCTCGAGTGCCTTCCGTGCATACCTCAAAACCACGGAGTTAGAAACCTTAACCAAGCGAACCGATGCCAAATTGCGCGTGGCTGATTGCTACTTCGCAAACAAAGAATTTGCCCCCGCTGCACGGTATTACGGTGAAGTCATCGCCGAAAGCGAAAAGGACGAGGCCTACGCTCGATTCCAACGTGCCGAGTGTTTTGGCACCCTCAATCGCACCGATGAACAGATTACCGAACTCGAAGCCTTGATTGCTTCCGGAACAAAGTCCACGTACCTACCAGAAGCACTGTACGCGCTCAGTAGGGCCGAAATTGAGACCGGAAGGATTGGCTCTGCAAAAGTTCATTTGGTTCAGTTGCGGGGGGCGTATCCGGACGCGTTGAAAAGCAAGAATGCCCTGGTTGACTTGTGCCTTATCGCCATGAAACAAGACCAACCGGCAGAGGTCCTTGCGCTATGGGATGAAATCCGAACGAATTACGCCAACGATGCCATTGCCAGCGACGCATACAATGTTGTGGAGCCGGTGCTCATCGACCAAGGCCTGCTCAATGACTTGCCCCCAGGGGTTGGGCTCAACACAGACGAGATCGAGGCCCGGTTGTTCAATGCAGCCCGCGATGCCGCACTGGAACGCGAATGCGAGAAGGCGACCCGCCGCCTTGAAGAATACATCACCGCTTATGTCAACGGGGCCTACTGGACTGAAGCGCATTTCTTCCTTGCAAATTGCGCTTTCGACCAAGGGAACCTGGACCTCGCTCGCGAATCGTTTGAAACGGTCCTTCAGGCTCCTGTGAACGATTTCACCGAACCTTCAGCGTTGGGAGCTGCAACCATTGCTTGGAACGCCCAAGATTTGGTCGGCGCCAAGCAACACTACAAAACCTTGGAAGCGACGAGTGTCCTTCAGGAAAACGCCCTGGAAGCAAGGATTGGACTGATGCGATGCCACTATTTGCTTGAGGAAACCGAGGAGGCCATGCAATACGCCAACCTCGTCATCGAAGACGCACAGACCCCAGCGGACATCAGTGCGACCGCGCGTTATTGGCGCGGCAAAATCAATTTCGACGCTGGGGCATTTGAAGCGGCAGAAAACGACCTGCTGGCCGTTGCTGCGCTAGGCGGCACGCGCGGTGCAGAGAGTCAGTTCATGATTTGCTCCATGCTGTTCAATCGCGGCGAATACGAAGCCACAGAGCAATCGTTGTTCAAATTCATCGAGGCTTACGCCCATTTTGATCAATGGAAGCACCAAGCATTTCTGCTCTTGGTGGATACCTACATGGGAATGAAGGACTGGTTCCAAGCCCGTGCCACAGCAGAGAGCATCCTCGAATACGTTGAAACGGAGGACATCCGGACCGCAGCCACCGCAAAACTGAGCGAAATCAACCGGCTCGAAATGGAGGAATTGAACCCTCCCACCGCACCCGACAGCACTTCGGCATCCACTGATGTCGCACCACCTCAAACAGAACAGCAGCCATGAACTCCATGCCCTTGATTACTGTTACAGCCGTTGCATTGGCCACTGCCCTGCCCGCATTGGCGCACGAAGCGAACCGCGACACCCTCGATCTCAACGTGACATTCGTAGGCGACCGCGAAGTCCTCATGCGCGACGCGCACAAAGAGATGCATTGGCCAGAACCTGCGACCATCACGCTTCAAAAGCCCAATTTCGACTACTCCGTTCTTCCCAAAAGGATCGATGTTCAACCCACTTGGGAACGCCAAAAAGCCAGGCGCCTCAAGGTCGAAGATCCGCTGCAGCGCCTGTATAAAGGCTTTGTTGAGGGGGGAATGGGCAATTACACCAGCCCTTACCTGTTGCTGAATTACGCCGATCTGCGCTCGAGAGAGCACGCATGGGGCGTTGAATACAGCCACCGGTCCACCCACGGTGGATTCTCTTATGACAACGACTCGCTGGGCACAGACGTACCCCAGGATTTCAGCAGTAACGCCTTGGAGGGTTGGTATACCCGGTTTTTCAAAAAGGAATACGTCAAAATCAGCAGCCGACACAACCGAGAAGCACTCAGTTACTACGGCCGTGTAGACGGTCTGAATGAAGGAGATAGTTCGCTCTTCCCCTTAGGCGATTCATCCGTTTACAACACGCTTCACATGCGGGCTGAATTGGGTGACTTGGAATCGGCTCGACGGGATTGGAGGCACCGCGTTGTCCTGGACTATGGACGGCTTTGGAACGACCGAAACACGAACGAGTCCAATTTTGACGCCGCCATTACGTTGCAAGGGGCAATAGAGGACAACCCTGTGTCGTTGGATTTGCACACCAACATCGACCGATTGGATCGTCAGGAAGAAGGGCTCATCGTCCCTCTTGCCAAGCAAGCCATCTTCGATTTGCATCCAGCAGTTTACAAAAGCCACAAAGCGCTGAAGACCAAATTGGGCTTCGGCATGTGGGTAGACGCACAAGGAAACCAACCTTTCCTGTTTGTTCCCGAATTGGAAGCCTCGGTATCGCTGCTTCAAAACCTCTTCATCCCCTACGTCTCCATCGACGGCGGTGTGGTCCAGAATCGTTTTGAAACGGCCCTGGCGAGCAATCCATTCTTGCCCTCACCCACCGACTCTGCGTCCATTTGGAAAAATTCATACGAGGGCATTGTGGCCCAAGGGGGTATGCGGGGATCCATCACTTCGGCCTTCACTTTTGACGTCAGTGCACGCCACCGTCGTGTAAATCAAGCGTTAGCTTGGGCTCCCGATCAGGTGTACGGTAACGGAGCCAGCTTCCGCCCCATCTACCAGGACTTGTCGATCACCACCTTGCAAGCCAATGCCCACCTCAAATTGGGCGAAGCGACGGAATTGCAAGGCCAAGTGCAACAACACGCCTATGCGGTCCGCGACAGTGCATTGAGCGTGAGCACCCCTTGGAACCTGCCGACGCTGGAAATCGACATCCAAGCCAGCCACACCATCAAAGAAAAGCTGAAACTCTCCACCGGCCTCAGAACGGTCACTGGAAGGACTGGCCTCAATGCGGTTCCCCTCCTTGCAGAAGGCGATCAGTTCGTGAACAACCAAAGCGGCAACGTAGGGTACGCTTACGAACTGCAAGACATTCTCGATTGGCGCTTGCGCATCGAGTACCGCTACAACGCGCGTTTAGGTGCTTGGCTCAACGGCGAAAATCTGCTCAACCGCGCCAACCCGATTTGGGCTGGATACAACAGCCAAGGCACCCGGGTAACCTTTGGATTCAACTACGCTTTTTGACCCCAGCCTCACAGTTGTGAGGAAAGTGTGAATTCCTGTGGAAAACTGCGGATATTCCTCCGCCGGAAACATCAGCGTTTCCGGGCGTTTCGTGCTATTTTTAAAATCTCATTCCGAGGTTGAGAAGAGACCAAATTGAACGATAGACCCATGGCGGAAGAAACCCAAAAACCGAACCCAGGTACTCCCAAATATGACGCGTCCAACATCCAGGCCCTCGAGGGCATGGAACACGTACGCATGCGCCCTTCGATGTACATCGGAGATGTGGGCGTACGCGGCTTGCACCACCTGGTGTATGAAGTTGTCGATAACTCCATTGACGAGGCTCTTGCTGGACATTGCGACACCATTCACGTAACCATCACCGAAGCCAATGGTATTCGTGTTGAGGACAACGGCCGCGGTATTCCGGTAGGCATCCACGAGAAGGAAGGCGTATCAGCACTTCAGGTGGTCATGACCAAGATCGGTGCCGGTGGTAAATTCGATAAGGACAGCTACAAGGTATCCGGTGGTCTCCACGGGGTGGGCGTTTCGTGCGTAAACGCCTTGTCCAGCCTCCTGCGGGCAGAAGTACACCGCGACGGCAAAATCCACGAACAGGAATACAGCAGAGGAAAGGAAGCCTACGCCGTGCGTGAAATCGGAACGTCAGACCGCAATGGAACCACCGTAGAGTTCCAACCCGACGAGCAGATTTTCGAAACGCTGGTGTATTCCTACGAGACCTTGGCAGATCGCATGCGCGAGTTGGCTTTCTTGAATCAGGGCCTAACCATCTCGCTGACCGACGAACGCGAAACGGTTCAAGACGATGAAGGAAACGACCTGGGCTTCCTGAAAGAAATCTTCCACTCTACCGAAGGACTGAAAGATTTCGTCAGCTACCTCGACTCCAACCGCGAACCCCTCATTTCTGAGGTCATCCACGTAAGCGGCGAGCGCAATGGCGTACCGGTAGAGGTTGCAATGACGTACAACACGTCTTTCGCAGAAAACCTCTTCTCCTACGTCAACAACATCAACACCCACGAGGGCGGTACCCACTTAACGGGATTCCGACGCGGATTGACGTTGACCTTGAAGAAATACGCCGAGTCGAGCGGGATGTTGGACAAACTGAAATTCGACATCAGTGCCGATGACTTCCGTGAAGGGTTGACCGCTGTGGTCAGCGTCAAGGTTGCTGAACCGCAATTCCAAGGCCAGACCAAAACCAAGCTTGGAAACGCCGAAGTATCCGCACCGGTCAGTCAGGCTGTTTCCGACATGCTTGAGGCGTACTTGGAAGAACACCCTGGAGAAGCGAAGACCATCGTCAACAAAGTCATCTTGGCTGCACAGGCGAGACACGCGGCTCGAAAGGCGCGGGAGATGGTGCAGCGCAAGACCGTGATGAGCGGTTCAGGTCTGCCGGGTAAGTTGGCCGACTGTGCGGAAAAAGATCCGGCCCTGTGCGAACTGTTCTTGGTGGAGGGGGATTCAGCAGGCGGTACCGCCAAGCAAGGCCGCGACCGAAACAACCAAGCCATTATGCCGCTGCGCGGTAAGATCTTGAACGTGGAGAAGGCCATGCACCACAAGATTTTCGAGAACGAAGAAATCAAGAACATCTACACAGCATTGGGCGTATCACTGGGCACAGAAGAGGACGAACGTGCCTTGAACATGACCAAGCTCCGTTACCATAAAATCGTCATCATGTGTGACGCCGACGTTGACGGAAGCCACATTGAAACGCTCATCCTGACCTTCTTCTTCCGCCATATGAAAGAACTGATTGAGAATGGTTACGTCTACATCGCCACTCCGCCGCTCTACTTGGTGAAGAAAGGCTCTCGCCAAGTCTACGCCTGGAACGATGACGAACGTGATCGCCTCATCGAGCAATTCAAAGGGGCTTCTGGAAGCGAATCAGGCATCGGCGTTCAGCGGTACAAGGGTCTCGGTGAGATGAATGCGGAGCAATTGTGGGACACCACCTTGAATCCGGAAAACCGCACGCTCCGTCAAGTGACCATTGAGAATGCTGCAGCGTGTGACCATGTCTTTTCCATGCTGATGGGCGACGAGGTTCCGCCGCGCCGTGCATTCATCGAGGAAAACGCTAAATACGCCAACATCGACATCTAAGGCCCAGCGGGCAAGCGCATGAATTGGGAAGGAAAAACCGTCTGGGTTACCGGAGCGAGCAGCGGCATCGGAAAAGCTGCCGCGACACGTTGGGCCGAAAAAGGTGCCCGCGTCATCCTTTCCTCACGCAAAGAAGTTGGGCTGAACCAGGTAATTGATGGCTGGCCGGAGGAACGTCGCACCCGCGCCTACGTGCTGCCCTTGGACCTTTCAAAGGCGGCGGAGTTG
The DNA here is from genome assembly GCA_938074325.1 of uncultured Flavobacteriales bacterium. Taxonomy (GTDB): domain Bacteria; phylum Bacteroidota; class Bacteroidia; order Flavobacteriales_D; family Sanyastnellaceae; genus UA16. The sequence goes on along the minus strand of CALJFZ010000017.1, from coordinate 170,029 downwards.
CCGGCCAAAGTGGCCCAAGCTCTGTCTTGGGCAGGATCCATCGACGCGTTGGTGCATTGCGGTGGCATCAGCCAGCGTTCCACCGTTCTGGAGACCTCCTTGGAAGTTGACCGTCGCGTCATGGAAGTGGATTATTTCGGTACACTGGCTTTGACTAAAGCGCTGCTTCCTCATTTCGTGGAGCGCCAATCGGGGCAGTTCGTTGTCGTGACAAGCCTCATGGGGTTGTTTTCCTCGCCCTTGCGTTCGGGATATTGCGGAGCCAAGCACGCACTCCATGGATTCTTCGAGTCCCTGCGTGCGGAGCACCACGAAGACGGCATCGGAGTCACCATGGTATGCCCGGGATTCATTCACACCAACATATCGATGAACGCGGTCGTCGGCGACGGCAGCCAACAAGGCACCATGGATGCCAAAACCGGCGCGGGCTTATCCCCGGAAGCTTGCGCTGAAAAAATGATCCGTGCGGTGGAACGCCGGAAAGCCGAGGTGTTGATCGGTCGATTCGAAATCGTCGGTGCTTACCTCAAGCGGTTTGCCCCCGGTCTCATGCGCCGGATTGTGCGCAAGGCGGCAGTTACCTGAGCCCGGCTCAATACTGGGGCTGGTTCCACACCTTGATGGCGTCGTCCGCCGTCGCACCTGAGAGGATTTCCACCGTAATGCCGTCTGACAATCCAAGCTCAACGTCACGGCGTTCGTATCGGTTTTCGCCGATCATCACTTCAACAAATGTGCTGCCTGCCTCGTACTGAACCAACATTTCCGGCATCACCAATGCCCCGCGTCGCTCCGCCAGCACCACGTTCGCATTGGCCGAATAGCCGGCACGCAAGAACTGATCTTCTGCCAGCTGCACGGCAGCTTTGATTTCAAATTGAATGGCCCCTGCCTCCTCGATGCCTTTGGGGCTGATGTATTCCAAGGTCGCGGGGATCACCAGCCCCTCAATAGCGCCAACCGTGAGTTCAATCGCCATGCCCACCGAGAGCTTTTCCACCTCCGACTCGTCAATTTTTCCGACAAAAATGAGGTCTTGCATGTCGGCGACCGTAGCAATGGTCGTGCCTTCATTGAAATTGTTGGCCTCGATGACGCTGTTGCCCTTTTTCACTGGAACGTCCAACACCATGCCTTGAATGGTGGAGGTAATCAATGTGTTGGAGGTACGACCGCTTCGTGCCGCAACGCCGTCCTGAATGATGCGCAGGTTGTCCTCAGCTGCGTAAAACTCCTCTTGCGCTTGTTTGCGTGCCAACTCAAATCGCTGGAAATCTGCCGCCGCAATGATGCCGTCCTCCAGGAGCAAGCGATTTCGTTCAGCATTGGTTTCCGCATCTTCCAAACTGATGCGGGCGCGCTCCAGCCGGGTTTCGGCACTGCTCAAAGCTCCCATGTCCGGAACCACCATGACTTCTGCCAGCACTTGGCCGGACTCGACCAACTCACCGGCTTCGACTTGCACCCGGCGAACGATGCCCGAAATCTGTGGTTTGATGAGGATCTCCTGCCGGGGTTGAATGGATCCCGCGGCGACGGTTTTGATGACGATGTCACCAGTAGATGGCGACTCCGTGCGGTACGATGCCTCCTCCTGTTGCTCCTGTTCGTACAAGTGATTCAACGTGTAAGCAGCGCCTGCCAACACCAAAATGATGAAGGCTATCAGGGTGTATAAACGTCCTTTTTTCATGGTTATTCAGTTCGAATGGCCTCAACAGGGCGGATGGATACGGCGCGGAAGGCAGGAAGAATTCCCGCTAGACCGCCCATGACCACCATGGTCAGCAAAGATTGCAAAACGATGTCAATCGATACTTCAGGATTGCGGAAACTTCCCCCCTGCATATCGGGCATGGATTCCAACAACGCGTCAATCCCCTCAATGGTAGCCACTCCCAAGATGGCTCCCATCAACCCGAAGAGCACCGTTAGCACGAGGGTCTCCCCCATGATTTGGCGAACCACCACTCCTGGCGTAGCGCCCAAGGCGCGCCGGACCCCCAATTCATTGGTGCGCTCCCGGACGGTGATGAGCATGATGTTCATGATGCCGATGATGCCCGCCAACAGCGCCAACCCCCCGAACACGAAACTCACCCACCGAATGGCGCTGAACACCGATTGGATTTCTTCAAACTCGCGGGCCACGGTCCAATGGCCAAACGCCCGGTTGTCATCGGGGTGAATGGAAAGCCGTGCCTTGAGAACGGACATGATTTCCGCAGCTGCAGAATCCGCATTGACGGTCTCGTCGAACAACAAACACAACCACCCGACGTCATCGCCCATGTGGAATGCTTGATTAAACGCCGTGAACGGAATCCGGATGCTCTGTAAATCTTCTTCGGCGTCTTCGCCTGAACGCATGGACGTGAACACGCCCACGACGGTGAAGTTGACGCCGTTGATGCGAATGGAACCACCGATGGCCTCCTCATCCGCAGCGAAGAGGATGTCACGGACGCGTTCGCCGATGACCGCAATTTTGCGCTTGTCTTGGATGTCGCGGCTGTTGATGTGCCGGCCGGTCAAAAGCGGTCGGGCTTCGATGAGCTGCTGTTCGGGGTATTCACCAAACACGGTAAATGCCCCGGTCTTCAAACCACGCGTAACGTTGTTCGAACCCTGCCATCCTCCCAATTGGTTTTGAGGGGCCACGGCTTCCAAGATTTGGCTGTTTGCCGCGAGGTATTCGACATCCGAGATGGTCAAATCGATGGGGCGACCGCGCTGGAAGCCTTTGTAGGCCATGCTCGTGCTTTGGGTCCACATGAACATGCTGTTTTTCGCCATGTCACCGAGGTCCTGAGACACTCCATTCTGCAACCCATTGGCCGAGCCAATGGTAATGATGATCATGAACAACCCCCAACCCACGCCCAACCCACTCAAGGCCGTGCGCACCGGCTTCTGAAGCAGCACTTGGATCATCTCCAAGAATCCATCCCAATCTGGGCGCCAACCGCGTCTATTGGATTGCTTCAGCTTATTCATCGCGCAAAGCTTCTACTGGACGGATGGATACGGCGCGCAAGGCGGGGCCAATGGCACTGATCACCCCAACAAATATGAGCACCCCCAAGGCCAACAAGGCTGAACGGAAGTCAACCCGCGGATTGCTGAAAAAGTCGTGGTCCACAAAGGGGGCGATGCCTTGCAACAACCACGTTCCGGCCAACAGACCAACGCATCCTGAAATCAGCATCAAGAAGACTGCTTCTTGGACAATTTGGGAAACGATGCTGCCGCTCGTGGCGCCCAGCGCCTTGCGCACACCAATTTCCTTTGTGCGCTCGCGCACTACAATGGCCATGATGTTGGCCACGCCCATGGCACCGGCGAGCAAGGTCATCATTCCCACAAACCAGACAAACAATCGGATGCCACCGAAAATTTGACGGAACATCTCGGCCTCTTCGTTTCGATTGTCCACCCACACGCCTTCCGCATCATCCGGATGGACGACCAAGCGATCCTTCAACCAGGAGGTCAAAGAGGCCGTGGTTTCGCGGGTATGATCGATGGATGCATCGCCCGTACCGATGGCCACTCGGCTGACCACATCGCTGTTCGAAAACAGCTTTTGCGCTGTGCTAAATGGGACGTATACGCTCCGGTTTTCCCAGCGCGAACCGGTTTGATTGAACGTGCCTACGACCGCAAATTGAATGCCCCGCACCTGGATCAATGAACCGACTGCATCCTCAGGTTGGGTTCCCCGCGGCCACAGATCCTCGAGCACTTGGCCGCCAATGACCGCCACTTTACGCTGTTGATCGATGTCGCGCTCGCTTACAAACCGTCCTGCCGTCAAGTTGACCTGTCCGATTTCCTGTTGGTCGGGATCCACACCGCGTACGCCGTAGGAACCTTGTTCGTTGTTGAAGCGCACCGTGGACCCCCATCGGTACACCAATCTGCTCCACGCTGGGACGGTGTCCAACTGGTCCTGCATGGCCTGCTCATCGGCGTTATGCAACTCCACCCTTCGGTTGGGCTTCCTACCCCGAAACGCGAGTTGCGCATTGCCGGTTCGTACCTGCATGATGTTGGCGGCATCGTCGCCAAAGGTTTGCTTCACCCCGGTCTCCAATCCCGAACCCAGTCCCTGCATAACCACAAGTATGAAAATCCCCAGCGCGATGCTGAGTCCCGTGAGCCCGGTGCGGAGCGGATTGCTCAGCACGGTGTGAAATATCTCCAGCCACGTATCCCGGTCCCACATCTCCTTCAGGCGCCTTCGATGCGACCGTCTTTCAAACGAATGACGCGATCGCACTGCTCGGCTATTTCATTTTCGTGGGTGACCACAACGATGGTGATGCCCTCCTTGTTGATCTCTTTCAGCAAGGCCATGACTTCGTCCGATGTCACCGAATCAAGGGCACCGGTCGGCTCGTCGGCCAGGATGACTTTGGGGCTGGCAATCAGGGCACGTGCGATGGCTACACGTTGCTTTTGCCCGCCGCTCATTTGATTGGGCAAATGCTCGGCCCAGTCTGCCAATCCCACTTTTTCCAAATAAGCCAACGCCTTGGCTTGCCGTTCTTTCCGCGGCACGCCCTGGTAGTAAAGCGGAAGGGCCACATTTTCAAGGGCGGTTTTGTAGCTAATTAAGTTGAAACTCTGGAATACAAACCCCAGGAAATCGCTGCGGTAGCGCGCCGCAGCCTTTTCGCTGAGGCCCTGCATGCTTTGACCGTTCAAATGGTACGACCCTTCGTCGAAATCATCGAGCAACCCCAAGACGTTAAGCATGGTCGACTTGCCCGAGCCACTGGATCCCATGATGGCCACCAATTCCCCGGACCGAATCGAGCAATCGATGCCTTTCAGCACCGTCAACGTTTGGCTACCGGTTTGGTAGGCCTTTCGGATGGCCTTCAGTTCAATCACAGCTGCAAGATACTTCGGGCTCAGCCCGCAGAATGGCCATCATTTGACAATTCGCGTGAAAACATCCACGCTTTGGCAGCAAGCAGATGCGGGTGCATGTACGCATCCTGACTCAGAAATGGAACTTCACGTCGCAGCGATCGCTGCAATCCCTCCAAAGCCGGCGCCATCCCCTTCGTCCCGCGCAGGTCGCAGGCCTGTGCCGCCGAGAGGCATTCGATGGCCAGCACTTGCTCGACATTGTCCAGCACTTTCCAGAGTTTCAGCGCTGCATTGGCCCCCATGCTCACGTGGTCTTCTTGCCCGTTGCTGCTGTCGATGGTGTCCACGACATTGGGCGCGCACAATTGTTTGTTCTGTGAAACAAGCGATGCCGCTGTGTACTGTGGAATCATGAATCCGCTGTTCAATCCGGGGTTGGCAACGAGGAAGGCCGGAAGTCCCTGTCGCCCGGAGAGCAACTTAAAGGTTCTTCGTTCTGAAATGCTGCCCCATTCTGCCGCCGCCAAAGCCAGCGCCTCCAATTGCAATGCCAACGGCTGACCGTGAAAATTTCCACCGGAAAGCACTTTGTCCTTCTCCGGGAAAATCAGGGGATTATCGGTAACGGCATTGATCTCGTTCTCAAGCACCGTCCGCGCAAACGCCAGGGTGTTCCGGCTCGCGCCGTGCACCTGTGGGGCGCATCGGAAGGAATACGGATCCTGCACCTGCTCCCGGGGCGTTTGTTGCCATTGACTCTCCTTCAGCCAATCGGTCACGTTGGACGCCACCAACGCAGCATTGGATTGATTGCGCAGGTTGTGGATGTCCACGTCGAACGGTTCGATGCGGCCGTGCCAAGCCTCCAACGACCACGCACAAAGCGCATCTGCCCAATCCGCAATGCGTTCTAATCGCTCCATGGCCATGACGCCGTAAGCCAACATCAATTGCGTTCCATTGATCAAGGCCAACCCCTCTTTGGCCCCCAGTTGCAGGGGGGTCCAGCCTTTGGCCTGCAGCACTTCGTGCGATGGAACAGGAATGCCTTCTACGTGCACTTCGCCTTCACCGATCAACGGCAAGACCATATGGCTCAAGGGCGCTAAATCACCGCTCGCACCGAGGGATCCTTGAGAGGGCACCACGGGCAAGAGGTTGGCGTTCCAATGGGCCATCAACCGTTCAACGGTTTCCAGCCGGACACCGCTATGGCCTTTGCCTAAGGCTTTGATTTTGAGCAGAACCATGGCGCGCACCACTTCAGTAGGCACAACCTCTCCCACACCGCAGGCATGGGAGACCAACAAGTTCCGTTGGAGGGCACTCAATTCATCTGAACCGACGCGGGTGTGCGCCAAGTCCCCAAATCCCGTATTCACCCCGTAAATGGCGGGTCCGTTATCGCCGGTCAATTTGCTCTCGAGGAACGCTCGGCATTGCGCAACCGCATGGGCTACGTCCTTCGATAGGGTGAGCTGGGGTGTGTTTTGGACCGATTTCCAAACCTGTTCAATGCCCCAATGCTCGTTGGTTATTTCCAATGGTTTCACTCCTCGAATATAGGGCGTCTCCTTCCACTCGTTGACCCTTATCTTCGAAGCAGATTCCGAATCCATTCGTCCTCCTATGGCTCCAGATTTTTTCCGTCCTCTTCGCACCGTCATCTTCTTCGGCTGGATGGCCACATCCGCCGCTGGCGGTTTATCGCAAGAGGTGTCGGTCGATGAGCAAACGCTGGCCAACGGCCTCCGGATGGTTCACCTCGAGTCGGATGCCTTTGAAGGCGCAGCCCTTGCCATGCAATGGACGTTTAAGCCAGGACTCGAGCTGGACAAAACGGGAACACGGGAAGCTTGGGCGCAGTGCCTTGATGCACAGTGGAAAGCCGATACCGTAGGAACTGGCTGGGACTTGACATGGCAAATCACGCCGTTCGGCTTCCTTGCCCATGGCAATGCTGAAGATTGGGCGGATTGGTCAACGGCGCTGCTACAAGGCATCTTCGAAGGAACACCCGCTTCTCAGTGGGAATCCGTTCGAACCCAATGGATCTCGGATTGGGATACCATCGAACATGAACCCAACCGCCTGCGCCAGCGTGCCACGGCCCACGCGATTTTTAGCAGCCGTCACATCTACGGCGAAGCAACCACAACCGAATCGCTCCAAGCGATTTCAGCAGAAGACATTGCATCTTTCAGAAAGGCCTACTGGTTGCCCTCGAATTGCACCTTGGCCATTGCAGCTCCACCGAACACACCCCGTCCGGCCTTGATGACGGAGGTACTGACCAACTGGGAAAAGCGCGAAGTACAAAAAGCCGCATTGCCCGTACCATCGCGGCCACGACAACTATCCGCGGCGATCGTGTTGAACGAATCCGAACCGCTCTTCGGCTCTGCTGCCTTCTCCATCCGGCTGAAACCAACCCATCCCGATGCATTGGCAACACGCCTGCTCGTGCGCCATTTGGAATCAACCACAAATGCGAACCTATTGCTGCACCTTGATCCGCTCGCCAGCAGCTTGGTCTCAAATTGGAACGGAGGGACAAAAGATTTCAAAACCAATGTCGAAGAACTGAGGCAGGCCATGCGGGACGCCAGCCGCGAAGCCTTGACAGATTCCGTGCTCAATGCGCTGCGAAGTGCAGCGGAGACGGACTACACCCATGCGATGGCACGTCCTGACGGCGCCCTTGGCTTGCTCATGACAGAGCCAAGCGTTTTTGCAGCCGCTGCGAAGGGTGATTTGCACAACGTGCTCGGTGCCATTCGCGCCAATGATGTGCAACGCGTGGGGATTAACTACCTCCGCCCCGACCAAATGCACGTCATCTTGGTTGGACCCGCTGAAGATGCCGCATCCTTGATGAGCGATTGGATCGATTCCGAAAGCATGGCCTTCTTCGACCAGAATCTTCAACCGCTCAGTGCTTACGGTCCGGCTCCAGCAGGGATGACCCCCTCCGAGGTCTTTGCAGCTCATTACGAGGCGATCGGCGGAGTTGCAGCTTTGGAAGGCCTCAAATCCTGCCGACAAATGGGCACCATGACCGCTGGCGGTGGCATGGTCATGGACGTCGAGTCCGAATCTTCCTTCGGGGTGGGCCATCGCACCACCATTTCTGTGGAAGGCCAAATCATGATGGAGCAACTGGTCCGGCCCAACGAAGGCATCTCGAAGCAGATGGGCAAACGCCGCGCAATGACCGAAGCCGAGTACCAGCGGTACGAAGAAGGCATGTATGCCATGCCTCTGCTTGCAGCGGAATTGCGAGGCCTTGAGGTGGAATTGGTTGGTTCTTCCAACGCGTCAGGTTCAACCCAATATGTCATCGAAACCTACCGGCAGGGCGACCTTGTGGCGAGCTATTTTTTCGATTCGGAATCTCACCTATTGGTTCGTCGAGTAGAGGTACGCACGGGCCCTACCGGACCGGTGACCATCAAGACGAGCTACGAGGACTACCGTGCGTTTGAAGGATTTTCCTTCCCCACGCGCATCGTTCAACGCAGCAACAACCAAAACATGGAATTCTCCATTGAAACGGTCCAACCCGGCGCTCGGGTAGACAAAAAGCAATTCGAATGGGAATGAACACTTCACCGCTGATTCGCATCGAAAACGGATGCATCTCCCAGGAGGAGCACATGGTGTTGCAATCGGTCAACTTGACTGTGAAACCGGGCGAATTGGTTTACCTCATCGGAAAGACCGGTTCGGGCAAGAGCTCCTTGCTTCGATGCCTTTACGGCGACCTGCCCCTCACCAGTGGCATCGGCGAAGTTTGCGGGCACGACTTGACCAAAACGCACCGCAAAAACGTCCACGAACTCCGACGGGATTTGGGCATCGTGTTCCAAGATTTTGCACTGCTTCCAGACCGCAGTGCCCACGACAACCTCGATTTTGTGCTGCAAGCAACAGGCTGGAGCAAAGGCGCAACACGGGACAACCGCATCCAAGCCTGCCTCGAAGCGGTCGGTTTGGGCACCAAAGGCTATAAAATGCCACACGCCCTTTCCGGGGGAGAACAACAGCGCCTCGCCATTGCTCGGGCCCTGCTGAATGAACCTCCCCTCATCGTAGCCGACGAACCGACCGGGAACCTCGATCCTGAAACAACCGATGGAATCTTGCAGCTCCTGCACGATTTGGTACGCAATGACCGAAGCGTCATCATGGCGACCCACGACCACGGAGCACTGAAGACCTACCCTGGTCGCGTGCTTCATTGTGAAGGAGGGGGCATTCACGAAGCCACCGCCCATACCGCTTGATTTGAACTCCGTGGCATCTCCCATTATCAGCGTGGTCATTCCGACCAAGTCCAACCTCAACGGACTCAAAGCCACCGCAGAGGCCTTGTGGAACATCGATGAGGAGCGCATCGAGCTCATCGTAATTGACGGAGGCGGGTGTGCCGCAACCAAAGAATGGCTGTTGGATGAGCAACACCGCATTGCCCATATGCGCTCGGCAACGGACGGAGGCGTGTACGATGCAATGAACTACGGCAAGGAATGTGCGAGTGGAGATTGGATTTGGTTCGCCGGCGCCGGGGACTTGCCCGTGCAGGCCGCTTGGCAACGGTTCCTCGAAACGCAAACTGCAGAATCAGAAGACGAACAACCGGGCATTCATGTATTTGGCGTTCAGACTAGTGAAGACCGGGAAGTCGGAGTACCAGCGCATTATCCTGCACGGTGGGACGAGAGCATGATCTGGCGAAACACCACCCACCACCAAGGCGTACTGTACGCTCGAACCTTGATCCAAGCCCACCGATTTGACGCTTCCTTGCGCGTTTTGGCAGATTACGCCTTGCACCTCACCTTGTGGTCAAAGCACGAGCCCGCTCGGGTCCAGGATGAAACCTGGGCGGTGGCCGCTTCCGGGGGCTTATCCCGAAAGTTCGATGCGGGTTTGTATGCGGAGGAGTGGCGGTTCAAGCGGAAAACCTTACGGGGATGGCGAAAAGCCATTCACCCCTTCTGGCTCACAGGAAAATACCTGTCCAAACGCTTTAGCTGAGTTTACCTGCGCTCAATGCACGGTCCAAGGCTTCCAGAATTTGGGGCTCTTCAGCTCCCCAGTGGAGGGCTTTGGATGCTCGTTCACATGCCGCTTTCCAGTCTGCCTTAGGCTGAGCCAATACCTCGCGTACCGCAACCCCAATGCCATCTGGGCTTGAATCTGCTACGACACAACCGATTTTCCAGTCATTGACCACCCTTGCCACTTCGGGCATGGGACTTGCGACAACGGGAATATGGGCATGGATGTAATCAAAGAGTTTGTTCGGAAGGCTCATCAGGTAATTTCCGTGCACTCCTTGGTCCAAACTCAATCCCACGTCCGCAGATGCGGTTAGTCCAACCAACTCCTCGAAAGGCATCTTTGGCAACACGCACAACCTGCCACCCAATCCGTCAACCTGTGCTGCAGCCCAGTCCCACTCCTCTCCCGCTCCCACCACAACGAGGTGCCAATCCGGATGAGCACGCAGGGCCTCAACGGCTTGGACCACACCTCGGTCCTTGTCCAAGTAAGCTCCCTGCAAAATCAAAAATGGAGCCTTCTCTGGAATGCCGAGCTTTCCCCTCCAATCGAAGGTGGGAGAAGCTGGGGCTGTACGCTTACGGGGCATGTTTCGAACCACCCGAGGGCGTCCTCCTGCGGCGTGGGGATACCGCTCGGCGTAGGCATCGGCAATGCCCTCATTGACGGTGATCACCGCCGGTATCCGCGGAAACAAGAACCGCTCCAACAACAGCCATACGCCTCGCTGAAAGGGACGCCCAGTCAATCCAGCTGCCTCCGTAAAATACTCGTGGCTGTCGTAGATAACCGGAATCCGCTTTCTTCGTGCCGCGATAAAAGCAGGCAACAAGGTGTCGAGGTCATTGGCCCAAATCGCTTGAACATCCATCCCAGATAAGGCGCGCAGCATGCCCCATTGCAAGGCCGCATAAAAGCCCACACCCCGGTGAAAAGGCAGGCGCAGACGTCGCCCTTCAAACGGAACATCGAGCGGCTTGGAACCGGGCATTTCACGTCCCAAGAGTTGAGCGGACCAACCCGCTTCACGAAGGGTGTGGCACGTCTTCAGCACCCGCTGGTCGTGGTTCAAATCATTGGAAACGAGGACGGCTATGCGCTTCACCTTTTCGGCAATCAAGCATTCATTGATTCGTGAACGCGCTTCAATACTTTTTTCGTGTATTCCGGGAAATCGGCCCCCATCATCCAGCCGAAATATCCTGGATTGGCCGTGAGAACGTCTTTGACCAATTTGCCTTTGTGCTGGCCAAAATTGAACAGCACATTCTCATCGTCATCGTAGACAAACCGACCCGCAGGGTCAGCAAACGGTTGGCGCTGACAAAAGGCACCCAGCGCTTCCATGTCTTGTGGAACAGGCCCCACTGTTTCATCGTCCGACACATCCACTACCGTGTCCTTGTAGCGCTCAAGCTGGGCGAGCAACACTTCCAATGTCGCTTCGGTGTCTGGCAGCGCCTCGTGCGCTCCCTCGATGGTCTTCCCGCAGTAAAACTTGTACGCCGCGCGCAGTGTGCGCTGTTCCATTTTGTGAAAGATGTTCTGAACATCAATCAAGTTGCGGCCTTCCAAGTCGAAATCAATGCCCGCACGCAGAAATTCTTCAGCGAGGAAGGGAACGTCAAATCGATTGGAGTTGTAACCGCCCAAATCGCATCCATCGAGGAAGGCAGCCATGCTTTTCGCGTATTGCTTGAACGTGGGCTTGTCCGCGACGTGCTCGTTGTAAACCCCATGGATCATGCTCGTCTCCAAGGGGATGGGAATTGCTGGGTTAATCAGCAATCGATGCTCGGCTCCTCGCTGTTCCGGCTTTTTCTCGACCGTGCCGTCGGGATGCACCTTGATCATGGCGATCTCTACAATGCGGTCCTTCGACAAGTCCGTCCCGGTGGTTTCCAAATCAAAAATGACCAACGGGCGCTTCAAGTGCAATGCAGATACATCCATGCTTATACGACGGGGCGATTCAAATCAAATTCTTCCAGGTAGGTTGCAACGCGCTTAACAAAGCTGCCACCCAGCATGCCGTCAACCACACGGTGATCGTAGCTGTGGCTCAAGAACATCATATGACGGATGGCAATCACATCGCCTTCAGGCGTCTCAATCACCGCGGGCTTCTTGCGAATGGCGCCAAGGGCCAAAATACCAACCTGTGGCTGATTGATGATGGGCGTACCCATGACATTGCCAAAGGTTCCGACGTTCGACATGGTGTACGTCCCGCCTGCTGTATCGTCCGGCTTGAGTTTGCCGTTTCTTGCGCGATCCGCTAGGTCATTGACCCGTGTAGCCAATCCTACGAGGCTCAATTGATCCGCGTTGTGAATCACCGGGACAATCAAATTGCCTGAGGGCAGCGCTGTGGCCATTCCCAGGTTGATTTGCTTCTTGATGATGATGCGGTCTCCGTCCACGCTTGCGTTGACCCCTGGAAAATCACGAATGGCCTTCACAATTGCCTCGGCAATCAGCGGCGTGTATGTCAACTTGGTGCCGTGGGCTTGTTCGAACGCAGCCTTGTTGCGCTTGCGCCACTCGACGATGCGCGTCATGTCTGCCTCCACGAAACTGGTGACGTGTGGACTGGTTTGCTTCGAACGCACCATGTGGTCCGCAATAAGCTTCCGCATGCGGTCCATTTCGACGATTTCATCTTGACCAGAAACGGACACGGTGGGAGCTGTGTTGGCAGCCGGTGCGGGTTTGGCAGGTGCTGACGCTGCTGCAGGAGTCGGTGCAGGAGCTTGAGAAGCTACCGCTGGTGCCGAAGTGCGCACAGCGATGTAGGCTAAAATATCTCTTTTCGTCACCCGGCCTTCCGCACCTGAACCAGCAATGGAATCCAATTCGGCTGGCGTAACGCCTTCTGATTGGGCAATGCTGCGGACCAAGGGGGAATAAAAACGTCCATTCGCACCGATTCTACCGGGGAGCGCATCCAATGGAGCACCTGAGGCAGCTTGCAAGGGAGCTTCCAACTGTTCCACAACAGCCGGAGCCGGTGCAGGAGTCGGAGCAGCTACTGGAGCTGGAGCCGTCGCCGTCGCCGCTGCGGGGGCGGATGCTGGTGTGGTTGCGGGGGGCGCATCGCCTTCACCGACAATTTCAAATTTGGCAATGGCCTGGCCTACAGCGACCACGTCTCCTTCTTGAACCAACCACTCCACAAGGGTGCCATCCTCTGGAGCAGGAACCTCGCTATCCACTTTATCGGTAGCGATTTCAACAAGCGGCTCATCGGCCTCTGTTCCTTCTCCGGCGTTGACGACAAATTTGGTGATCGTGGCTTCCGCCACGCTTTCCCCCATTTTGGGTAACAAAATTTCAATTACTGCCATGGCGATGTATTGCGCGGTACGAAATTAAGGCTTCCCAGATGGTTTGGGCATCCATTGTCCAACGATAATCACGAACGTAGGTTAAAAGCATGCGTTGCCTTGCCCTATCACCCCGTCCTTCAGCGCGTTGAAGGAAATAAGTCGAGCGCGATAAGGCGTGTTGAGCATGGCCGTCTTCATACCCTACCCACGTGCTGCTGCCCAGCAACACCTCCAACGCAGCACCCAACCACGCCCCTTGTTTTCGCAAGATGAAGACTGGAAATACACACAAAATCACCACGGCTGAGAAGACGTCGAACAAGCGCTTGCTTCGACGGGCTTGGGGCTTGAATATGGCTCCATGCCATTCGGTGATCGCTCCGCGCTCGGGACCTCCGGCACCGACAATTTGACCGTCGTCCGTCCAGGCAATGCGGAAGCGGACGTTCTTACTCGAAACCAAACTCATGGCCCGAATCATCTGACTCGCTGACACCTCACGCCCACTCATGATAACTTCGTTGAATTGATGAACGCGCAGTGCATCGGGGATGACATCGATGCCCCCCAACCATTGAATTCCATCTTCCAAGTCGTGGCTAGTTGCATCGGGCGACACAGCGTACACCGTTCCGAACGCCACGGGTTCGAGCACATCGTGCGTACGAACCAAATCTTGCATCGCCTGCAAGTCACTGGCGCCGGACAAATACAACCGCTTCGGCACAGGATCCGAGGTATGGGAACCCCACGCACTCGATGCCAGCCTCACCACCGCTAATACGCTCCCTGCCCAAGCCGTCCCAAAAAGAAAGATAGCCCGGCTGAAACGAAGATGCTCAGGCAAGAGCCCGTACGTAGCCAACAGAATCAATGACCCCAAGCCGATGCCCTTGGCAACGCTACTTGCCCGCCAGGGCCGGTCGTATCCTCCCTGGCTCTTGATGGCTAAAAGCCACACGAGTGCATACAGGGCCGTGGCCGGAAATGCCCAATTCCAGTCGTACACGATGCCCTGCCATTCCCCATATTTCGTGAGAAAACCGAGCAGACCTCCCCACAACACGCTCCACTCCACCAAAGGCAAAGCAATGGCTCTCCAAGCGCGGGAGGCAATGGCCATCGCTGCTCGCAGGTAGATGGCAATTTGGATCACAGCATGCATGGCCCTGCCGCCCGGGCCGCTGAAGTGGGTTCGAGCAAAAATCTGCATGGCCTTGTAGAAGACCAAAACGTAATTCAGCGATCCCTTCTTGGTGCTTTCTCCTTTGTAATGGACGATGGAGGTATCCGCGAAATAGTGGTTCTGGTAACCACCTTTCATCAGGCGCCAACTCAAATCAATGTCCTCGCCGTACATGAAGTAATTCTCATCCAAAAGCCCCACTTCATCCAAGGCCTTCTTGCGCATCCACATGTAGGCACCGCTGAGGATCTCAATCGGCTGAGAAGCATCTCGCGGCAAGTTGCCCAAATAGTACCGATTGAATTTTGCCGAACGGGGAGCCAAACGATAGAGCCCCGAAATCTTCCAAAATGCCGCGCTCGGCGTTGGGATGCCTCTTTTTGATTCTGGCAGGTAACGCCCTGCCCCATCCACCATGGGCACCCCGAGACCACCCAACTGAGGGCGAGCATCTGCATATTCGAGGCACTTGAGCAGTGTGTCTTCTTGGATGATGGTGTCCGGATTCAAGAGCAACACCCACCGACCTTGGCTTTGATGGATGGCCAAATTGTTCCCCTTGGAAAAGCCCAAATTTTCTTTCGAAGCGATGAGTTGAACTTCTGGAAACTGCTGTCGGACCATCGCACACGAGCCGTCAACAGAGTTGTTGTCGACGACAAACGTTTCTCCCTTGTAGCCAGCGGCCTCAAGCCCCTTCATCCCGGCCCGCACAGACAGCAGGCATTGAGAAAGGAAGTGCTCAACGTTGTAATTGACAATGATGACGGAAACGTCCACGGCCTGAAGTTAGGATGTATAAGGCAAGCGCTGCTTCAAGCTCTGCACCAACGTCGCTTCGTCCGCGTGCTGCAGGTCTTCGCCCACGGCCAACCCGCGCGCTATGGCCGTGACTTCGACACCGGTGCTGGCCAATTTGCGGAACAAATAAAATGCAGTGGTCTCCCCTTCCATGGTCGCAGGCAGCGCAAAAATTACTTCTAGTGCGGCCTCATCGCCCCCCGTTTTCTCGTTTTCCAATCGGGTGACCAAGGCGTCGATATTGAGGTCGTTGGGTCCGATGCCGTCCATGGGGCTGATCACGCCACCTAAAACGTGATACTGTCCTCGGTATTGCCCTGTGGACTCCAAGGCCAACAAATCCCGGATGTCTTCCACCACACAAATCAACCGATCGTTGCGCGCCGGATCAGCGCAAATGGAACAAACGGCGGTCTCCGTCAGGTTGTGGCACGTCTTGCATGCATGGATGCCCTGCTTCATTTGTTGGAACGATTCAGAGAAGGCGTCCACTTGCTCATCTGAGCGATTCAGCAAGTGCAGCACCAGGCGGAGCGCGGTCTTGCGACCAACGCCCGGCAAGGACGCCATTTGGTCCACTGCCGCTTCAATCAAACGAGATGGAAGTTCCATGGTGCAAATTTACAGGGGGTTGCCCATCTTTGAGGCATGAATCCCACGACGGTTCTCCTCATTTTTTGTGGATATGTGGCACTGCTTCTCGCTGTGGCCTATCTCACGTCCCGGCAAGCGACCGACGGCAGCGATGCGCACTTTTTTGTCGCCAACAAAAAGGCTCCTTGGTACGCCGTGGCGTTTGGCATGTTGGGGGCCTCGCTCAGCGGAGTGACCTTCATCAGCGTTCCGGGGTGGGTCGAATCCCAAGGGTTTACCTACATGCAGATGGTCCTCGGTTACCTCGTCGGATACGGGTTCATCATGGCCGTCCTTTTGCCGCTGTATTACCGGCTGGGATTGACGAGCATTTACGGCTACTTTGAGGGACGGTTTGGCCCGCAGGCCTACCGAACAGGCGCGGCGTTCTTCATCTTGTCTCGGACCATCGGCGCGGCCTTTCGGCTTTTTTTGGTGGCCATGGTACTCAAGCTGTTCATCCTGGAGCCGATGGGTTGGAGCGGGGCGGCAGCCGTGGGATCGGGCACCCTGGATTGGGGGTATGCAGCTGCCGTGCTCATCATCTTGGGGGTGATATGGGCCTACACACGGCAAGGCGGACTTGGAACCATCGTCTGGACGGATACGCTTCAAACCGCCGCCATGCTCATTGCGGTCGTGTACTCGGCCTATGCCATCACACATGCGATGGACTGGACCTTCTCCGATGCCGTTGACCATATCCGCTCGAGCCCCATGGGACGTTGGTGGGTTTGGGACGATTGGAAAGCGCCGAATCACTTTGCTAAGCACTTCATTGCAGGTGCATTCGTGGCCACGGCCATGACCGGGATGGACCAGGACATGATGCAGAAAAACCTGGCGTGCAAGGATTTGAAAGAAGCACGGTGGAACATGGGTAGTTTTTCCGTAGTCCTTGTGGTGGTCAATGTGCTGTTTCTTGGTTTGGGCGTGCTGCTCTACACTTGGACCCAAGCGCAGGGCATGGACATCGAACGGGCAGACAGCCTCTATCCCACGGTGGCCTTGAGCGGGGAATTGGGCTGGGGCTTGGGATTTGTCTTCTTGATTGGCTTGCTCGCATCCGCTTTCAGCAGTGCGGATAGTGCTATGACCGCCTTAACCACCTCCATCTGCGTGGACGTATTGGGCACCGAACGGCGCCCTGCCGACCAAGCAAAGGCCACACGAAAACGCGTGCACGCTGGGGTAGCCGCCGCGTTGTTTGTGGTGATCATGGTTTTCAGTACGGTCCAAGATTCCAGCGTAGTGTCGGCCATCTTCACCGCGGCCAACTACACCTATGGTCCTTTGCTGGGGTTGTTTTCCTTTGGTTTGGTTACGCGCCGGAAACCTGCTGACCGCTGGATTCCGTGGGTGGCAGTGGCGAGTCCCGTGCTTTGTTATGTGCTTGAAGCAGGATTGAAGCAGGCCTATGGATTCAGTTTTGGATTTGCCCTCCTCCCCGTCAATGGGTTACTCACATTTGTGGGCCTGTCGGTGTTGACGAAATCAACGTGATTTGTGCCCTTCAATGGGGACGCCTGTGAACGCGGGGGTTATTTTTGCCCTTTCAATTTCAGATTCTACCGATCCCATGGAACAGCGTCCGTCTCAATTGCTCAACCGGCTCTCGGAATCCGCCACCATTGCCATGGCCCGTAAGGCCAATGAACTCAAACAATCCGGCATCGATGTCATCTCCCTTTCGTTGGGCGAACCCGATTTTGATACCCCGGAGATCCTGAAGCAGGCAGGCATCGAAGCGATCGAGAAAAACATTACGCATTACACCCCGGTTCCCGGGCTTAAGGATGTGCGTGAAGCCATATGCGCGAAATTCAAGCGAGACAACGGGTTGGATTTCACGCCAGAGCAAATCGTCGTTTCGAACGGTGCAAAGCAAAGCATCACGAACGTGGTGTTGACCTTGGTCGACCCCGGAGAAGAAGTGATTTTACCAGCCCCCTACTGGGTGAGTTACGCCGACATGGTGGCATTTGCGGGAGGCACATCCAAGGTGTTGCCGACCTCCATCGAGCATGATTTCAAAATCCAACCGGACGAGTTGGAAGCGGCCATCAATGATAAAACCCGCCTGCTGATTTACTCCTCACCGTGCAATCCGTCCGGTTCTGTTTACACGCGAGAAGAAATCGAGGCGCTGGCAGAGGTATTGAAGCGCAATCCCCACGTGTACGTGATCAGCGACGAAATCTATGAGTTGATCAATTTCACCGACGGCCATTGCTCGCTCGGAACCATCGAAGAATTGAAGGACCGTGTCATCACGGTTAACGGTGTATCGAAAGGCTTTGCCATGACAGGCTGGCGTTTGGGGTACATCGGTGCTCCCGAGTGGATTGCCAAGGCCTGCACCAAAATCCAAGGCCAGGTTACCTCTGCACCGTGCAGCATCGCGCAGGTTGCCGCTGGAGCCGCCGTGGCAGCGGACCCCTCGATTGCAGACGAAATGAAAGCCGCCTTCTTGACGCGGCGTGATTTGATGATCGAAGGACTCCGCGCCATCCCCGGTTTGAAGGTGAATCGCCCGATGGGAGCCTTCTACCTGTTTCCTGATGTGAGCGCATTGTTTGGCAAATCTGCCGGCTCGCGGACCATTGCGAATGCCGAGGACTTTGCGATGTACCTGCTAGAAGAGGCGCACGTTGCAACAGTTGGTGGCAGCGCTTTCGGAACGCCCGAGTGCATCCGTCTGTCCTACGCAGCTTCTGAAGTACAGCTCAACGAAGCATTGGCTCGGATTTCCCGTGCCGTGGCTGCGCTCCAATAAGCCCGGTTAGCTACCTTCGTGGTATGGATGCGCTTGCAGCCCTGCAATCCACCGAACGCGTTTCGGTCCTCGTAATCGGTGACGTCATGCTCGACGCATACCTCATCGGTCAGGTCAACCGCATCTCTCCTGAAGCCCCCGTACCCGTTGTCGATGTCCAACAACGCGACAAGCGCTTAGGTGGAGCGGCCAATGTGGCCAAAAACCTCATTGCTCTCGGAGCCAAAGTGGAGCTGGCAGCAGTGGTGGGTGAAGACAACGCCGGCGACGAAATTCAGCAGTTACTGAAAGAACAAGGCATAGGAACACAAGCCCTACTCCGGGTATCCTCCCGTCCCACCACCATCAAAACGCGGGTCATCAGCAACGGCCAACAATTACTTCGAGTTGACGAGGAACAAACGGATGCCATCGACGCGGCGCAATCGCACGATTTGGTGACGAAGTGCCAAGGACTGTTGGATGACGGACAGGTGGACGTCGTAATTTTTGAAGACTACGACAAGGGCACATTGACCCCCGAAGTCATCCAAGCCATTACTGCAATCTGCCAAGAAAAGGGCGTCAAGACGACGGTCGATCCGAAGTTCCGCAACTTCAATGCCTACCAGGGAGTTGACTTGTTCAAGCCCAACCTGAAGGAAATGCGGGAAGGACTGGGCATGGCCATTCACAAATCATCGGACGCCAGCATCGAGCAGGCGGTTCAGCGCATGCACGAACACCTTCAACCCGCCGTATCCATGGTGACCCTGAGCGAACGCGGGGTGTGTTTCTATGCGCCCAATTCCAACGTGGCCTATAAGCGCATCCCAGCATTTGAGCGCGAAATCACCGATGTCAGTGGCGCGGGAGATGCGGTCATCGCAGTGGCGAGCGTGTTACTTGCATTGGACGTGCCCCTCTGGCAAATCGCCGCTGTCGCCAACCTCGCAGGCGGACTGGTCTGTGAGAAAGTGGGCGTCGTGACCGTCGAATTGAACCGGTTGGTATCCGAGTGGGAAAAACACCGCTCGTCCATAGAAGACTTGATGACCACCCGATGAACTTTCAAGAATTCCGAGAACGGGTCAACGTTGGCCTTTACAACTCCAAAGACCGTGTCCTCGGAGGACTCAAATTCCTCAACTTACTCGTTTCAGCCTCAGCCCTTCTTGTGCTGGCGCTTTACTATGGCTTCCCTAACGAATCAGAAACGGCGAGCCAGCTGCTGAGCTTCGTCAAGTTCAGCTTTGGGTTTTACGTCGTGCAATATGTCACCCGCATCTTGTACGATTTCCAACCCCGAGAGTTCCTGAGAAAAACATGGTTTGAGGCTGCTGTTATGGTGGTGCTCGTCATCGAAGGCGCGAGCGATATCATGACGGGAGAACTACTTATAAGCCGATTTATACAATCCATCGGTTTCACCTCTATATCAGACTTTTATACCATATTCATACAAGGATATTTCTTCACCATTGTCGTGGCTGAATTGCTGCGAGGCGGACGGGTATTGCCCCGCATCCGACTCAATCCAGCGGTCATCTTCATCATGAGTTTTCTGGGCTTGATCACCATCGGTACCGTCTTGCTCATGCTTCCAGAAATGACGACCGCTCCCGGCAGCATGGGTTTTCTCGATGCCCTGTTCACCTCAACGAGTGCCACATGCGTTACCGGCTTGATGGTCGTAGATACGGTGACGTTCTTTTCCTTCAAGGGTCAGGTGGTCATTCTGGCTTTGATCCAACTTGGGGGCCTGAATCTGATTGCATTTGGATCATTTTTGGTGCTGGCATCCAAGTTCGGCCTCGGGGTGCGCCAGCACGATGTCATTGAAGACTTTGTCAACCGAGACACCTTCAATGCAAGCTCGGGATTGCTCGGCAAAGTGCTTTTGTGGTGCCTTGCCATCGAGGGTGTGGGCGCTTTGGTGATGCACATCACTTGGGGCCATGCCTTGGACGGCTTGAACACGGGGCGTCAGTGGTTCTATTCCGTGTTCCACTCGGTTTCTGCATTCAACAATGCCGGCATTTCGCTCTTCACAGATGGGCTGGCCAATCCGGCAGTGGGCCAGCATTACGCCATGCATTGGACCGTGACGATTCTCGTGTTTTTCGGCGCGTTGGGGATGGTCGCCATTTTCGACTTGTTCGACCCCAGTCGCTTGCGGGAACGCATGAACCAACCCTGGAAGCACATTGGCTTTGCTACGAAAATCGCCTTGTACTTCTCGGTGGGCTTGGTCGCGTTCGGAGCCGCAGCGTATTGGGCACTTGAGTACGACGGCACGTTGAAAGGGATGAGCACATTTGGCCAATTGACCACTTCGGTTTTCCAAAGCGCAACGCGCACAAGTGGTTTCAATACCGTAGACATCGGTGCAGTGGGAGTGCCCATGTTGTTCTTGCTCATCATTTTAATGTTCATCGGTTCCTCCTCGAGCTCAACGGGCGGAGGCATCAAGACGTCCACCCTTTCCATCGTCATGGCCGACGTATGGCGAACGGTGCGCAACCTGGACCACGTTCAGCTGTTCAAGCGCACCGTACCCGAAGTGCTGCGCTCTAGGGCCTACAGCGTTCTCCTCTTCTTCTTGGTCGGAAACACCATTGCTATCTTCCTGTTATCCATCACAGAATCGCACATTTTGGCCGACGAAAACCGGAATATATTGGACCTGATTTTCGAAGAGGTCAGCGCCTTTGGCACGGTAGGGCTAAGCACAGGGATCACTGCAATGCTGAGCCCTTGGGGCAAGGTCATCATCATGCTCAGCATGTTTGTGGGCCGTGTTGGCACCTTGACAGTCGCTTATGCCTTGGGCGGAAAAGCGCTTCAAACCCACATCAAATACCCGGAAGGCCACACCATGGTCGGATAAAGCAATGGGAACAAAAATCACCCCCTACACCCAGCCCGAAACTGAATCGAAGAAAGAGCAAGTGGCGCGCATGTTCGATAACATCGCTCACAGCTATGATTTTCTCAATCACTTCTTCTCTTTAGGCATCGATGTGTTGTGGCGAAAGAAGGCCATGCGCATGCTGAAGGCGCACTTGAGTGCGCAGGAAACCACAGGCGAGGTGCACCTGATGGACATGGCCACAGGAACGGCGGATTTTGCGCTTGAAGCCATGCGTTCGGGCATCAACAACCTGCGTGTGACCGGGGTGGACATCAGCCCGGGAATGCTCGCCATTGGCCGCAAAAAAGTCGAACGGAAAGGTTGGACGGACCGGGTTCAACTGATTGAGGGCGACAGTGCAGAATTGCCGTTCGAAGACGGCACCTTTGACGGATACACGGTGGCATTCGGCGTCCGCAACTTTGAAAAGTTACAAGCGGGCTTGACTGAAATGCATCGCACATTGAAGCCGGGCGCGTTGGGCGTGGTGTTGGAATTTTCCAAGCCTACTGTTTTTCCGCTCAAGCAGATATTCCACTTCTATTTTCACAAATTGATGCCCGGCGTAGGCAAGCTGGTATCGAAGGATGCCTCGGCCTACAGTTATCTCCCCGAGAGCGTAGAAGCCTTTCCCGAGGGCGAGGAATTCCTGAACATCATGGAAAAATGCGGGTACTCCGAGTGCAAAATACACCGGCTCACTGGAGGCATTGCGAGCATTTACACCGGCGTCAAGTGATCATCCGCGTTTCTTCCTCCGTCCTGCACGGCGAAGTGCAGGCACCTCCTTCCAAATCCGTGATGCAGCGGTTGGTAGCAGGCGCCTTGCTGGCTGAGGGCACCACCATTCTCAATAACATATCCCAATCCGATGATTGCACGGCGTCCTTGATGCTCGCCTCGCAGCTCGGAGCAGAAATTGAGATCGGCGAGCAGCGCGTCTCCATTGTTGGGACGGGCGGAAAGCTCGCTCCCCGGACGAACGTCCTAACGCCAGGCGAGTCCGGATTGGCCGCCAGGCTCTTCACCCCTATCGCCGGCTTGACGGCACCCCCTCTTCGATTGGAAGCGGAGGGTACACTGGTGAACCGACCCATGGCTGTGTACGAGTCCCTTTTCAAAGCCTATGGCGGTAAGGTGAGCTGCCACAACGGCGCTTTTCCTCTGAGCATTGACGCCCCACTCGTCGGCGGCAGTGCGGCATTGGAAGCACCGATTAGCTCCCAATACATCACCGGTTTGCTGTTCGCCCTGCCCAACTTAGGACGTGCTTCTGAATTGCAGGTGACGCACCCGACCAGCACTCCTTACTTGGAGATGACGTTGGAGGTACTGGAGGACTTTGGCATTTCCATCACTGCCGATGACGCATTCACCCACTTCCAAGTTGACGGAGATCAGCAATTCAAGCCCATTGAAACGGTTGTCGATGGAGACTGGTCCGGTGCTGCAGCACTCGCCGTAGCGGGGATGTTGTGTGCAGAGGGTTCCATTGCGATTCACGGCTTGCAGAACCAATACACCCAAGCCGACGAGGCCATTCGAGGTGCGCTTTTGTTCGCGGGTGGCGCCTTGTCCGGAATTGACGACGGTATCCAAGTAGCTAAGCGGCCCGTGCGCCCCTTCACCGTTGACTTGACGGACAGCCCTGACTTGTTTCCCGTGCTCGCGGCGTTGGCAGCATTCGGCAAGAAGCCCTCCACCCTCCGGGGCATTCATCGGCTGGAGCACAAAGAATCACACCGCGCTCTTCGCATTGCGGAGGCGTGGGAGAAGCTAGGGATTCAGGTTGAACTGGACGAAGCGAGTGACAGCATGCGCGTGCACCCTTGGGCACCCGATCGTCGCTCCGCGAAGGCCCACATCGATTCCAGCGGAGACCACCGTATGGTGATGGCGCTCAGCATTCTGGGCATGGCTGGAAACGGAGCGATTGAAATTTCCAACGCCGAATGCGTAGCCAAGAGCTACCCTGAATTTTTTGATGACCTCGATACGCTGGGGGCTCAAATTCAGCTGGTAAAGGGCTGAGCCAAAATGAAAAAAGGCAGCCGTTCTGGCTGCCTTTTTTGAATAGGGATGATATCGATGTTATTCCGCTCCAATTCGGGAGACCACAAATTTGTAACTGATCACCTCAGCATCTCCGCCATAAGGAAGAAGGTCCATGTGCAACTTCTCATTCACATTGTCCATAATCACCGTCATGGTCGTGGACACCCAATAGGAAGGAGCCGCGCTGGGTGACACCCAAACAGTCGACGCAGCCAATTCAACGTCTTGCTGGGAAGCAATATCCAATGCATCAGTATTGCGGACCACGAGTGTCACTGGGAACATCCCCTGAGAGGAAGTTGTCAATTCCATCGATACATCCACTGTGTATACTCCAGTTTGATTCACTTGCAAGTAATCTGGACCAAGTGGATAGTCAATGAAATCACCATTTTCAGAGGCGTCTGACTCGAATTCAAACATCAACGAGGGATTGTCCGCGAAAGAAACAGCGGGATCGTGACCTACTCCATTGACATCAATGATGGTTTGAGCCGTATTTCCTTTTTTGATGATCATCACACTTTCGTGGTAAGGTGATGTGTTGGCCAAAGAATCCAACTGCCAGTAAGTCACGAACTCATCTTCCCCCGTGGCTTTCGGGCCTTTAACATCGCCGGTGAATGTTGTGGTAGTAGCATCAACTGTAACGGTGGTCGCGTCAATATCCAGGCTCGCTGCGTCCAAATCCAGAGTTTGTCCAGCGCCATTCAAGGCGAATGTGCCACCGGTCGATGTAACGGTCACACCGCCGGCACCCTCCAATGTCAACGCGCCTGCGCTGGTCGTGAAGTTCGAAGCGGCTCCGGCATCAAGGGAAATGTCGTTGGTGGCATCTAAGTCGATATCCGTACCATCTGCATCTAAGTCGGCATTCAAGTCCACAGACGCATTCAATGTCGAGGCTCCAGCGACACTCAACGTTCCCGTCAGTGTGGCATTGCCCGATGTCAGTGTGCCCGTGGTACTCAAATTCTCGTCACCGAAGCTGATGGCTCCACTTGCGTCCGTGATACTGCCGTCAGCCAAAGTCAAGTTGCCTACAGTTGATCCAGACGCAGAAGACGTGGTGCTCGAGAATGAACCAGTACCCGTTACCGTCAAAGCGCCAGTGGCTGCGGTTCCAGTCGTACTCAACGCCTCGTCACCGAAGCTGATAGCACCGCTTGAATCCGTGATGCTGCCATCAGCCAAGGTCAAATTACCTACAGTCGAACCGGAAGCAGCGGAAGTGGTGCTCGTAACAGTTAATGAGCCAGCCACCTCTGCATTGCCAGCAACTTCGAGGTTGGCTGCGAAATAAGCATACAGCGCCACGTAGAGACTATCCGAAAAGCGCACATACCCGTCGACTTGAAGCGTGCTGTCCAATTCAGCAGCACCTGCTACCAACAAACTGTCGATGCCATAGGCCGTGTTGCCGTCAAAATTGACGTCCATGCCCGGTGAATTCCCGTTGGTCAGTGCATCTTTCCAAGTATTCCAGCTGGCATCTGAATCTGCATTCATCGAACCAATGACTGAGTCACCGAACAATTCGAGTGCGTACGGATCAATGAAAATGTTGAAGTCATTGCCCGTAGATTGAGCACGAACAATTTCATTAACAGAACTCTGGGCGAACGATCCAACTGCAAAAATGCAGGTCATTGCACCAAGAAAAACCAACCGCGTAGTGTGCTGTGTGATTATTGACATAGCTAACAAGTGATAATTTGACCTGATAAAAATAGCTATATGTAGGCTCGAAAACAAGTTTTGTCGATTATTTATTTCCGCCAATCATCAACAAAACATACAACCATCCCAGCGACTACCTCCATTATCTCCGGATGAATTATGTCTTGCCTCCAGATATCGCAAGCAAAGCTGCCACAATCCCGATCAATCCACCGAGCAAGGGCCCCGTTAGCCAACCGACCAAGGGAACAGACATAGCCAAGAGAAATGGAAGACCAAGCGCCATTGCAGCACCTAGGTACCGCCAACTCATACGGAGGGATTGCCGAGCATTCAATCCTTCCTGTTCCCACGCATAATCTAAAAGGGCTGCGCCATAGAACCACGTACTAACGGCGCCTGAAAGCAGTGGAAACAACCACCACGTTACCAGACCGATTACCGGGATCAGCAACGGCACCAAGAGAAACACTCCACCCATAATCACGCCCACAAACATCTCCAGTACCACCAACAAAAGCGCCGACCGCAAGCCTCTCCACAGCGACCACCACCATCCTCTTGAGTCTCCTGCTGTTTCCCTCTCATTGAGCATCCGACGCGCAACCCATTCGGCTAGTATTGCAAAGAGCGGACTGAGCGCAATCAACACAATGAATTTGGTCAGTTTCAATTGCAACCAAAGGCCTAAGACGAAAACAATTATGTCCATTGTGTGCTCGACCCCTCCCGCGATCCACCCCAGTTCATCGCCGCCCAATGTCGCCACGGCTTCTCTCGCTTTTCCATGAAAGGTCGCCAGCCAGTGTACCTCCAACCATTCAGTACCTGCGTCCAATGCCTCGCGAACAAGGAACATGCACATCAATGTGGCGAACGCGATGATGACATACCAATGCCGCATCCCCTCCTTTCGCAAAAAAGAAAACGCCTGCCGGTACGCAGTGCTGCCCATTTTGAATGATTCTCGGAAAGAAGCCATGCGCTCGAAATTAAGGATGCTGTGTTGGAATGTAATCTCCCATCATGCTAGAAACGCAGAGGCGCGTTGCATCTTCGAGCATGCGTGTACATTTCATAGCGATCGGCGGAAGCGCCATGCACAACATCGCCCTGGCCGTGCAAGCGGCGGGGCACGAGGTCACCGGTTCTGATGATCAAATCTTCGAACCTTCCCGCAGTCGATTGCGCAATGCCGGCCTGTTACCGGCGAAGGACGGATGGCAGCCTCAGTTATTAGACGCGACCATTGATGTGGTGGTTTTGGGCATGCACGCGCGCCTCGACAACCCTGAACTGGAAAAGGCTCAGTCGCTCGGGCTGAACATCCAATCTTACCCGGAGTTTTTGCGGTCGTGTAATGCTCACGCCCAACGCGTTGTGATCGGAGGGTCGCACGGAAAAACCACCATCACCTCCATGCTGCTGCACAACATGCGCCAGTGCAACATCGAAACCAACTTCATGGTCGGTGCCCAATTGGACGGTTTTGATCGCATGGTGGAAATCGACCCCTCCCACAGCTGGTGCGTACTGGAAGGCGACGAATACCTGAGCTCACCCATCGATCGCCGTCCCAAGTTTTTCTGGTATGGCGCGCACTACACCCTTCTGACGGGAATCGCATGGGATCACATCAACGTCTTTCCAACAGAAGAACATTACATCCTTCAATTCGATCAGTACCTGCGTACGTTGGAAACAGGGGCCACCGTCGTCTGGTGCGAAGAGGATGAAAAACTCAGGGACGTCATTGGGCGCTGCGAACGCGAAGACCTCACCTTCATTGGCTACCGAACTCCTGCTTGCCACCCCGACGAGGCAGGCGCCATGCGCGTCACGTTTGAAGACGGAAGCCAATTGACCACGCGGTTGGTCGGAACCCACAACATCCAAAATTTGGCAGGTGCTCGAGCGTTGGCGGCCACAATGGGCATTGCCGTATCCGATTTTGACCGCGGCATCGCCTCTTTCCAGGGCGCAGCCCGCCGTCTGGAGACGGTGCACGAAGCCCCCGGATTTACCGTGTTCAGGGACTTCGCGCACGCGCCGTCCAAGGTGCGCGCCACCGTCAACGGCGTCAAGGCTTCTTACCCCGAGCGCACCGTCACAGCAGTACTGGAACTGCACACGTTTTCCAGCCTCAACCAAGATTTTTTGCCAACCTACGCCCATGCGCTCGATGGCGCCGACGAAGCGATAGTGTTCTACGACCCATCGGTCCTGGAGCATAAGCGAATGCCCGCGTTGGACCCGGCGTTTGTCCGTGAAGCTTTTGGGAATCCACCGGGGCTACAGGTCATAACAGATGCCGCTGAATTGCATGGAACTGTTCAAGCCTTGCCCCCTCAAAATCGCACCCTGCTGCTCATGAGTTCAGGGTGGTTTGCCAATGCCGATTGGAAGTGGAACTAGGGGAAGATTTTAGCCCAACCCAACGTCGAGCATCATCATCACCAGGAAGCCACCAATGAATCCCAACGTGGCGAAATCGGTGTATTTGTCTCGCTGTGTTTCGGGAATGACCTCCTCCACCACCACGTAGATCATCGCTCCGGCTGCAAAGGCGAGGGCATACGGCAAAATCACCTGCATTTGCAGGACAGCGATGGCGCCAATAACAGCGGCCACAGGCTCTACCACCGCCGATAACTGACCAAACCAGAGCGAGCGGGCAGCGCTCACCCCTTGTCGGCGCAACGGCATGCTCACGGCAAATCCCTCGGGGAAATTCTGAATGCCAATGCCGATGGCCAACGCCACAGCTGCCCCCACTGACGCTCCATCCAACCCCAACGCCGCTCCACCAAACAAGACGCCTACGGCGAGTCCCTCCGGGATATTGTGCAAGGTGATGGCCAGCACCAACAACGTAGATCGGTGCCAGTCCGTCTGAGGTCCCTCCGCTTCGTCTTTGTTGAAGTTGATGTGCAGGTGCGGAGTCAATCGATCCAAGCCGTAAATGAACAACGCCCCCAGCGCGAAACCGATTGCAGAAGGAATGACGCGAACGAATCCCTCTCCTGGGGACATGTCGATGGCTGGGGACAGCAGCGACCAGAAACTTGCCGCCACCATGACGCCGCCGGTAAAGCCCAGCATGCTGTCAAACCACTTTCGGTGCATGTCGTTGAAGACAAACACCAAACTCGCCCCCAGCGCCGTCATCAACCAAGTGAATAACGTGGCAACCAGTGCCGCCTCAACGGCTCCCAGGGAGCCTATCCATTGCATCAATTCATTCATTTTACCCGCTGGATTAATACGTTGCTTGCAACTTCTTGTGAAACCGTCGTGGTCTGACCTGATTCGGCCTGCCAAACCATGCTTCGGTCGAACTCCAGGCGTTCGGTGAGTGCGTACCGCTTGCCCAACTCGATGCCCAGCCTGTCCAGATGTTGCAAAAACAAGCTCGAACTATCGCGGACCCCGCACACTGCAAAGTCTTGGCCCACATTCAACTCACTCGCCGCCATGACGTGTTGTCTTTTCCGAATGTTTCCCTCGCTATCGGGAATGGGGTCGCCGTGGGGATCGTATTGGGGATGCCCCAAAAATGCGTCCAAGCGATTGACCAATTCCTCCCCTCCAATGTGTTCCAATTCCTCTGCCAATGGATGAACCGCATCCCAGTCGTATTGGAGCTTTTCCACCAAAAAAACCTCCCACAACCGATGCTTTCTGACCAGCTCCAAGGCCCGCTTATTGCCGGCAGCGGTAAGGGTCGCTCCGCGGTAAGCCTCGTAGTCAATCCAACCCATTTCGGTCAGCTTCCGAAGCATATTGGTCACCGAAGCCGGTGTTGATTCAAGGACCGAAGCGATGGCTTGGTTAGAAGCTACACCCTCTCGGCTGGCCAGTTTGTAAATGGCCTTCAGGTAGTTTTCTTGACTGACCGAAATTTCCATTTCACAAAGGTAAACTAAATATTTAGTCTCGACTAAAAACAGACAGTGGCCTACTCTGCGTATTTTTACACAAACGCCCTTCGATGCTTCGCAACTTCTCCTTACGCAATTGGATTGGCCTCCTCGGCTTTCTCGCCTTGGCCATTGGCATTTGGAAATTCAAAAGCCTGGTCGGTCTGCTTTTGGTCTCCGTCGCCATCAGTTTCATCGGGCGCCCATTGGTGCTGCTCATGAGCCGCATCCAATTCCGCGGAAAGTCCTTCCCTACTGCAGCGAGTGCCGCATTGACCTTGGTCGTTTTGTTTGGCACGGCGACCGGAGTCATTCGGTTGTTTGCACCGCTCGTCAATGAACAAGCTCAAGCGCTTCAGACCGTGAACTTGGAGCAGATCGAAACGGCAGCTGGTGCAGGCATGCAATGGCTGGACAACAACTTGGGGGCATTTAATTTCAGTGGCGACGAGCGCTCAAACAGCGCGTTTGTCTTCGAACAGATTCAAGACTCTTTGCGCTTTGAGCAGTTGGGCGCGTCCATCAGCGGTCTACTGGCTTCTTTGGGAAGTTTGATGTTTGGCATTTTCTCACTTGTCTTCATGACCTTCTTTTTCCTGAAAGACGGTGCGCTGTTCAAGAACATGATCGAGGCCATAACACCCGATGAATTGATGCCAAAGGTGCAGTCCATCATGGAACGAACCAGCCAATTGCTCACCCGGTATTTTGGCGGCTTGGTCATTCAGGTATCCATCATCACGGCCATCGTGACTGCCGGTTTGGAAATGATCGGCGCGGAGCATGCCTTTTTGATCGGCTTCCTCGCGGGGCTGTGCAATTTGGTCCCCTACCTCGGACCGCTGGCGGGCACGGCTTTCGGGGTCGTTCTGGTTGCCTTGGGCGGCAGCAGTGCATTGTCTGCGCCGGACTCGATGATTTGGGCCACACTTGCGATTTTTGGTGTAGCGCAATTGGTCGACAACTTTTTCACCCAGCCGGTGATTTTCGCCAACCGCGTGCACGCACACCCGCTGGAAATTTTTATCGTCATCAGCATTGCCGGAACTGCGGCCGGCGTCCTCGGCATGATCCTGGCCGTACCGGCCTACACCCTGTTCCGCATTGTGGCCCAAGAACTGTTCAGTGGTTTCAAAGTCATCGATCGTCTGACCCAGAACCTTAAATAGACCGGTGGAAACACCTGGCCGCTTAAAAGTTGTTCACAGCGGTGCCTGCCCCGAGATTTCGCCCTAACTTTGAATCCCGTATTCATATACGGGACCATGCCTCAATCGAACTCTACTGCCTCCTCCAATTCGCTGCCTGAAACGGTGCGCAACAGCCGCTACATTTTTGTCACAGGCGGTGTGAGTTCCAGCTTGGGCAAAGGCATTGTCAGCGCCTCTTTGGCTAAACTGCTCCAGGCCCGCGGTTACTCCGTGACCATTCAAAAGCTCGACCCGTACATCAACGTAGACCCCGGGACCTTGAACCCGTATGAACACGGCGAATGCTATGTCACGGTCGACGGTGCAGAGACAGATTTGGACTTGGGACATTATGAACGATTCCTAAACGTTCAAACCACCCAAGCCAACAACATCACCACCGGCCGCATTTACCAATCGGTCATCGATAAAGAACGCCGAGGAGAATACCTGGGCAAGACCGTGCAAATCATTCCGCACATCACCGATGAAATCAAACGATGTGTTCAGATTCTCGGTGCTGAATCCAATTACGACTTCGTCATCACCGAAATCGGTGGCACAGTTGGGGACATCGAATCCTTGCCGTACATCGAGGCGGTCCGTCAGATGAAGTGGGAATGCCCGGAGGAGACACTCGTCGTTCACCTCACCTTGATTCCTTACTTGGCGGCAGCCGGTGAATTGAAGACAAAACCAACCCAGCACTCCGTTAAGCAGTTGCTGGAATTTGGCGTCCAACCGGATATCCTCGTGTGCCGAACAGAGCACGAACTCACCGATTCGGTTCGCACCAAGGTGGCGCGTTTTTGCAACGTCGCTTCGAATGCCGTCATCCAAAGCATCGACGCCGACACCATTTACGATGTGCCGTTGTTGATGATGGAAGAGCAGTTGGATCAAGTCGTCCTGACCAAATTGGGCATGGATGCAGATGCACAAGCACCTGACCTCTCCACGTGGAAGCGCTTCTTATCCCAGCATAAAAACCCAAAATCCACCATCAAGGTGGGGTTGGTCGGTAAATACGTTGAACTCAAGGACAGCTACAAGTCCATCGCTGAAGCGTTGATCCATGCCGGTGCCCATGCCGAAGTCGACGTGCAGGTCGATTGGATTCACAGCGAGACGATTTCCTCAAAAACCGCGTCTGCCAAATTGGACGGATTGGACGGCATCATCGTGGCACCAGGATTTGGTTCTCGAGGGGTCGATGGCAAGATTGAAACGATTCAATACGCCCGTACACATGGCATCCCTTTCTTCGGCATATGCCTTGGAATGCAGTGCGCTGTCATCGAATTTGCCCGCAATGTCATTGGGCTCACCGATGCTCACTCAACGGAAATAAAGGAGTACACCCCGCACCCGGTCATTGATTTGATGGCGGAGCAAAAAAGCATTCAAAACATGGGGGGCACGATGCGGTTGGGTGCATATCCCTGCGATTTACTCGAGAACAGCCAGGCCCACCGAGCATACGGAGCTGCGCACATTGATGAACGCCACCGTCACCGGTATGAATTCAACAATGCCTACCTCGAGCAATTTGAATCCAATGGGATGATCGCCACCGGACAAAACCCCGACTCAGGATTGGTCGAAATTGTTGAGATTCCCGACCATCCGTATTTCGTGGCTTCTCAATTCCACCCCGAATACTCGAGCACCGTCGAGGAGCCGCATCCGTTGTTCAGTTCCTTCGTTCGCGCAGCTTTGGCGCAAAGCTCAAAGCAGGCCTCTGAAGGGGTTGAGCGGGTGAACCACTGACCGCACCCTGGCATTGCTCAACTTTTGCCTTTGGGCAACAGTGCAAACGCGCAACCTAGCAGCAACGTAGGCACAACTCCTTGCTGAAGTTCGAGCAGACTCTCAATGGTTCCATTCAATACCCACCCAATGGACCATACAAGCAACAGGATGTTCTCTTTCTGGTAGGCTAGATACAAGGTGCCCATCCACCACATGAGCATGACCAGCAGTCCAAGCCAACCGTGACTGACCGCCATTTGCAACCAAACGCTGTGTGGGTTCATGCGTTTCTTTAGGGCATAATCTGCCCCCTGCACTCGGTAAGCATCGCACATCGCATCTGTCACGTCACCGGTTCCCACTCCGAATGGCGAGGCGAAAACCACGGCCATGGAAGCTTCCCATGCTTGAAGGCGACCAGCGGTTGAACCGCTTTTTCGTTTTGTCTGAGTTATGTGTTGCGACCCCGACTGCTCTTGAGGCAGCTGGCTCTCCACATGCGTCACCGGCTTGGATGGGGCATTGAGGTGGCCCGCAAATTCACTCCAGCGGCCGCCATCCCCCCACCAAGCCCCTGCGCAAAGGAAACCCACGCTCAAAATCATGGCCATACCTCCAGGCCGTCGTCCAACACACCTTCGGGCACCCTCTGCAAACCACATCGTACCAACAACGAGCCATGCCGCTTTTGAAGCCAGTAAGCCCACAAACAGGCCCGCAAAGGCGAGGACAAACCCGTGCCACCTTCGCTCATACGTCATCAACCAAGCGACCAGCAGGAGATACAGTCCCATATACGTGGGGTGAAACGGTCCAGCAAGGCCATCGTAACGCCAAGCGGTCGGATCGCCCGAGGCGGTGGCA
The DNA here is from genome assembly GCA_938074325.1 of uncultured Flavobacteriales bacterium. Taxonomy (GTDB): domain Bacteria; phylum Bacteroidota; class Bacteroidia; order Flavobacteriales_D; family Sanyastnellaceae; genus UA16. The sequence goes on along the minus strand of CALJFZ010000017.1, from coordinate 136,999 downwards.
TATCCAATTCGCCACACCATGAATACAATGAGGCCCGCGAGCAGTGCATGGGGCAACCAACGAAACGCTTCATTGCCCAGCCGATGCCATTGGTACGCACACAAGCTCGGCAGCAAAACCATGCTCGCCTTGACCTCCAATGCAAACCAACCTGATTCGGCATTTTCTGTCCACAACAACCCCAATGCCAGCAAGGCATACACCAGCCCACTTCCTCCGGCAAACCACAGAAAAGCAGTAGGCAGCGGTTTGCGGTCAGATTTGGGCCTTGGGGGACCGGGCCAGTTTTCCGCCAACGCATCTCCAACTACGACCAGCCCCCACACCAACAATGTCAGCGAGCTCCACCTTGGATTCCACGTCATGGTTCCAGCGACGAACGCCGGCATGGCTTTGAGCAAAGTGTTCCTGAATTTGCTCATCGCGTGAGATCGGAATGGGCCGAGGCCGGCTGCCGTCGGAGAACCAAAAAGTCGAGAATGCCTTTCCAATAACCGGCACCATATCCGACATGAATCATCGCAAAAGCGCGTAAAATTCCTGGTACGTCCCGATACGAGGAAGCTGATGCAATGGCAGAACCCGTACCTACCACCCCCCACAAAAAAAGAGCCGAAGTGAAAATCGATGCACCAAAACCATTCCACATAGGGTGCCAGGACCCGAGGTATTCCATGCCCCAGCACAACGATGCAATGGCTAGAATTAAAAGGTAAACGGCCGGAACAACTTGCCTCCACGTTGTGACCGTTCGGTGCTTTTGATTGACAAACACCTTCCAGTACCCATACTGGAAATATTGACGAATCAAGTTGCGGTACGTAGAACGCACATGGTATTGGCTGCGAATGCGGGGATCAAACCAAATGCGCCAGCCGGAGTTGACCAACCGGAAATTGAATTCATCGTCTTGGTTGCGCGTCAGAGCTGCATCGAACAAACCGATTTCATCAAATACTTCCCTCCGATACGCACCAAATGCAACGGTGTCTACATGGCCTGCGCCCCCTCCGGTTCTAAACTTTGCGTCGCCCACCCCGAAGGGCGTGCTCATGGCCGCACCAATCCGCTGCGAAGTTGGTGTTCCGTGCACTTGCTCGACCACACCTCCCACGCAACCTGATTCAGGGTGGGCCTCCATGGCGCGCACATTCCTGCACAACCAATCCTCAGCGACTTCGGCATGGGCTCCCAAGATGGCTACCAGTTCGCCGCGGGCGGTCTCTATGCCTGCATTCAATGCATGTGGAGTGGTTTTTTGGGGGTTATCAATCCACCGAATTGCGCTTTCTTTTGCGGACCACGCTTCCAGTTTCTCACGCGTACCGTCCGTGCTTCCACCGTCTGCCACGATGACTTCCCAAGGCATGCCTGGGTCTTTTTGCACCGTCAAACTGCGCAGAGTAGCATCGATGTAGGGCGCCTCATTGAGGCAAGGAATGACGACCGAAATCATGACCGACCAGCCGCTATGCGATTCAATTGGTGCACGTGGTGGCGAACATGTGCCACACTAAATGCGAGGGTGTCCTGGAGGGACAATCGTCCTGCCATGGGATGATTGAACACCTCAACCTTCCACCAATCCGTTTGTGCAAACACCTCTTCCAGTCCTCCGTATGCTCGGCTCAAGGCGCTTCGCCATTGGTCCATCGCTTCTTGAACGTTTGTGTTCGACGAGGGTTCCGGTGTCAACAGCGCACCCGGAGTGGGATCCATCCATTGGGCATCTGAGATGAGGGCGCTGACCAATTTCCAACCCCGTTCATCCGATTCCAGGCCCGCAGCTGGCAATTCGCGTGGGTCTCCCTGGCCCTTCTTTTTCAGATACCCCCAAGTTCCTCCTTCTGAACGCATCAAATGCTCAATTACTTGCAGCCCTCCCCAATGGGCCTTTGTTCCCTGTAGAGCTTCCTCTGGCAACGCCTCCAAGATGCGCTGGCATTCGAGAACTGCTTGCAGGTGCAATTCTTTCCAATCCGAAATTCCACGCCAAGGCCGATGCATCTGGATATGAGGAATGCCATCTTCGAGGTACCCTTCACCCACTGTTTCAAACCCCAATCGGTTGTAAAACCCGATGAGGTATTCTTGCGCAGAAATACGGATTCCCTGTCCGGGCCAGTGCCGGTGGCAGGCGCGCACGGCACGCTCCATCAACTCCTGTCCTAACCCACTGCCTCGGGCCTCCATGTCGATGGCGACGCGCCCTATGCTAGGTTCTTCGTACGAAATCCCGGGCGGAACCAACCGCACCACTGCCCGGGCTGGGGTTCCCGGTTTTGCATCCTGGCCTCGAGCAAAGAGGTGCAGCGAATGAGCGTCCTTATCGTCCAAATCAAGGTAGACGCAGTCCTGTTCGACGACGAATACTTCCGAGCGAAGCCGCATCACGGCGAAGACTTCATCTCCGGACAAAGCCTCGAGGGATTTTTCAAACCACTGCACGGCGCAATTTACAATTTGAACGGCCGGGAAAACGCCCGCTGCGGCTGTACTTTCGCACCATGGCAGCCACAAACGTCTTTTCTGCTGAAAATCTATGCAAGCGGTATGGAGAACGATTGCTGTTCGAGGGACTGACCTTTGGGCTATCGCTTGGGCAGAAAACAGCCATTGTCGCCAAAAATGGCACCGGGAAGACCACCCTGTTAAATGGCATTTGCGGGGTTGAACCGCTCGATGATGGCCGCATCAGCATGGACGCTGGCGTTCGGTGGAGCTACTTGCAACAAGACCCTGAATACAAAGGAGACCAGAGCATTCTGGACCATTTGTATGCCAGCGACATGGAGGCGGTTCGGGCGATGCGCACCTACGCCCAAGCGCTGGAAAGTGACGATGACGAGGCCTTGCAATTGGCCTACGAAAGGATGGACATGCACGGGGCATGGGATTTCGAAGCACGGGCGAAAGAGGTTTTGGGCAAATTGAATTTGCACAACTTGAACCGAACGTTGGCCACCCTCAGCGGAGGCGAGCGGCGCCGCATTGCATTGGCACGGGTGCTCATCGAAGAACCGGACGTGTTGTTCCTCGACGAGCCCACCAACCACCTCGATCTGGACATGATCCAATGGCTCGAGCGGCATTTGGCCCAATCCAAGATGACGCTCCTGATGATTACCCACGACCGGTACTTTCTGGAGAACGTGTGCGACACCATTTTGGAGTTGGACGACGAGACGCTCTACAAGTACAAGGGCAACTACAGTTACTACTTGGAGAAACGAGAAGAGCGCAAGGAGAACGCTTTGGCCAATCGGACCAAGGCGCGTGGAATTTTTAAGCGCGAACTCGAATGGATGCGTTCAACCCCTTCCGCTCGCACCGGCAAATCCAAGTCGCGCATCGAACGGTTTTACGAGATCAAAAAAGCAGCGAAGCAGCGGCTCGAGGAGGACGCGATGGCACTTCGGCTCAATCCACACCGGCTCGGCGGCAAAATCATCGAATTGCACAAAGTCGCGCACGGTTTCGGGGACAACGTGCTGTTCGAACACCTCACCCATCACTTTAAGCGAGGCGAACGCATCGGAATTGTGGGCCACAACGGTTCCGGAAAATCGACTTTACTGGACCTCATCACCCAGCGAGCTGAACCCAACCGGGGAAAAGTAGTTGTGGGCGAGACGGTAGTTTTCGGGCATTACCATCAATCGGGCGCGCAGTTTCCAGAGGGCCAACGCATCATTGAAGCCGTCTACGAAATTGCCGAATTCATGCCCCTTGAAAAGGGACAGAAAATCACGGCCGCGCAACTGTTGGAGCGGTTTCTCTTCCCCCGTTCCACCCATCATCAGCTCATTTCCACCCTGAGCGGAGGCGAGCGCAAGCGTTTGCACCTGCTCCAGGTTTTGATGGCCAATCCGAACTTCCTCATCCTAGATGAGCCGACCAACGACCTGGACATCTACACCCTCCAAATCCTGGAGGAGTTCCTGCTGGACTTCCCTGGCTGCCTGATCATCGTGAGCCACGATCGGTATTTCATGGACCGGCTGGTGGAACACATTTGGGTTCTAGGCACTGCCTCCACGCCGCGTTCCTTTCCAGGCAACTACAGCCAGTACAGACTGGCGATGGCCGATGAAAAGAAAGCTGCACAGGAAAAGGCGGCGTCAACTTCGGAGTCCGTCACCGTCGAGGCTCCGGTAGTCAAAAATGATTACTCAGCCCGGCTATCCTACAAGGAGAAATTTGAATTCGAACAACTCGAAGGGGTCATTGCAGAGTTGGAAGAAAAAAAGAAAGCCCTAACCGAGGAACTCTACGCCAATCCCGACCCGGATAAACTCCAGGAAGTGGGACAAGCCCTGCACGAGGTAACCATCGCGCTTGAAGCGGCAGAAAACCGTTGGCTGGAGCTATCCGAACGCGCTGAGTGAATGGATTACTGCTGGTCGAAATCGACCTCAAACGGACCTGTTCCCTTTAATCGCGTCTGGCACGTCAGAACAAATCCGGCTTCCACCTCGTCGGACTCGAGGGCATAGTTGACCTCCATCTCCCCCGCTCCTTTTACCATTTTAGCTCGGCACGTGCAGCACACCCCTCCCATGCAACTGTAGGGCGCATCCATGCCCGCATCCAATGCCGCATCCAACACGGTTTTGCCTTCCGGTACTTCAACGACCGTCGTCATGCCGTCCATTACGATGGACAGGGTCTGCGTGCCAGTCTGTACAGCCGACGCACTCGCAACTGACTCATTTTTGGGCGCTGTACTGGACGTAAACAACTCAAATTTCACCCGATCTTCCGGCATTCCGGCCCCTTCCAATGCGGCCTTGCAAGCCCAAATCATTTCCTCCGGACCGCAGAGGTAGGCTGCTTCCAAGCCGCTCACCTCCACCCAATCGCTGGCTAAAATCGCTGCGCATCGCTGCTCGTCCAGTCGCCCATTGAACAAGTCAATGTCCTGCGGCTCCCGCGTGAGCACATTGAACAAGCGGAGGCGATCTAGGTATTCATCCTTCAATTCTTGAAGGGCCTCCCGAAAAATAATGCTGGCCGTGTCTCGGTTGACGTAAAACAGCGTAAACGAACTTCGCGGCTCGTTGCGCAATACTTCCTTGATCTGGCTGAGAATGGGCGTGATTCCCGAGCCTGCAGCAAAACCGATGAAATTGCGACGGGCCTCCGGTGCGACCTCGAGGGTGAACCGTCCGGTTGGAGCCATGCATCGAATGGTATCTCCCACAGACAATTGGCTGTTGGCCCACGAACTGAATCGGCCGTTTTCCACCTGCTTGATCGCCACCCGCCACTCTCCATCGCTCGGAGCACTACAGAGCGAATAGCTGCGGCGTACGGCTTCTCCATCAATGTCAGCTTCCAATGTCAAGTACTGCCCTGCTTGGAACGAGAACGCATCATTCAAAGCCTCTGGCACATCAAAAGCAACCGAAACACAGCCCGCGGTTTCTCGCCGCACATCCGACACAATCAAGTCGTGGAATCCATTCATGCCCGCAAAACTACATGACAATTCTGCAAGAAAACCAATGGAGTCCATGGTTGTTATCTTTGTCACAAATCCCATTGCATGACACAAGAAATGGACTTGAATCAGCGGTTTGAAGACTACATCGCAGCGGATCAAAAAATTGAGGCGAAGGACTGGATGCCGGATGCCTACCGAAAAACGTTGATTCGCCAGATTAGCCAACACGCGCACAGCGAAATCATTGGCATGCAACCGGAAGGCAATTGGATCACGCGCGCACCCAGCCTCAAGCGCAAATCCATCCTCCTTGCCAAGGTTCAAGACGAGGCGGGCCACGGCCTGTACTTGTACTCGGCGGCTGAGACGTTGGGCATCACCCGGGACGAAATGCTCGATGCCCTTCACACCGGCAAAGCCAAATACAGTTCCATTTTCAACTACCCCACTTTGACGTGGGCGGACATGGGTGCCGTCGGCTGGTTGGTAGACGGTGCAGCCATTATGAATCAGGTTCCCTTGTGCAAATGCAGCTATGGCCCCTATGCCCGAGCGATGGTACGCGTCTGCAAGGAAGAGAGTTTCCACCAACGGCAAGGGTTCCAAGTCATGCTCAACCTGAGCAACGGCACGGCCGAACAGAAGGCCATGGCCCAAGACGCACTCAACCGATGGTGGTGGCCTTCCCTGATGATGTTTGGGCCGAACGATGCATCGTCCAAGCACAGCGAGCAGTCCATGCGTTGGAAAATCAAGCGGTTCTCAAACGATGAATTGCGTCAGCGTTTTGTGGATATGACCGTTCCCCAAGCTGAATTACTGGGGCTGAGCGTCCCCGACCCAGCACTGAAATGGAATGAGGAGACAGGGCACTACGACTTTGGTCCCATCGATTGGAGCGAATTTGAGCAAGTCATCTCCGGAAACGGTCCGTGCAACCGTGAACGCATCGCACACCGCGTCAACGCGCACAATGAAGGCGCTTGGGTGCGGGAAGCGGCCGCAGCACACGCTGCGAAAGTTGCAGCGCGAGCAGATCAACAGACCCACGCAGCATGAGCGCATCCAAAAACGAATGGCCACTTTGGGAGGTGTTTGTGCGAAGCCGGCAAGGCCTCAGCCATAAGCACGTGGGCAGCTTGCACGCAGCCGATGCCACCATGGCCGTCAACAACGCCCGGGACGTGTACACACGGCGCCAGGAGGGCACGAGCATTTGGGTCGTCAAGGCAGAAGACATCACGGCCTCGACCCCAGCGGAAAAAGACATCCTCTTCGACCCAGCAAACGACAAGGTGTACCGACACCCCACGTTTTATGATTTGCCGGACGAAGTCAAGAACATGTAATGGCAAAACTTGGTCACGAATGGATTCTGCGCCTCGGTGATGATGCCTTGGTGCTGGCACAGCGGCTCTCCGAGTGGTGCAGCCATGGCCCCGCGTTGGAAGAGGACATCGCCTTGTCCAACATCGCCCTGGACTTGCTCGGGCAGGCGCGCGCATTGTTGACCCTAGCCGGCGAACGCGAAGGGCAGGGACGTGACGAGGATGCGTTGGCCTACTTTCGAACGGATCGGGAATTCTCGAACGCTTTGTTGGTAGAAGTGCCCAATGGCCATTTTGGCGACACCATCGTGCGCCAAATGCTTTTTGACCAATTCGCACTTCTTCGGTACGAAGCATTGGCCGGCCAGAGCGCAGAACCCGAAGTTGCAGCCATCGCGGCCAAGGCGGTAAAAGAAGTCCGTTACCACGCAGCGCATTCCGCCCAATGGGTTGTCCGATTGGGAGATGGCACAGACGAAAGCCACAATAAGGTCCAGGAAAGCCTCAATGTGCTTTGGCCTTATACGCAAGAGCTATTTGAAGACGATGCTGTTTCACAGGCTTGTGCCGCAGCAGGGGTACTGCCGTTGAACGCTTCTTACCATGCACGATGGAAAGAACAGGTTTTGGCCATTTTGGAAGAGGCTACGCTCAACTGTCCAGAGACTTCTGCCTTGCTCACTGGAGGACGAGAGGGCAAGCACACAGAGCACCTGAGTTACTTGCTGGCTGAGATGCAAGTGCTGCAACGCACCTACCCGGGAGCAAAATGGTAACCGAACGAGTCGCACGCGTTCAGCGTGTACTGGAGCAAGTCATGGATCCGGAGCTGCCGTTCCTCACGGTGACAGAATTGGGAATGATTCGCGGTTGTTCTGAGTTAGAAGACGGAACCATTGAAATTCTTCTGACCCCCACGTACTCTGGGTGCCCTGCGACCGACGCCATACAAGAAGACATCGAAGCCGCCCTCTCCCCCATGGAGACTCGATTCAAGATTCGAGTTGTGCATGCGCCAACTTGGACGACCGATTGGATTTCAGATGCTGCACGCGAAAAAATGCGACAGAACGGCATTGCTCCACCAGAAGGATCCAGTGCCGATAAAGCCTTCCTGTTGGGCAAGGCCCAGGAGGTGCCTTGCCCTCGATGCAACGGGAAGGACACGAAGCTCGTGAGCCCGTTTGGCTCCACGGCCTGTAAGGCACATTACCAGTGCAATGCATGCGCTGAGCCCTTTGATCATTTCAAGTGCTTCTGAGCGAAACCTTCCGATAGTTCTGGACGTAGAACACCCATGACCTCATTCAATCTAGCCCCATCGGTGCGCGCACTGAAAGAAGACAAGGCTACCTGGAAGTCGCGATTCCACCAGCTCAAAGTCAAGAGCGTATACGGTGGCGTTGACCCGGATTTTCGAGCCGCTACGCGGGACCTGTACTTCCGGGAGCTTCGCAAGCAATTGAATGCCATCGATCGTTTCCAGTCAGATGCAGGAGAACGCCCGATATTAGCGCGTATTATGCTTTTGCGTGCAATTCGAACTGCACCGCTTGTCCGGTTTAGCCGATCGCATTGGGTGGAGTTGAACGATCACCACACGGATCTGCTCCAGGCCCTCTACGGCCGCGTTGGCGCCATCAAGGCGCTCCGAAAGTCTGTGTTTTCCATTCGCACGCCTGAATCCATCGAACCGTCATTGGAACGATTGGACCGTGTACCAACGTTTCGCTTGATGCATCGGTTGGGGCAAGAAGGGCTGAAACGCACTGCTTAAACACTTACGCCTCTTCGATTTGGGACAAAACCAAATCACGGTACATGCCTTCCTCTTCCATGAGCGACTGGTGTGAGCCACTCTGAATCAATGATCCTTGATCCAACACCATAATGCGGTGAGCATTGCGAATGGTGGAAAGCCTGTGTGCCACAATCAGCGATGTGCGGTCCTGGGTGATGGCCTCCGTGGCTCGCTGAATCAATTGCTCGCTTTCAGAGTCAATGCTGGACGTGGCTTCATCCAACACCAATACGGTGGGCTCCGTCAGGTAAGCGCGCATGAACGCAATCAGTTGCCGTTGGCCTACAGATAGCATGGCACCGCGTTCCCGCACATTTTGCTCCCAACCATCCGGTAATTTGGTAATGAAATCCAAAGCCCCTACTGCTTCTGCGGCTTGATTCAATTGCGCTTCGCTGTAGCCATCCGCGTACAGGGTCACGTTATTCCGCAGGCTGTCCGAAAACAGAAAGACATCTTGAAGCACAATGCCGATGTTCTGGCGCAAGGCCAAAAGCGGGACTTCTTCAATGGGATAACCATCAATGAGGATGCGGCCTTTCTGGTGTACGTAAAACCGATTGAGCAAATTGATGATGGTCGATTTGCCGGCACCCGTGGGCCCCACAAAGGCAACGGATTCGCCCGGCTCCACCCGAAAACTCACGTCTTTCAACACCCACTCCTCGTCGGTGTACGCAAACCACACATTTTCAAATTCGATGGCTCCGCGCAATGGCGGATGAGCAGGCATGTCGTCCGCCAACTCCGCCTCAATCCCTTCCGTTTTCCCAAGCAGTTTGAATACGCGATCTGAGTTGACGATGCCCATCTGCAGCACATTGAACCGGTCTGCCAACTGCCGAATGGGCCGGTAGAGCATGAACACATACAAGATGAATTGAAGCAATATGCCCAGGGTCATGCGCTCAACGAGGACATCGTGCATGCCCCACCACAACAGCACGCCAACGCTGGTGGCAGAGAGCAATTCCACCAAGGGGAAAAACACACTGAACGCCCAAATCGAGCGAATGTTGGCATCCCGGTGAGTGGCATTGATTTCAGAAAATGCACGGGCCTCTTTTGATTGACGACCAAAAGCCTGCACGATGTGCATCCCTGTCACGTGCTCTTGTACGAACTCGTTCATCCGGCTCACTTGGTTGCGCACATCCACAAAGGCTTTTTTGATCACCTGCTGGAACACCCGGGTGGCAAACAACAAAATGGGAATGGGTGTAAGCACTAACAGCGTCAGCTTCCAATCCACCCAGAACATCGTACCGATGACCACAACCAAGGCCAGGATATCCCCTACCGCATTGAGGATGCCATTGGAAAACACATTCGCAATCCCATCGATGTCACTCACGTGGCGCGTCACCAACGTGCCGACAGGTGTGCGATCGAAATAGCGCAACTGAAATTGGGCGACATGCCGAAACAACTTGGAACGCAAGTCCAAACTAACCGATTGGGCCACCCAATTCGCCAAGTAAGTCACCCTGTACTGAAGCAACGCTTCAAAAATGAGCATGCCACATACCGCGAGAAAGACCTGCAACAACAGTTCGGCGTCTCCCGTGGGCATGGCGTCATCAACGGCAATGCGTATCAACGCAGGTCGCACCCAAACCAAACCACTCAATGCCATCACGAGCACACCGGTCGTGAAGAAACGCCTCCGATACGGCTTCACCTGCGCCAGAATCTGCCGCAACGTCGCCCCGTCAAAAATTCGTCCGGTGATTTCGCCTTTGGATGCCTTGCTCATGTTTTCAGGGCTTCATGAACGCCTTGTTCGGAATGGGACTGAACCCCGGGTATGCCACCCGATTGAGGTACAGCCCTTCTCCCGGCGCCGACGCTCCCGCTGCACTGCGGTCGCCTGATTCTATAACCGATAACACCTCATCTGGTTCCATTCGGCCTTGTCCCACCTCGAATAGCGTACCGACCACAGCACGAACCATGTTGCGGAGGAATCGGTCGGCTCGGATTTCGAATTCGTATCCGTCGCCCACTTGCCTGAGTTCTGCGAATCGGACGTCGCACAGGGTGGTCTTATTGTCCGAACCAGATTTACAGAAAGCGGCGAAATCGCCCTGACGTATGAAATGAGGAACGGCCAATTGCATCCGCTCGAAGTCCGTTTGGCGCATTACACGCGCCGACCGGCCTACGAGGAAAGGATCCTTGTAGGTGTGCATGCGATACACGTAACCGCGTTCGATGGCGTCGAAACGGGCGTGTGCATTGGCCGCTACTTCACTGATTCGGTGGATCGAAATGGAAGGCGGCAGCATGCCATTGAGTTTCCAAGCCGCCTCGTTCCAGTCGCTGAATCGCTTCGCTTTCGGCGACTCCTCTGGCCAATCGGCGTGCGCAACGAAGTAACTCGCGTGTACGCCAGTATCCGTCCTCCCGCAGCCCATCACGGGCATGGGTTGGCCAACAAACAAGGCCAGCTTCTCTTCTAATACTTGTTGGACAGAAAGACAATGGGGCTGCCTTTGCCAACCGTGGAAAGGAGCCCCATCGTAAGATAACTCAATGAAAACGCGCATGGCGGGGGCTTATGCCCAAGATGCAATCTTCTCGCTCTTGTAGTCGCCTGCGAACAATTTATCCTTCACTGTGGAGAAGGTCTCAATGGTGTACTGAACATCCTCCAGGGTGTGAACCGCTGTTGGAATCAAGCGCAGCATGATGGTATCCTTCGGGACCACAGGGTAGACAACAATCGAACAGAAGATGCCATAGTTCTCACGCAAGTCCAGGGTCAAATTTGTCGCCTCGCCCAAGCCTCCTTTCAAGAAAACAGGGGTAACACATGAATTGGTAACACCCAAATCAAAGCCCGCCTCTCGCAATCCCGATTGCAAGGCATTGGCCACCTTCCACAAATTCTCTTTGTGCTGCGGTTGCGTGCGGAGCATTTCCAATCGCTTTTGTGCACCGATTACGATGGGCATGGGCAACGACTTAGCGAAGGTTTGTGAACGCATGTTGTAACGCAAGAAGTCAATGACGTCTTCGTCACCCGCTACGAAGGCACCGACAGTGGCCATTGACTTTGCGAACGTGCCGAAGTATACGTCGATGTGTTCCTGTACGCCTTGCGCATCACCTGCACCGCGACCGTTTTCACCAACGGTGCCAAAGCCGTGGGCATCGTCTACGAACAAACGGAATCCGTATTCAGCTTTGTACTCGCAGATCTCCTTCAATTTCCCTTGGTCTCCAGCCATGCCGAAGACCCCTTCTGTAACGACCAAGATGCCGCCTCCAGTCTGCTCACAGAGTGCTTTCGCACGGTCGAGCTGCTTGACGAAGGACTCCATGTCGTTGTGTTGGAATACAAATCGCTTCCCTTGGTGCAAGCGAACACCGTCCACCATGCAAGCATGCGATTCAGAATCGTATACGATGACGTCGTGACGGCTTACCAAAGCCTCAATCGCCGACTGACATCCCTGGTAGCCGTAGTTAAGCAGGAAGGCGTCTTCTTTTTGCATGAAGTCGGCCAACTGCGACTCGAGCAATTCGTGCTGCGCTGTTTGACCGGACATCATACGCGCTCCCATGGGATAGCCCATGCCCCAATCAGCCGCAGCGTCAGCATCTGCCTTTCGGATGTCAGGGTGGTTAGCCAAGCCGAGGTAATTGTTCACCGACCAGACCAAGACCTCTTTACCGCGGAAGGTCATGCGGTTGGAAATCTCTCCCTCTAGCTTAGGGAATGTGAAGTATCCGTGACTCTCTCGTGCGTGTTGTCCCAGAGGGCCACGGTCGTTGCGAATGCGATCAAAAATATCCAATGTACAAGGGTTTAAAGGCGCAAACTTACTATTGGATTCGCAGTTAACCCGCATTTTAAACCTCACATTCTGCGTTTTGTATCCACAGGTGAACATGAATAGCTGGATGGTTAAGTTTTCAAAATTGCGTTCACGCTGCTCACATAAAAGGTGTGGCGAATTACCTTCGTAGCCGCATGGAGCAAAATCCCACGACATCTCACTCCACACCCTTCGCCTATGTGGCATTGGGCGCTCTCGCTTTGGCGTTGACCTTCGGAACCGGTTGCAGCGAATACAACAAAATCATGAAGAGCACGGACCTCGACTATAAATACGAGCGTGCTCTAGGTTTTTTGGATTCCAATAAATGCTTCGGGGCCTTGCCCATTTTGGAAGAAGTGGTCAGCCTCACGCGGGGTACAGAACGTTCTGTAGAAGCGCAGTACAACTACGCGAAGGCCCATCGGTGCGTAGGAGATTATTATCTGGCCCGGTACTACTTTAAAATGTTCGCCAAGACATTCCCCAATGATCCGCGCGCTGAGGAAGCCCAATTCGAAAGTGCAGTGTGCAGCTATCTGCTCAGCCCCAAACCGAGTTTGGACCAACTCGAAACCGATCAAGCCATCGAGGAATTCCAATTGTTCATGGACCGTTACCCCGCTAGTGCCTTCCGGGACTCCAGTCAAGTCATGGTCAATGAGCTTCGCAACAAATTGGAAGTGAAATCATTTGAGTCCGCTTACACTTACTACCATACGGAGAACTACAAAAGCGCAGTGATCGCCTTCAAAAACGCCTTGAAGGAATACCCCGATACGCCCTTCCGGGAGCAGATGCAATGGCTCATCGTTGATAGCTACTTCCAGTATGCTGAATTGAGCACGGAACGAAGGAAATTGGAACGATTTAACGATACCATCGAAGCTTTCCTTACCTTTGTGGCCCGCTATCCGGAAAGTCAATACATGGAACAAGCGCAAAACGTCCACGACCGATGCGTAACAGCCATTGACAATCTTGCGGCAAATCTTCCTACTGAATGAGCACGAATTTCAAATCCATCAAGGCGGACAAGTCCACCGAAACACGCGACAATCACGCGTTGGAGACGCAAGGAACTGGCAACTTGTTCGAGACCATCGTCGTTTTGAGCAGCCGCAGCAACCAACTCGCGGTGGAAATGAAGCAGGAGCTGAATGCGAAACTCGAAGAGTTCATCACGCCTACCGATTCACTCGAGGAAGTATTCGAAAACCGTGAGCAAATCGAGATTTCTCGATTCTACGAGCGCCTTCCCAAGCCGCACAGCATCGCGATTGCGGAGCTCGGTCAGGATCTGATCGGCATCAACGATCCCGTTGAAGGCGATGATTCAGAGGACGCAGCGGACGCCGAAGCCTAAGCCAGCAGGCGGAGTTCCTTTCCCGCCATGTTGGAAAACAAACGCATTCTTCTAGGAATTACAGGCAGCATAGCTGCCTACAAATCTGCTTTGCTCGCTCGCGAACTGCAACGCCGCGGAGCAGAGGTACGTGTGGTCATGTCGCAAGCGGCCATCGACTTCATTACGCCCCTCACCTTGGCCACCCTTACCGGTCACAGGGTTTACAGCGATTTTACGGAAAACAAGGACCAAGGAACCTGGACCAACCACGTTGACCTTGGCTTGTGGGCCGACGCCTTCTTGATCGCCCCGGCCACAGCTCAAACCCTGAGCAGCATGGTCCAAGGCTCAGGCGACAGCTTTCTTTTGGCTGTGCATTTGAGCAGCCGATGTCCCGTCATTGTAGCTCCAGCGATGGATTTGGACATGTTCACCCATCCAGCAACGCAAGAAAATTTGAGCACGCTGGCCCAAAGAGGGGTCGGGATCATTGAACCCGAATCAGGACCGCTAGCGTCAGGGCTAGATGGAAAAGGCCGCATGGCTGAACCGGAGCACATCGCAGATTGGATGGAAAAGTGGTTTCGTGATGCGGCACCCTTGTCTGGCAGACGCGTCTTGATCACGGCTGGTCCCACGCATGAACCGATTGACGCCGTTCGGTTTATCGGTAATCGGAGTTCCGGCAAAATGGGTTACGCATTGGCCGAGGCCTTTATCCAGCTAGGTGCTGACGTGTTGCTCATTTCCGGTCCGGTGCAATTAAATCCGCCTGCTGGCGTTCACGAATTCGTGAAGGTGGAAACTGCCCAAGACATGTACGATGCCGCTATGGCGAGGTTTGAAGGCTGCGATGTTGCTGTCGCTGCAGCAGCCGTGGCTGATGCCCGCCCCACGACCCCTTCCGATCGCAAATTGCATAAGGGAGAGTTGCCCGCCGCTATTGCACTCGAACCCACGCTGGACATTCTTGCCGCTTGGGGCAAGAACAAAACACCAACACAAACCGTGGTAGGATTTGCGCTGGAAACGGACAACGGCGAGGCCAGTGCCAAGTCCAAGTTGGAGCGCAAGCAGGCTGATTTCATCGTGCTGAATACGACCGCAGATGAAGGTGCCGGATTTGGCACCGATACCAACCGCATCACCATCTTCGAAAAGAACGGGGATTCCCATAAATTTGAATTGAAGTCCAAAGCCAAGGTGGCCGAGGACATCGTGACCACCCTTCTGAAAAGAATTCTTTCATGACTTCATCGCTCCGGCTCCGCTTCATTGGCCTGATTGCAGGCACAGCGCTTCTGTGGAACACCCCGCTTCAAGCGCAAGAATTGAACTGCCGTGTGCAAGTCATCGCCCCTCAAATTGCCAATGTCGAGGCGTCCATATTTGAGTCGTTGGAGGAGAACATTCAAGAATTCATGAACGGCCGTCGCTGGACCAATGACGAGTTCCAGTTCGAGGAGCGCATCGAATGCACGATGCAGATCACCATTTCTGAAGCTCCAAGCCCAACCTCGTTTCGAGGAAACATTCAAGTACAGAGCTCCCGCCCTGTATATAACAGCGACTACAATTCGGCCATGTTGCTGGTCAACGATGGGGATTTTGAAATTTCATGGGACGGCAGCAGCAATATTCAATTCAGCATTGACCAATACCGCGACAACCTCTCCTCCATTTTGGCCTACTATGCGTACATGATCCTAGGGATGGATTACGATAGCATGGCATTGGAAGGCGGGACGGCCCATTACTTGAAGGCGCAAACCATCGTGGCCAACGCACAGAATTCTGGTCCTACGGGCTGGAAGGCCAGCCAAGGCAATCAAAACCGATACTGGTTGGTTGAGAACATGCTCTCACAAACTTTCCGTCCCGTGCGCAACTGCCTGTACTATTATCACCGCATGGGATTGGATCAATTGTTCGACGACGTCGAAGCCGGTCGATTGGCCATGGCAGACGCTTTGATTGAAATGCGTCAGACGCACCGCATTCGGCCCTCATCGTACAACTTGCAGTTGTTTTTCCTTTCGAAATCCGATGAGATTCTGAAAGTCTTTGGACCTGCCCCGGATGCAGAAAAGACGCGCTTACTCCCGGTGCTTAAGCAAATGGACCCGGGGAACATCTCTAAGTACGACAGCATCTTGGGCTGAAACCAACATGCTGAAATCGCTCAATATTCGCAATTACGCATTGATCGATGCGTTGGATTTGCCTTGGTCTACCGGCATGACGGCCATGACAGGCGAGACCGGCTCGGGCAAGTCCATTGTCCTTGGCGCGTTGGGGCTTTTGATCGGTGACCGAGCCGATACCAGCAGCATTCGGACCGGCGCGGACCGCTGCACCGTGGAAGGCGTTTTCTCCACCACACCGGCCATTCAATCATGGTTGGAGGCCAACCGGCTGGATGCCTGGGACGACCTCATCATCCGACGCGAATTTTCTCGCCAGGGCCGCGGCCGGATTTTCGTCAATGACACACCCGTCAAGCTGCAAGACCTGCAAGCACTGGGCAACCGACTGGTGGATTTACATGGTCAAGACAGCGCCAAGCTATTGCTGCAGCGGGAATTCCAATTGGCCTGGATTGACTCCAACGCCGATCACGCTCCCACCATTCAAGCCTACACTGATGTGTACGCCGCCTTCAAAGAAGCTCAGCGCCGATTGGCTGAATTGGAACTAAAGCGCTCACAACCCCAAACCGATCTGGACTACATCCAATACCAGCTCGATGAACTGAATCAGTTGAACCTGGAAGACCAGGATTGGAATGCACTGATGGAAGAGCGGGACGTTTTGGAAAATGGGGAAGCCATCCGGGAGGCCTTGACCCAAGCGTTGGCCGCATTGTCCGACAACGACGAAGGAACAGGCGCGGTGGACCGAGTTCAGGTCGCTGGGAAGCAATTGGACACGCTCGGGGGCATTGGCAATCGCTTTCTGGAGTTGGCACAACGCCTCACGAGCGTGCGCATTGAAGTGGATGACCTCATTCAGGAGTTGACCGTGCTCGCCGAAGAATCGGACGCCAATCCGAACCGGCTAGATTACCTGAATGCGCTGCACAACGACTTGCAACGCATTCTGCACAAGCACCACGCTGCCAACGTCGACGAATTGAAGCGCCTGCAAATCAGCCTAGCGGAACAGCTGTCAGAAGCTGCAGACGTGGATCAAGCATATGCAGCGGCACAACAAGCCTTGGTACAGCGTAGAACTGAGGTATTTGAAGTCGGCCGCCGATTGATGCAGAGCCGCCAAACCATTGCCGCAGGTCTCGCATCGGGCATCATGGAAAAACTGCAGAGGCTCAGCATGCCCGATGCATGTCTGGACTTTACCTGGAATGAAATGACGGAACCCGACGCAATGGGCATCGAGGAAGTCACCATTGTATTCTCCGCCAATCCCGGACACCCGGCACTGCCACTTCAAAAGGTGGCCTCCGGCGGTGAAAAAAGCCGCCTCATGTTGGCCTTCAAAGCCACCGGTCAGGGTTCCACCTCCATTCCCACCATTGTGCTCGATGAAATTGACACAGGAGTAAGCGGAAAGGTGGCAGAGGAAATGGCGGAGCTCATGCACCAAATGGCTCAGCAACAGCAAGTCATTTCCGTCACCCACCTGCCGCAGGTAGCTGCATCGGCAGATCATCACCTCAAGGTGTCGAAGCGTTCAGTCGACGCAGCGACCCGAACCGAGGTCACACCGTTGGGCACAGATGCTCGGGTGCAAGAATTGGCTGGCATGCTGAGCGGATCAGTGGTGACGGAAGCCGCCATGGCGCACGCCTCTGCCCTGCTGAGCAAACCGTAAAACTGTGAATTAGAAGCGCCAATCCGCACTTACAGACGGCAGGAATGGCAATTGATTCACGCGGTCACCCGTGATGCGGTTGATGTAGAAAACGTTATCCCGGCTGTACACATTGGTGGCGCCTGCAGAAAACTCCAATGTCTGGTCGTTTTCGAATTTCCACTCACGGCGGATGCTCAAATCCAAGCGGTGATACGCAGGGAGACGACCCTGGTTCAATGCAGCGAACTGGATGCCGAGCTCATTGCTGTTAGCGACTACGTAGTCGGATGAAATGCCGTCGATGACGCTTGGTGGTTGATAGAACCCTTGCGTCTGCGTGAAAGGCAATCCAGAGCCCAGGTTCCAGCGGCCGCTTACTTCCCATGCATCGTTGCGACCAATGCCCTGTGAAACGACCAAATTCACGTTGTGGCGACGATCAAACACAGGATCGTACCAGCGGAATCCATCCCAACGGTCCACATTGCCATATCCATACACCAACCAAACATAACTTGAGCGCTCTTCGTACTTCAACACGATATCAGCACCGTACGCTACGCCCGTTTCAACGATGAAGTCCTTACGAAGCACCTCCGGAACGTCTGAGTTCTGTGCGTTGTCTTCAAAGAGCTTGTTGCGGTTGGCGTTTGTGAGCTGGCTGAAGTTTTTGAAGTAGCCTTCTACATTCAAATTGAGCCGCTCAGTCAAATCAAATTCAAATCCTGAGATCACATGCTCCGCTGTTTGTAGGGAGTGAATTACTTCTTGGACGTCGCCCGTTGGGGTCAGCAGATTGCGTTGGAGGTTTTCGGGACCGGACAGAAATCCATAGAACAGGTTGACGACGTCTCTGTCCGAATTGGAACTGATGACGTTTTGCGAGTACAGTCCGGCAGCAAACTTCAAGCGCAAGCGCTCGCTGGCTTTGTACTTCACCCCCACTCGTGGTTCCGGACGGAATCGAGCCAGTGAGCTGTAATACTGCATCCGCATGCTCGGATTGATGATCCAATCCCCGCGGTTGATTCTGTAGTCTACGTAGCCTGCAAACTCCGTGGTGTTTTCCACTTGTCCCACTTGGACACCGATGGAGTTGAACGTCTGGAAGTCCGTCTGCATTCCTACTACCTCAAGCCCGTACTCGACGGCATTCTCGCCCAAGACATACTTAAAATCCAACCCGAAGTTGAACCCATTGACCGCACTGTACCGGTCTTCCAGCCCCTCCTCTTGCAGGCGGATTTCGTAATCGCTCGCAGCGAAGTGCCCGTTCATGAGGATAGCCGAACCACTGGGCACCACCGTAAAGTTTCCTCCGCCACCGTAATTCTTCCAGCGCAAGTCAGACAAGGCTTGGTAATTGACGCGGTCGTTGAAGTTGAAGCCAAACAAACTCAGCTTGGATCCATTGCCACTGCCAAATGACACCTTTCCGTAAGCATCTGTAAAATTGAATGGCAGGCCTTCACCGTCATTGTTGACGTAGTCGTAGAGGACCTTGGACGTCTGCTCCAGGTAGCTGTGCTTCAAGGACAAGATGTATGAAATACCTGCACCCGAGTCGGACAACTTCTTGAGCGGACCTTCGAGAGTCAACTTCGCACCAAAGGGACTTGCGCCGATCCTTCCCTGGGTTTTCATTTTGTTCCCATCTCGGGTTTTGATATCCATCACCGAGGAAATTCGTCCGCCGAATTTGGCCCCAAAGCCTCCTGTGTAGACATCGGCATTGGCGATTACATCGGAATCGAAAACACTGAACAACCCGATGCTGTGAAACGCATTGTAAATGATCATACCGTCCAGTAACACCTTGTTCTGGATGGGCGACCCACCGCGGATATAAAGCTGACCGCCTTGGTCGCCGGTGCTGATGAATCCCGGCAGGACCTGCAATGCCTGCACCAAGTCGGGCTGACCACCAAAACTGGGGATCTTCTTCAAGTCACTCGGACGGATCGTCTCCACAGACATGTTCACCTTGGTGGTTTGCTCCTCCCGATCAGCATTGACTTCAGCGCCTTCCAGTTGGATGACTTGCTGTTCGAGCAAGAAGTTGCGGGTGGTGATTTTACCGTCCACAAGCTCCACGCCTTCGGTGACGCCTTCGTATTCCATGCTGGAAATCACCAACGTGTACGTGCCGGCCGGCACCCGACTAAGGCTGTAGAAGCCTTCAATATCCGACATGACACCAAAGCTTGTGCCCTCCAAGGAGACGCTCGCAAACATCACGGGCTCGCCGGAGTCCTTGCTGCGGAGGAATCCCTTCACGGTTGCCTGCCCGTACAGAATGGCAGGCATGAGCATCAACAGCACCACACCCAGGTGGCGTTTCAATTCTTGCATGGTGACGAATTTACGGCATTCACAGGGTCGTACGAATCAGCATTTTGCGAATTCGGTCCTCGAGCTGCTCAGAACTCATTTTCTCGCGCAATCGGTTCACGACCAAGGGAAACGAAAATGGTGTCGGATGCTCCGTGCGCTCTATGACCACCCGCTTCTTGCGCATGCGCTCCAAAACCTTACGCAATCGAGTCCACTCCATTTGTTGATCCAACAGCTCATCGTATGCCTGGCGGAACAACAGATTTTCCGGATCAAAATCTTGAAAGACGTCAAACAGCAATCCCGAATGCGACTGCAAGTGGCGCACACCCTGGCGTTGACCGGGGAAACCTTGGAATGCCAATCCGGAAATCACGGCGATGTCTCGGAACCGGCGTTTAGCCATTTCCACCGCATTCACTCCGGACTGCAAGTCATCCATGAGGCCGTCCGTTCGGAGCAGGTTCAACTCTTCAATTTCCGTTGAATCGAGCGGCGAGTCCGAAAGCAATTCAAATCCGTAATCGTTGCTCGCAATGGACATTGACAGCGGACGTTCCGAGCACCACCGGTGTGCCATCAACATGCCAATAGCTTCGTGTACGGCTTTTCCCTCAAAGGGGAACACGCAAATGTGATGCCCATCCTCCGATTGGAACTGTTCGATTAAGATTTCCTCCCGGTTGGGCAAGCAGCTCATTTCTTGCTGTAATTCAAGCAACGGGCTCACTCGGCTCATTTCGGGAGAGCGAACATGTCCCTTGCTGTAAGCGTCAAGTTCATCCCGTATGGCGTCTCCTAACTCGCTGCTCAATGAGAGCCGCCCCCCGAGGTAAACCGGCACGCGCCCTTTGGGCTTTTTGCTCTTTCGAACGTGGACAGCTCCTTCTTTCAAGCGCACGAACTCCAAACTCATCCCTGCAAACCAAAACGCATCGCCCGGCTCCATGCTCGAAATAAAGTACTCCTCGACGTGCCCGATAAACCCTCCCTTCGTCCAGCGGACCTTAATCATCTGGTCGGAAACGATGGTTCCAATGCTCATGCGATGCCTGCGGGCCAGACGTCGATCGCGCAAGACAAAGCGCTTTTCCGAAGCGTCCCACTCCACGCGCCGATAATCGCCATACGCAGACAGGGCTTTGCCCCCATCCCGAATAAAGGAGAGGCACCACTTCCATTCGTCTTCGTCTACGCTTTCGAATGCATGCGTAGAATGAATGGCTTCACGGAGGCGTTCCGGAGCAAATCCATCGCCCACAGCCAAGGTGCACATGAATTGAATCAGCACATCAAAAGACCGAAGCACAGGTGTACGGGGTTCGATGCGCTGAGCAGCCATGGCATCGCGCAAGGCGCTGGCTTCGATTAGTTCCAACCCATGCGTTGGGAGGAAAAAGATGCGGCTCACTGCTCCTGGTTGGTGACCGGACCGTCCCGCGCGCTGCATGAAACGAGCCACCCCTTTGGGACCTCCCACCTGCACAATTGCTTCCACTGGTCGAAAATCCACGCCCAGATCCAACGAACTGGTGCACACCACGGCCTTCAAATGGCCTTCGTGCAGTGCATTCTCCACCCAGTCACGCAAATCCTTGGCAATGGAACTGTGGTGGAGCGCCAAAACGCCTGCCAAATCCGGTGCCATGTCTAATAGCTTATGGTACCAAATCTCAGATTGCGCTCGGGTATTGGTGAAAATGAGTGTGCTGCTGTGCTTGCGAATCACGTCCACAACGTGTTCTGCCAATTTCACGCCAATGTGTCCGGCCCAAGGCAGCCGTTCGAATTGGGACGGCATCAAGGAATGGACTTCGGTGCGCTTGATCCAATCGCATTGAATGAGTCGGCCGGGGCGGTTGGGTCCAATGAGCACCTGCAGTGCCTCTTCAATGTTTCCCACTGTGGCACTGATGCCCCAGCACCGATAGTGCGGCGCAACCTCACGAAACCAGGCCGAGGCCAGTTCCACTTGGGTGCCGCGTTTGGTTCCCATCAGATCGTGCCATTCGTCCACCACCATCAAGCGCAACGACCCAAACCGCTTGGCCACATCCTTCATCGCGAGCATCACATGCAGCGATTCCGGGGTGGTGATCAAGATCTCGGGCAGCTTCTTCCGGTGACGCGCCTTGTCTTTTCTGGAAGTGTCGCCGGTTCTCACACCCACTTCCCATGGCAAGTCCAACCCCGCTACCAGCCGTTCGGCGCTGTATTGGATTTCCTTGGTGAGTGCGCGGATGGGCGCAATCCAAATCAACTGCAGACCCGAGGCGTGGCGTCCTCGTTCAGCCTCCCGCGCGGCCTCCCGCAGGACCGCTCCCAGACCTGCGTACGTCTTACCCGATCCAGTGGGCGCTTGAATCAGCACTTCTTCGCCCTCATCAAACGCATCCCAAGCCTCGACCTGAAACGCATGCGGCTTCCAATCCCGCTCACTGAACCACGCTTCCAGCGGGCATTCTCCTATAGCAGGTTTGTCTTGCAACATCCACAATGTATCTTCGGCATGTAATTTGGTAACACCACCTGCATGAAAGCATTACAATTTACTCTTTTGGTTGGTTTAATGTTGATCCAACCATTTGTTTCCTTCGGCCAGCGATCCGGCGACGAAGATGAGGCACCGCTTATTCCTCGAGAAGATTTTGATGAACTCTTGATGTGGATGGTCGATGGCAAGTACGAGAAAGTGCTCTACAAAGCCATCCGGTACACGGAAGACGAGGAAACGAAAAAAGAACCGGTTCCCTATGTGTTCATGAGCATGGCCTTTTTCAAAATCTCGGAATCAAGCGACGAGGAGTTGTTGGAGAAGTACAGCAAGGCGCTAAAGGATGCCCTGAAGTACGCATCGAAGTTTGTCAAGAAGGACAAAGAAGGCGAGTACATCAATGAATACGTCGACTACTTCAATGATCTGCGCCGTGCAACGATGAATCAAGCAGAAATCTACGTCGACGAAGAAAAATTCACCAAGGCCAAATCCTACTACAAGTACCTCTGGACATTGGACGAAGAAGATCCCGGAGCCTGGTTGATGTACGGTGCGGTCCTGTGGAAGGCCAAGGCCGTACGCGACGCCAATGAAGCATGGGCAACTGCTGAGCAGCTGTTGGCTGAATTTGGTGGCAAGGGACTCGAGGAAGTCCAGACGGACCTGCTCAAGTACGCTGTCATCTACACCGCTGAAATGCTCGCTGACGAAGGCAACCGCACGGACGCACGCAAGTGGCTGGAAGCGACCAATGAATTGTTCGGCACCGACCGGCAAGTTCAGGCCGTGGCCCGCTCCCTCTAAAACACTGATCAGCCTTCAGGCTGCAACCGCTCATAAATGGCTTTGAGCCGCTCGGATTCCAATTCCCAATTGAGCGCTTGCTGAGCCGACTGAATTCCTTGAATCGCCTGCACCTTCCATGCAGGCGATTTGCTTTCCGCCTCCAACAAAGCATGGTACCAACCTTCCGGAGTATCCGATTCGACGCGTAAACCAATCCCAAATTCCTCGATGAGGGCGACGCAGTCAGGCAAGTCATTTACAAGCACGGGAATCCCGGCTTGAATGGACTCAAAGAGCTTATTGGGAAGGCAATAGAGGTAACTGAGGCACGTGGGTTTGACCGATACCAAGCCAACATCCGCATCCCCGGTATACGCCAAGACCTCCTCGTAGGGCACAGCCGGTTGAAAGTGAACATTCTCAAATGCCTCGACCGCTTGGCGCACTTTTGGTTCCAACATGCCATACCCCATGAATACGAGATGAACATTGCTGCCTTCGAGGCGCGGAGCCATCTCCAATAACGTCTCTATGCCGCGGTTGATGGTCAGCGCCCCTTGGTAGATGGCGATGAATGCCTCTTCCCCCAATCCCAGGCTTTTACGCAGTGGATGGCTCTGGGTTTGCAGCGACCGGGCGTGGGGCACATTTCGGACCAGGGAAATTCGTTGCATCCCCTGCTCGGTGTACCGCGACTCGTATGCGGCTTGGATGGAGGGACTGACCACAATCACCTCTTCTGCCTTTCGGATGTAGCGGGTCTCCATCTTGCGCACTCCGCGGCTCAACCAACCGGGCTTGCCGTTGCGTTCGGACTCGAACTCATGGCAGTCGTAAATCAACTTCAGGCCGGGACGCATCCATTTGGCCAACAACCCCATCGCAAATGCTTCAGCGTCGTTGCAGTGCCATGCATCGTATTTTCGGTATTTGATGGCGATGCGGAGCGCCAATTCCGCCCATTTGAAAGGCGTGAGAAACCGAAATCCCGGAATGTAAATGCGCACTCGCTCCACCTGAAAGCCGGCTCGGTGTTGTTCTTTCCGCGGGAGGTTGTTGCGGTGCAAGCCGACCACGGTCACATCGTGCCCGGATTCCAACAAGGCCGTGCTCACCTTCAGCACCCGGTTGTCCCGGGTGAAATCATTCAAAACGACATTGGCAACCTTCATTGAATGAAAATCACTCCGACTTTAGGGGACGCTTTCCGGCCGCATACATGCGCTCAATGATGTCCACCACCTTGAGCCCTTCCAAGGCGTTGGTTGTAATCTCTCCTTGTCCGCTCAATGCCGCATGGATGTTATCGAAAATGTACCCATGATTGGCCGCGGAGCCTTTGTAGTGCCCGTAGTCATTGGCGGGATTAGAAGGCGGAAGTTCCGGCATGGTGTAGCCCGCGATGTCGCACGTTTCCACTTCGTTCATGTACTGACCACCTACTTTGATGGTCCCATTCTCCCCGATCACCGTTACAGAGGATTCGAAGTTCTGATTGGCCACAGCAGTCGAAAAATTGAACATGCCCAATGCGTTGTGCTTCACGAATTCGAAAGTCACTACGCCGGAATCTTCGAAATCCGTGTTGTGCTGGTGGGTGAAATCCTCGAAACGACTCTGAATGCTGTGAATGTCCCCGAACACCCAATACATGAGGTCAATGAAATGGCTGAATTGGGTGAACAGCGTTCCGCCGTCCAGATCCCGTGTGCCCTTCCATGGAATCTTGCCGTAGTACCGGTCGTCTCGGTTCCAATAGCATTGAACTTGAACCATGTGAATGGCGCCCATCGTGCCGCTTTGGATCACATCGCGCAACCACACCGATGGAGGTGAATAGCGATTTTGCATGACGCAAAACACCTGCTTGCCCTTCGCGAGCGCGGCGTGCAGCACCTCTTCCCCGTCTGCGCGCGTCAAGGCCATAGGTTTTTCAATCACCACATGGCAATCTGCAGCAATGGCATCAATCGCTTGCTGCGCGTGAAAGCCGTTTGGGGTGCAAATGCACACGACATCCAACTCCGGGTGCGTTGCGAGCATGGCTTGGTGGTCGCTGAAGTGGGGCACATCGCCCTCCACCCCGCAGTCCGCCTTGGAACGGACATCGGCAAAAGCGACCAACTCAAAGCCGGGCTTTCGGCGAATCATCTCCATGTGCCGTTTGCCAATGTGGCCTGCACCGATCACGCCAAAATTCACATTTTTCATGGTGCGAAATTAGGGGTTCCCCTCTTAATCTGAAGACAGGGTCCTGCTCAATTGAGAACGGAATACCGGCCTTCCTAAATTGCAGCATGCGAATCGTAAGCCTCGTTCCCAGTTGGACAGAGTACCTGGTGGACCTCGGCCTCGAAGACCAATTGGTCGGTCGGACGAAATTCTGCGTCCGGGCGGGCCACCAGCCCGAAGGCATAACGCGCATTGGCGGAACCAAATCCCTGCATTTGGATCGCATTGAATCGCTCCAACCAGACTTGGTCATTGCCGCCAAGGAAGAGAACGTGCGCGAACAAGTAGAGGCATGCACTGCTTTTTCAGAGGTCCTTCTCACGGATGTGCGCGATGTACAGGGCGCCTTCGAATGGCTTGAGACGGTCGCTGAGCAAGCAGGCCGCAAAACCGCCGGCCAGGCATGGCGCGACAAAATCGAAAAGGCCTGGGGCCATCCAAGGCCGGTGATGGAACGTGCCTACTACGTCATTTGGCAAAAGCCTCTTATGGTCGCGGGCCACGATACCTACATTCACAGCGTCATGAAGTGGTGGGGAATTGAAAACGCGGCAAGCATGGATTCCACAGAACGGTACCCGACGTTGGAACCGGACAACGAAGCGCACATGGAATGCCGGCGGATGTTGCTTTCGTCTGAACCCTTTCCTTTCAACGCCTCGCATTGTGCAGCATTTGCCGAAAAAGGAATCGCTTCAAGGTGCGTGGACGGCGAGGCATTCAGTTGGTACGGAAGCCGGATGCTCCACGCTGTGGATTATTTGCGTGGAGTGGCCACGGCAGAATAAAACCTGCCACGCGAGTACCCAATCGAGGTCGTTTTGTCAGGTCCTTGAGGGTTCATCTGACACACTTGTCAGGTTTGTGGCGGCATATCGCAAACGGCACACTCCTTGACTGTATCCCTGGAAATCTTAGAATTCAAAATTTAGCTATGAGTAAAATCATCGGAATTGATTTGGGAACGACCAACAGCTGTGTCTCCGTTATGGAAGGCAACGAACCCGTCGTCATCACCAATGCAGAAGGAAAGCGTACCACCCCTTCTATCATCGCCTTCATCGACGGTGGTGAGCGCAAGGTGGGAGAGCCGGCAAAGCGCCAGGCCATCACCAACCCGCGGAAGACCATCTTCAGCATCAAGCGCTTTATGGGCAATTCCTTCGATGAAGTCCAACAAGAAATCGGTCGCGTCCCGTACGAAGTAGTAAAGGGAGACAACAACACACCCCGAGTAAAGATTGACGACCGGATGTACACGCCACAAGAAATTAGCGCCATGACCCTTCAGAAGATGAAGAAGACGGCCGAGGATTACTTGGGCACGGAAGTCACCGGTGCGGTCATCACCGTACCTGCCTACTTCAATGACGCACAGCGTCAGGCCACAAAAGAAGCGGGCGAAATCGCAGGGCTCGAAGTCAAGCGTATTATCAACGAGCCCACTGCAGCTGCATTGGCTTACGGCATGGACAAAAAAGCCACGGACCAGAAGATTGTCGTTTTCGACTTGGGCGGTGGAACCCACGACGTTTCCATTTTGGAATTGGGAGACGGCGTTTTCGAAGTGCTCTCAACAGACGGCGACACCCACTTGGGTGGCGACGACTTTGACCAGGTGATCATCGATTGGTTGGTTCAGGAGTTCAAAGACGAGAACGGAGGTTTGGACCTGTCCAAAGACCCCATGGCACTGCAGCGTTTGAAGGACGCCGCAGAAAAAGCAAAAATCGAACTCTCAAGCACTTCTAGCTCCGAGATCAACTTGCCTTACATCATGCCTGTTGACGGTGTGCCAAAGCACTTGGTTCGCAGCTTGTCTCAGGCGAAGTTTGAGCAATTGGCGGACGAGCTCATCAAGCGAACCATCAACCCTTGTGCTTCGGCATTGAAGGCTGCGGACCTTGATAAGTCTGACATTGATGAAGTAATCCTCGTGGGTGGTTCAACCCGAATCCCCGCCGTTCAAGCTGCCGTGAAGGCTTACTTCGGCAAAGAGCCATCAAAAGGTGTCAACCCCGATGAAGTAGTAGCCGTAGGTGCTGCGATTCAAGGCGGTGTATTGTCAGGCGATGTAAAGGATGTCTTGTTGTTGGACGTCACTCCTTTGTCCTTGGGCATTGAGACCATGGGCGGCGTTATGACCAAGCTGATCGATGCCAACACGACCATCCCTACTAAGAAATCAGAAACCTTTAGCACGGCATCGGACAACCAGCCAAGCGTTGAAATCCACGTGTTGCAAGGTGAACGATCCATGGCGAATGACAACCGTACCATCGGTCGCTTCCAATTGGCTGACATTCCCCCTGCCCCACGCGGCGTGCCACAAATCGAAGTCACATTCGACATCGACGCCAACGGCATCATCCAAGTGAGTGCCAAGGACAAGGCCACCGGCAAGGAGCAAAACATCCGCATCGAAGCGTCGAGCGGTTTGAGCGAGGAGGAAGTGAACCGCATGAAGCAAGAAGCGGAGGCGAACGCTGAAGCGGACAAGACGGCAAAAGAGCGCATTGAAACCCTCAACCAGGCGGATGCCCTCGTTTTCCAAACAGAAAAGCAACTGAAGGAATTCGGCGACAAAATCTCCGAAGCCAACCGCGGCCCCATCGACGCAGCCCTCGAGGAGTTAAAGAAGGCACACGGTGAGCAAGATGTTGACGGTTGCAAGGCCGGAATCGAGAAGCTCAACAACGCGTTCCAAGCTGCCAGCCAGGAAATGTATGCCGCCCAACAAGAAGCCGGCGCTGCCGCAGGAGGAGCCGATGCGGGCGGGGCCCAAGCGGAAAACGGAGACCCAGAAGTCACCGATGTGGATTTCGAAGAAGTCAAGTAACCGCTGAAATCACTGCAATCAGAAAGCCCCGAGCCCATAGGTTCGGGGTTTTTTATTGTACACCTAGAACCCTATTGGAAAGGACTTGTTAGGAGAACGATGACCCACGAAATCCCTCAGATCTGGAAGTCGCGCGCAAAGTGGATGCTGGCCGTGATCGGCGTTGCAACCCTATGGATGGGTTGGCGCGTGGCCCAAATCGGATTTGACTACGATTTCGAAAGCTTTTTCCCACAGAATGACCCCGAAACGGAATTCTACCTGGGCTTCCGTTCGCAATTCGAATCGGACAACGACTTCCTCATCGTCGGCATTGAACATGCCCCGAGTATCTACGATGCCGACTTTTTAGCGACGGTCGATGAGTACGTGTCGGAACTTGAAGGCCTGCCCTACGTGGACCAGGTCATCAGCCCAACTCGGTTAAATGAACCTGTGAAACTGGGATTGACGGTTGTAGAACGTCCGTTGCTTCGTTGGCAAGACGATGCTGCCAGCGAAAAGTTAGCCGCAGATTCCCTGCGGATATCAGGGCATCCCGCCTGGGATGGAGCGTTTATTTCCACGCAAGGAACAGCACTGGCCATCCAGATTCGGCACAAGCAACTCTTGTCCAAACAGGGCTGCGACAGCTTAGCCGTGGCCATCACCAACCTCACGTCCAAATGGGAACACCCCACCCACGTTGCCGGTCGGGCGGTCGCCCAGAAATACTACGTGGACGTCATGCAGCGCGAGGTTGCCCTGTTCGTGAGCATTGGGTTGGTCATCCTCGTTGTATTCCTGTGGGTGGCATTCCAAAGCATTTGGGGCATTACCATTCCACTGCTCGTGGTCCTGCTGAGCGGACTATGGACCCTGGGTACCATGGAAATGACGGGCAAATCCATAGACGTGATGACCATCGTCCTGCCCACCATCATTTTCGTCGTGGGCATCAGCGACGTCGTGCACATCCTCTCGCGTTATTACGAAGAATTGAGGCAAGGAAAACCCCAATTCGATGCCATAAACGCAGCCTTTAAGGAAGTCGGTCTGGCCACCTTTTTGACCACACTGACTACTGCGGTTGGTTTCATGACCTTGGTTACATCGTCCGTTGTGCCGATTCGGGATTTCGGCTTGTACGCTGCCGCGGGCGTGGGCATT
Source organism: uncultured Flavobacteriales bacterium (assembly GCA_938074325.1). Taxonomy (GTDB): domain Bacteria; phylum Bacteroidota; class Bacteroidia; order Flavobacteriales_D; family Sanyastnellaceae; genus UA16. The sequence continues at coordinate 107,602 of CALJFZ010000017.1, read as the reverse complement.
GCGTACTTATTGGCCTTTACCCTTCTGCCCTCCATCATGATGCTGTTCCCGGCGCCTCAAGTGTCCAACGAAGGAAGCGGTGTGCTGTGGAACAAGTGGCTGCGTTCTACGTTGACCACCGTGTTGCGCCGGCCCTTGCTCATCATGGGGGTAACCGTGGGCCTCACGGCGCTGGCAGCGGTGGGAACGAGTCGCATTCAAGTGGACAATGTCTTGCTGGAGGATCTGGCGGATGACGATCCGTTCCGGCAAGAATTTGCTTTTTTCGAACGGGAGTTCGCAGGCGTTCGCCCCTACGAACTGGCCGTTCAAGTACCTGACGATGTGGATCCCTTTTCGGTCGAGGTTCAGCAAACAATGGCTTCTATCACCCGTTACCTAGAAACGGCTTATGGGGTAGGCTCCATCGTTAGCAGCGATAGAATCCTCGCACAGGCCAACCGACTCAACAACGGCGACCAGGCCCGTTTCCACAACGTCCCTAAACGTCAACGCGACATTGACCGCATGGTTCGTGCCATGTCCCGAGCTGAAGACAGTAACCCGCTCGCACTCGTGGCCAACCAAGAAACTAATGCCTTGCGGATTTTTGGGAAACTCCCTGACCTCGGTGCTCAGCACTACCGAACTCAAGATGCAGCCTTCTTCAATTGGTTTGAAGAAAATCATCCGGATTCCGCCTTGGATTTGCATGTCACAGGAACCGCGCGGCTCATCGACCTCAATGTCGGCTCATTGGCCAGCGACATGGTCTTGGGCTTGAGCATTGCGTTCTTGATTGTCGCGTTGATTTCGGGACTGATGTTCCGCAACCTGCCCATGGTCGTCATCTCCTTGATACCGAACATGCTCCCGCTGCTCATGATCGCAGGCATCATGGGTTGGTCGGACATCGACCTCAAGCTTTCTACGAGCATCATCTTCACCATTGCATTTGGCATTGCGGTAGACGACACGATCCACTTCATCAGCAAACTCCGCATAGAATTGGCCAAAGGAAGGTCGCTTCAAGAAGCTGTGGAATCCAGCTTTCTAAGTGCTGGCAAAGCCATCATCATCACCAGCATCATCCTCTGTGGCGGTTTCATGACCCTGAGTTTGAGCAGTTTCCTAGGAACCTTTTACATCGGCGTCTTGATTTCCGTGACCTTACTCCTCGCCGTGGTATCCGACTTGTTCGTGCTCCCTTGGCTCGTGCTCAAATTGCTGCGCTGGACTCCCAAAAATCGCCCAAGTCTTCTAAGCAAAATTTTGCGACCTTAGGTGCATGGCATCTTCTCGCAGAAAATTTTTACAAGAAGCAACCGCTCTGGCTGGTGCAATGGGCATCGGCAGTTGGTGGAACCGCGCTTGGTCCGAAAACCGCATCCCAACGCTTCCCGTCGCAACAGGCGAAGCCGTCATGGTCTCCACTTGGAACCACGGCATGTTGGCGAACGACGCCGGTTTTGAAGCATTGGATGCTACGGGGCAGGCATTGGATATGATCGAAGCTGGGGCCCGACTCGTCGAGGCAGATGCCGAGGGATTGAGTGTGGGCATCGGAGGGCTGCCCGATCGCGACGGCCATGTGACCCTCGATGCGTGCATCATGGACCACACGCAAAACGCCGGTTCGGTCTGTTTTGTGCAGGACGTTGCCCATCCGATTTCATTGGCCCGTCATGTCATGGAGGACACCCCCCACGTGATGCTCGCTGGGGCCGGCGCCGAACAATACGCACGTGAGTTGGGCATGCCGAAAACAGAGTTGCTGACCCCAAAGGCCCGAGAGGCCTGGGAAAATTGGCGAAAAACCTCTGATTACAAACCCGTCATCAACATTGAAAACCACGACACCATCGGCTTGTTGGCGCTTGACCACGAGGGGCGGTTGGCCGGTGGATGCACGACCAGTGGATTGGCCTACAAAATGCACGGACGTGTGGGCGATAGCCCCATCATCGGCGCGGGCTTGTACGTTGACGGCGCCGTAGGCGGAGCAACTGCTACAGGGCTCGGCGAAGCGGTGATGCGCACCGTCGGTTCTTTCCTCGTGGTGGAGTTGATGCGGCAAGGCGCCACTCCCCAAGAAGCATGCGACGAAGCCGTTCAACGCATCATGCGAACCATGCCTACCGACGACTTGCAAGTGGGGTATTTGGCGCTTGGACGCGATGGGCAAGTAGGCGGACACGCCATTCACGGAGGATTCAATTATGCGGCGCACCGAAGAGTCACTGCTGGCGCAGCAATTGACCGCCAACTCATAGACGCAAGCCATGGCTAAACCTCCCCGGCTGGTTACCGAATCGGCCATCTGGGCCGGTGTGCGATTGACGCGTCCTTGGAACGTATTGATGATCGTTGTGGCCATGTACCTGATCTCAGAGGCCTTGCTGTCTCCGCTCTGGGAGCAACCTGAAACACTGGGTGTATTCGCATTGGGAACTTTGGCCATGGCGACATTGGCCGCCGGAGCTAACGTCATCAATGACTATTTCGACGTGGCAGAAGACCGCGTGAATCGACCGGACCGCGCCTTGGTGGGACGCGTCATTACGCGCCGCCAAACAATGGCCCTCAATTACGCTTTAACCGGTGTTTCCATCTTGGCCACATGTGGAGTTTGTTGGGCTGCCGGCACGTTGGTCCCATTGGCGTGGATGGCGGTGTTGGGCACATTGCTTTGGGGGTATTCGCCCTGGTTCAAGCGCCGGTTCTTGCGCGGTAATTTGGTGATTGCTGCCTCCGTAGCGCAATTGCCGCTCTGGTGCGTGTTACTGCATGCCCCTAACGAGATAGCTGCATCCCTTCAATGGCTCGGTTCTGTCCATGGAGGAGTGTTGCTTGCCTATGTAGGCCTCTCGGGCTACGTAACTGTGCTTAGAGAAATCACAAAGGATTGGCAAGACGCCTCGGGCGATGGAGAGGCAGGATACGACACCTTACCTGTGCGCTGGGGAGAGAAACGCACCCAGTCCTTGCTCCAGGTTCTCCATTGGATTGGATGGATACTCATAGGTGCGGCCTGGTGGGCATCGTACCAATGGATGCACCGGCCGGTTTCGCCATTGTTTTTCGTTTTGCCATACGCTGCGGTCCACCTTCAGTTGACCCGTGGTCAAATAGCTTCGGTATCAGCCTGGCAAAAGCTCACGCTAGCCGGAGGACTCTTGTACCTCGCTGGAATGCTGTGATCTCAACGGATCACCACCCCCACTCAAGTCGCTTGCGCCCCTGCTCGTCGAGGTAGATCCCATTCATTCCGCGAACACCGGGCAGAGCCCGACCGAGGATATCAATCGTTTGCGAAGACGGCACTGCAGGTTGAGGCAAGACAGCGATATTCGATGCGTTGCGCACGTCCATGCAGATAACCCCGGGACTCACGCCGCAACCGAAGCTTTGGAGCAGGGCACCTTCCTGATCGCGGATTTCAACCAATCCATACGTACTGTAATCCGTAACAGAACCATACCAGTTGCCAGAGATAGGATCAATGGCCACCCCATAGTAAGCGGGGGCTTCTTCAATCCAAGCCGTAGAATTGGCAAGGTTATCCAACGCTGAAACACGCACAGCTCCTTCACCGGTGATTTGGTATTTCAGTTCACCATCGTGTACCGCGGCTGCCAAGCAACCGGCCGTGGCATCCGCTACGACATGCGTCTCCGCCTCACCGTTGGCGTTCAAAGCACTCAGCGAAGAAGACCCGTAGTCCCGGTTGTTCACGGTCACAACTTGATTGTCCTCCACGAATAGGCGATTCGGATTCTTCCCCTCTTCTCCCAAATCATACTCGACATAGGCATCAGTGACAACATCCCATTCGCCGATGAAGCCCACCTCGTTGCCCCAATCGAAGGCGTTGTTGATGCCGATGTAGAGTTTGTCTCCTTTCCAAGCCAACCCTTCGGTCGCAAAAGCAGGACCGTTACTGGTGGTCAATTCACCTGCCCAAGTCAAATCGTCTGCGTGAAACCACTGGAGGTAAGTGTCCAAGGGCAGGTTCATTCCCGATTCATCCACCTCTCCTCGAGTCGCATAAATCAGGCCATTGTGTTCGGCCAGTTGACGAACGCCAACTATTTCCGTGCTCGCAAGCAATGCATAACTATCTGCGTCGTACTTGAGAATCTGACCATCGGCAGCGATGAAGAGCGCCCCCCCTACGATGATTGCGTCCGAAATGAATCCGGCACTCTCCACCGTATCGACGACCTCGTACACCTGCAGCGCGGGATTATAAACACCAATGGTCGGCGGAACCAACACCTCGCCTGTCTGCCAGTCTGACCACCCTTCATTCAAAACGAAGACCTGGTGAACGTAATCCTGTGCTTTCGCCCAAAACCCTACCATCATCAAGGCGCTGAACGCCGCGAGTTGTATCCCTTTTTTCATGCTGCTGCTGTTTCCGACAAAAGTAGGATGCTGGAGAAGGGCCGCCAAACAAAACGGGCCACCCTTCTGTCGAAAGGCGGCCCGCATTGGTCGTTTTGTGTTCGGCTTAGTAGGTGGTACCCCAAGCGAGCAAGAAATCAAGCAAGTCTTGCGCTTGTACCTGACCGTCGCCATTGAAGTCTGGGCAGATCTGGTACGTACAGGTATCGTCGTCCAAGTTGGCTACTGGGTTGTAGTTCAGCGCTTCCGCATCCGTACATCCCGTCCAGACACAGTCACCGCTTTCAACGGTAGCTGCTGGGTCGTAGTTGCTAGCCAATGGGTATGTACATCCCATCTCAGCGCATACCTCCGCTGGGCTCTCAGCCGCGCAGTAGTCTACTGGCGTGTAGAGGTCCTCGAGTGGAGTCGCGACCACGTTACATGCTTCCTGGACCCATTCAACACCACCCCATACTGGGCCGGTCTGACCGTAGGCCAACAAGAAGTCGAGCAAGTCCTGGTTCTGCACCACACCGTCACCATTGAAGTCGGCGATCGGAGCGTTAGCGCAATCGCCATCCGTGTTCGCGTAGGCGTTGAAGTTGAACGCTTCCTCGTCTTGGCAACCTGCGAAGAGGCAAGAACCGTCGTCGTCGGTCGCACCCATGTCGTAGTTATCAGCTGAAGTGTACGTACATCCAGCAACTTCGAATTCGTCGCACACGCCGTCGCCGTCTACATCGCTCAAGCAGTTGCCGTCGCAATCGTAGCCCATGGCAGCGAAGTCACACGAACCGTCGTCCTCTGTCGCGTCCGCGTCGTAGTTGCATGCATCTGGGTGCGTACATCCAAACACTTCGAACTCGTCGCATACACCGTCGCCGTCCGCGTCGTTCAAGCAGTTGCCGTCGCAGTCGTAGCCTGCTTCAGCATAGGTGCATGAGTCGTCGCTGTCCGTAGCATCGGCGTTGTAGTTACAAGCAGCCTCGTCTTGGCAGCCAGCAATCTCGAACTCGTCGCATACACCGTCGCCGTCCGCGTCGTTCAAGCAGTTGCCGTCGCAGTCGTAGCCTGCTTCAGCATATGTGCATGAGTCGTTGCTGTCCGTAGCGTCAGCATCGTAGTTACAAGCCGCTTCGTCTTGGCAACCGGCTACTTCGAACTCGTCGCATACACCGTCGCCGTCCGCGTCGTTCAGGCAGTTACCGTCGCAGTCGTAGCCTGCTTCAGCGTATGTGCATGAGTCGTCGCTGTCTGTAGCATCAGCGTTGTAGTTACAAGCCGCTTCATCTTGGCATCCCGCAACTTCAAACTCGTCGCATACACCGTCGCCGTCCGCGTCGTTCAAGCAGTTTCCATCGCAGTCGTAGCCTGCTTCAGCGTATGTGCAAGAACCGTTGTCTGAGCTGGCCTCTGCATCGTAGTTACACGCTGCAGCGTCAGTACATCCTTCAATTGGATCGATGCACTCATCGTTTGGATCGAAGTCCGCTTCCGGATCGAAGTTTGGAGCCGCTGGGTTCGTGCATCCACAGTTCGCGCTGAGGAAGGTCAAGTCCACACGGTCATCGTCATCCAAGTTTCCTTCTGGGAATACCTGAGCTCGGAAAGAACCGCTGATCTGGCCATCTGTAGTCAACTGAGCAACCAAAATGCGTCCGTCGGCGCCGACCACTGCGTTTGCAGCGTCTGGAACAACGTACCAACCGCCTCCGAATTCATCGTTGACGTTCACAGGACCGCCGGCTTCGAATGATGCAGACCATGGTCCTGGGACGATGCCCGCGTTCATTTCGTCAGCAGAAGTTGCTGGGCCACTCAACCCGATGGTAACGTATGAATCGAAGGCCAATTCAGGCGCCACAGCAATCATGGCCTCGCTCAATCCTTCCGGTGTCACACCTCCACCTGGGTGTTGGTAGAATGAAGTTGTGCTTGACAAGTTCAAGGCGAATTCTTGATCACCTACCACCGCGGTCAATACATCATCCGCAGCCGGCGTTGACAAGAACACTTGGTATGTCTTCATGCCAGCCAATTCACCTTCTGTGTGTTCTGCAACAACCTCGGTAATGATGTTGTAGCCTGCAATGGATGACGTGTTGCCCAAGCATGAGCAGAAGTCACAGGCGCCTTCATCTGTCGCCGTTGGCAAGAAGTTGCACGCGGTTTCATCTTGGCAACCGACCACTTCGTCCCCGTCACAGATTCCGTCGCCATCGGCATCGTTTTCCACAACCATTCCTGTACCGTCGGTCTCACCAGAACATGTGTCGCATACGCCATCAGGGTATGTGCAGTCAGCTGAATCCGTCGCTGCATCATTGTAGTTGCAAGCAGTTGCGTCCTGGCAACCCACCACTTCGAATGGATCACATACACCATCGCCATCGGCGTCCTGCAGACAAACACCATCGCAATCATAGCCCTCTACTAAGAAGTAGCAAGACTCATCGTCGGTGTTCGCCTCTTCATCGTAGTTGCACGCTTCCGCGTCCAAACATCCGTAGTAGATGCATCCACCGTCATCGTACTCAGCGCCTAAGTCGTAGTTGTCAGCGCTGGCATCTGTACAGCCGCACGCGTTGCCTACACCGCCTTCCGACTCGCCCTGAGCAGAGTAAGTACCCGGTCCGTCGAATGCGAATGTCTTGAAGATCTCATTATCGCCATTGCCTTCTGCGAAGATCTGGGCGTTCATGGTACCAGAAATCGCACCGCTGGTGGTCAACTGCATGAAGAGCACGCGCTGGTTGTCTGCATCAGGCAAGCCGTTTGCAGATCCGTTGGTCACAAACCACGCACCTCCATAAGAATCGTTGATCGTGAAGTCCTGTCCAGCGATGTCCGCATTGTGGCTGAAGGACTGAATCCAAGGCTGCTCTCCGCTCTCCACCGTTTGTACACCGACCTCAGAACCTTGAGGCGCGCTGTCGATACCGATGGTCACCCAACTGTCGTATTCAAGTGATGGGAAGATCGCGAAGAATGCCGGCTGAATTCCGTCTGCAGAAACAGCTCCGAAATCGTCGTTGTAGAAACCGTTTTCCGTCGACAGTACCATCGGATCGACACTCGTACCGTACATGGCGCTCAGGAAGTCCGTTGGGTTTTCCATGTCGATGTAGAAACGGTAGGTAGTCGTACCCGCAATGCCGTCCACAGCGTGCTCTTCTACTGTCATGGTGTAGTTGGTCACTGGGTCACCACATGAGCAGAAATCACAGCTTCCATCTTCTTCACTATTTGCAGCGTCGTAGTTGCAGGCCGTAGGATCCGTGCAACCCGCGATTTCAAATTCATCGCATACGCCATCGCCATCGGTGTCATTCAAGCAATTGCCGTCGCAATCGTAGCCTGACTCGGCATAGAAGCAAGAACCATCTTCCTCAGACGCCTGGTTGTTGTAGTTGCACGCTACAGCATCTGTACAACCCAAGATTTCGTCTTGGTTGCACACGCCGTCACCGTCTGTATCCAACAAGCAGTTGCCGTCGCAATCGTAAGAGTCTGAAATCAAGAACTCACATGAACCATCGTCGTACGTGGCATCGGCGTCGTAGTTACACGCAGCGGCATCGGTGCATCCTGCAACTTCTTCTTCGTCGCATACCCCGTCGCCGTCTTCATCGTTGAAGCACACTCCGTCGCAATCGACGTACTCAGAAGCTTCATAAATGCAAGAACCATCGTCGCTGTTCGCACCTGCGTTGTAATTACAAGCCGCTTCGTCTGTGCAACCGTTACACAATTGCTGTACAAACGAGAGGTCCACACGCTCGTCGTTGATGTTGTCTCCCTCTGGGAAGACCTGCACACGGAACTGACCGTAGATGATACCGTCTGTGGTCAACTGCGCTAAGAATACGCGGTTGTTCGCGTCCACGGCAGTGTTAGCTCCGTCCGGAGTCACGTACCATCCGCTTCCGGCAAAGTCGTCGATCATGATGTTATCACCGGCGCCGAATTCTGTCGTCCAGCTACCCGGAAGGGCGGTTGGGTTCAAGGCAGGGCTTTGGGCCGGAGCATCCAAATTCAATGTCACGTACGAATCGTAAATCACATCCGGGAAGAACCCGACCACGGCGTCTGACAAGAATTCAGCTGACCATCCACCGGCAGGGTGCTGGTAGAACGAGGTCGTTGTATTCAATTCCAATGGCCACTCGGAGTTACCCGTGAAGGACGTCACCAAATCCGTTGGGTTTGGCGTCTCCAAGTACAAGCGGTAGGTCGTCAAACCAGCCAATTCACCAGAGGTGTGAACCATGAAGGGCTCAACAAATACTTCGTAGCCTTCAAAGTTGGCAGCAGTGGTCTCGCATCCGCAGAAAGAACATGAGCCGTCCTCTTCCGTAGCCGCTGCATCGTAGTTGCAGGCCAATTCGTCGGTACAACCATCGACCTCCAAGCTATCGCATACGCCGTCACCATCTGTATCGATGCCAGCACCGCCGCACTCACCGCAAATGTCCAGCGTCAAGCAAGAACCATTTGCAGGGTCGTCGTAGTTGCAGGCCATGGTATCGCTGCAGCTATCTGCTTCGTCGCAGATTCCGTCACCGTCTGCATCGTTCAGGCAGTTGCCGTCGCAATCATAGTTCGGTGCTGGGAACTCGCAGAGTGAGTTATCACCTGTGGTTGCTTCGCCGTCGAAGTTGCACGCCGCAGCATCCAAGCAACCTGCACAACTTGTGAATTCACAAGAGCCGTCGTTGTCGGTTGCAGCTGGATTGAAGTTACAAGCCGCTGGAACGGTGCACCCAAATACTGGATAAGCACAAGAACCATCGTCATCGGTGGCATTGCCGTCGTAGTTATCGGCAGTGGCATCGGTGCATCCTGCGACTTCGAATTCGTCGCATACACCATCACCGTCGACGTCAGCCAAGCAGTTGCCGTCGCATCCGTAACCCGCTTCAGGGAATTCACATGAAGCAAAGTCAGAAATGGTTGCAGTTGAATCGAAGTTACAAGCCGCTGCATCCATGCAACCTGCACATGACGTGTATTCGCAGCTTCCGTCGTTGGCGTTCGCTCCGGAGTCGTAGTTACACGCTGCTGGGAATACGCACCCTGGGAATTCGCACGAATTATCCTCGATGGTGGCAGCGGGATCGTAGTTCGCAGCCGCCTCATCGGTACAGCCCAAGCACGATGTGTACTCACATGAGCCATCGTTGAAGGTAGCCTCTGGGTTGTAGTTACATGCAATGGCGTTGTCGCATCCTCCGATGGCACAACTCTCGTATTCGCATGAACCGTCATTGTAAACCGCATCCTCATCGTAGTTGCACGCATCTTCCAGCGTACAGCCTAAGCAGGACGTGTATTCACACGAACCATCGTCCTCTGTAGCAGAAGGATCGAAGTTACAAGCGAAGAAATCCATGCATCCACCAGTCACCATTCCCATTGGGGTCGGGCTTCCTGCCATCATGCCACCCGTGCAAGGAGGATCGATGCACATGGAGAAAATCAAGTAATCAGCATTCGGATCGTAGTTACAAGCGAACACGGGCGAAGGAATGATGCAACCGCCTACTGGGCATGAACCATCGTCCTCGGTAGCGAACGGATCGTAACCAACGCCAGGAGTTGTACATCCATAGATCTCTTGTTCGTCGCATACACCATCGCCATCGGCATCGTTCAGGCAGTTGCCGTCGCAATCCTCAAATGGACTTGCTGGGAAGTCGCACAATCCATTTGCAGAAATGGTCGCGGTGGGATCGTAGTTACACGCGGCAGCGTTGGTACATCCAACACAGCTTTCAAAGTCGCAAGATCCGTCGTTGACCGTTGCTGTAGGATCGTAGTTGCACGATGCTGAAATCGTACATCCATAGCAGCTAAAGTCGCATGAGTCATTCGAATCGGTTGCATCTTCATTGTAATTGCATGCCGTTTCATCGGTACACCCTGCCGTTTCAAATTCATCGCAAATGCCATCACCGTCGGCATCCGCCAAGCAGTTGCCATCGCAATCGTACCCGTCTTCAGGGTAATCACAGAGTGCGGCATTCGAGAACAATACGTTGGCATCGTAGTTACATGCCGCCTCGTCTCCACAACCGACACACGATTCGAAGTCACAAGAACCGTCGTTGAAGTTGGCTGTTGGGTCGAAGTTACATGCACTGCTCGCCGTGCAACCGAGGTAGATGCAAGAACCGTCTTCGTCGGTCGCTTGAGGCATGTAGGAGTCTGAGTTTGGATCCGTACATCCTGCAATTTCCAATTCGTTGCATACGCCGTCGCCGTCAGCATCATTCAAGCAGTTGCCTTCGCAGTCGAGGAAGTCCAATTCTGGGTATTCGCAAGAATCATCATCCAAGGTCGCCGTAGCATCGTAGTTGCATGCTGCAGCGTCTGTACATCCTGCACATGAATCGAATTCACACGCATCGATGTCTAAGTACCCCGCCGTCTCGTCGTAGTTGCAAGCCTCTTCCAACGTACAACCTGCAGTCAAGCAGCTTCCGTCATCCTCGGTTGCATTCACATCATAACCAGGATTTGAAGGATCTGTACATCCGAAGACTTCGAACTCGTCGCACACACCGTCACCGTCGGCATCGTTCAGGCAGTTGCCTTCACAATCATAGCCAGCTTCGGCGTATTCACATGAGCCGTTGTCTTGTGTGTTGTCAGCCTCATAGTTGCAGGCCGCCTCATCCGTACATCCAACACACGAAGTGAAGTCACACGCTGAGAAGTCCAACACATCCCATGAGGGGTCGTAGTTACATGCAAAAGAGACCAAGCAACCCGCGTACTCGCAAGAACCGTCATCATACGTTGCTTCCGCATCGTAGTTCGAAGCGTCTGCGTCCGTACATCCTGGGAATTCCAGCTCGTCACAGATGCCATCGCCGTCCGTGTCGTTGATGCAGTTACCGTCGCAATCGTATGCGAATTCTGGTTGCGTTCCGTCGCAATCACAGGCTCCTTCAGGAATGCCTGAACCACCGCATACACCGCACTCATCCAACTCAGCACAAGTACCGTCTTCTTCCGTTGCGTTTGGATCGTAGTTGCACGCCGCATCATCTGTACAGCCCGCCACTTCAAATTCGTTGCACACTCCGTCGCCGTCTGCGTCGTTCAAGCAGTTGCCGTCGCAATCGTAGCTGGTCTCGGCATAAACACAAGAGTCATCGCTGTCCGTGGCTTCCGCATCGTAGTTGCAAGCGTTTTCGTCTTGGCAGCCTGCCACTTCAAACGGATCGCAGATGCCATCGTTATCGGCATCGGCCAAGCAGTTGCCATCGCAATCGTAGCCAGCGTCTGCATACGTGCATGATCCGTCTTCGTCTGTGGCGTTTACGTCGTAGTTACATGCTGAAGCATCGGCACAGCCGGCTACCTCAAATTCATCGCACACGCCATCGCCGTCGGCATCAGCCAAACAGTTGCCGTCGCAGTCGTAGCCGCTTTCAGCATACGTGCAAGAGCCATCATCATCGGTGGCGTCAGCGTTGTAGTTGCACGCACCTTCGTCCTGGCATCCCGCCACTTCGAACGGATCGCAAATGCCGTCACCGTCGGCATCAGCCAAGCAGTTGCCAGCGCAGTCGTAGCCGCTGTCTGCATACTCGCATGAGCCGTCGTTGTCTGTGGCATTCGCATCGTAGTTGCACGCAGCTTCGTCATCACAACCGGCCACTTCAAATTCATCGCATACACCATCTGCATCCGCGTCGTTCAGGCAGTTGCCATCGCAGTCATAAGATGCCTCAGCGTAAGTACAAGAACCGTCGTCTTCGGTTGCGTTGCTGTTGTAGTTGCAGGCACTCGAATCCGTGCAACCTGACTCTTCAAATTCGTCGCACACACCGTCGCCGTCGGCATCGTTCACGCAGTTGCCCTCGCAATCGTAGCCGGCTTCTGGCAAGGTGCCATCACAATCACATGCACCTTCCGCAATTCCTTGGCCACCGCAAACGCCGCACTCGTCCAATTGGAGGCAAGAGCCGTCGTCGTCGGTTGCGTTTTCATCGTAGTTACAGGCAGAAGCGTCCGTACAACCGGCCACTTCAAATTCGTCGCATACACCGTCACCGTCCGCGTCGTTCAAGCAGTTGCCGTCGCAGTCGTATCCGGCTTCTGGGCCGTTGCCGTCGCAGTCACATGCGCCTTCGGCAATACCGTCACCGCCGCAAACGCCGCACTCGTCTTCTTGCAAGCATGAACCGTCATCTTCGTTGGCATCGGCGTTGTAGTTACACGCCGTTTCGTCCGTACATCCTGGTACTACGTATTCACAGCTACCATCGTCGTAAGAGGCCGTTGGATCGTAGTTCGTGGCGCTTTCATCTGTACATCCACATGCGTTGCCGCCAGTGCTTCCTCCGCTCTCTCCTACCGCATTGAAGGTTCCAACACCGTCAAACGTGAAGGTCTTGCGCAAGTCATTTGCACCGTCGCCGTTCTCGAAGATTTGGACTGGGAGCGTACCTGAGAGACCCGCAGATGTTGTCAACTGCATGATCAAGACACGTCCGTTTGCGTCAGGCAATCCGTTTGGCGTGTTGTTCAACACATACCATGCACCGCCTGTTTGGGTATCTAACAAAATGTCCTGGCCGTTAGAGGCATCCGTTGCACCAAATGAAGCAACGTAGGGTTGAGCTGAATCTTCAACTGTGCTGATGGCCACTTCGTCACCCACGTTTTGGCTGTCGATGCCGATGGTGATCCAGCTGTCCGCACCAATGGTTGGGAAGAATCCCAAGAAGGCCGGGTTGATTCCAGATGCGACTGTAGCACCGAGCGGGTCATTGTAGAATCCAGCATCGGTGGAGATGCTCAACGGATCGGCATCGTTTCCATACACTGAACTCAAGAAATCATCGGTGTTGACCAAGTTCACGTACAACCGGTAAGTAGTCAGACCGGGAACGATGTCTGCAGCATGTTCCTCAACGGTCAAGGTGTATCCGCTGGAAGCACCACCAGTTGACTCACCTCCGCAAGAGCAGTAATCGCAAGAGCCGTCGTTATCGGTCGCGTTCGCGTCGTAGTTGCATGCAGCTTCATCATCGCAACCGCCTACTTCAAATTCATCACAAATTCCATCGCCGTCTCCATCCGCCAAGCAATTGCCTTCGCAATCATAACCGGCCTCTGGGCCATTACCGTCACAATCACAAGTGCCCTCTGCGATGCCGTCACCGCCACATACACCGCACTCGTCCAATTCCAAGCAAGAACCGTCTTCTTCCGTGGCGTTTGCATCGTAGTTACACGCTGCACTGTCCGTACAGCCAGCTACCTCAAATTCGTCACAGGTTCCGTCACCATCCGCATCGTTCAAGCAGTTGCCGTCACAATCATAACCAGCTGCAGGACCGTTGCCGTCGCAATCACAAGCACCGTCGGCAATACCGTTTCCACCGCACACGCCGCACTCGTCCGACTGGAGGCAAGAGCCGTCGTCTTCTGTGGCGTTGGCATTGTAGTTACACGCTGCACTGTCTGTACAGCCAGCCACCTCAAATCCGTCACAGATTCCGTCACCATCCGCATCGTTCAAGCAGTTGCCGTCGCAGTCATAACCAGCTGCTGGGCCGTTACCGTCGCAATCACAAGCACCGTCCGCGATGCCGTCGCCGCCGCAAATACCGCATTCATCAAATGCAAGGCAAGAGCCGTCGTCATCGGTCGCGTTTACGTCGTAGTTGCATGCCTCCGCATCCGTGCAGCCCGCGACTTCAAACTCATCGCAAACCCCATCTCCATCGGCATCTGCCAAACAATTGCCATCGCAATCATAGCCAGCCACTGGTCCGTTTCCGTCGCAATCACAAGCACCTTCAGCAATGCCTTCACCACCGCACACGCCGCACTCGTCGAGTTGCAAGCAAGAGCCATCGTCTTCGGTGGCATCCTCGTTGAAGTTGCATGCTGTGTCATCCGTACATCCAGGTACGTTCAACTCACAGCTGCCGTCATCGTATTGTGCGTTCGGATCGTAGTTTGAGGCGTTTTCGTCGGTGCAACCGCAAGCGTTGCCGCCGGTTCCAGCGCCGCCTTCTCCTTCGGCTGTAAATGTTCCCACACCGTCGAACGTAAACGTCTTACGCAAATCATTCACGCCATCGCCGTTCTCGAAAATTTGAACGGGTAAGGTGCCAGAGAGCCCAGCCGACGTAGTCAATTGCATGACCAACACGCGTCCGTTTGCATCCGGCAATCCGTTTGGAGTATTGTTCAATACGTACCAAGCGCCGCCTGTTTGGGTGTTCAGTAAAATGTCTTGTCCGTTCGAAGCGTCGGTGGCGCCGAAAGCAGCCACGTAAGGTTGGTTGGGATCTTCAACGGTGCTGATTGCAACTTCGTTACCGGTGTTCTGAGAATCGATCCCGATCGTGATCCAACTGTCCGCCCCAATGGTTGGGAAGAACGCAACAAATGCAGGATTGATACCAGAGGCTACTGTGGCTCCCAGTGGATCATTGTAGAAACCGTCGTCTGTTGAGATGCTGAGCGCATCCGCGTCGTTACCGTATACCGAACTCAAGAAATCGTCGGTGTTGACCAAATCAACATAGATGCGGTAAGTCGTCAAACCTGGGACGATGTCCATAGCATGTTCTTCAACGGTCAGGGTGTAGCCGCTCAATGCTTCTCCCCCGGCAGGCTCACCTGCGCAAGAACAGAAGTCACAAGAACCGTCGTCCTCCGTAGCGTCCGCATTGTAATTGCAAGCAGCACTGTCCGTACAACCGGCCAATTCATCGCTGTCACAAATGCCGTTTCCGTTTGCATCGGCGGTACAGTCACCACCGCATACACCCAGTGCATCCTCGACGTTGCCGTCGCAGTCGCACGCTCCATCAGCAATTCCATCCCCACCACATACACCGCATTCGTCGAGTGCAAGGCAAGAGCCATCGTCATCGGTAGCATCTGAGTTGTAGTTACAAGCCGCGCTGTCAGTACAACCCGCGACTTCAAATTCATCGCACGTGCCATCGCCATCGGCGTCATTCAAGCAGTTGCCATCGCAATCGTATCCTGCGTCGGGACCATTTCCGTCGCAATCACACGCGCCATCTGCAATTCCATTTCCTCCGCAAACACCACATTCATCCAATACGTTTCCATCACAATCGCACGCTCCATCTGCGATGCCATCACCACCGCAAATGCCACACTCGTCCAGTTGAAGGCAAGAACCATCATCTTCGGTTGCGTCGGCGTCGAAGTTACAGGCCGAGCTATCGGTGCATCCCAAAACGGGATCCGTACCTCCTCCACCTTCACCTTCAGCGAAAAACGTACCTACCCCGTCGAATGCAATGCTCTTACGGATGTCTGTGGAGCCATCACCGTTCTCAAAAATCTGGACGTTCAAAAGACCGTCGAAGGTGCCTGTGGTGGTAAACTGCATGACCAACACCTGAAGGTCTGCATTAGGCAGACCATTGGGAGTATTGTTCAAAACATACCAAGCACCTCCGGTTTGGGTATCGAGCAAAATGTCCTGGCCGTTCAAATCGGAAGTCGCCCCGAATGCTGCAACATAAGGCTGCGCGGCGTCTTCAACGGTGCTAATGGCCACCTCATCGCCGGTGTTCTGGCTATCGATTCCAATGGTAATCCAGCTGTCTGCGCCAATCGTTGGAAAGAACGTGATGAACGCCGGGTTGATTCCTGAAGCGACTGTTGCACCGAGCGGGTCATTGTAGAAACCGTCCGAAGTCGAGAAAGACAGCGGATCGGCATCATTCCCGTAAACGGAACTCAGGAAGTCCGCGGGGTTGACCATGTCGATGTACACGCGGTAGGTCGTTTGACCTGGCACGATGTCAGTGGCATGCTCTGAAACTGTCAGTGAATACTGACCAAAAGTGAGTCCGGAGAAAAGAATTCCGGCGCAAAGCAGTAGGATACGGCTCATGTTCGTGATGGTTTATGGCATCGTAAATATACGGAATTATCCTATACTTCTCGATGTTATTATCAATTATCTCGATTAAACCATGTTTTTCGACGGCAAAGCAACCTTCGCTTACAAGCCGCATCGCCCCTCTCTGTCATACAATTTGCACAAAAAAAGGGGGCGATCGCCCCCGTGTAAGTCATATGAATTCAACGCTTAAAAATCGTCTATATCGTCCAACCAATCCGTGTTTTTCGGCTTCGAATTCTTGAGCTTTGAGGGTTTCGGACCATCTGCGTAGATGTCGCGTTGACCTTTGGCCTTGCCCCCTTTTGGAGCGGCCTTTTTGCGGAATTCCTGAGGAGGCTTACCTGCAGAATCCGAGTGGCGACTGAACTCGCCGCTTTCGCCAGACCGAGCTACTCGTGGACGCGACGGTCCATCGGATGGTCGACCGGGTGCGCCGGAACTCGCTCCTTGACGAGGGGCGCCCGAACGTGGTCGCTCCTCCGCCTCTTTGACCACCATTCGGAACCCCATGAGTTCAGCACCGTTCATGGCTTCAATAGCAGCCTCTCCAGCCGCTTTGTCCCTCATTTGGACAAACCCAAAGCATTTGGACTGACCGGTATCTCGATCGGTAATGACACGGGCATAAGCCACTTCTCCGTAGGCAGAAAAGGCTTCTACCAAATGTTCATCTTGAACATCACGGTTCAATTTGGCGACGAATAATTTCATCTAAAAAGTCGGTGTGAAAGGTGATGTGGTTAAGTAACCAAGAATTTTAACGCGTTAGCGAAGCAAAAATAAGTCAAATTCGGAAGTCACCGTCCATTATTCGACCTAACTGCCCCAAGGGCGTGCGCTCTCCCTTCGAGTTGCCCCCTGCGGCTGGTGCATGGGCTAAGATTCGGTTTGCCAATCGACTGAACGGCAACGACTGCAGCCAGACCGTGCCGGTCCCTTGCAGCGTTGCGAGGAAAAGCCCCTCACCGCCAAAAAACATCGACTTTAAGCCTCCTGCAGCTTCGATGGAATAATCAATGTTCCCCGCATAGGCCACGATGCATCCCGTGTCAATTCGCAGGCTCTCGTTGTTCAACTGCTTCTGAACTATGGTTCCCCCCGCATGTAGGAACGCCATACCGTCTCCACGTAGCCTTTGCAAAATGAATCCTTCTCCGCCGAAAAACCCTGACCCCAATCGCTTATTCAGGGCAATGGATACTTCCGTCCCCCTCGCGGCACAGAGAAAGGCATCCTTCTGGCAGATCACTTCCCCACCTAAATCTGCCAACTGAATGGGCATGATTTTTCCGGGATAGGGAGAAGCAAAAGCTACCCGCCGCTTGCCCATTCCATTGTTGGTGAAATGCGTCATGAACAGGGATTCGCCGGTCAGGATACGTTTGCCCGCTCCGAGCAAGGAACCGAAAAATCCGGATTGAACCGCCGAGCCATCGCCCATTCGTGCCTCAAATCGGATGCCTTCCTCCATCCAGTTCATGGCTCCTGCCTCTGCTACCACCGTTTCACCTGGGTCCAATTCAACCTCGACGGTCTGCATGTCGTCGCCAAAAATCTGAAAGTCAATTTCGTCACTATCGTTGCGCATCTTTCCGGTATTTTTGGGCAAATTAATCGTTGACAAATGATTCACCAACCCGCCTCCCGCTCTTTCCATAGCCCCCTTTCTTTGTTGCTCATTTGGAGCGGTTTTTTGTTCTTTACCTCTTGCCAAACTCCCCCAACCTCCATGCAATCCGCATTGACCTATCCCGACACGCGAACGGAAGCAACCACCGATACCTTGTGGGATATTGAAGTCGCTGACCCCTATCGTTGGTTGGAAGACGACCGCTCCGATGAGACCGTGGCTTGGGTGGACGAACAAATCGCGTTCACGCAAGGCTACTTGAAGGGATTGGAATGGCGAAAGCCACTCAGGGAGCGGTTCGAAGCCCTGTTCAACTACGAAAAGATTGGCATGCCAAGGAAGATTGGCGACCGCTACTTCCTATCAAAAAACGACGGTTTGCAAAACCAAAGCGTCTGGTATGTGCGCAATGAGCTGAACGGAGAGGATCAATTGTTCCTCGACCCCAACGCCTTGAGTGAAGACGGAACAGTGACCGCTTCGCTCGGCAGCGCAAGCGACGACGACCGTTACATCGCGGTCATTCAGAACGCCGCTGGCTCCGATTGGCAGGAGATCCACATCTACGATCTCGCTACCGGGCAACCCCAAGGCGATGTCCTCAAGTGGGTCAAGTTCTCAGGGACGAGTTGGGTCGGAAACGGCTTCTACTACAGCAGGTACCCGGCACCGGAAGGAAGCGAATTGAGCGCCGAGAACACCTACCACAGTGTCTACTACCACAAAGTAGGAACCGACCAATCTGCCGACCGACTGGTTTACCGAAACGACAACGAGCCCAATCGCTACCATTTCGCCTACGCAACGGAAGACAAGCGCTACCTCATCCTGAATTCGTCTACGGGGACAGATGGCAACAGCTTGGACTTTTTGGACCTGAACAATCCCAATGCCACTTGGCAATCGTTGATTCCTGGATTTAATACCCGCAGCTCTGTCGTGGATCACCACAACGGCCGCTTTTTGGTGGTAACCGATCAGGACGCTCCCACCTACCGCCTTGCTGGAATCGCTGCAGACAATACGGCTGACTGGATCGACGTCATCCCCGCCTCGGAACACCTCCTGGAGGGTGTCCGCAGCACTGGAGGACAGTTGTTTGCAACCTACCTCAAAAATGCGTGCAACGCTGTCATCCGAATGGACATGGACGGCTCCAATCCTCGCCCAATTGCACTTCCCAACGATGCAGGGTCCGTCGGCGGATTTGGAGGCAAGGTGGATGCAAAAGAGACTTTCTACGCCTTCACTTCTTTTACCTACCCCACGTCGATTTACCGCTACGACATGGAAACGGGCGAGAGCACGCTGTTTGCAGCGCCGGAAGTGGATTTCACACCTGGAGACTTCGAGTCCAAGCAAGTTTGGTTCACATCCAAAGATGGCACGCAAGTGCCCATGTTCATCGTACACAAAAAAGGCTTGGAATTGGACGGAAACCGTCCCACCTACCTCTATGCCTACGGCGGATTTAACATCAGTCTGACCCCTAGCTTCAGCTCCTCGTTGCTTTTGTTGCTCGAAAATGGAGGCGTATATGCCATGCCCAACCTGCGCGGAGGCGGGGAATTCGGCGAAGAGTGGCACGAAGCCGGCATGTTGCTCAAGAAGCAGAACGTATTTGACGACTTCATCGCTGCGGGCGAATACCTGATCAATGAAGGGTATACGCAGTCCAGCCGATTGGCCATTGCAGGAGGGTCCAACGGAGGTCTCCTCGTGGGCGCCACGATGACCCAGCGACCGGATTTAGCGGGCGTTGCCTTCCCAGCAGTTGGCGTCATGGACATGTTGCGCTACCATCGCTTCACCATCGGGTGGGGATGGATTCCGGAATACGGTTGTGCGGACAGTTCCAAAGCTGATTTTGAAAACCTAGCAGGGTACAGCCCCTACCACAACCTCCAACCTGGGACGGCATACCCTGCAACCATGGTCACGACTGCCGACCACGACGACCGTGTGGTACCGGCGCACAGCTTCAAATTCGCTGCTCGACTTCAGGCTTGCCAATCTGGAGCGGCACCAGCGCTCATTCGCATCGAAAAGAATGCAGGACACGGAGCGGGAAAACCCACTTCGAAAATTCTGGACGAGCAGGCGGACAAATGGGCTTTTATGTTCCATGAAATGAACGTTCCACTGCCTCAAGAGTAACAGAGCATTGCAGCCCCCTTTGCACATTGGGTTCGAAGACGAACACATTGCGGTGGCCTGGAAGCCCCATGGCCTGTTGACATCGGGAAACGACGGGAACACCTTTCTTCGGAAGGTGAGCAAGCACGTACAAGCGCAAAACCGCTCAGAAATCGCTGCATGCCACCGCCTGGACTTCCCAACTTCAGGGTGGGTCGTATTCGGTAAAAACGTAGCGGCTACGCGTGCGATGGGCCAGCTATTTGCCGAGCGGAGGGTGCACAAAGCGTACTTGGCATTGGTGCATGGAGCCCTGCCGCCGAGCCTGCTCTTGGAATGGCCATTGGAAGGGAAGCAAGCCGTGACGACGGCTCAATGCCTCGCACAAGGTACCATTGCTGGAGGCGGCGCTGTGAGCCTCGCGCTGCTCCGCCCCCTGACCGGGCGAACCCACCAACTCCGGCGCCACCTCCACGGAGTCGGCCATGGAATTGTGGGGGACGACACTTATCCACATGCGGGGGGCATATACCGCGGAAAGGGGTTGTTTTTGTGCGCCTACGAATTGGACTTTGAGCATCCGATCGTAGCCGGAAAACGCGTTCGGGTTCAGGCGCCACCCAGCAAAAAATTCACCAAAATTCCGTTCGTCCACCGTTCCGATTTTATAGCTCAGTTGCGCCTATCTTCGCACGCATGATAGCGCGATTTCTACGCTCAAGTTACCGGATTCCAGGCTTTCTGTTTTTGAGCTTGGGGTACACGTTGGCGCTTGGCATTTCACAAGTGCTTTTCGGAAAGGATCGGAATCGAATTCACCGCATCATGCTTCGGTTCTTCCGGGATGTTTACCGCCTTATGGGCATCCGCGTCTTCGTCGAAGGCGAATTACCGGAAGAACCTTCTATCCTGATGGGCAACCACAGGAGTTACGTCGATGCCGTGATGATTCCTGCAAAGAATCCGGTGGTATTCGTAGGCCGTGTTGAAAGCAAGTCTTGGCCGATTATCGGTTGGGGTGCTTCGTTATTGGGAACCATTTGGGTCGACCGGAGCAGCAAGGAAAGCCGGAAACAAACCCGCGAGTCCGTCAAAAATCGATTGGAAAATGGATACAGCATTGTCATTTTTCCAGAGGGCACCACATACCTCGGTCCAGAACTCCTGGAATACCGACCTTCCATGTTCTACATCAGCGCGGAAGGAGGTTTTCCAATTACGCCCATTGCCATTGAATACAAGGACCCGAACATCGCATGGGTCGGTCAAGCTCAGTTCATTCCGCACGCCTGGAAGCATTTTGGCGCCCGTCACATCGACGTAAAAGTATCTTATGGCCCGACTACCTGCCTTCCCGATGGAGGCGAGATGCTGACCAAAACCCGCGACTGGACCGAGAAAGAGGTCTTGCGCCTCCGCGCCGAATGGGATGCACAAATTGAAAAAGAGTCCACATGATTCGCGGCTTAAAGTCCTTGTACCGATTTGCCTCCAAGCGATGGCAAACCTTGCACCTCGATTACCACGTGAACCTATCTCCGCGGTCAGCACCTGAGAGCGGCAATGGGCTGGTGGAGATTCACAATCTGTTGGAGCAACGCAAGGATGTTATTGCACACGAAGTAGAGCGCATCTTGAAATACACCGCTCAACTTCATGCCATCCGAAAACGCGTAGACGAACCCAATCCACTGCTTCCCGCTTGGAATAACCAGTTCCTCCCGGGATTGGACATCGCAGCTTTGTACATGTTCATCGCGGAGCGGAAGCCCAAGAAGTACTTGGAGGTGGGATCTGGGAATTCTACGCTGCTCGTTGCAGCTGCGAAGAGTCAACACAGCATCGATACTGAAGTGATCAGCATTGATCCTTACCCCCGTGCGGACATCGACCAGGTTTCTCAGCGCATTGTGCGCCGGCCTTTTGAGGCAGTGGGAACCGAATGGGCGGAAGAGCTGGAAGCCGGTGACATCTTGTTCATCGACAACAGCCACCGGGTTTTACCGAACTCGGATGCCACCGTATTCTTTCTGGAATGGTTACCTCGGCTGAAGGAAGGCGTCATTGTCCAAGTGCACGACGTGTACTTGCCTTGGGATTACCCCCAAGACATGTGCGACCGCGGGTATTCAGAACAATACGTCTTGGCGGCCATGTTGGCGAGTAATCCAATTCGTTACCGTCCCATTTTCCCTGCATTTTGGGTCGCTCAGCAAGCCGACCTTCAAGCCAAGCTCGCTCCTTTGTGGGATAACAAAAACCTCCATGGCGTCGAGCGCCACGGAGGTTCTTTTTGGTTTGAGATTGGCGCCGCCCAATAAGCGGCCTCCAGCATCAGTGCTGAATCAGCATCGGCGTTGAACACGCCTCACCCGCTGCGTTCAGGAAACGCAGGGTGTACAATCCATTCGCAAATGCACCGGCGTTGAGCTCCATCTGCGCGTCCACGACTTGCCAAGAAGCAGCAACGCGACCGTATGCGTCCACCAACTCCACAATCGCCCACGGGCTAGCTTGAGAAGCCATGCGCACATTGATCGTCTCATTAGCGGGGTTTGGATATACTTCGATACCAGCCAATTCCAATTCAGTGATGGAGTTGACCAACAAATCAATCTGTAGGGTGACTTCTCCTGAACATCCTGTGGTGTCCGTCTCCACAACGCTTACAGATCCGCCTCCTGTGGTTTCCCAAGCGACATCCACCGAGAGAACACCGACGCCTGAAGCTGTGCCTTGAATGGTCCCTCCTGTCGCAGACCAGTCATACGTGTGCGCGGCATCTCCATCGTACGTGTACGTTTCGACGGTCATGTCAGTCGCTGTTTGAGCCCCTGCAATCGTGCCCTGGGCAACGTAGTAGCATGAGCCGTCATCGACGTTGGCACCTGCGTCGAAATTGCACGCCGCTTCGTCCAAACATCCAAGAACGGCGGGCACACCGGCACATTCACAGTCGGCCGTATATGCATCGAATACGGTCTCTTCATCGCCGTCATCGCACGCATCTCCTACACTGAAACAGCTCCCATCATCGGCATTGGCTTCTTCATTGTAGTTGCAGGCACCGGCATCCGTGCAGCCCGGTACAACGGGCAAACAAAATTCATGAGTAATCGCATCGCCGTAGTCCGGTTCATCCATCTGGACAATGACTGCGCCTTCTGCGGTTTCAAAGACGTAATTGCCGTCCACGTCGCATGATCCCCATTGGCTTCCAAACATGCCGTCACCGTACGCATCGGTAATAGTCAACGTGTGGCATCCGTTTACAAGGCAAGCCGACCACGTCTCTTCGGCCTCTTCCTCCTCGTATGTTCCTGGGGCCAATTCTGCCAATGTTTCACCGGCTTCGCTCACAATGGTCCATCCCACTTCTTCGGGCCAGCAATCGGTGGTCACGGTAAAGACAACATCCGTACAAGGGTAGTCACAACCGCCGTTATCGATGGTCGCAGATTCATCGTAGTTCAATGCTTCAGGATCCGTACAGCCCGGAATCAACACACCACAATCCGGTGTCGTGAAGCTGATGGTATCGCTGACCAATGTATCCAAAGCGAAGTACACTTCGTACGTGGTATTTGGCATCAAACCCGCCAGGATAGCCGACGAGGCATTGCTCAGCTCCTCTCCGCTGTTTTCTGTCAATTCGCACATCCACTCAGCAGCAGCCGAATCCTTGTAGCAGATGATGTCTGCCGCGCACAAGAAGCTGTCGAAGGAGGCGTCTAGGGTTGCGATGGTCAACACCGTGTCCGCTCCCATGTCGTAAACGCATTCCGCTGTTGCGGTAAACGATTCGATGGCACATTCTACCGGTCCGCATCCGGCCATGGCCAAATTCACGGAATTCGCCACATTCAATCGACCACCCGTAACGGTCTCTCCGATCAAGTTAGGCACCACGTCTACCCCGTCGTAAATGTAACCGAGCACCAAATCCGCGGCGCCTTGAGGGTTTGCGAGAGACAACGCGGCCAAATCTGGACACGGTACACTGTACACCAGTGCAATGGCACCCGCCACACAAGGACTTGCGAACGACGTTCCACTCGTGTTACCGTAGTTGCTCGACCCGCTTGGCAAGTAGACTTGCTCTCCAGGAGCGCCGAGGTCAATGGTCGTGGCGCCGTAACCACTGAATGTGCGAACGTCGTTGTCGTTCGTTGCGGTGACGGACACCATGTACTCCGAGCTGCAGGCGGTGGGCATGTCGCCAACTGCATCAACGTTGAGGGGAGAATTCGTGGTGGCACCGCAGTTCAAAATACCGGATGCCCCGAGCTCGTCATAATACGCGCACCACAACGGATAGTTTGCAGGGTTGGCTTGATCGATTCCCCACGAAGCGTTGGTCGCTACCACGAAGGCACCTTCCGCGCCGTCGGTGGCGTTGAAGATGTCACGCATGGTCTTGGGGTATTCGTAGGCGGCGATGACGTTCGACTCCGAGAGGCCATTGGCCATATCGATTTGCATGATGTCCACGTCCCAGTTCACACCGGCTCCTCCGGACCCGTTGTTTCCAGTTGCGCCAATCATTCCACTCACAGACGTGCCGTGACCGCCACCGGCGATGTTGTCCGAATTGTTGCCGGGATTCCAGCCGTTGTAGTCGTCGACATACCCGTTGTTGTCATCGTCGATGCCGTTGCCCGGAATCTCCCCCGGGTTGGTCCAGTGGTTGTCAATGAGGTCCGTATGGTTGTAGTTGGAACCACCTCCTTCGAGGACTGCTACAACGATGCGTGCACCGTTGCCTGCTACCCCCCCGGTCGTGACGTCCCAGGCCAAGTCGGAGTCGATGTCGTGATCACCGGATTCCACGTGGTGCCATTGCTGACCGAAATTCGGGTCATTCGGGACTGTTTCCCGCTCCGTGACCAAGTGGTTTAACTGAACCGCTCGGACGTGAGGGTTGCTCTCAAATTTGCCCAAGGCTTGAGCCCAATCATCTCCGGGCACATACAAATGGTAGATGTTCGTGGAAGGCGAAGGAATTCCTATGACCTCAAATGTGGCCAGCGATTCAAGCGCAGCCAAGACCTTTTCCGCCTCGACGTCCGTGTCCAACATCACCAACACCTCGTGGTCAATAAACGGCGTTTCATCCGCGGCAATCTGCCCCTTTACAGGCAGGGTGAAAAGCAATGCCACAGCGGGCAAAGCGTTGCGTAAACTCCAATTCATGGTTTCGTCATTTCTAGGTTGAATCAAAGGTAGGGGAAGACTTGATGTTTTTAATGGACCGAATCGCAACATCTGCGCGGCACCTGCCGTAAGCCCTGCAAAGATTTTTGATCATCATGTGTTCGATTACCGCGATTTTAAGTGCCCAATCATCTGCTGACGACTTGCGTGCAGCAGCACTGTCCATTTCCAAACGCCAGCGCCATCGAGGTCCGGACTGGTCCGGCGTGTTTCAACACGAGCGTGCCATTCTCGCGCACGAGCGGCTGGCGATTGTGGACGTGAGCAGCGGTGCCCAACCCCTCATCGACAAAGAGACCGGAACCGCTCTGGCCGTGAACGGAGAGATTTATAACCACAAGAAGCTGCGCGCTGAAACAAGTGCATACCCCTACCAAACGGGCAGCGATTGCGAAGTGATTTTGGCTTTGTACCGGGAACACGGAGCAGCACTTGCACATCATTTGGAAGGCATGTTTGCCTTCGTCTTGTACGACGTTCAGCAAGACAAGTGGCTCATCGGGCGCGACCCAATAGGCATCATCCCCTTGTACTACGGCCACACCGCGGAAGGCGAACTGATGGTGGCTTCGGAGATGAAAGGATTGGAACCGCTTTGCGAAGACGTGAGTGAATTTCCCCCGGGCCACATTTGGGGTTCTGGGGATTCTGCCCCTCAGCGTTACTACACGGAAGATTGGATGGACTGGGAAACAGCCCCCAAACGCGCTTACCGAAAAGAAGAATTGCGGGCAGCGCTGGAGCAGTCCGTTAAGTCCCACTTGATGGGCGATGTCCCCTACGGATTGCTCATCAGCGGCGGACTGGATTCTTCCGTCATTGCCGCCGTGGCCAAAAACTTTTCGAAGCAGCGCGTCGATGACGAAGACAACACAGAAGCCTGGTGGCCGCAGGTGCACAGCTTCAGCATTGGACTGGAAGGCAGCCCCGATGTTGCTGCCGCCCAAAAAGTGGCGGATCACATTGGGACGATTCACCACCCGCTGGTATTCACCATTCAAGAGGGATTGGATGCTCTCGATGACGTGATCAAACACATCGAAACCTATGACGTTACGACGATTCGTGCCTCCACCCCCATGTACCTCATGGCCCGCCAAATCAAGGCCATGGGCATCAAGATGGTTCTGAGCGGCGAGGGAGCCGATGAACTGTTCGGCGGCTATTTGTATTTCCACATGGCACCGGATGCCAAAGAATTCCACGAGGAATCCGTTAGGAAGGTGCTGGCCTTGAACAAATACGATTGCTCGCGTGCCAACAAATCCATGATGGCATGGGGAATTGAAACGCGCGTACCCTTCTTACACAAGCCTTTCGTCAACTACGCCATGAACCTCGACCCCGAAGTCAAGATGGGCGGTGAAGGGCGCATTGAAAAGCACATCATCCGCGAGTCGTTTGAAGGTCTCATCCCTGATGAAGTGCTGTGGCGGCAGAAGGAGCAGTTTTCTGACGGCGTTGGCTACGGTTGGATCGACGGCTTGCGTGACCACGCCGAACGGTTGGTCAGCGATGAGGAGATGGAACGTGCAAGCGTTCGCTTCCCCATCAATCCGCCCGCTACGAAAGAAGGCTACTTCTACCGGACCATTTTTGAGAAGCACTTCCCTTCATCCGCCGCAGCGAACTCTGTGCCGGGAGGCAAGTCCGTGGCGTGCTCAACCGAGAAGGCCCTTGAGTGGAATGAAAGCTTGAAAAATGTAGTCGACCCCTCGGGTCGAGCGGTCACGAACATCCACAACGCTGGTTATTCGGACGACGAGGCTTCTTGATGCTTCACGGCTGTGCGCTCCAATCGCTTCTGGTACCGAGATTGGACCAAATCCACTGCAATCAAGACGCTCACGGCGAAGTAGAAGGTCGTTTTGTTGAGCGCATGCACTTCGCCACCGAAGAGGGTCAAATGCGCCAAGTGCCCGCCTTCGGATAGCAACATGACCCCCACCAACAATAGAATGAAAAGACCGAGCACTTCATACGCTCGGTTTTTTTGCAGGAAGGCGGCTACCCGATTCGCCAAGAGCAACATCACCACACCGCTCAACAAAATGCTGGTCACCATGACGGCCATGTTGTCGGTCAATGCAATCGCCGTGAGCACGCTATCGAATGAAAACACAACGTTCATCAAGACGATGGCCATTACTGCTGAACGCACGGACTTCGACGCGCCTTTTTGGGCATGGCTGTTCAAGTCACCGGCCAACATGTGCCAGACCTCTTTGACCGCTGTGTAAACAATGAATCCACCGCCGGCCATGGCAATGAGGCTGTGCCCGTTGATTTCCGCCGTTACCACTCCTTCCCAATTCAACGCAACAAAGGGCTTTTGGAACCACTGAATGAGTTGCACCAGGACAAGGAGCAAAACAACGCGCATTACCACAGCTCCAGCGATGCCAATTCGCTGTACACGAACCTTTTGCAACGGGTCAACTCGACCTGATTCGATTGCGATATACAACAGGTTATCGATGCCCAGAACGGCCTCGAGGGCCACCAACATGATCAAGCTAACCAACCAATCCATGGCGCATCAATGTTCGTGGATGAAGTCCTTCTGATCAAATCGGAAGCGTTCGTTGTAAATGCCCCCCTCAGCACGTTTGCCCATGGAAATGGCCATGGTCACTCCCGCCCTCCGTGGCAAGCCCAAAAGCCGCTTCACACGCTTGGAGTCCAAGCCTTCCATAGGGCACGAATCAAAGCCTTCGGCCCGCGCAGCGAGCATGAAGGTTTGGCAGGCCAAGGCTGTGGTTTTGTGGGCCCAAACGTCCATGTGGGCCAAACTGATAGGCTCCCGAGGTGTCGGCTGTCCCCAGCCGCGCACCGTAAACCAAATCCACTTGAACGGACGGAAAATTCCGAAGGGACCTTGGTTGTAAACGAGCTTGGTTATCTTCTCAAAGTACTGGAATGCCTTTTCTGGTGTCTTCGGGTTGGAACGCAGATGCGCAATCATGCGGTCGTTGTTCCTGCGCCACAGGTCCGGCCTAGCTACGAAAACAAACAACTCTTGGGCGGTCGTGGCCGCGGGCTGTCCAAGGCAGTAAGTTGCGAGTTTGGCCTTCTTTTCTGCTGATCGTACCCAGTGGATCTCCCACACTTGCAGGTTGGAGGAATTGGGTGCTTTCAATGCCGCATCCATGGCCCTCCTCACCACATCTTCTGGAACGGGTTCATCTGCATAAATCCGCACACTCCTGCGCGAATCCACCACCTCGTAAAAAGCACCTGCATCGGTTGCCGGAGCCTCCATCACTTGACGCTTCGAAGCCCGCGCTGCTGAAGAGTCAAACACCTTGACTTTAACCATGGTGTAAACTTACGCTGTCAGGTGCTCGATGACAACGGGACCGGCGGTTTCTTCGGTTTCTTCAGTGAAGCGGAAGGCGCCTCGAATCCGCGCAGCTGCGCGCGCAAAATCCGCTTCTGTACGCGCATGTACGACTGCAAGCGGCGTTTCCCTGTTTGCCTTAGCACCCAGTCGCATCCAGTCTACGCACCCCACAGCATGATCGATGTCCTGACCTGCACGCGTGCGGCCTCCACCGAGATCCACCACCGCTAACCCCAACTGCCGGGTTTGTACCTCCGCGGCGTACTTGCCCCAATCCGCCTCTTCAGCATAGACGGGCTTCACGATGGGTGCAACGTGAATGTGATGGGGATTGCTGAGCAGGTCCATGGGACCGCCCATGGCCGCAATGGAGCGGTTAAAATGCTCACCGGCCGTTCCGGATGCGAGGGCGCGATCAACGGCTTTGGCACCCTCTTGATCGGTTTGGAACAAACCGGCTTGGCGCCCGTTTCGAATGGCAAGGGCCTTGGTTACTTCGTAAAGCCTTCCCGTTGAAATTTCGCCGCGCAGGATCGCCATGGCCTCCAGCACCTCCAATCCGTTGCCTGCAGAATTGGCCAAAGGCTGACTCATATCCGTCAACAGGGCCTCTGTCGGCATACCGGCCTGTGTGCCAACGGTGCACAAGGAATCCGACAACTCACGAGCGACATGCAGGTCCGTCATGAACGCGCCGTTCCCGACCTTAATGTCCATGACCAATGAGCCCAAGCCTGCCGCGAGCTTTTTGGAGAGAATGCTGGCCGTGATGAGCCCGTATTGCTCGACGGTCGCCGTCACGTCACGGGTAGCATACATGCGCCGATCAGCAGGGGCGAAATCGGCCGTCTGTCCCGCGATCGCGAATCCACAATCGCGGACTGCGGCTCGAAAACGGTCCTCGGACGGGGCGGTATTGTAACCGGGTATAGCCTCAAGTTTATCAATGGTTCCGCCCGTGTGCGCGAGTCCCCTGCCGGCAATCATGGGAACGAATCCGCCGCATGCTGCGAGAATGGGTGCCAAAACAAAGGACACTGTATCCCCTACGCCCCCTGTAGAATGCTTATCTAACACCGGACCACCGAGTAACTGAGCATCCCACCGCAACACCCTTCCGGAGTCGCGCATGGCCAATGTCAGATCCGTGCGCTCCTGAAAACTCACGTCTTGGAATATGCAGGCCATCGAGAACGCTGCGATTTGCGCATCGGTAACTTCTTCGGAGGTTACGCCCTCCACAAAGCGCTGAATCTCCGCTGACGACAACGCGTGTCCGTCGCGTTTTTTCCGAATGATTTCGGGAATGAGGATGGTCTCCAAAACGTTCGTTACAAGGATAAAAAGAGACCGGCGATGGTGGCCGACATCAAATTGGACAGGGTGGCTGCAAGCACTGCCTTCAGGCCAAAACGCGCGATGTCCTGCCGGCGCGACGGCGCCAATGACCCCAAACCGCCCAACAAAATGGCGATGGATGAAAGGTTGGCAAAACCACACAGAGCGAAGGAAACGATGGCCTTGGTTTTCTCTGAAAGAACCACCTCGGCGCCTTCAGCGAGGTAGGGAGCAAAATTCAGGTAGGCCACAAATTCGTTCACAATCAATTTCTGACCGATGAACGACCCGGCCACGATTGCTTCGCTCCAAGGCACACCAATCAAAAACGCCAATGGGGCAAAGACATACCCCAAAATCAACTCCAAGGTGAGCTCCGGAAAATCAAACCAACCACCGACACCGCTGAACAGGCCATTGACAAGCGCGATCAACCCCACAAATGCCAAAAGCATTGCTCCAACATTCATGGCGAGCTTCAAGCCGGAAGCTGCACCATTAGCAGCCGCATCGATCACATTGACCGACTGCCCGTCCAATTCTTCGTCCATCTCCTCCTTGCTCAAGGCTTCTCGCGGTGCTTCCGTTTCGGGATAAATCAACTTCGCAAAAAGCAACCCACCCGGAGCTGCCATGAAAGAGGCCGCAATCAGGTATTCCAACGGCACCCCCAAGGAAGCGTAGCCCGCCAGCACCGAACCCGCAACCGAAGCCAATCCGCCCACCATGACCGCAAAGAGTTCAGAGGACGTCATGCTTTTGATGAACGGACGGACGACCAGCGGGGCCTCCGTTTGGCCTACGAAAATGTTGGCCGTGGCGGACAGGGATTCAGCACGGGATGTCCCCAAGGCTTTTCGCAATCCCCCTCCCAAAACATTGATCACCCATTGCATGATTCCGATGTGGTACAACACGGCAATCAACGAGGAAAAGAAAATGATGACCGGCAGCACGCGGATGGCGAACACAAATCCTGAACCCCCAAACACTTCGAACATTTGGTCCGAATTCAAGCCTCCAAAGATGAAGGTGATGCCGTCGTTTCCGTAATCGATCACGCGCTGGACCCCTTCGGAAATAGCCACCAATACTGATTTTCCAAATGGGAAATACAGGACGAACGCCCCGAAGAACAACTGAATTCCGAAAGCGCCCAAAACCGTTCTCAACTTGATGGCTTTGCGGTTGTGGGAGGCGGCAAATGCAATGCCCACCAACACAACCATGCCCACGAGACTCATCATCACTGTCATGGAAGCGAATCTACAATGCATCCGAGGAATCTCGGCATTCAAGGTGCCATTCGGCGAACAGGAGCATGGTGTTGTACCCACCGGGCTTCATTGGAACGCTGCCAAATCCATCCTACGCGGAGGCTCCATGCATTCCAATCGCCTCGCTGGTACCATCCCTGGTCGGTCGCGTTGGATCTCCAGAATTGGGCTTGACCCTCCGTGAACACGCCCCATCCATTTTTCACTCCGCGCTCGAGTCGGAATTGAACCTCCGAGTTTGCATAGCGATATGCCTCCCAGCCGGATTCATTCACCACGGTTAATTCCGGATGGGTTACCGCATCGCGTTGCCACATGAGTCGACCTGCCCATTGGGCGGATGCCCCGGAGATCCAACCAGCGGAACGGAACGTCCATGCATCGTAAGCTCTGCGCACCTCATCTTGCCGATAAACCCAACCGCTGCTCAATCCACCACCAATCCCGCTTATTTCCTCGAGTTCCAACCGTAATTCCCCCTTTGTCTCTGTCCACAGACTCAACCCTTCCAAGGTGCCGTTGAACGCAGAAACGGCGTCCGATCGCAACCAATCTCCTCCTGCCACCGGCCCTTCACCCAGCGCCCATCCATCAAATTGCGTTTCCCGATGTTCAAAGCAAACAACAAGATTGGCGAGGTGGTGGGTCCGCTGTTGGTTCACCTTCAGCAGCCCTCGCTTGCCGCGAACGCGTGTGAGAATGGGAAGATTTAAGCTCGACCCAAAGGCAAATTCTCGGCGATCAAGCCCGCCCAAGGTGCGGTAGTTCCACTCTTCACGGTGCGCATATAGTTGTCCGTGTCGCAGCCCGTTATTCAAGGTCAACCACCACCGGGCATTCCATTGGGTCGCATCGAACAGGCTCCATTCCTCGGCATTCCGGAGGTTCCGTTCCAGTACGTCCCCACTGAATCCGCCTGCACGTAAACCGGTCGAAACATTCTCATTCAAAGCCCGCTCCAAGGACCAAGTCAAGTGGGATGTCTTTCGGGATTCGAAGTCCGTGCCAGCGAATCCGAGGACTTCGGACTTGGCTTGCCAGGTCATGGTGTTGGCGCCCCAATCTTGGGTTCCCCATCCGGAAACCGAGGACCGCGTATGCCCGCTCACCAAGGGATGCAGGCTTTGATCGGGGTTCCAAGTGAGCCCGCCAGCGGATTCGAATTGGATGCGGTGCAGGCCCTCTACCGATTGGGCGTGAACATGCTGCACAGAGGTTATGAGGAACCACGTGAATATTCCGAATGCACAGTATTGGGCCGTCCGCATGTTGCGGTTTACGGCCAGATGCACCTCAATGTTGCACTCAGTGCGGTAGTTTGAACGAAAGCGGAAGAAATTGGGCCACGCTGTCCGAGACGAGGACATGTGATTCCCCACCCGTCTGCATCAAGAACCGAATGTTTTCGTTCTGCCTTTCCTCCGATTCGAGCATGACTTGACGGCAGCCGCCGCAAGGCGAAAAATCTTCCACGGGCATGGAGCTGTTGGTAACGACCGCGGCGGCGATGATGCGCGTACCAGCATGCTGGGCACCCGCCGTAAAGAAAGCAACGCGTTCTGCGCACAATCCACTGGGATAGGCCGCATTTTCCTGGTTGCTCCCTTTGATGAGGGTACCGTCCTCGAGTTGGACGGCCGAGCCTACATTGAATTTGGAGTACGGCGAATAGGCCGATTCACACGCTTCGTATGCAGCCTGCAACAACGCTTGGTCTTCTGCGCTTAGGTCCTGCGCTTTCCACTCTTCAAGGCAAAAGGTGTGTTCAATCCTTCGAATCATGGCACCAAGTAAAGAAATTAAATTGGTCCTCCGTGCGTTACATTGCCAACATGCGCACAAAACAAGACATCGTCAACAATTGGCTTCCTCGGTACACCGGCATGCAACTCGATGCGTTTGGGAGCCACATCTTACTCACCAACTTCAGCAACTACCTGGAGAAGTTTGCCGAATGGAATTCCTGCGAAATTGTGGGGAGGGACAAGGCCATGCCATGCGCCACGGCTGGAGACATCACCCTGATCAACTTTGGGATGGGCAGTGCGAATGCGGCCACGGTCATGGACTTGCTGTCCGCCATTGCCCCCCGTGCGGTCCTCTTCTTGGGCAAATGCGGCGCGTTGAAAGAAAAGAATCGCATCGGAGACCTCATCCTCCCCCTCGCGGGCATCCGAGGAGAAGGAACTTCCAACGATTATTTTCCTCCGGAAGTCCCCGCACTGCCCAGCTTTGCGTTGCAGCGAGCCATTTCCTCGACAGTTCGAGACTACAACCGCGACTACTACACCGGATCCGTGTACACAACCAACCGAAGGGTGTGGGAACACGATGATGCCTTCAAGGCCTACCTCCGTAGTACCCGGGCGCAGGCCATTGACATGGAAACCGCCACCTTGTTTTCCGTCGGGTTTGCGAACCGCTTATCGGTGGGGGCGCTGTTGCTGGTCAGCGACGAACCCATGACGCCGTCCGGTGTAAAGACCGATGCCAGCGACGCTAAAGTGACCGCGAATTATGTAGATGAACACATCCGCATTGGCATCGACTCACTCAAAGAAATACAGACAGAGGGGCGGTCCATCCGCCACTTGAAATGGCGTTAAAAGTCGCTGTCTTCAACCCGGAAGAAATAGATGTGTGACCAGTTGGAGGGAATCCTGCGCTCCTCTTGGCTTACGATTCCCCACTCATCGGTCTCTGTCCAATCTTTGGTACACAAAGCACCCGATGCTGTCGTGATGAAAAGCGTGTCGATGAAACTCACAGGCGCCCACGGTGTCGCATTTCCGCCAAGAACGTCGTTGATGCCGAGCTGCAGCGTCTCACCCGCAGGCACGAAAAGAGTGTCGGGCGGTATTGAGCTATAATCCCAGGCTTTGTGAACCACGTAAACATCGGACGAAGCGTTGTTCTGAAGGTTCCATTCGAGCCGGGTGTTCCCCTCACAAGAAATCAAGGCCAACGCCACCGTCACAAGGGCGCAGGAAAAAAGGGAGGATAAAGGGTGTCGCATCCGTGCAGGGTATTCCGCGAAGATACCGACACAAAACGCGGTCAGGCACCTACGTGCAGAACATCATCGTCTGCGAGGAAATCTTGTGCTTCCATGAACCGATGGATCCGCGAATGCACTTCTCCACGAGCGAGGGTTACCCATTCGTGTACATTGCTTTCATTCAATGGCATCTCAAATTCCACCTCACGGATGGCGCCGGCATCAATCAGTTCATGCCAAACAATGCTTGCGCTCTGAGCTGCGTTATCTCCACGGTTGCAGCGCTCTTGCCAAGCAGCTGCTGCTGCGTCAACATCTGCGAACGGCAATTGGCTCAACAACTCCACAATGGGCCCACTTATTCGAGCAAACAAGCCCGAAGCAGGAATGCGTAAAACGAGCGCTTTTTGATCAAATTGGGGAAGAGCATTGGGGTTCCAGATGTACGCCATGGCGGGTCTTTTTGTACAGGTCTACGGGAACACCGTCGTTTTCGTTGCATTCGTAACCCGCAAAAAGTCAATGAAATAATTACCTTGTCCTCACCAAAGTCACTCCATTGAATTCTACACGCACAATCCGTTTGGTAGGACTGGTCGTCCTCGGCCTGTGGATAGGACTCGCCACGCCTGCTCATGCGCAAGTGGATACGGAGTTTTGGTTTGTAGCTCCCGAGGTATGGGCCAATCACGGGGACAGCCCTACCCTGCTGCGTTTCGCAACGTTTGACCAATCCGCGATTGTAACGGTCGAACAGCCCGCCAACGCCGGTTTTCCCACCCAGACCATCAGCGTGCCTGCCAACAGTGTCTCCTCGTTGAATTTGGCACCTTGGCTGTACCAGGTTGAAAACAAGCCCCCAAACACCGTCTTGAATAAGGGCATACGCATCACGTCAACGACGCTGATCCAAGCCTATTACGAGGTGAATCCTTCCAATAATCTGAATCCAGATATTTACGCCTTGAAAGGAGGCAACGCCCTGGGAACCAACTTCTTCATCCCCCTGCAGAATTACCTCAACAACGGGTACACACAGAGTCCGTCGGGCTTTGATATTGTTGCAACCGAGGACAACACAACCATTGAAATCACCCCGCGGAAACCCATCGTGGGCCACGCACAGAACGTTACCTTCACCATTACGTTGGATGCCGGTGAGACCTGGAGCGGGCGGGCAACTTCCACGGCGGCGAGCCAGCACCCCTTCGGCACGGTTGTCAATTCCGACAAACCCATTGCCATCACCATCAGCGATGATTCATTGAATGGCACTCCCTACGGCGGATGTGCCGATTTGTTTGGAGACCAAATCGTCCCAGCAGACATCGTGGGCACAGAATACATTGCCATCAAGGGCAACCTGAACGGCCCCGACAAGGTCTTCTTCATTCCGACCGAGCCGAACACCACCATTTCAGTCAATGGAAATGTGGTGACCACCTTGACAAACCTAACTTCCATATACTCCCATACCCTCTACGCAACCGCCGCCTATTATGAAGCAAGCGCACCGGTTTACGCTCTACACCTCACCGGGTTTGGTTGCGAGGTGGGCGGAGCGCTGCTCCCTCCCATCGTCTGCACGGGATCACAAGAAGTGGCTTTCATCCGTTCTACCAACGAATTCATGGGCCTCAAAATCCTCGTGCCCGATGGAGGCGAAGATGATTTTGAATTCAATGGAGACCCCGACCAGATCGTCGCCAGCCAATTCAGCGACGTCCCCGGCACGGATGGCGCATGGAAATACGCGAACATCACAGGCTCAGGTTTCGTTCCCCAACTCGCGGCTTCGCGGCTCTACAACTCCACGTCGGTGTTCCATTTGGGCATCATCAACGGAGGCGCCTCCTCCGGCACGCGCTACGGGTATTTCAGCAACTACGCTGCGCAGGCTTACGTGGTCCAAGTCGATGATAATACGCTGTGCGATGGAGACGAGCTCAATTTGGAGTCCAATTTGCTGCTCGGTGCGACGTACGATTGGACCGGGCCCAACGGTTTCACCGCCCAGGGCAATCCCTATCCGTTCGGCCAGGTCAATATGGCAGATGCCGGCGAGTACATCGTCAGTGGCTTTGTTGGTTCTTGCCCCATTGAAAACGACACCCTGAATTTGTTGGTGTATCCCTTCCCAGAAACACCGACCATCTCAGGAGACTCCGTGGTATGCGAGGGGGCACCATTGATGTTGTGGACAGACACCCTAGAAACGGTTCAGTACCAATGGTCCGGCCCAGACGGCTTCTATCCCAGCCAAGAATCCATCCTGGAGTCCTCTGCCACTATGGAACACGAAGGCACCTACACATTGGTCATCAACGACCACGGTTGCTTGTCGCAACCCGCCTTGTGGGACGTTGCGGTCACGCCGGAACAGGCACTGAGCATCTCAGCAACGAACGAGAGTCTGTGCCAAGGCGAAGCATTCACGCTCGAAGCAGGGGCCATCGCCGGGGCATCTTATGCTTGGTCAGGTCCCGACGGCACGCAGGCAAGCAACCAATCGGGTATGCAAGTTACCAATGCGCAACCGGACGATTCAGGCTGGTATACCGTTTCCGGCCAAGCATCTGATTGCCCCTTGGTGCCGGACTCTGTGTGGATGGAGGTCGTCCCTAACCCGATTGTGAACGGGGTGAATGCACCCGCTGTCTGCTTGGGCAATGAAGCAACCTTTACCGCGGATTTCACATCGGACGGCGGAGCAGACATTATCTGGATGAACGCCTCCGGTGATACGCTGGGGTTCGGCAATCCTTGGCAGATTGACAGTGCCAATTGGGAGGATGCTCAAGCGTACACTGTATCGGTGGCATTCAATGGCTGTGCTGCAGATCCGGTCGCATTTGTATTTGACTTGGTCCCGCCTCAAGATTTAGAGGTGATCGATGCCAATGGTGATCCCATCGACAGCGATCAAATATGTCAAGGAGACGCATGGGAAATCTTCGGCGCAGGTCCGGACGGAACGAATTGGAACTGGACGGGACCGGAGAACATGAGTGCGACTGACCAAAGCGTTTCGCTGTTCAATGCCCAGCCCGACGAAAGCGGATGGTACACCGTAAACGGCGCTGTCGGGACGTGCCCGATGAATCCAGACTCTGTGTACCTCGAGGTCTACCCCACTCCAGCCCCTCCGGTGCTGACTGGTTTTGACGAAATCTGCGAAGGCTCGGATTGGAGTCTATCCGGCACGACCGCTGGAAACGGCACCATTCTCTGGTTCCACCCATTCTGGGGCAATCACGAAGGGACAACCTGGTCATTCATCGACGTACCGCTCGGAGCGAACGGCATGTACGAGGCCTATGTGCTCGAATCCAATTGTCCTTCGCCTATTGCTTCAGGCACCTTGACCGTTGTTCCACTACCGGAAGTACAGGCACAGGACTTTTCGACCATCCAAATCGACCACTGCCCGGACCACACGCCTGCTTTGGACTTACCAGAGTGGGACCCCCTGTACAATGTGAATTGGACATTTACCGACGAGGAAGAAAACACCATTGACTTCGGCAGTGGACCTGCCATGGTGGCCATGGAAGACGGATTGTACACCGCTTACCTCAACACCGGAGCACCTTGCAACCTCACGGCCACTGGAAGTTTCGAAGTGGAAACCGTACTGTGCGAGTTGATTGTCCCCAACATCATCTCGCCGAATCAAGACGCTCAAAACGAGCGTTTTGCCTTGCCAGATCTGACCTATTTCCCATCCAGTACGTGCCGCATCTACAACCGCTGGGGCCAAACGGTTTACACATCCAGCGATTTTGGAAATGCCGCTGGTTGGGAGCCCAATCTGGAGGAAGCCTCAGAAGGCACCTATTACTACGAGGTACTGATCAATCGGGTGAGTGGAGACCTGACCGTGACGGATGAACATGGCACCGCCACCTACACAGAGCCCGGCCCGATTCAATTGGTGGGCAGCCTAACTTTGGTTCGATGAACGCGTATCTGCGACCGGTAGTGCTGCTCCTAACGGCTGTGCTATACATCTGTTGGAATGCACTCGGACCGGCCGGGGCTGACGAGGCTTTGGGCGGGCTGCTCGTGTTGGGTTTGGCGGCAATTGGCATTCCACACGGCGCCTTGGATGTGTGGACCCACGAAGCGCGTTCTCCGGGTCGAAATGCATCGTACATCGTGGGCTACCTCGCGTGCATCGGTGTGATCCTCCTCGGTTGGCATACGTTTCCCCATGCTGGACTGTTATTATTCCTGGGCTTGAGTGCATGGCATTTCGGCCAAGCGGACTTCACCCTGTGGGGCATCACCCGAGGTCATTTTACCTGGGGAGCAATCGCGCTGGGCACCATCTTGGTTTGGCATTTGGACGAGGTCTTGCCCATTATCGAACAAATGGGGGTAACAGAATCGGCACAGCTGAACGTTTCAGATTTGGAAACCACCTTTCAACTTGCATCCACGGCTGGCCTGATTGCCTGCACCATTGCAGCCCTTCGACTGCGCAACTGGGATTGGCTTTTGACCATCCTCTTGATCGCGGTGACGCCATGGATTCCGGTGCTGTTGAGCTTCGGTCTGTACTTCATCGGTCAACACAGCGCTTCTGGCTGGCACCACCTTCAAACACGGCTGGGGTGGTCATCGAAGGCGCTGTGGTGGAAGGCGGCGCCTTTCACCCTTGGAGCGGTCGTGCTCATGGGTGTGGGAATTGTCGGATTGGGGCGTCCAGAAATGTTTTTTTCCAATGCAACGTACGGAGCCTTTTTCATGTTATTGGGTAGCATCAGTATTCCCCATATCTTCGAATCGCATTGGTTTTTAATGGCTACAACCAAGCGCTGAGGCATCGATTTCGAATTGCACATGACCCGACGTATCGTACAAACGCTTGTCGCACTGAGTGCGTGGCTGACATTATCCCTTCCCACTGCATTTTGCCAGCTGGATACTGAATTCTGGTTCGCCGCCCCGGAAGTGTGGGCCAACCACGGAGACCAACCCATCCTCTTGCGATTCTCGACCTTGGCCAATGCGGCGACAGTCACAGTGGAGCAACCCGCGAACCCCGCCTTCCCGACCCAAACCCTGAACATTCCAGCCAACGGCACTCAAACCTTGGACCTGACCCCTTGGTTGGATGACATTGAAAACAAGCCCTTCAATACCGTTTTACTGCAAGGGATCCACATCACTTCTGACAACCCGGTGACGGCGTACTACGAGGTCAACCACAATTTGAATCCCGACATTTTTGCGCTCAAGGGCTCCTCTGCTTTGGGCGATGAATTCTATGTGCCATTTCAGAATTACCTCGCCAACGGCTATACCCAATCCAAAGCAGGTTTTGACATCGTCGCCACCGAGGACAACACAGAAATCACCATCGTTCCGACAACCAACCTCGGGGGATATCCTGCCGGTACACCGTTCACCATAACATTGGATGAAGGCGAGACCTATGCATTGCGCGCGGCCAATGCCGCCGCCAATCAGCATCCATCTGGCACCTATGTAACGAGCACTGCACCCATCGCCATCACCGTTAGCGATGACAGCATTCAAGGCACTCCCTACCCACCTGGCAATTGCTTGGATCTATTGGGAGATCAAATCATTCCCGTCGCGGTTGCAGGTGACACATACATTGCCGTGAAAGGCAACCTCAACGGTGCGGACAAGGTATTCATTGTCGGTACGGAGGACAACACGAGCATTTCCATCAACGGAACCTACGTTTGGACCATCGATGCGGGGGAAACCTACTCCCACACGCTAGCGAATCCAGCTGCCTTTTATGAGACAAGCGCACCGGTGCTCGCACTGCACCTTACCGGCTTTGGATGTGAGGTGGGTGGCGCTATCCTCCCGCCCATCACGTGCACCGGATCCGATGAGGTGGCCTTTGTGCGTTCCAGCAACGACTTCATAGGGATGAAAATCATCGTACCGGCTGGTTCGGAAGGGGATTTTACGTTCAATGGAAATGCCGCAAATGTGGGGGCCGTGAACTTTACGGCTGTTCCCGGCACGGGCGGCGATTGGATGTATGCGAACATCACCGGGACCGGCTTCATCCCGACCGGCGGGGCCTCCCGCTTGGTCAACAGTTCGGCCAAATTTCACTTGGGCATCATCAACGGCGGAGCTTCTTCCGGCACGCGCTACGGGTACTTCAGCGACTTTGCGAATTACCAGCACTCCACCTACACGTCCGACAATCAATTGTGTGCCGGAGAAGTGGCCGAATTGTTTGCCTCGCCCATCAACGAAGCCACTTACAATTGGATCGGTCCCAATGGTTTTACTGACACAGGCGAAGCCATTGAAATTGGTCCGCTTACAGAAGCAGATGCGGGCTTGTACATCGTGTCTGGGACAGCCGGCGATTGCGAAATCTCCCCCGACACCCTTGAGCTCTTCGTGGTCCCTCAGCCGCCCGTTCCAGATTTTGAAGCCATACCTCCGCTGTGCGAAGGGGACGATTGGAGTTTTACTGCGCTCACAGAAGCTGACAGCTGGACTTGGGAAGATGCGCTGGGGAATTTGGTCAGCAGCGACAGCAGCGCCACTTTCAGCAACGCGGGCCCAGCAGATGCTGGAGAATACACCCTCACCGTGGAGTCAGCCTCCTGCGTTTCGCAGCCCGCGGTCATCGACTTGGTGGTGTTCGAAACCGTATCGGCCCCTTTGGATGAGGACCCTATTGAGGTCTGTGAAGGAAGCTCCTTGACATTGACGCCGGCGTCTGTGCCAGATGCTGTTGTGTGGGAATGGTCCCTGCCAGATGGCACGACGGATTCAAGCGATGAGTTTTTCATTTCGGCAACGACAGCCGCGGATGCCGGAACATACATCCTTGACGGTACAAGCAATGGATGCCCTATGGTTCCTGCACAAGTCGAGGTGACCGTCGTAGCCCCCACTCCCATTGCATTGACAGTCCCCGATTTCTTGTGCAACGATGCTGCATCCGTGACCATCAGTACTGATGACATCTATGCCGGGATTTGGAGCGCCAGTTGTGCAACTTGTCTCAGCGGAAATGGACAAATCGATCCCACCGATGCCTCTCCGGGCGTTGTGAACGTGGTTTACACGTCCGAAAGTCCTTGCGCCCAAACAGCAACCGTGGACATTGAAATCGGGGCCGTGCCCAACGCCTCCATTGATGATGTCGAATTTTGTGAAGGCACAGGGGAAGTCGTGTTGACGGCGGACACGCCGAGTGGCGTATGGTCTGCTAATTGTAGCGACTGCTGCACGTCCGCAGGTGTTTTCGACACTCAATCTTCCGGCGTGGGTACGTGGACATTGACCTATTCCATCGACGGTGTTTGTCCTTCCTCGGGTACTGCCAATTTCAATGTCACCGCCAACACAAGCAGTGCATTTGCTCTAACCCCAGAGTTTTGTGAAAATCACGACGACGCCTCGGCAACGGCGGACGAGGCCGGGGGGCTATGGACCGCGAGTTGCGGGAATTGCCTCTCGGAGTCAGGAGAGTTCTCTCCCGGCACAGCAGGTATAGGCATTCACACAGTCACGTATACCATTCCCGGCTCGTGTGGGACTACAACCGACCTAGCCGTCGAAGTCTTGGCACTCCCTGTTGCTGAATTTGACTTCACCCCCATTGCGGGATGTGCACCTGCAGTAATTGCCTGCGAGGCGCCTGAAAACCCCAGCATTGTGGACTGCCAGTGGACCTATGACCAAAATGGCGTTGGGGCCTCCATGGGGTGCGAAGACAACATCTTTGTCATCGAAACCCCTGGCTGCTATGAGATGACACACACGGTACTGGACAATGCCGGTTGCACCAATTTGTTTACAGCCGCGACGTTGTTGTGCTTGTCTGAGCCCCCGAGTTCTGCTTTCGGGATGGCGCCGGCTCAACCTGCCATCTTCCACCCCATCCTCGAGCTTTACGCATCTGATTCTGTGGCAGCAAACACCTACAATTGGACCGTCGGAGATGCCATTGCTGCGCAGGGAGCAGCGCAAAGCATCTCCATTCCCGAGATCGGGACCGAATCCTTCCAGGTTTGCCTTGAAGCGGTGGACCCTGTTGGATGTGCTTCCCTTACCTGCTTACTGGTCGACCTCAACGAAGGGCTGAATGCCTTTGGCCCCAATGCGTTCACCCCAGACAATGACGGCCACAACGATGCCTGGAGAATGTTCACCAGCGGAGCGGTGACGCGATACGAAATCAAAATCTACGACCGCTGGGGCGCTTTGGTCTTTTCTTCCGAAGACCCAGAGGAATACTGGGTCGGCGAAGTGCAAGGAGGTGACTATTTCGCACCCGATGGCATTTACCACTACGAAGCGGTCCTGCGCGACGATGCCTACCACATCAAAACTTTACAAGGCCACATTCTGTTGATTCGATGATGAAATACTTCGTTCCTATTTGCCTCTGCGTGGCAGGGGCATTTGCCTACCTCGCTTGGAGCAATCAACACATCGAGTCGGCCGCAGACCCATTCAAAAAACTCAAGCCTTTCGAGGCAGAAGCGTGGAAATGGTCCTACCCTGAGCCCAATT
The DNA here is from genome assembly GCA_938074325.1 of uncultured Flavobacteriales bacterium. GTDB lineage: Bacteria > Bacteroidota > Bacteroidia > Flavobacteriales_D > Sanyastnellaceae > UA16. Next base: position 64,846 of record CALJFZ010000017.1, on the reverse strand, counting down.
GGGATGCCTGGCACACCGACCACGTACTCGATGATGTGGAACGGTGGAAGAACAATTTCAACAGCACAGCCTCTTCACGGATCATCGAGGGCGATTGGCGTCTGGAAGGTCCGACCAACATCGGCGGACGGTTCAATTTCATTCGCCAACACCCTGAAGACCCCTCGACTTTGTATGCTGGAAGCAGTGCGGGCGGCTTGTGGAAGGGCGTCAATGGGGACTGGATGCCGTTGACCGAAGACTTCCCGGCCCTTTCGATGGGGGACCTCGCTTTCTACCCCGGCAATCCCGACCGCATCTTCCTGGCGACTGGTGACCCGCAAATCAGCAGCTTTCCGCGCATTGGAAATGGAGTTTACCGCAGCTTAGACGGCGGCGAAAATTGGGAAAACATGGGGCTCGACTCCATGGGCATCATCAGCAAGTTGTTGTTTGTGCCCGGGGGCGAGGACGGTGCCCCTGTCCTGTTCGCTGGGGCGATGGGCAATCCCGCCCAGCCCAACGATTACCGGGGATTATTCCGCAGTGAAGATGCCGGTATCAGTTGGTCACAAGTACTTCTTCCGGATGACTCTGCAGGCGTAACGGATTTGCTCTACGACCCCGATACCGAAGCGGTGTACGCGGCAGCGTGGCAGCGAACGCGCAATTCAACGGGTAGCGACGTGTGGGGCCCGCACTGCCGAATCTGGAAATCAAACGACGCCGGCCTCAATTGGCAAGCACTGCCCAACCCTTGGGGAGAAGGAAGCCGTGGACGGATCGGCTTGGCGCTCTCCTCTCAAGGGCTTTACGCACTGGTAGTCGGACAAGACAGCCAATTGGACAACCTCTACCGATCCACCGATGGAGGGGAAAACTGGGGAGCCGTCATCCCTGAAGAAAACATGCCCGAAAACGCCCTCGGAGGCTTCGGCTGGTATTTCTCCAAGGTGCGCATCAATCCTTTTGATCCCGACGACATCACGATTTTAGGTGTCAACCTTTGGAACTCCCTCAATGGCGGTAACACGTGGAATCTGATGGGTCCAGAGTGGTGGACGTACGAGGTGCATGCGGATAAACACGATCTGCAATGGATGGGGTCACAAACGTGCATTTTGGCCACGGACGGAGGATTGTACAAGACCGAAGACCACGGCCAAACGTGGGAAGACATCGAGGACATCCCCGTTACCCAATTTTACCGCGCTACATGGAATCCACACAACCCCGGCGCATATACCGGCGGCGCACAAGACAACGGCACCACCACAGGCAACTACGAAGACCTGAACGGCTGGACCCGCGATCTAGGCGGGGACGGATTTACCGCCATTTTTCACCCCACTGATCCCGCTTTGCGCTATGCAGGCTACCAATGGGGCAACTGGCGATTCAGCCTAACGGGAGCAGATGAGGAGCCTTTGTGGAACGACTTCACCACGGGCATTGATGAGGATGATCGGGTGTGGTGGGATGCACCGTTGATTTATCATCCGTCCAACCCCGACGAAATGTGGACCGGTTCTCAACGTGTTTACCGCATGCAAAATGCCCCGGTCAGTGTGTGGCAACCCGTAAGTGAGGATTTGACCTACGCGGAAAACCCCGGGCTGTCCTATCGCTGCGTCAGCGCATTGGCAGGATCGCATTTCAGTGAAGACATTGTAGCCGCGGGTACGACCGATGGGCGGGTATGGATTACGCAGGACCACGGAGCCACCTGGAACCCAATGGAGACTGGGCTACCTGGTCAATTCATCACCGACATTGAATTCGACCCATACCATCCCGACTCCATGTTTTGTACCGTCAGCGGATACCGCAATGCGGTGTACACGCCCTTCGTCTTCCGTGCGGCAATTGGTGGCGATTGGCAATCCATCCAAGGGGATTTACCGGAGCACCCGGTGAATCAAATCATGCCACTCAACGACAGCATCTGGACCGTTGCCACCGATGCAGGAGTCTTTGCGACGTTGAACCGAGGGGCAAACTGGGAACCGGTCGGGAACCTGCCGACCATCCCTGTCTATGACATCGATGCCGACACCATTACCGATCGACTGATTGCAGGCACATTTGCCCGAAGCATGATGAGTTTTCCCCTGGATTCCATCTTGCCCGAGGAGGAGGTGATTGAACCGAATGCAGTGACGGAAACAGGGGCAATTGAACTGAATGTCTTTCCCAACCCGTTTAACGCAAGCCTTTCCGTGGCATGGCCTGAAGGCACCCATAGCGTGGTCATCTTTGACATGGCTGGACGCCAGGTGTTCGAGCATATGGGATTGCTACCGATCAGCCAAACCATCAACACGTCGGAATGGTCAGCAGGAAGCTACGTGATCCGGACGGAAGGAACCTTCGGCAGCCGCACACAACAGGCGATCAAGCTCCGCTGATCAATCGATCCAGAAGCGGGACGTCTTCTCGGTGCCGGGGATGCGCAAGATGTGCAAGCCAGATGCCAAATCACGGGTAGAGATTGCGTACCATTCGCCCTCGCCTGATCCGGTCTTAACCATGCGACCGCTAGCGTCGTACACCTCAAAATTCCAAACCGCATTCGGGGTCGTCAACCACTGAACTTGCAGGGACTGACCTGCGGATACCGCTGTCGGGAAGGTGCGCCATTGTCCATCGCTTGCTTGCAGCCATTCGGCCACCCCCACGGCCGTGTAGTCGTAAGAGCCGCACATCGGATCGTACGATTCACACAGCATGCTTGACAGCGCTCCAGAAATGGTTCCCAACGTCTCGTAATACGCATCGGCATCAGCGACGTGAGCCACGTGGTCCGCACCCTCCAGAATGGTAAAGCAATTCTCAATGCCCAATTCATCAGCAGCTGCATGGATGATGGAGCTTCCGTCTACTTCGGTCACTGGGATGCCGCTGAGTGAAATCATGCCCGTACCGAAAGGAACCGTGCCGTCCTCCGTCCCGTGCACGCTGATGAGGGGCTCGTCTCCTGCGGAGAGGTAATCTGCTGTTTTCAATGCACCGGCAACGTTGATTACGCCGCTGATGGCACTGCTATATCCGGGATTCCCAGACTCCCCTTCCAAACCTCCGCCCATTCCAGCAGCGGCTTGGTCTACTTGCGTTGGGATTTCTGACTCCTCATCGACGTAAGCCATGTGAAGGCCAATGAAGCCCCCTGCCGAGACACCACCGAAATAAATCCGGTCAGGATCGATTCCCCAGGGGTTTCCGTCTTCTGCGGCGGTCTTGCGGAAATACCGCACAGCCGCTTTGCCATCGTGGTATCCGCGCCAAACGGAACGAATTAATGCGTTGGACACATCCAAGAAGTTATCGATGCCCAAGCGGTAGGTGATCGAACCTACTACGTAGCCCATTCGCGTCAGATCCTGGCACAGAGCGAGCACATCCGGAGCATCGTTTTCCCCGCCAATGAAAAAACCACCGTGTGCCATGATGATCAATGGGCGATTTTCGTTGACATCGCCTTCAGGCTCATAAATGTCCACGACCAAAGACTGCCCCAACCCCGTCGCGTTGACAGCGCTGCCGTATTCTACGTCGTAGGAAACGGTAAAATCATCAAACGCCGAAGTGTAGCGGTAACGCGTCCCGTCGCATTCGTCGACTTGGGCGTAGGCTGAAGACATGATGGCGAGGGCCGCTGTGAGGGCGAGAACCGGAATGAACCGGAGGGGTGAGGAGAATTTGTTCATCTTTGGAATTGAAAGAAAATGGGCAAGTGCCTGATTAACGATAAAACTACAATACACATGGGGAAGTTCTATGGATGGTTCTCGGCAGGGCTGGTGATAGTATGTGCGTCGTGCCAATTTCTGTCACCCTCCCCCTTCGTCGAACAGCCTAGTCGATTGCTTTGCATGGACGAGACACCGGTGTTCTTTGCTCCTAAAATGCACTGGGATTCCCTCGAAAAAGCCGACGGTTGGAAGCGGTGGGACAACGGTCGTTTCCTGACACAGACGTTTGCCGTTCCACCCTACCAGGTGCGCCCAACCATCACCGCCGAAATCACCCTCCGGTCTGCAGGCGACCCCTGGGACAAATCAGGCGCACTCGTCTTCATTCCCCGCGAGCAGCCCAATCTGCTTGACGTGGGCTTTGAGCGCGACTCCACCAAGGGAGCATACCCCGGAATCCAAATCGATGAAGGAGGGAGCGGGTACATGCCCTCGATTGAATTGCTGCGGTTCATTACGCCTTTTGGGGTGGGGCATTTCAGTCAATCCGAACGCGTAGATGAGTACAAGCCAGTTTACATCCCACGCTGGGAGGATTCCGTGCACTGGGTCTCGGACCTGAGCCACCTTTGGGAAGCTTTGTCTGATTCCATGACGTTGGGGCTGTACGTGGACACGTGGACCGCTGAAGGGTATGCACTGGATGTTGCATTTTCATTCGAACCGAACCCGAAAACCGTCCAACCGCTACCTGAGTTTGTTACGGTTCCCCTGGTCAATACGTCGAAGTTTGGAAGCGAGCAACGCGCATTTGATGGCTTTGCTGACTCAGCATTGGTGACCCAATTCGAATTGAACGAACCCGCGAAGAACGCTGTGCTCCACTACACACCCACTGGACACGGTGGGCATGGCACCGGAGACGAATTCGTCCGGTGCGAGCACCGCATCACATGGAACGGGGACTCGTGTTTGACCTTCACCCCCTGGCGCGATGATTGCGCGAGCTTTCGACGGTTCAACCCCACCTCTGGCGTTTGGATGGAGCGAACATACTGGCGCGGGGACAGCCTGGACGAACGCATTGCATCGAGCGATTACTCGCGTTCCGGATGGTGTCCAGGTAGCGATGTACCCCCGGTTGAAATACCCTTAGGGGATTTGAGCCCGGGGAAACAAATCCTCAGCATCGATGTGCCCACAGCGCAGCCTTTTTCGGATACGGAAATGAATTTCTGGAACGTCGCCGCCTACCTCACGTACGAACGCCAGCCGACCCGTTGATTTCTGTTGATTTCTGTGCGACCTTTGTCCCCGCTTAATTCGCGGGAAAAACGGTTCCCGCTGAGTACAAGATTGGCACTAACCCATGGCAAAAATCATCTACACCCAAACGGACGAAGCTCCAGCTTTGGCCACCTACTCCTTCCTTCCCATTGTCAAATCCTTCGCCAAGCGTGCGAATGTCGATTTGGAGACCCGGGACATCAGTTTGGCCGGCCGCATCCTAGCTGCCTTTAACGAGCGCTTGCCAGAAGACCAGCGCGTGAATGATGCGTTGGCCGAATTGGGTGAATTGGCGAAGCAACCCGAAGCCAACATCATCAAGTTGCCGAACATCAGTGCTTCCATCCCTCAGTTAAAGGGCGCCATCGCCGAATTGCAGGCGTTGGGATTTGCGTTGCCTGATTACCCAGAAGAACCGGCTAACGAGGATGAGCGAGATGCCAAGCGCCGCTACGACGGCGTAAAAGGCTCTGCAGTGAACCCGGTTTTGCGCGAAGGAAACAGCGACCGACGTGCTCCCAAAGCCGTGAAGGCCTATGCGCAAAAGCATCCACACAGCATGGGCGCCTGGTCCGCAGCGTCGCAATCACACGTAGCCCACATGGACGGCGGAGATTTTTACGGATCTGAGAAAAGCCTGACTGTGAGCGATGCAACGGAAGTGCGTTTGGTTTTCAAAGGCACCGATGGAGCGGAGCGTGAGTTGAAAGGCACCTTCCCGCTGCAATCCGGCGAAATCATCGATGCAGCCGTCATGGACATTGCACGGTTGAAGGCATTTGCCCGCGAGCAGATGGCCGATGCCAAAGCGCAAGGCACCTTGTTCTCACTGCATTTGAAAGCCACCATGATGAAGGTCTCAGACCCCATCTTGTTCGGCGTTTTTGTTGAGGCCTTTTTTGCACCCGTTTTCGAGGACTTTGCGGATGAACTCGCGAGCATCGGAGTGGATTCGTGCAATGGCTGGGGCGACGTCATCAAAAAGATGGATGCACTCCCTGCCAATGCACAAGCACGGTTGAACGACGCCATTGCCGCGTCCTTTGCAGAGGGGCCGGATTTGGCCATGGTAGATTCAGACCGCGGCATTACAAATCTTCACGTGCCTTCGGACGTCATCATTGACGCATCCATGCCCGCAATGATCCGAAACTCGGGGCAGATGTGGAACAGAGAAGGAAATACGCAGGATACAAAAGCGGTCATTCCAGATCGATCGTATGCAGGTGTGTACCAAGCGACCATTGACTTTTGTAAGAAGAATGGCGCCCTCGATCCCCAGACCATGGGCAGCGTTTCCAACATCGGTTTGATGGCTCAAAAAGCCGAAGAATACGGATCCCACGACAAAACATTCGAGTTCCCAGGAGATGGCAGCATCCAAGTTGTCACAACCGATGGAACGGTTTTGCTTGAGCAAGCCGGGCACACTGGCGACATCTTCCGCATGTGCCAGGTGAAAGACGCTCCCATTCAAGATTGGGTGAAACTCGGCGTGAAGCGTGCTCGCGTGACCGGCAATCCCGCCGTGTTCTGGTTGGACGAAAACCGAGCACACGATGCGGAGTTGATTAAAAAGGTCCGAGCTTATCTGCACCAACACGATACCGAGGGGCTGACCATTGAAATCCTCGCGCCGGTTGCCGCCACGACCTACTCATTGGAACGCATCGTCAAAGGCCAGGACACCATTTCCGTTACGGGCAATGTGCTGCGGGATTATTTGACCGACCTCTTTCCAATTCTCGAGGTCGGGACTTCTGCGAAAATGCTCTCCATCGTACCGTTGATGAACGGTGGAGGCTTGTTCGAGACGGGCGCCGGCGGCTCCGCACCAAAGCACGTGCAGCAGTTGCAAGGCCAGAACTACCTGCGGTGGGATAGCCTCGGTGAATTCCTCGCGTTGGCAGTCTCCTTGGATCACTACGCCGATCAGACGGGCAACCAAGACGCCCGCGTTCTCGGCAAATGCCTGGACGACGCAACCGGTCGGTTCTTGGATGAAGACAAGAGTCCTACGCGCCGTCTGGGTGGCATCGACAACCGCGGATCTCATTTCTACCTTGCCCTGTTCTGGGCGGAGGGATTGGCATCACAATCCGAAAGTGACCAACTCAAAGCCGAATTCACCGCACTGGCAGAAGCCATGCGATCTTCGGAGCAGGCCATCGTTGAGGAGCTGATTTCCGTGCAAGGAGAAGCAGTGGATACTGGCGGTTACTACCGCATGGACGACGCAAAGGCAACCGCCATCATGCGCCCATCCGCAACATTGAACGCACTGATTGACTGAGCAACTCAGTCATCAAGCAAATAAAAAGGGGAGCTGCTAAGCTCCCCTTTTCTATTCGAGTGGATGGGTTTATTGATAAACCCGCACGTAGTCCACTGCCATGAAGACAGGGAACGTCGTCGACTCGTCGGGATTCCCAGGCCAGTTTCCTCCCACTGCAACATTCAATATGAAGAAGAATGGGTTGTTGAACGGATAGGGCTGTCCATTCATCATGCTGGGATTGATATTGAAGAACACCTCGTCATCCATGATGAAATCGATGTTATCCTCTGTCCAGTCGATGGAGAACACGTGGAATTCTTCGTCGAAGTTTTCCGGGTAGATGCTGGTAGAGAGCCCTTGGTGTGTCCAGTTTGGCCAATCAATACCCCAGTGAGCAGTACCGTGGATGGTTCCTGGAAGATGCCCGAGCAATTCCATGATGTCGATTTCACCACAGGCAGGCCACCCCACTTCAGGGTAGTTGGCTCCCAACATCCAAATCGCAGGCCAGATGCCTTGTCCCTTTGGAAGGATGGCTCGGACATCGATGCGACCGTATTGGAATTCCTGCAAATCAACTGACTTCATTCGTGCAGACGTGTAAGCACTCTCTCCGACTTTTTCAGCAACAATGAACAACTTGCCATCGGCGACGAAGCTGTTGTTCGAGCTGTTCGTGTAGGTCTGAAGCTCATTGTTGCCCCATCCTCCACTGCCATTGCCCAAATCGTACGTCCAATTGTCCAAGTCAATGATCTCGCCGTCGAACTCGTCCGACCACACCAGGGACATGCCTTCGTACGAATCGGCGGCGTTGTACCCTTCATCGGAAATGTAGATCTGCGTATCATCGTTGCGGATTCCCACATTGGCGGTGGGCGCACCGATTTTGATGTATCCGTTGACCGGATTGCTCAACTCCACGGTAAAGAACTCATCGGGTTCGAGGTACTCATCGGATACGATGGCAATGGCGATGTCCTTACTGAATTCCCCCGGTTCGAAAATGACCGTTCCCGAATTCGCAATGAAATCGTCGCCCTCTGTGGCCGTGCCTTCGATGGTCGTATAATCCACGGTAACACGCTCGGTGTTCACCTGGCCCAACGTAATCGTGAGCGTAACCTCATCCGTATCCGCAGTTTCGAACACCGTGACGTCATTGGCCCATCGAATTTCCGAATTCACCGGAGGTTCGGGATCACCGCACCCTTCGCATGAACTCAATCCAACTGCACAAGCCAACGCCAAGAATCCACTGAAGTTCCGCATGATCAGTCCACTACAAAGGTTAAGGTAAACCAACCGTCGCCTAGCTGGCAATCGCCTGTTTGAATTGGGCCGTGCAGAACCAAGCGGTCTTCCGTCACTTCCAGAATGTCGTAGAAGGGACCCGAGTCCCAAACCCCCATGAAACCACACAAGGTCTCAGAGAACGAGCCGAGGCTGATCTGGTCTTCACCTGAAGTACCAGCTCCTTCCATCAAGAGGTAGGTCGTGGGGTCGATGGCCATTTCGGTTTCAACGTAGCCGTCAAACGGGTTCATCGTGCTTCCGTTGTTGTTGTACACGTAAACACCGTCCTCGGTGAATTGGTACCGGTCGTCGGTCTGCCATTCGGTGTGACCATCGGCCGGTGACGTGTACCACTCCGTTGAATACGGGGCCGGACCAACAGAAATAGCACCCGCCTCATTGGAAAGCTTCCAGGTCTTCTGGTTATCGCATCCGGTGAGTAAGGCCAACGTGCCTTCACAAGGCAACTCCAAGGTCTGTGCGATGTTGATGACATCGGTCGCCAAGCCCATGCCTCCGGCTGTATGGACTGAATAGGAGACTTCGTACGTGCCTTCCACTGGATAGTAGGCTGTATCAAGCTGCTTATCCGATGTTTGACCATTGCCAAAATCCCAAAGTTGAAGGAACGAACCTTCAACGTCGTCAGCGCGGAGCTCCACACGATTGGAATCGACACCGACAACTTGTCCCAAGGAATCCACCGCATCGATGAAGGACCACGAGATGGAAGCCACAGGCGCTCCCGGCAACGTAATGCCTTCTTCTTCATAAGGCTTGCATCCCTGCAAGCTGTAAATCACCACGGCCAACGCTGCGGCTGCAAATGCAAAATGCTTTTTCATATCAGTATCCGTTGTTTTGGGTGATCAATCCACCGCTCAAAGTGATTTCGACTTCTGGTATGGGGAATACTTCGTTCACGCCAGCAGTAAAGCCAAATTCGGCCAACTTCTCCGCAGCACGACCTTGGCGAACGAGGTCAAAGAAGCGGTGCCCCTCCATTCCAAGTTCTACGCGCCGCTCATGGTAAATGGCATCCAAAAGTGCCGGGCCGGTGAGGCTCGCGTCCAAGTTGGGCAGGATGACACTGTTGTTATTGCGTGCACGAGCGCGGACGATGTTGGTCAACTGACGCGCCAAGGCTTCGTTGCCGAGATGGTACGCCGACTCCGCTCCGAAGAGCAGCACGTCTGCGTAACGAATGACGCGGTCGTTAGAGTATCCGTTCGGGTTGGGATCGCCAAATGGCGCCTCATCCGAGGCATTGATGAAGTACTTCTTGGGGTAGTAAATGTGTGGCATGCCCGTAGATTCCAACGTGAAGGTACCTCGGTCGCCCATCTGGTCGCCTTCTTGGAATACCGTCGCACTCAAGCGGGGATCGCCGTCTTCGAACTCATCCACGAAATTCTGCTCAGGGATATTGAATCCGTATCCACCAAATTGGCCGCGCGCACGCTGCCAGACGTTAGTGAACGAACCCTCCAACTGGTTGCCCCAGTTTCCACCTGAAGCATTCATGTACTGGATCTCCCAAATCGAACCAGGTCCGTTTTCACCGGCTTCGGTGAAGACATTCTCGTAGCTCGGGTCGAGGAAGTACTCCTGTGACGAGATAATCTCCATGCACAGGTCGTGGCATGCTTGCCAATTGCCTTGGTACGCATGCGCTTTTGCGAGCAAGGCCGTTGACGCTCCCCATGTCGCACGTCCGATTTCCGACACGGAAATGGCGCTTCGCTTGGGCAACGAAGCTCGAGCCGAGGTCAAATCCGCGATGATCTGATCCCAAACTTCGGCTTGTGGCGTGCGTCCTTGTTGGTATTCACTTGGAGAGAGGTTATTCAAAATGAGCGGCACATCGCCGAACACGGTCACCAAGTTGAAGTACCAGTAAGCTCGAATGAATGCTGCCTCTCCGAGATAGCGGGCCTTGTCCGTGGGGTCCATGTCAATGTTGGGCACATTGTTCAATGCCAAGTTGCAATACGCGATCCCACGGTAGGCAACCTGCCACTCGCCCAGCAGAATGCGGCTAGCCGAATTGCCCTGAAAGTTTTCGAACAAGAACAAATCCGGTTCGTCGCCGTCGCCCGATCCGCCTTTGAAGGAATCGTCGGAGCAAATGTCGCCAAAGTACCAACGGAAGTGCGCCGCCAATTGGGCGCTTCCTTGGATGTTGGTAACCTCCTGCTGGAGGTTGTTGTAGCAAGCGATGGTGGCTGCCTCTGCATCTTCAGGCGTAAGGTAGTAATTGGCCTCCGTAGACCCCACCAGCGGCGTGATGTCCAAGAATTCCTGCTTACACGCTACCAAAGAGACAGCGAGGAATCCAATCAAATAGAGTGTTTTCTTTTGTTTCATGGTTGTGTGAATTAGAAGTTGACGTTAACACCTGCCATGAAGGTTCGCGCCGCCGGGTAGAAACCTCGGTCGATGCCAATCTCCAGTGTTCCTCGCGTTCCGATTTCCGGATCGAGGCCTGAGTAGCTAGTGAAGGTGAACAAATTACTCGCCGCCACATATACACGACACTTACCAATCTGCAAACGTTGCATGACACTCTCGGGCAAGGTGTATCCCAACTGCACGTTCTTGACGCGCAGGAACGATCCGTCCTCTACGAATCGGTCTGAGATACGGTTGTTCTGGTTGGGGTCGCTGTGCGAAATGCGCGGGTACAAATCGCTTGTCCCCTCGCCTGTCCAGCGCTCCAACGCCGCAACTGGGAGGTTGGTGGTGTTCAAGTCGTATCGGAACACTCCATTCAAAACGTCGTTGCCGTGCGTGCCTTGAAGGAACAAGCTGAAATCAAACGCCTTGTAATTCACAGACGCGTTGAAACCATACGTGAAATCCGGATGTGGATTTCCGATCATGGTCTTGTCATCCGCATCGATGACGCCGTCACCGTTCTGATCCACGAAAATAACATCACCTGCTTGTGCGTTTGGCAATGCTTCGTAGGCCGCAGCATCTTCATCGGTTTGGAAGATTCCTGCCGTTTCGTAGCCGTAGAAATACGCAATGGGCATTCCAATTTCGGTGTAAGAAACCAAATCGCCGATGCCAAATACCGAACCGGTCGAAATGGGCTGACCGCCCTCACCTAGGTCGGTTACCTCGTTACGAATGAATGAGATATTACCTCCTAATTCGTATTCGATCAAGCCCTTCTTGTTGCGGTGGTTGACCATGAACTCAAAACCTGAATTCTTCGCCGAAGCGACATTGGTGGCGGAAGGCAAGAAACCTACCACACCGGGGAGTGGAACCACGGCCAACATGTCGTTGGTGTTCTTCACGAAGTAGTCTGCAACGATGTTCAACTTGCCTTTGTACAAGTCAGCGTCCACACCGATGTTGGTTTGCTCTACCGTCTCCCACTTGAGGTCGGGATTGGATGTATTGATCGGGCCTGCACCGTTTACTTGTACCTGGTCGCTTCCGAACGTGTAGTTCAGTCCATTGAAGATGAGCGACGTGTAGTCGAAGTTGCCAATGCCATCGGCGTTACCGTTCTGACCCCAGCTCGCACGCACTTTCAGGAAGTCAATCCAGTCCTTCTCGGCGACCCATGGCAATTCCGTCATGTTGTACGCTGCAGAGAAGGATGGGAAAATACCGTACCGGTTGTTGACCCCGAAACGAGAAGAACCGTCGCGGCGCACGGTGCCTGCCAATGACCACGCCTCACCGAGGCTGTAGTTCACACGAACAAATTGTCCAATGAACGATGATTCTGAAACGCCTCCATTCGCAGTTGGCGCCTGCTCAGAATTGTTCATGCTGTTGCTCAAGTAGGCGAACATGACGTCGTTGGACGCCAAGCTGTCACGGGAGCCGTAAAAACTGGTGCTCAGGTTATTGAGCGCAGAGTAGCCTGCAATGACTTGAAGATCGTCTCCGTTCTTCAACTCCTTTTCGTAGTTCAACGTATTCTCCCACTGCCAATTGCTCCACTTGTTTTCGCCCAATACCAACGAGTTGACCTCGCGGAATTCATACGCCGGACGGTTGGGATCATTGGGACCAATGCCCAAGTCATAGGACGGGAAGAAGATGCGTTGTGACCCCAACGACAAGTCGACCGACATCGTCGAACGGAACTTCAAGTTCGAGAGAATATCGAATTCCGCGAACGTGGAACCGACAAATCGGTTGGTGGTCCAAAAATCATTATTCAGGGCGATTTGGTTCGCCGGGTTGGCAATGTCCGAATCGATGAATTCACTGTATGCGTAAGAACCATCAGGACGCTGTGCGGTCGTGATGGGATCCATGTTGAGCGCACGCCCCACGGGGGTTGCGAACTCGTTGTTTTCTGCAAGCGCGGAACGGTTCAAGTGCGTAAAGTTCACGTTCTGCCCCATGCGGAAGCGTTCACCGCCGTCCTGGCGGGTGTTGATTCGGAAGGTGTAGCGTTCAAATCGGCCTTTTTCACCTCCGATGATGCCGTCTTGTGTAAAGTAGCTCCCCCCTACTGCTGTGGACGAAGTCTTCGTTCCTTTCGTAAAGCTGAACGAGTGGTTCGCCATTGGCGCTCGCTGGAAAATTTCATCCTGCCAGTCGAATCCTTCTCCAAGTGCAGTAGGATTACTGAGTGCTTCGAGCGGCGCGAGTCCGGCGGCGGAGCGGCTTTCGTTCATCAGAATCGCATACTCCTCGGCATTCAACAAGGCCATGTACTTCCACGGTTCTTGGATACCATAGTAGCTCTCGTATGTGATTTGTGGTTTCTGTCCCTTGCTGCCTGTTTTTGTGGTAATCAAGACCACCCCGTTCCCTCCACGTGCTCCGTAGATGGCTGCAGACGCAGCATCCTTCAGGATGGAGATGGACTCGATATCAGCTGGGTTCAAGTAATCGATGCCACCGCTGGGGATGCCGTCGATGACGTACAACGGCTCGGCGTTGTTCAATGAGCCTGTACCTCGAATCCGGATGGACTGGGTCGAACCAGGCTGGCCTGAATTCTGTGTCACCTGTACCCCGGCAGCGCGACCTTGTAGGGCTTGCTCGGTGCGAAGCACGGGCAACGATGTAATTTCTTTCGTGTCGATTGTACCGACCGCTCCGGAAATCTTGCTTCGCTTTTGGTTACCGTAACCAACGACAATCACCTCCTCTAACCCGGCGACATCCGCGTCCAATTGAACGTTCGCGGATTGACCAGCAGTTACAGCCACCTCCTTGCTCCGGTACCCTATGAAAGAGAATACGAGTGTGGCTTGGTCACTCGTAATGGGCAAGGTGAATTTTCCATCGATGTCCGAAAAGGTCGCGTTTTGCGTCCCTTTCTCAACCACCGTGACCCCGGGTAATCCGAGGCCATCTTCTGCGGCGGTCACCGTCCCGGAGACCATCCTTCCCTGAGAGAAGGAGGTCGCCAGGATGGCACCGATGAATCCAAATGCTAAAAGCAGTTTTTTCATCAGAATTCAGTTCTTTCCAGCAAAGCTGGTTTTTGGTTGTGTGTCCTTTTGATTATTGGACTTTGATCAATTTCTCGGTAGCAACCACTCCGTTCATGTTCAACTGAACGAAGTACATGCCGGCCGCTTCTGCACTCATATCCAACGTCCAAACAGGCGTGTTGGCAGGCAATGTGACGCGCTCGATCAACGCTCCGTTGAACGAAACAACGGTCAACTCGCAAGGAGCATTATTGGCACCCTGCATGCGCAGTTCTACGATGTCGTTGGTAACGGAAGGAACCAATTGGAAGTCCATTCCGCCCAATTCCATGACGTTGTCCGGTGTGCACACGTCGCAAGAGTTGAAGCAGTATGCAATGGTTTCAACAGATGCTTCCTCGTCGATGAACAAGTAACGGTTGGTGTAAACAGAATCTGCAGTCGTAACGGTGCACTCACCGTGTACAATGGGGTCAAAAATCTCCTCAACACCGCTGTTCACAAACTTGTATTCGTGGCCGCCAGGCAACAAATCCACTGTCACTTCGTAGATGCCGTCACCGTCATCATCCGCCAATGGAGTCGCTGTGTTGTCCCAACCGTTGATTGAACCACCGAAGATGGTCACACCGCTCACAACCAATTGCTCGCTCATATCCACCTTGAACGTAACCGGCACCACTGTGATTACCTCACATGAACCGTCCGTGCTGCACTGTCCAAAACAAGTGCTCACTTCCGTGTCGCCGGTAACTTCTGGCAAGAAGCGGTCGTTGTAGTTGTTGGGGTCGCCGCATGGCAAACCAGCAAGGTTCTCCTTGCAAGACCAGTCGCCGCAAGCGCCGTTGGTAAAGGTGTAGAAGCTGCTGAAACCGGCCTCAACTTCCAACGTGATGCTGTAAACGCCATCGCCGTCGTCGTCTGTCATTTGGTTATCGCCGGGAACACCGAAGTTTGCACCTCCAGCGAGGTACACACCAGATGGATCTACATCTTCCATTTCCATATTAACATTGAACGTCAGGGTGAACAGGCTATCGTTTCCGCCGCCACCGCCGCCGCCCGAGCCTTCACAGGCCGAGCAGGAGTTATAGCAGACCACGTCCAATACTGTGGCCTCCGTTCCGGTAGTCAGCGCACGGTTGGTGTACCCGTCGATGGTGCTGGTGCAAGGATCGCCTTCGGTAAATTCTTCTTGTGTGCTCCACCCGTCCAAGGTGAACTTGTACTCGTATGACATCTCGTTGTCGAGTTCAACCGCGAGTTCGTAAACACCGTCGGCGTCCTCGTCGGTCATTTCAGCACAACCGCCACACCAGCCGTTGAAGCTACCGTTCAAGTTGACTACGCCGTAGTCGCCGGTGTACTCAGACATGTCTACGCGGAATGTCACAGCAGAAGCCGGAGGTGGCGCTTGGCAAGAGCCATCCTCAGAGCACTGACCGTAGCACGTGCTAATGGTCATATCTCCGTTAATTTCAGGCAAGATGCGGTCATTCCAGTTGGCAGGATCAGAGCAAGGCAGGCCCTGCAAGTTCTCCTTGCAGCTCCAGTCCGGGCAGTTTCCGTTCAAGAAAATGTAGTTGCCTGTGGTGCCGTTTTCGATGACCACGTCAACACTGTATACTCCGTCTCCGTCCGGATCAGTCAGTTGGTGTTCCGTCGGACCACCGATGACGCCACCGCCGAGGTAAACACCTCCTTCAGAAACAGTCTCGTTTTCCATGTTGAGGTTGAATGTCACAACGGATGACTGCGCCCACGAGGTGGCCGCAACAACCATTGCAATCATGCATGCGTAAAGGTTTTTCATAGTAAAGGTTTAAAGGTTTGTTTTCATTCAATTTCAAAGTCAACGCCTAGCCTTCCAACGTGTAAGGTAAAGACCCCTCGCTCCACCCGGCTCACGAGGTCCGTGTGTACGAAAGACAGGGCACTGACTGGCACTTTTAGGTCATAGGTGACCGTCTCACCGCGTCCAACAAACACGCGGTCAAAATCCCGAAGTCGACGAACGCTCGGCGTAATCGAAGCCACGTGGTCTTGTCCATAAACAAGGACCAATTCATTGACGGTTCGGTCTCCCGTGTTGGTGATGGCCACGCTTCCCGTGATGGTATCACCCTCAGAGTATGAGGCTTGGTCCAATCGAAGATCACTGTACTCCACCTCAGAATAGCTCAGGCCATGGCCGAAGGGGTACTGTGGATTAAACCCTCCAGTTGAAGAACCGGGGTTGGCTCGCTCTGCGTATTTGTAGTCGTACGTCATGTGCGACGATGGGTACCTAGGCCACGTAAATGGTAGGCGTCCACTTGGATTGTATGACCCATCCAACACCTGGGCGATGGCCTGACCTCCGTAGTCTCCGGGCAGGTAGGCCATAACAATGGCATCCATCATCGGCTCGATATCTGCAAAGGTGCGCGGCCGGCCTTCAATGAATACACCAACAATGGGCACGCCCAAAGCGTGTACGCTGCGCACCAGTGCCTTTTGGTTTTCAAACAGACTCAGGTCTTCCAAGTTGCCCACAAATTCTGTATACGGCATCTCCCCCAACGCGAGAACCACGCAATCGGGTCGTTTCTGACGAATGCTGCGGATGACGTTTTGGATATCACTTTCCGTAAAGTCCATGGACAAGGGAACATCCACGATGCGCTCAGCCCCGAACTGGTCGTCCATCGCTTCAACGAGGTGAGGCCTTTCGGGCGTATTAAAACGCGCGTCTGTCCCTTGCCATGTTCCCGTCCACCCTCCATTCAGGGCATTGAGGCTGTGCGCCGTGGGGCCGGTCACAAGGATTTTACCTGTCCCGCCGATGGGCAGCAGCGGCTGGTCGGGGTAAACGGCATGCTGGCCCTCGTTTTTCAGCAACGTGATGGACTCCAATGCAGCGCGCGCCGCAGGCCCTTCAAATTGTTCCTTGGAAGGAAAACTATCAAGAGGCAAAGGAATGCCGCCGGTCTCGAACAGTCCAAGCTCCCACTTCATGTTCAAGATACGTCGAACTGATAGGTCGATGCGATCCTCAGAAATAGTTCCTTCCTCCACCAATTCCAGCAAGGACTGGGTGAATTCAAAATCATCCGGAACCATGCCCATGTCGACGCCTGCCTCAATGGCCAACCGGGTCGCCTCCTTGTAGTCTGCTGCCACCATGTGGCGCGTGTAGAGGTAAGCCACGTCTGCCCAGTCAGAGACGACAACGCCCTGAAAGCCCAACTCCTCGCGCAGCAGATCCGTCAACAAGTAGCGATTTGCATGGACGGGAATGCCATTGATCTCTCCACTGTTCACCATAATGGACATCGCACCGGCGTCGATGGCTGCCTTGAAAGAAGGCAAGAAGTACTCCCGGAGTTCGCGCTCGGGAATCCAAGCCGGCGTGCGGTCCTTGCCTGACAGCGTGAATCCGTATCCGAAAAAGTGCTTGAGTGTGGCGGCAAATTTGACATCGCCATTTTGATATCCTTCGACCATGGCCACCCCCAATCGGGATGCCAACAAGGGATCTTCTCCAAACGTCTCCCAAAAGCGCGGCCACCGCGGGTCCCGCCCCAAGTCAAGTACCGGTGAGAAATTCCATGGAATGCCACATGCTGCTACTTGTCTCGCCGTGGCCGCTGCATTTTTCCGGACGAGCGACTCGTTCCAGGTCGCTGCTAGTCCAATTTGTTGAGGCCCCAAAACGCCGCCGGAAGTGTAGGTAGGTCCGTGGATTGCATCCACACCGTACAAAACGGGAACTCGGGAGCCTTTTTTGGATGCGTATGACTGGATGCCCTCGATGAATTCATGCCACTTTTCAGGCGAATGTGCGTGGTCCCCGCAGTTCAGGATGCTTCCGACCTCGTATTCAACCAAGGCCTCTTCCGCAAGAGCCGAATCGAGGTGTTGAGGCTCAATGATGCGCTTGCCTTCTTTTGGCAGAATGGTGCCCAGGGTCAGTTGGGTCATCTCTCCCACTTTTGCCTCGAGGCTCATCTCCGCTAATAGCGAGTCAACAAAAACGCTTTGCTCATCGCGAGCCGCTTCCTGCGCACCACTACATGCTTGGATTTGCAGCAAAAAGGCAGCAAAACCAAGGCAATAAAGTAAGCGAACGAAAAATTTCACAGGGGTGTGCGCGTTTCCAAGGAGGGGGAATAGCCGGATCATTGCGCGGGCTGAGGTGTGCAAGTTACACGAATAAAATGACATCATTAGGGGGGCGGAATTCATTTTTTTTCACCTCGGTGGACCTTGCGCTATCTTGACCTGCGACTTCATGAATTCAATCCAATACTCCCCTCTAGGCTTAAGACCATTTGCATGGCTTGGATTCTTTGCCTGTGCAGTCCTCTGCAGTCTACCAGGCTGCCAAATCTCGGAGCCCAAACCGGTTCAGGCGCTGCAATGGGAATTGTACAACCCTCTAACCGACAACTGGATCTCCGCTGACGTTCCAGGGGACGCCTTGACGGATCTTTTGGCCAATGGTTCCATAACCGAACCGTATCATGGCACCAATGAGACTACCCTCCAATGGGTAGAAGAGCAAAGTTGGGTCTACAGGACACGGGCATTGACAGCTGGATACTCCAGGGAGTCGAAGATCCGTTTCGAGGGCTTGGACACGTATGCAAGCGTGGTGGTGAATGACTCCCTTCTTCTCGAAAGCGACAACGCTCACCGCGCTTACGAAATCAACTTACCTGCGCACCCCACCGCATGGGACATCGAAGTGACCCTACACTCGGCCGTCAAACGTGGGCAGGACCGCCTGGACCAACACCCACGGCTCGTTCCAGTGAGCAATGAAATGAAGCCCATCGGGAAACAGACCAGCAGCGTGACCCGAAAGCCTTTCTACCACTTCGGATGGGACTGGGGGCCGCGATTGGTGTCCGGTGGAATCTCTGGAACTGTAACCATCCTTCCTCGAAATCAACCCAACGCTAGCGACGTCCGAATTGAGTCCACCTTGACCTCCGACGGAGCGGCAGCGGTGACCTTTGCACCTCCGGGGAGCTGGCCGGACGGCACCTGGTCATTGATTGCACCCGGTGGTCACACTTCATCGCCTACCCCCCTGCCGGAAGGTGGTCGTTTCGACATTGAAGTGCCGGAATTGTGGTGGCCAATTGGCATGGGCGGCCAACCCTTGTACCTTTTGAGGTGGATGCCATCATCCTCGGAATATCAGGCCGTAGAATGGAAGATTGGGTTGCGCACCATCGAATGGATTCGAACACCTGATCGTTGGGGACAATCGTTTCAATGCACGGTCAATGGCCAACCGGTTCAAGCGCGAGGCGCCAACACCATTCCTGCGGATTTTTTCACGGCACGTAGCAGCGAACGCGAACGTTCTGTCCTGCAAAGTGCCGTGGATGCCAACATGAACATGGTGCGCGTCTGGGGCGGAGCCTCCTACCCCAGCGAGCAATTTTATGACTTCTGCGACTCCGCCGGGCTGTTGGTCTGGCAGGATTTCATGTTTGCGTGCGCCATGGTACCCGGTGATCGTGCGTTTCTCGAGAATGTGACTGAAGAAGCCATTCATCAAGTCAAACGCCTGCGCCACCGCCCTTCACTCGCCTTGTGGTGCGGAAACAACGAATCGAAGCATGCATGGGAAAATTGGGGTTGGCCTGACGCGTTCAACTTGCACGGAGAAGATTCTGTGGCGACCGAGCGAGCCTACGCATCCGTATTCCACGAGGCGCTACCCGCTGTCGTTTCGAGAGAATCCAATACCACTTACTGGCCCTCCTCCCCTTCTGAGGACCCGTTGGCCCTGCTTCCCACGCAATCCCAGGGCGATGCAGACTGGACTTCTGGCGACGAGCACGCATGGCGCGTGTGGTTTGACACCCTCGACTTTGACTATTTCTCCAGCCATGCGGGACGTTTTGCCAGCGAATACGGACTGCAGAGTTTGCCCGACTCCAGCACCCTCGCGTCCGCGGGCATCCGACATTTTGAGGACGAGGCCTTGCAGTTCCGGCAACGATCCAAGATGGAATGGCTGGAGCCCGGATTGGACGGCTGGGGCATGATGCGGATTTATGCGAAACGCTATACCGCCGACCCCGCTGCGTCCGACGAAAGCCACACCGCTCTTCAACGCTGGATCTACCTTTCCCAACTGACGCAGGCGCTGGGATTGCGTGAAGCACTGGAACGGCATCGAACCAGCGAGGGTCGGTACGCAGGCTCCTTGTATTGGCAGCTGAGTGACGTCTGGCCGACCGTCTCGTGGTCCACGTTAGATTATTTCGGACGTTGGAAACTGGCGCACCATGCCGTCCAGCAAGCCAACAAACCCCGGTGCGTTCAACGGGCTCACGGGCGCGCCCTAGAATCATTGGTTGTCTTCAACGATGCAGCAGAGATCTTGGAATCCACCGTCCTTCAAGTAGCATTACTCAATTTCCAGGGTGACACATTGCATGTCGAAAGTTTTGAAGTTGATCTACCCGCCTTCTCCCACGAAGTCCTGGAACTTGGCGAAGCCTTCAACACGCCAAAAGGCATCTTGCGCTGGGTGTGGATTGATGGCTCAGGAATTAATCTGGACGCAGGTACGCACCTGCACGCCAAGCCCGCCGAAGTAGACTGGCCCGACGCCACCATTAAAACCGTTTGGGAAGGCAATTCCTTGGTGTTGACATGCGATCAGGTAGTACTAGGAGTGCGGCTTCAACTAGAAGGCGTTCAATTCGAAGAAAACGGGTTCATGCTCTTCCCGAACGAACCCAAAACCCTTCGGTTCAGAACCACCGGTTCTCAAAATTTGGCCCCTGACGCGCTCAGCGTGGAGCATTTTGCCGAGTATCAGTAGACCTTCAGGATGGTGTGTCTCATGCCGTTGATTTCAAACACCTCTCCTGCTCGCTTGCCGAGCATGGCTTGAGCTGCTGGGGACACCGGCGAAAGGGCATAGACAGGCTTCACATCCTCCGCAGGCAGTTTGCCAAATGAAATGGAGATGAAATAGATGCTGCGATCAGTTTCGACCGCAGCACCGCGCGTTGCAACTTCGCACGGCGCATCGGATAATTGCTGCAACTCCGATTGGTTGCGCAGCGCCTTTTCCCGTTGCTGACTCAATTGGTGCAGCTCCTGGTCCACCATGGCACGAGCTGTTTCATGCTTATCCCCAGCGGAACTTTTGGTATCCGCTTGCCGGCTTTCCTGCAGCGCCGTCATGTCCGCCTGCAGGCGGTTCAACGCGTCCCGAACACCGGCGTCCATCATTTCCAGCCAAGCTTTCTTTTTCATCCCCGACAAATTTTGAAAAAAGTTGAATCGAAAAGTTGAAAATCCAACTAATATTGCTCCAGCAAATTTGATTGTTTTGTCAAACGCACACATCCAACCCACTCTTGCTCAATGGAAAGCAGAGCGCCAGCGCATCGTTTCGAAGCGCCGTGGATGTGCATTTGCTTTCCGAATCTGATCGGTCATTGAAAAGACTTGCCTGCGTTGGTAGCGTCGGGCACTCGCAGCCTTTTTCAATGTTTTACCCCTCAGATTCTTGCAATGAAACTGCAATATTTTGATTTGGTGGACCAAACGTTCGATTGGCCACAACCCGAGTTCGAGATCGAAAACGACGCATTGCGTTTCCACGGGATTCCCATGATGGATGTGGTGGAACGATTCGGCTCCCCCCTTCGCATCACCTACCTCCCCAAAATCGGCGAGAACATCCGCCTTGCTCATGGCTGGTTCCGCGATGCCATGAAAAAGCTCAACTACCCTGGAGCGTACCACTATTGCTACGTCACCAAGAGCTCACATTTTCGCCACGTCACCGAAGAGGTATTGAAGCACGGCGCTCACATTGAGACATCCAGCGCTTTTGATCTGGACATTGTTAAATCGCTGCATGCCACTGGCCACCTCGAAAAGGGCGACCGCATCATCTGTAACGGATTCAAAACGGACGCCTATATCGAACGCATCATTGCGCTACGGGAGAATGGGTTCAGCGGGTTGCTGCCGGTCATCGATAACGAGGATGAATTCAAGCGACTAGCTCCCCGGCTCGATCGGCCGATTGACGTTGGCATTCGGATCGCGACGGAAGAAGAGCCCAAATTTGCCTTTTATACTTCGCGCCTCGGCATCGGCTACCACCGCATTAAAGGGTTTTACCAGGAAGCGATTGAACCCAATGACTTGGTCAATCTGTCCATGTTGCACTTCTTCTGCAACACCGGCATCCGCGACACGGCCTACTATTGGAATGAACTCCGCAAAGCCATGCGCGTATACACAGAGCTGCGGAAGGTCTGTCCCACGTTGACCGCGCTGAACATCGGCGGCGGCCTGCCAACCAAGAACTCGCTGGCGTTCGACTACGACTACGCCTACATGATCGAGGCGATTTTGGAACAAGTGCAACTGGCCTGCAAGGAAGCCGATGTTCCTGCACCGGATATCTACACCGAATTCGGCTCGTTCACCGTCGCCGAGGCAGGCGCCACCGTCTTCAAGGTCATTCACCAAAAGCGCCAGAACGACCGGGAGAAATGGAACCTCATCGACTCTTCGTTCATGACCACCTTGCCCGATTCGTGGGCGATCAACAAGCGGTTCTTGATGTTGCCATTGAACCGATGGCTCGATCCGTATGAGCGAGTCTTCTTGGGAGGTTTGACGTGCGACAGCGACGATTACTACAATTCCGAGCAGCACCTGAACGCCATTTATTTGCCCCAGTACAAACGCGATCAACCGCTGTACCTCGGCTTCTTCAACACGGGCGCATACCAAGACAACATTGGCGGTCATGGCGGTGTACACCATTGCCTCATCCCCGGATTGCAGCATGTCCTCATCAACCGCGACGCCGATGATGAATTGACTTACGAAGTGTTCTCGACTGAGCAAACTTCGGAACAAGTATTGGGGCTCCTCGGCTATGCAACATCCTCATCTCAAGAGCAAACAGCTCCCGCTTTCGTTCAATCCAATCGAAAATGAAACCATCACCATTGAGCCCATACGCCGGGGTCGACACCCCGAATGCTGCATATGAACGCGCAAAGGCCGTCCTCATTCCCGTTCCTTATGACGGAACATCCACCTGGGGAAAAGGAGCCGATGCGGGGCCTGAAGCGCTCCTTCATGCCACCGAAAACATGGAGTTGTACGACATAGAAACCGGGACAGAAGTCTACCGCGAAGGGGTATTCATTGCTCCTTCCGTAAAGGAGTCCGCCTCCCCTGAATCCATGACCGCTGCCGTTAAAACATTGACCACACACGTGCTCTCGGACGGGAAAACCCCCGTGGTTTTGGGCGGCGAACACAGCGTGAGTATAGGCGCCATTCAAGCCTGTGCTGAGGCCAACCCCAACCTGGCCGTGCTCCACATCGATGCCCACGCCGACTTGCGCCCATCGTACTTGGGTTCAGCGTGCAATCACGCTTGCGCCATGCATTGGGCGTCTCAACATTGCACCCTTGTGCAAGTGGGGATACGGAGCATGGACGCTTCCGAATTGCCTTACATCCAGAAAGGCTGTCTCTTCACTGGCGATGACTGCCGACATCGAAACGATGACGCTTGGCAAGCAGAAGCCCTCGAGGCCTTAGGCCAACCGAAGCGTCCCGTGTACATTACGGTAGACCTCGACGCCTTTGACCCCGGCTACCTGCCTGACACAGGAACCCCTGAACCGGGCGGACTCGACTGGTTTCAAATCACCCGTTTGATTCGCAAAGCAGCCGAAAAATTTAATGTCGTAGGCTTCGACATCGTCGAATTGGCGGCCCATGCGGGCAGTAAACCCAGTGATTTTTTGGCAGCCAAACTGCTGTACAAAATGCTCACCTATTCCCTCAACCCCACACCCTATCAAGCGACTCAATCATGAGCCAAACTCCACACATGCGTGATTTTGTCGCGCGCCACTTCAAACATTTCAACGCCGCGGCACTCGAGGACGCTGCCAAAGGATACGAAGCCCACTTGGCGGCAGGCGGCAAAATGATGGTTACGCTCGCCGGTGCGATGAGCACCGCAGAATTGGGTCGAAGCCTTGCCGAAATGATTCGCCAAGACAAAGTGGCGATCATCAGTTGCACCGGCGCGAACTTGGAGGAAGATGTCATGAACCTGGTCGCACACTCCCACTATGAGCGCGTCCCCCACTACCGGGACCTCACGGCTGCCGACGAGCAAGCGCTGTTGGACCGCGGGCTGAACCGTGTAACGGATACCTGCATTCCGGAGGAGGAGGCCTTCCGGCGATTGGAGCACCACATGGTCGCGTTGTGGCAAGCCGCTGAGTCAGCGGGCAAGCGTCATTTCCCGCATGAATTTTTCTACCAAGCACTCACATCGGGTGTTCTCGAACAGTACTACGAAATCGACCCCAAGGATAGCTGGATGTTGGCCGCAGCTGAGAAAAACATCCCCATCGTCGTCCCTGGCTGGGAAGACAGCACGTTGGGCAACATCTTCGCCGCCCACTGCTTGATCGGTGAGGTACAACCGAGCACCGTTAAAAGTGGCATCGAGTACATGATGTGGTTGGCCGATTGGTATACCGACGTCACGGCGGACGGAACGACCATCGGCTTTTTCCAAATAGGTGGTGGCATCGCCGGGGATTTCCCGATTTGCGTCGTTCCGATGTTGCACCAAGACCTAGGCCGTGAAAGTGTCCCGCTTTGGGGCTATTTCTGCCAGATTTCTGACAGCACAACGAGCTATGGATCGTACTCCGGTGCAGTACCGAACGAGAAAATCACCTGGGGCAAACTGGGCGAGAAGACGCCCAAGTTCATCATTGAAAGCGACGCCACGATCGTGGCTCCGATCGTTTTCGCTTGGATTTTGAATTGGTAGGCCATGAAGCGCATCATCAAGAACTACACAAACATCACGGAGGCGCACATTGCCTTGATCACGGCGGAGTACCCCGACGGCTTTGGCGATGAAGATGTTCGCACGCTATCGTTGCCGGATGGCAAGTACATTCGATGCTTGGAAATTAAGACGGAAGACACCATCTACTTGTTCCGCATCGACAGCGAAATGATTGAAATGCTCGAAGAAGCAACAGACGATGATTTCGGCATTGATGTAGAAGGAGAAGAATCCGACGATTAAGCCCTCGATGGTCTCTTTTGAGACACCCGAGAATTTGTGGCTCCGCTTTGGAGTTTATTTTAGCAACATGTCAAGGAGCGCTCGCAATTTTGTGAAATGCATAGGACTGGTGGGTTTTATGTCCGCCACGGTGCTCACGTTCGGGCAGGACTCTCTGTTCATCATGCGCGGAACGTGGGGTCAACTCCCCGAAGCACCTGAAGTGCTTAGGCTGAACGCTTCGGCTGATTGGTCCGAGCAAAACGCTGTCCTTGAGCGCGAAGCTGGCACTGCTTCGAGTCTCGTGATTATCAATGCAGACACCACGAGCCATGTTTGGGCGCTGCTCATGGGCGAAACCGAAGGCACCACCATTGAACCAGGAGATACCGCGGTGGTCGACTTGCCCGCTCTTCCCATGGGAACCTACCGCCTCGGATTGATCGACGGCGAGGGCAACGGGTTGGGCGCGCAGAGCATGTTGCAAGTGGGGCTCCAGTCGGATGGAAACTCTGCCTTGTTTCATTGGAATTTGTGCGATTGGGAAACTCAGCAAATGGCTTCCTGGAGCAGTGGTATGGAGCCTGACCCAACTGCGGCGTATGTTCCGAATTACTTCTCCATCAACGAGCAAACGTATCCCACGACCCTCGAAGACCCCAATGCCCTTGTCAGCGTGGCTTTGGGTGACACCTGTTGGATTGCGGTAGCAAACCACGGACAAATGGACCACGTACTGCACTTCCACGGTTTCCATGTGGAGGTGCTCACAAGCAACCTTCAACCCGCCCGAATCGGCTGGTCAAAGGACACCGTCCCCGTGAAAAAAGGAGAAGGCATGACGGTGCAACTGGTGGCCAATCAGGCCGGTATTTATCCGGTGCACGACCACAACCTCATCGCCGTTACCAACGCGGGTTTTTACCCGGGTGGCATGCTCACGCAAATCATTGTCGACCCATGAGCACCGTCCAGCACATTCTTCGCACGGTGGTGCTCATCAGCATGGTCTGGCTTGCGCCCTCTCTTTACGCCCAACAGCAGCCTCCGGAGTTGTTTTCTGGGATGGAGGGGTATACGTTTCTCCCGGATGGCACACCGGTGCCAATTTGGGGATATGGCTGGGTTGCCGATGGATTCATTACCCTTCCTGCACCACTGCTCACTTATACCGAAGGTGAGTCGGTGCAATTGAATTTCACAAATCCGAGTCCTGAGAGCCACACGATCCACCTGCATGGGCTGGATGTCGACCAAGCGAATGACGGCGTCCCCGGAACGAGCTTTTTGGTGACGACTGGGGACGATGCCACGTATTCCTTCGACGCCGATTACCCCGGCACATTCCTCTACCACTGCCATGTTACAACGACCTTGCACCTAACGATGGGGATGTACGGCATGGTCTTGGTCACCCGTCCGGACTTCACCTTGTTCGCAGGCGGACCTGCCTACGCTGAGGATGTCCCCTTGCTCTTCAGCGACTTGGAAATCGCCACCAACTTAGATCCAGTGGGCTCCTACCCTTTCCACGATATCCGTCCAGACGTGTTCATGATCAACGGTGAGTCGGGTAGCCAGCTCGAAGCCCCCGAGCGCATCGTGCACTTTGAACCGGGCCAGCCGCTTGCATTTCGATTAGGATCCATGGCCTATAGCCGCGTGGTGTGCCAATTCTCGCCGGAATTGAATGCTACGTGTTACATGAGCGACGGACGTCCTCTCCCAACCCCTTTCGAGCCAGATGCATTGGAAATTTATCCCGGAGAACGCTTCACTGTATTGATCGATCCCGAGCCCGGTTGGGACGGATCGCTTCCCTGTGAATTTTGGAGCATGGTTGATGAAACCCTCGAATCCGTGGAGAACATCCACATCCGGGATGCTGCTCTGAAGGTTGTGGAACCTCAATTTATTGGAGTAACGGGCTACCCGAATCCAACGCGAGAGCACATCACGTGGGATGATGCACGGCGAATAGAGGTATGGAATGCATATGGCGTACCCGTCGCGGACCTTCGCTTCGCAAGGGGCGTCCTGGATGTAGCCGGCTGGCCTGTAGGTACCTACGTCGCCCGAATTGACGGTGGCCGCAGTGTACGGTTCGTTGTCATCGAATGAGGGTCACGTGGCCGCGCCACTCCCGCTGAGCAGGACGTTGCGCCCGGGAATCCACGCGCAAGACCCACGTGTAAGCATCGTTCATCCCGAAATGGTCGCTTTGCTGTCCCGCTTGGCCGATCCAGTATTCCTCCGGATCGTGGGATTCCCAGACGAGCTGGCCGTAGCGGTTAAAAACACGTAACCAATAGCGGTCCACCAATTCAGGAGCGGAGATTTCGGGACGCCACCCGTCGTTCACACCATCCGAATAGCCATTCGTGGGCGGGGTAAATGCGTTGGGTACGAAGACCTGCAGGTTTTCCTCGACTTCCACTTCCATCGCGGCTTCTCCAGAGCAGCCGAACTCGTTGACGACCATTACGTGCACCTCATACGTTCCGGGAGCTTCGTACGTGTGGCTGCCGTTCCAGTTGGTCGACATCCCCCCGTCGCCGAAATCCCAGAGCGCTTGCCCATCATCCGAAAGGTTCTCGAAAGACCAAGAGCTGTTCAACGGATCCGGATTGTCCCACGTACCTGCGTAAGGCGATGGCTCAAAGTCCACAATGGGACTTTGGAGCACTTGGATGCTGTCTGCGAGCTCGATGGTGTTTTCACACCCTCGAGCGTCAACGACATGCAGGGCCAATTGGTACCCTCCCGCTTCGTCCAAGACCAACACAGAATCAGAGGTGCTCAGCAGCCATTCTGCGGCAGCTGAACTCAACATCAAATGGGCCTCTTCAGCGTCGTGTTCGAAATCCAATGTCACTTCAAGTGGGCTGCAACCCAACATGGGGTCTGCATTCAATGTCGCAGAAGGCAATGGCAATGCCTCGAGGGAATCTGCGAGGGATTTCACGCATCCGAATTCGTTGGTCACAACGGCTTCCAATGCATACCAGCCCGCTTCTTCAAATTCCAGTTCTGCCGTTTGACCGATGGCTACCAACGAACCGTTTACGTGCCATTGGACCTCTGCCGCTCCGGCATCCAATCCCACGGGAATCACCGCAGGCACACCGCACCACTCGTTGATTTCGAGCGCCCAATCCACCTCCGGGGCGGGGATTACCTCAAGGGTATGCGAGGCCTGCCGCTCGCATCCGTTGGCATCCACTGCTTCGGCAGTGATTTCATACATGCCGGGTGCTTGCAGGATCAACGACGCCAGCGCGGAAGCTTCGGTGAAAACGGAATCACCCACCGACCATGTGATTTCAGAACCATCCCAATCCTCGACCATGACGCTCACGTCAAATGGACTGCACCCTTCCAATGCGCTGGGGGTCAACGACAAATCCACAGCGTCGTGAACGGTGATTCCGACAGTCATGTCATTGGCACAGGCGGTTGAGACATCTACAAATTCGTAGGTCAAAACAAACTCACCAACACCCGAAAGCTCAGGATTAAATGCCATGTCCGTCACCCCCGTACCTTGCCAGGCTCCTCCGTTCGGCCACGGGTCTGGTAACATCACAGGGGCACCATTTGCACATGCAGCGTCAAGAGCAGGCAAATCCACTTGAGGCAATTCTAGCACTTCCAAGTCAAGGGTATCCGAAGCAGCGCATGTTCCTTCGCCTGTTGAGATGGAAAATGTATGCACACCTACTGGCAGGAGGCTGACGTCTACCGTACCGGAATTTGCGTCAACAATTGCGGCAATGGTCTGTTCCGTTTCGGCTGCCCACCATACAGGAAGCGTCCCGTTTTCTGCAGGCAATTCTACGACCCCGTAATCAAAGCAAACAGATAGATCTGAACCTGCTGTGATGTCAGCTGCAACACCTACTTCCAAGGTGAGGGTATCCTGAAATACGCATCCTTCATTGGGTTGAAAGAGGTACACAATTTCGTGTTCACCAGTGGGCAACATTTCGGGGTTTACGAGCCCCGCCGTGCTCACAGCAGCGGAAGCCAAATTGAGGCCATAAAATTGAGAAGCTCCCTCCACCGCAGGTTGAACAGACTGCATGAGATCCACCGGTATCGCTTGATTGCAAATGGCCATGGCAGCCGTCATTGCAACGCTTACAGGCGATTGGATTTCGGTCGTCCATGAAATGGTGGTCGCACACCCCCACGCATCCGTCGTCTCCAATGCAACGTCCTCAACTCCCGACTGCGACCAAGCGGTCGTGTAGGACGGGACCTCCGTTTCCCACGTTTGACCACCAATGTTCCAGGCAAAAGCAAAAGGCTCAGTGCCTGCATCTGTGGTCGCAGACATGGTCATGAGGGAATCAACGCACGCAACCGGCTCGGATGTAACCTGTACGGTCGGTTTGGGATGCACTTCCATCTCCGCATCCGCGGTCGACGTGCACACCTCCCCGGCATGGGTAAAGGCGTAAACGTATGCGCCGGGCAACAATTCGTTTAAATCCACTTCACCTGAGGCCGCATCAAGGAGACCGGGCCCCGCCCAATTTCCACTGAGTGCCTCGGGGGTCGGCAACCATGCTGCGCCTGTCCCCTCGCATTCATGCAGTTTCGGGCCTAAATCAATTTCGATGGGCAGGACAATTTCCGCTGCCAGGATCGCACTGTTTGTGCATCCATTGGCATCTTCAATGGTGTACTCAAGTTCAGAATTACCCAATGCCTCCGCAGGCATGAACGATTCACCCTCGACCCCTGCTCCTGTCCAAGCACCACCTGAGGGCGAAGCATCCGGGAGCAACGCCATATCTACATTTGCGCAAACAGACCACCCTTCGGGGAGCGTGATTTCCGGCAGGGCATTGACCGACCAACTGGCGACTGCCGAGGCGCTGCAACCAGATTCTGTCGTTACCGTGACCGAGGCTTCAGGAGCATCGCCCGCCGCCCATGGACCAGACGCCACGGACCACGCGTCCAATTCGGTGATCAAATTGGCTCCACTCCACATCACTGAGTACCCGCTGAAGTCATCCGCATTGACGACATCAACATGGACCAGAGCGGTATCACCTTCGCAAATCGCCGCCTCCAAAACCGGCTGTAAAACGGGTAGTGAGAGGACTTCGATTTCCAGCGCGTCGGAGACATGACAAGAGCCTTCTCCGATGTGGTAAATCGCCTCATAGTTCCCTGCTACCGCGGTCCCGGGGTCAAAGATGACACTGTCATTTGACGCTGTCAAGGGGCCTTCCCACCAGCCATCCAATGGAGAAAAACCTTCCAAAGCCACAGCCGGCGCACCCGCGCAAACGGAAATCCCATTTCCTGCATCCACAGTGGGTGCCGCGATGACTTCAATCAAAGCCATATCCGAGTTTTCACACCCTAAAATGCTGGTGGCAGTAAATGTGAGTTCGGTGATCCCGATGCCTGCGACGGCAGGATTAAATACACCGTCCGGATGGGCAATCCCTTGCCCCGACCATGTTCCCATGGAGGCGCTTGGCTGAGGCAATTCGACTGAGAAGTCCGAGTCACATTCTACGCCCAACGCTGGAATAACCACTTCGGGCAACGGCATGGCATTTACGAATGTGACCGCCTCGTCTGCACACCCTTCATCGTCTGTCACAATTAAGCCAATGGTTTCCAAAGGCTCATTCACATCGGCAACGTAGTACGGAACTCCCGTGCTCGTGAAAACCACTTGTTCTGTCCAATTGAAGTTGTAAGCACTGCCTTCTGCCAGTGTTCCTCCTCCGGCCAATACGTCCAGCCACACGGTATCCCCATCACAGAAAAGGCTTCCTTCTGACGAGAGGAAGGCCATAGGAGATTCCATGACTTCCCAAATGACTTCATCGGAAGTCGCGCACGAGCCTTCGCCCAACATGTACATGAGGGAATTTTGCCCCACCACCAATTGGGCAAGATCAACAACTCCCGACTCGGGAAACAGCACGCCTGGTCCGGACCACCATCCTCCTGATTGGGAACTGGGAACCGTTACAATGGCATTGCTTTCACAAAACGTGGAATCCAATCCGGCCATAGCTTGGATGGGCTCCTCCACAACAAGCAGCGTGGTATCCGTCGATTGGCAACCGTTTGCATCCGTGAAAGCATACGTGAATTCGTGTTGACCCAATCCGTAATCAAGCGGATCGACTGCCAATTGAACGGGACCGTTTGGGCCCTGCCATTCGCCTCCAATCGGATTCGCTTCCGGTAAAGGCTCAGAGAATGACTGATTGCATACTTCCCAAATTGGGACTGAGCTCACTTCAGGCAAAGCTGTAACTGCAACGACATGGCTGGTCGTATCGGCACAACCGTAATCCGGCAACCAAGCAGGGTACGGATCGAATGTGACGGCAGCCTGAAATTCATATACCCCGGGTGTTGTTTCACCTTCCCAACTGAACGATGAAGTCGTGCTTTGTGAAGCGGTCGGCGCGTGCACTGTATCCACTGCAGCGCCATTTAAAATCCACTCCACCGATGTGTCCCAGCCGAAACTGAAAATATTCGCATCCAACTCGACCTCGTCTCCAACGCATGCTACCTCATCGGCCCCAATCGTTACCGACGGCACGAAGAAACCATATGCTGTAAAACCGGCGCTGCTTGTGCACTGAACAGAGCCGTGGTCGATGGTCGTAAACACCGACCCAACCACCTGGGAGCCCACTGCTAACCGCACTGTGGAATCGCCGGGTTGACCGCCACTCAGCACCTCGGAGTTGGCATTCCAAACAAACTCTCCATCGCCGGAGGCAGTAAAATCAGCATAGGACCCCATGCAATACCAATTGTATTCGGAATGCACTTCGAGCGCCGGTGTGGGGAATACCTGTACGTAGGCAGTGTCGAGGTCCGCGCCACAGGCATTGGATGCTGCTGCAATCACTTCGTTGGCTCCCGCTGTTTCAAAAACTTGCACCAACGGTGCTGGGAAAGCCAATGTATCCCATGCGCCACCGGCTCCCCAAGCAAATGAGGTCAAGGCTGTGTTGCCCGGATTCACCAAGACTTCAACCACACCCTCCTCCCAGGCGCACAGGTCGGGCGCATCCGAGATCATGACCTGAGGAGCGCCAGCAACCACAAATGTTACGGTGTTCGACGTTGCTGAACACCCGACTCCAGCAGTATCCGTCGCGATTAAGGCAAACTGGTAAATTCCCGATTCTTGCAAAACGATAGTGGGGTCGGGAGACCCTTCATCCGCTCCGTTTGTCCACTCAAATTCGCCTCCGTTGATTTCCCATTCAAACGCATGGTCAACCCACAGGTCTGAAGCCAGGTTTGAAACCAAGTCCACGCTCAAGGGCGCACATTCGCCATCGGCTTCTACACTGATGACCAAACCATCCGACAACGGATGGCATTCACAAGGTTCCAGGCAATCCTGTCCGTAAGCTTCTGCGAGGACAGTCCAGGAAGCAACAAACGCGCAGGCGGCCGTCAGCATCATTCGAATGGAGACAAATCGTACCATATGCTCATGAATACGGGAATTCAGCGCAAAACGTTACACTTCTCCGCGGAAGTAAGTCCCATCATCGGTACCGCAAATTCCTCCGCTCTCGCCCCAAGATGTTCATTCTGCGTTCAGGATGGCCTTCCGATTTTCATAAGTCACTGCTTGACAGTAGTTTCGAGCCACGGCAATTTCCCGCACTTTTATCGGTTTTTTTCTTCAAAATGAACAGAAAATGGAATTTTCTGCTGCTATCGCTATTGGTAGTGGCCACACTCCTTGTTGGGGCAGATTACGGCAGCCCTGACACCCTTTCTAACTCGTATGATTCTGGCGACATCGCCTGGATGGTGGTCGCAAGTGCATTCGTACTGCTTATGACCCCGGGGCTCGCCTTTTTTTATGGAGGCATGGTCAATCGCAAAAACGTGATTTCCACCATGCTCCAGAGCTTCGTTGCGCTCGGCGTGATCAGCGTAATGTGGGTCGTCGTCGGTTTCAGCCTGTGTTTCGGCACATCCATTGGTGGCGTCATCGGGGATCCGAGGACTTACTTCGCCTTCAGGGATGTCGGATTAGCGCCCAATCAGGATTTTGCAGGGACCATTCCTTTCCTGCTTTTTGCCTTGTTCCAACTGAAATTTGCCATCATCACGCCGGCCTTGATCACCGGGAGCTTTGCCGGCAGAATTCGTTTTCGCGCTTACATCTTGTTCATGGTTCTTTTTAGCCTCATCATTTACCCCCCATTGGCTCACATGACTTGGCATCCGGACGGATTATTGCGCAACTGGGGCGTTTTGGATTTTGCAGGGGGCACTGTGGTCCACATGTCAGCCGGTTTTGCCGCGCTCGCGGGCGCCCTGTTTTTGGGCAAACGAAAAGAATTGGACGACCAACCGGCCAACATACCGTTCGTTATTCTTGGTACCGGCCTGTTGTGGTTTGGTTGGTTCGGGTTCAATGCGGGCTCCGCACTCGGAGCGAATGCAGATGCGGTTAAAGCGTTTGCCAATACAAATCTTGCTAGTGCCACTGCCATGATCACCTGGGTCTTCTACGACCGTTTCCAGAACCGGAAAATGTCCGCATTGGGGGCGTGCATTGGTGCCATTGTGGGCTTGGTTGCCATCACACCTGCAGCTGGATTTGTTTCCATTTCGCACAGCATCTTCATCGGGTTCATTGCCGCTCTGGTGAGCAACTGGGCAATCCGGTGGCAATCGAGGTTTGAAATCGATGACACCTTGGACGTCTTCGCAAGTCACGGGGTTGGCGGCCTGGTGGGCATGGTTCTCACGGGTGTTTTTGCCGATGAAGTAGGGCTCATCTACGGGGAAACCACGGTATTTGTTCGCCACATCATTTCCCTTGTGGCTGTCGCAGTTGGTGTGCTGGGGGCGAGTTTCGGACTTTACGCTGTGGTCAATCGCATCATTCCGCTGCGCGTCCGCACCGACCAAGAGCAGCGAGGACTTGACCATTCGCAACACGGGGAGCGCATGCTTCCATGACGAATGATTGCAAAATTCAACCTATCTTCCGGTCAAACCGTTGAAAATGAACCTGCAACCTGTACGCCTTGTCCTTTTGGCATTCGGAACCATGTGTTCAGCCATTGCTGTCGCGCAGACCCCCATTGAATTCGAGTATACCGGTGAGGTAGAACTTTACGTGGTGCCGAGCTGTGTATCACAGCTGGAAATAGCACTGGAAGGTGCTGCCGGCGGAGGACCCAATGGCGGAAATGGCTCCACGGTCACCGGGATTTTAGACGTGGTAGAAGGCCAGGTTCTGGAAATTCGCGTGGGTGGCGAAGGGGCCTGCCCTGGAGCGGGCTTCAACGGCGGAGGTGGCGGAGGTGCAGCTGGCGGCGCGAACGCAGGTTGCGGAGGCGGCGGTGCATCTGACATCCGCATTGGAGGCTCTGCATTGGCAGATCGGGTCGCAGTGGCGGCCGGCGGAGGCGGTATGGGCGGCGGAAATACAGACGCGGACGCAGGCGATGCAGGCTGTAACTCCGGTGGCGATGGAGACAGCCCCTTTGGTCAAGGCGGAAGCGGAGCTACTCAAAACTCTGGCGGTCCCGGAGGACCTCCTTGGATTGGATCGGGTAACAATGGAAGCAGCGGAGGATTGGGCAATGGAGGTGCAGGCGCTACAGACCCTTGTTACAATGTCGGGCCGGGCGGTGGCGGCGGTGGCGGCTACTACGGCGGTGGAGGTGGCGGTTCGGATTGCTTTGCATCCGGCACCCTCGGCGGTGGCGGTGGCGGTTCGGATTGCTTTGCCGCTGGCACGCTCGGCGGCGGCGGTGGCGGCGGAGGCTCCAGTTTGACACCTGCAGGCTTCACATGCACAGGCGGAAACGTGTCTGGAAACGGCTCCATTGTGATTACGCCCATCGGCGGCGTGGGCATGATCGTCGAACCCACAGCACCCCAATTCTGCGAGGGAGACTCCCTGTTTCTCACATTATCGGGAGCAGACAATTACGATTGGTTTGAAGCCGATGGCCTCACGGTTATTGATGGCCCTAACGTACTCGTCAATCCGCTGGAAACCACGATTTACAGCGTGGTAGCGTCAAATGAGGAGTGCATCGATACCGTTGACGTGACTGTCACGGTCATCCCCTATCCTACCCTCACGGTTGACCCGGTATACGTGACGACTTGCAACGAGCCTGTATCGCTTTCCGCGACCGGCGCATTCCAGTTGCAGTGGACGCCAAACGAAAGCTTGGTAGGCAACGGATTTGGCCCATTCCAAACAGCCAACCCCACAGAAACAACCGTGTACACCGTTGTTGGGACGAATTCGGGCTGTAGCTCGGAAGCGACGGTGACCGTGGCCTATCAGTTAGAAGTCGAGAGCACGGAGTACTACTGCGAGGGCGGCAGCTACAGCCTACCCGATGGATCCGAAGTGAATGAAGAAGGAACCTACATCGCAGAATACGTTTCCGTGGAAGGCTGCGACAGCATCGTAACGGTCAACCTCTTCGAACAGTCCACGTACGATTTTCAAATGCCCGTGCAGCTCTGCGCAGGGGAAACGTTCACCTTGCCCGACGGCACGATCATAGATGAGCCCGGAACCTTTCCGGTGGTACTTGAGACTACATTGGCACAATGCGACAGCGTCATCACCACGGTCGTCTCCATGCTGCAACCCTTCGAAACGGAGAATACCTTGGCCTTGTGCGAGGGAGAACCTGTTACCCTGGGGGACGGCACCGTCGTAACCGAAGAAGGTATTTACACTGTTGTGCTTTCCTCCGAAACCAATGGCTGCGACAGCACGGTTACTTCCAATGTCATTTACCAACCCAATTACGACATGGCAGTGAGCCTCAGCGAATGCGACGACGGCTCCTACCTCTTCCCGGACGGGACTCTTCCCACCTCCTCGGGTGTTTTCAACTTTGATTTGCAGACCACCTTGGGGTGCGACAGCAGCGTGACCATTGATTTGACCTTGAACCCTGCCTACGACATCTCCTACGCGGCAGCCATTTGCGACGGTGAATCATACAACATGCCCGATGGGACCGCCATCACCGCAGCGGGGCCCTATACATCGGTCCTGACCACTTCCGCTGGATGCGATAGCACCATCACCGTCCAACTGACTGTCAACCCACTTCCCGCCGTTTCGAGCGGTGCAGAGGACAGTTATTGCTTGTACGATGGCAACATCGAGCTCACCCCTTCGCCCGCAGGAGGCGACCTATCAGGAGACCTGCTAAGCGGTACCACCTTACAACACAGCGGCGCCACACCCGGAAATTATGAAGTGAGCTATTCGATCACTGACGGAAATGGTTGCACCAACGTCGAATTGGTTGAATACGTTTTGGCTACGCCGATTGAACCCTCCTTCGACTTCCAAATGATTTGCAATGAATTGGAACTCATCAGTCTGGTCAACGACCCGAACGAGGCCTACGGATATGAGTGGTTCTTGGAGAACGAATTGGTCGCAATCTTTTCGAATCCAACGTACTACTTCGATGAAACGGGAACATTTGAAATGGGGCTCGCTGTTACAGATGAATACGGCTGCACGTATTCCACAGTGCAGGACGTTTACCTGCAAAACGCACTCAACCTCGAAGGATTCTTTGTGCCCAATGTCTTTACACCCAACGGAGATGACTTCAACGATACGTTCATCATTCCTTCCGCGGTTTCCGCATGCTTGAACTACAACGTGGACATTTTCAATCGATGGGGCCAATTGGTGTACACCATGACTCCCCTCACTTCTGCATTTGCAGGAAAGGATGAAGCCGGCAACGAACTGCCGGAAGGTGTTTACTACTACACCATGGAAATCCTTGAATACCCCTGCAGCGACACGCCCGAATTGCAACCGTTTTGCAGCGGAACCATTTCCCTCTTCCGACAATAATTCATCCCATGAACCGACTCATCCCCTTATTCATTGGCTTGTTCGTGATCGGCGGCACACAAGCACTTGCACAAACCAACACGGCCGAATCCAAGAGCGAATTACGATTGGCTTATGAATCCAAAGGCATCCACTTCGATCAAGTGCAATCCATGATTGCAACGGTCACACAAGATGACGCTCAACCATCTCCTGAATTGTTGATGGACTTTCTGCGCACCATTGAAACGTTTCAGGCAGAAGGAGCACCAGTCCCCATGTCGGAAGCGTGGCTGGAGCGCTGGACGGGCTCTTACGGCGTCACCAATGAGCAGGCGCAAGATCTGTACAAAGTAGCCCTTCGATTTGCCTTGCAGCCCCGCCGCGAGTAATCCTCGAAAACAACAGTTATAAAGCATTCCCCAACGGCTACAAAGTCACGGCTTTGTAGCCGTTTTCATTCCCTCCCAATCATTACACTTGCGCCGTGTATATCACCCAAGCTGTACTCCACAATTTTAGAAAGGCGATCACCAATGCGTGGGGTTCACCTGTGACCAGCCAGCGGGACTGCATCCAACTCGCCAATCACATCACGGAGAAAACGGGCCGCAAAATGGCCAGTCACACACTCCGACGATTCTTCGGATTGGTGTCTTTTGACGGTCAATTCCGAAAATCCACATTGGATATCCTCGCTCAATATGCCGGCTATGGAACGATTGAGGAGCTGATTGATCGCCTGAAGAACGAGGAAGACCTGGTCGAACTCCTGGTCCGATTGCAGGTGGAAAATGTCGACATCGATGAGTACTACATCACGCGCCTTATGGAACGGGATGTGTCCATGGAAGCGGTGATGATGGCAGGACACATGATCATCATCCGATTGGAACAAGGGGATCAGGACCGCGTCATTCGCTTGTTTCAAACAATCGACCGACTCGAAACCAAGAACCTCCAGTATTGGCCTATCTCCTACGTCTTTGCCCACTACGTGGCGCCCAAATTTTATGAAGTCGAAGACGAACAATTCATCGAACGCCTGATGACCGAAACGAATTACCTCGATTCCGTCCTATCCTTTTTTGTGCCGTTGGATGATATGGATGGCGGCTTTGGTCGACACATTCGCGCTATGCTGGAGTTATCGCAAGACGATGAGCATCAGGCATTTGGCCACAGCTTACTTGCTACCGAAGCATTGCAATCCGGAGACCAAGATCTCGCCGAAGCCCACTTGGACGAAATCCCCCAACGAGAAGCTCCCTATTTCTCCATTCTACAAGGACGAATTGACGCACTCCACTTCTTGCTGAAAGGAAAGACGACAACAAACGCCTCG
This sequence comes from uncultured Flavobacteriales bacterium, assembly GCA_938074325.1. Classification (GTDB taxonomy): domain Bacteria; phylum Bacteroidota; class Bacteroidia; order Flavobacteriales_D; family Sanyastnellaceae; genus UA16. The sequence goes on along the minus strand of CALJFZ010000017.1, from coordinate 26,579 downwards.
GATCACTTTAGTCCTCTTCCAAACGAAGAATTATTCTACTTCAAAGCCATTCTACCCTTGCTAATCCAGTTTGGTGAAACGGATATGCTGGAAGACATCCTTCAACGCCACAGACTGCGTTCAGTTCGACCCAATCACTGGATGGAAGAGTCAGTAAAAAAGCAAATTGAGTTGGCCACTTCATGGCTACTTGCTGTGCGCGGAAAAAAGACTGAGAGCAAAGAAGCGCTCGAGCAAGCGGAGGCATTTCCCTTCCCACGAGATTATAAAGGCGCCTCCAACGCCATGATTGAGGCAACTCGCCTTGTCCTCAACCATTGATTACATCCAAGGCTCGCTGCGGCTTTCCACTTCATAAAGCGCCGCGTCCCGAAGCGCCTGTCCGCGCTCTTTCGGGATGTAGCGCATCATCACAGGCCCTGCAGCTGTATGCAACCGAATGTGAACCAACGACCGCTTGCGCAGGAGCCAATTTTCCACAAGCACAACGCGTTGCAACTTTCGCAATTCTACTCGCATGTTCCGTTGGCGAATCCAGCCTTGGTGCAACTTCACTTGGGTCGAATTCACCTCCAATCGCAGACGATCGAACTGCTTAACCGCAACAAGAATGCGCCAAGCAACCCAGAGTGTGACGCCTACCTTAAGGAGGGCAGTGCCCCATACCATCACCGGAATCAGGATGAGCGAACGCACAACGACCATCCGAACCAACATCAGTTTGTGCGGGCGGAGAATGGTCTCAACTTTTCCAAAAGGGGGAAACAACACCCCATTGAGTTGGTCGGCATGGTCCCTTTCCAATCCTGGAATCGCCATGGTCATCCCTGACTGGCCGACTTCTGCCTGGGCGCGGGCCTGATGAATTTTGTACGTCTCAAAGCCAATGAAGCGCTGCAAAACCCCGCTGGCACCTTCCAACATTTGCACTTTGTGAATGGGGACCTGGAACTCAAACTTTTTGAGCAATCCTCCGGACAATTTCAGTCCCTCATTAACGGCCTGCACTTCGAGGTTATAGTACCGGATAACCGCCCCAATCAATGAAATCAGAATGCCCACCATGACCACTCCTATAGCAAGCAACGGAATCAGAAGCACCCAAACGAACTTCAGTGCCCACCATGCGTAGTCGGGCACCCCGGAAAACCATTGCGTGAGCACCCCTTGAAGCGGTTCTGCGAAAGCAGCTACCGAACCGAAAGCAATCAAGGCATTCCGCAAATGATTCTGGGTCAAACCAATTTTAAACAGCCGAGGTAAGGAGAGGGAAATGATGGCCCGGCCTGGCGCATTTGCTGTCGGGATTTCCTGTCCAGTGTCCTCCTCAGAACGACCGGACGCCGGTCGTGCACTCAGAACACCTTTCAGAACGTGAGCTTCTTTCAACTTGACAGCAGCAATTTCGACTTCCGTTCCACTGCTCCCTGCCGTATCAATCCGAAGCCCGGCCACGCCGAGAATTTGCTGCCACCACGCCTGTTCCACGTGCACCATCTGAATGCGATCAAATGCGATGGCAATGCGTTCCCTTTGGAGTACACCCTTGCGGATCACCAGCACATCCTCGCCCACCTGAAACGTGAACCGAAGGTGCTGTAACAAGGCCACGACCCCCACCAAAATCAAGAATCCAATCGCCGCCCAATGGCTGTATTTCCAGAATGAATCATTGACCGCTAAACCGGCGAGTGCAGGCCAAAAACTGCGCAAAAACACCCACGTATACCGCAAGAAATAATGGATCACGCCGGCAAGGTGCTGCCTGCGAGGTGGGGCCTCTTCCTCCAGCTGTTCGTTATGCCCTTCTGACTCGTTCATCCAGTCGTTGCCTCAATCGTTGCGCGCGCTCCACGTCCATGCCCGAGACCCGCAAGTTTGCGCCAGAACTTCCCGCTGTGTAAAGTTTCAAGGTGCAGATATTGAACACCCTAGCAAGCGGACCTTGAGAAATCTCGCTGTGCTGAATCCTGTTGAACGGCACCGTGATGACCTCTTGCCGCAAAAATCCGGAGCGGTAACTCAGGTCATGTTCTCGAACCAACACACCGCGCAATGGGAACCCCTTCCATTCCTCTAAGGCCCAAGTCGCTTCGAACACTCCAACCAAGGCAATGGCGAACCACACACCCCACCGCAGGGTAGATACTGCCTCCAGTTCAAACCACACCAGCGCCCCTAGCCCCACTCCTGCCATGAGCAACACACATCCATAGACCATCCAGCGGTACGTTCGATAACGCGAAGGCAGGCCTTCAAAATCTGCCGCCTCGAGCGTGGGCAGCGAGTCGATGGAAACCGAGGAATTGGTGAAAGGCATGGACCAATTTTTAGGGAAGATACACCAAGTGGGCTGCATCAATTGCACGCACCCTCAGTGTATTCATAGATGCTATGACAGGCCGCTTCACCTGAATTGCTGTAGGTATTGCCATCGCAACCACAAACCGGGTCGTATACCATGATGTAAAAGCAGTCATCAATCAAATCCGGCGTGCACTCATGCGGCTTGTTGCATCCACTAAAGGTGAATGCCAAAAAAAGGACAGCTGCAACACGTGCAACTGTCCTTGTAATGTGATTAGAATCCTGTCGGAACATGCCTTGAATTTCCTCCATTTCAGACAAAACTCAACACGTCGTTATGACTGCTCCGAGTCTGCCATGAAGCGATTGCAAAGCAATGCCACTACCAGTCCGATTCCCAATCCTTTCAGCAAATCGATGAACACGATCGCCAGGATCGTGACCACAAACGGGATGAAGTGCTTCATTCCGCTGCGGTAGATGCGCTGGAAAGTAGCGGGTTTGGCCAACTTGTACCCCACCACAAACAGCACCGCAGCCAGACTTCCCAACGGAATGAAGGTCAGCAACGTAGGCGCCAAAAGAAAAAACACAAGCAACCACGCTCCGTGGAGGATTGCACTCATTTTCGTTTCGTTCCCCGTTTGGATGTTCGCCGATGAACGCACAATAACCTGGGTAATGGGCAAGCCACCGATCAATCCACTCACGGTGTTGCCGACGCCTTGCGCGAGCAATTCACGGTTGGTCGGCGTAATGCGCTGGGCAGGGTCGAGTTTATCCGTGGCCTCCACGCACAGCAAAGTCTCAAGACTTGCCACCACCGCGATGGTTACAGCGAGAATCCAAATTGCACTGTCCCCGATGGCAGAAAAGTCCGGGAACGTCAACAGCGACCCCCAAGCCGAGGGATCGATTCCGTTTGCAGCGTGGCTAGTGGGAACCGCTACCAATTGCTTGGCTGTGAGCGCACTTCCACCGCTGCGCGTCACGAAGTGTACGATCACGCCTGCCAAAACGGCGACAAGCGAGCCTGACAGCACTTTTGTGAAGCTTTTCGCCTTCATGAAGTCCGTTTCCCACAGCAGCAAAATGCCCAAGCAAACGGAGGTAACAAGCGCAGCCGTCATGGAGGCAAAGCTGATGTTATCGCCCAGTAATAGGAGCACGTCGAAGACCTTATCCGCCTTAACCGTCCCCTCTGCTCCGGCGTAGCCCAAACCGTGGGGAATTTGCTTGATGAAAATGATGATACCGATGGCAGCAAGCATCCCTTGAATGACACTGGCAGGGAAGTACTTGCCTACAACTCCTGCGCGTACAATTCCGAGCACGAGTTGGGCAAGGCCCCCGATGACCACCGCCAACAAAAAAGCTTCGAATCCGACTTCTTGAATGCCGTCGTAAACGATGACCGCCAAGCCAGCGGCAGGACCGGAAACCCCGACATGGCTTCCTGAAATTGGGGCAACAATGAGCCCCCCGATGATGCCAGCAATCAGCCCCGCAATGGGTTCAGCTCCGGAGGCGAGGGCGATGCCCAGGCAAAGTGGCAACGCCACCAAAAAAACAACCAAAGACGCAGGTGCGTCCTTTGCAATATGCTTAAACATAAAAATGAGTTTGAGTCGAATGAAAGTGAATGAACGGTCGAAACGACCGAATTGACGAATGTCAGGCCTTCACTTCCGGCGGCTCAAAAACGCCATTGCCATCGGGCACTTCCCAGATAGATTGACCAACTGCCCATGCTGCGCGTTTGCAAACGGCAAAAGGACTGCGGTGCCTCTCGTTAGTGGGAGAGTCTTTTTTCACCTCATCATCAGCACTCTCCTCCTCGCCTTGATTGTTTTCCTCTCCTCGGTCTTCTTCCAAGTCCAAGGCTAAAATGATCGAAGCGTCATCACTGCAATCGAAGGCATTGAATGCAGGAAAAACCACCCAGCAAGCAAAAGACAGGCACATGAGCGTGACCGCTGTTATTCCTCGAGATACAGGTTGATTTTTCACGCGGTAAAACTACGAATGGAAACTTCCATCAATTGATAATATTCAAGAAAAGAGGCCTCAGCGGTAAAAAACAACGCGCAGCAAGTGAACCACACTGCCTGCAAGTGTCAACGCAGAAAAAATCAAGTGATAAGGAAGCCAACGGCGGCCATTCTTGCGAAGCGAAATCCACAAACCGAAAATGGCCGCTGCAAACAACACCAATGGCAAAGCCCCTAACAATCCGTAGCCCAGCTCCAGCGAATGAAGCAAGGCAAGAAAAGGCACCGCCCAAGCCAAGGCCTGGTGCACCTCTACCCAAGCATCCCAGCGCGCCCCTTGACGTTGGTAAACAACGCGGCCAATAGACAAACACCACTGCCCCAGCAAAGAAGCGAACAACAATGCTCCGGTCCAATTGCGAAACACAGGCGAATCCTGCCAATGCCATTCCACCATACCCAGCTGGCTCAGAACCGTTGAAACAAGCAAGGCGCAAAAACACGCATACACCGCTCGCAGTTGGAGCTTTAGATCATTCATGTGCCTCCAAAATTGCGGCCAACAAATGAGGGGAAGCCAACTCGGCCACGCTATCTTGAAAGGCTCGACCAGAAGGAATGTAGGCACCTTGGCTCGGCCAAGAACTGCCAATTTCAGGGCGCATTGAAGCATCCATGTCCTCGATTTCCAGCAGATACCTGCTCCACACATTGGCTACGCCTTGTCGGTACGCCTGGAGCATGGAAACCACCTCATCGGTCGTTACTGAATCCCCGGGGAATGACCACGTGGTGGCCCCCATCAAATCACCTAATTCCCAGTCCGTTTTTGACGTTCGCTCGTGTTCATTGTGGCAGGTAACACACGCCGGTGCCGACGCGAAATCTGGGAACATACCGATGGTTTCGTGTGTGACTTGATCGAAAAAATATGCGGGTTCCAAGCGCTCCCGCATCTCGGTAAATATTTCCGCCTGACGCCCTTGGAATTGATTGGAAGATTCGATTGGAAAGTCGGAACCGAGGTACAATCCGAGGGGCACTTCGCCAGAATTCAGCTCCTCCGCAATGCCACGTAAAAACAGAGCAGGCAATGGACCTGCGACGACATCCGGGTCCGCCCAATCTTCTGAAAACATCCATCCCTGTGCCTTCCCAGCTCCTACGATGGCTTTGGTGTAGAGCGTTCGCGTCACATCGTTTTCGTAAGCCAACAACGCCATGGCCTCCTCTGTTGAGAATGAGTTGTCGGCGGCGTCTACTGCCGCTAAAGGCTCAGGGGCGCTGAAAAAGAGGTAGCCCAAAGCCATGCAGAAAACCAAAATCACCGATACCCAAAAGCGCAGTGGCCTCATTGCATACGGATTTGATTCAATGCTACGGTCGGTGAAAAATTCAACTCCACCCATCCCCAATTTTGAAGACCATTCCCGGTGGACTTCCTGTTTTGAGACTCGTACATGGCCTCCGTGCCCCGCATAACAGACCAACCAAATGATGCCTTCACCCACTTCTTGGGCGTGAAGACCACCACAGCATCGATTTCATCCGCATAATGCGCATCGAACTCGGCCGAATAGAATCGGTGGTACCGCACGTCCCATCGGGCATTCCACTCGGTGCGCTTAAAAGGTTTGGACCAATGCACGCGTGCGTCGGTCATGCCGTTGGCTGGAATACCGACGTAGAATTGGTCCATCCAGCCATAATGCCGGTGGTTGGTTCCCAAGAACGGTGCAAATGCCCTGCCACGCGCGTCGCCCTCAAGCCAGTCCAGTGCGATGAGGGCCTTGCCGATTTGGTCACTTTTTGCGTGCAGCTCCAGCACCCCCATGTAGGATGTTGGCAATTCCGCCTTTTGTGCCTGCATGTAGCCTTCAAGCACCCATGAAAAAGGGGAATCGCGTTTCTCTCCTGTCCAAGTGAATCCCGAAGTTGCTACCGATTCGTCCGGTTGCTGCGAATTCAATTGATTGAAATACACGAGGGATACTCGATGCAACTCGGTGGTGTAAACATGGTGCGCCATGATGCGCGTCAAGCCGCCGGGTGCGTCCCATGCCAGTGCTGCAGTGGTGTTCCCCAAATTGGTGCGCTGGTCCCAACGAATTCCATCGTGGAACCGCCCGGGCTGGGACCAATTCACCGCCCCGACGATGCGTTCGTTGTCAAATGCAATTTGCTGACGCCCTGCTGTGATGCGCGTTCGCTCGTTGGGTTTCCATGCAGCCCACGATTCAGCAGCGGCCATGGCCCCATACCCTGAGTACCCTGTGAGGTCACCAAACGTACGCACATCCTGAAATCCGAGCTTCACCTCCCATTTCTCGGCATGGTGGCGCCACGTCACGCGCGTTCGTTGCATCGAAAGCAAGGCACCTGCTTCTCCCGGTTGGCGAAGCCGCTGGTAGCCATCGCGCCATTCGCTCCTTGGTCGGACCTGCAGCAAAATCTCGTCAGACGCATTCGAATCCGATTGCGACCAGAGAGCCGAACTGCTCACTACTGAGGTGAAGGCAAGGGCATAAGCAATCTGCCTGTTCATTTTATGGTTTCTCATTGGTGGCGCGGTAACGCTTTTCTTGTCCATACGGATCTGTTTCGCCGTCAAAGTAACCGAGGATTTCAGACTCGCGCAACCTGTCGGCCATGCGTGACGGGACGGAATGCATGTGGTTCCCATGAAAGTCGTGACAGGTCAAACACGAGGCCCAATTTTCGTTGGACACCAGGTCCGAATGGGGAACATCCAACGGGTCGTCTTTCACTTCCATCGACGCGTGGCAATGCTGACAAAAGTCCATCTCCACCTTCGCCACACGCTTGCCCGCATGTTCTCCATGGCAATTCACGCACTGGTGAACACCCAGTGCTTCCCGTTGGGCTGCAAAACGCAATTCCTTGAATCGAGAGACAGGATGCCGGTCGTTGGGACGTTCGTGGCAGGATTGACAAGTTTGGTTATCCACCTTGGCGTAGCCCACCGCTGCCCAATCGTGATCGTGCACGCCCAAGGCTGTTTTGGCATTGTAACCCAGTTGCTGTCGCAGCGTGCCCTCCGCAGGACGGTGGCATGATTCACAGCTTAAGCTGCTGTGACCTGTGTTCATGGACCCCATCGAAGAAAACCCCAATCCCGGCGGCACATTCCACATGCCCATGAATACCAGCCCAATCAACACCGCGGCGATCAACCACTGGGCGCGCGAAAGCCCCTTGGATGGGCGCAGAACCACTGGGTTATCCGGCAACGGGCGTGCTGCGCATGCTGGAACTACTTCACCCGCTTCAAAGACCCGACCATTGCAAACAACTCGACCCGATGCCACGACCACCTCACATGTGCGGCAAGCACCCACCAAGCAAGCCGCGTCAATGGTCGTTCCCGAGCGCCGTAAGGCCTGCAACAAGCTCTCATCTGCCGCCACGGCGACTTCTTTTTCCCTTCTAAAACGCCCTTTCCATCGCACATTGGACGCCTCTCCGTTGGATAGATCGCGTTTATAGGTTTCCGTCGCAATGGCGCCTTCGCTGACACCCCATTGTTCCAATTGAGCCAAAGCAGCAGCCGTCATGGCCTGTGGGCCACACACGTAAACTGCTGAGTTGCGAAAGTCATCCCGCTCCATGCGGCTTACCAACCCCTGTCCAAAAACCTCAACCAACTTGATGCGTCCATGCCGAGCCCACTCCCGAACCTCCGATAGGTACATGGCTTCCTCCGGGGCGGAGTTGCAGAAATACAGCGTAGGAACCTCACCTGCTTGAATGAGCGCATTCACCATGCAATAAATGGGGGTGATTCCACTCCCACCGGCGATGAATGCATGGTGATCGAATCCCGGCAACAGAGCAAAATCGCCAAAGGGCCCTGCGACGCGGACGTCAGCTGGCGCCTGTAGGTCGCAGAGCCATTCGCTCACGCCCCCCACCCTTGCCTGCTTCACAGCGAGACGCCATTCGTCTTGGACAATGGAAAGCAGCGAAAATGACGCACGTACGGAGACGCCTTGAATTTCGGTTTCGATGACCACGAACTGACCCGGGTCTGCATCCGGCATGCCGCCCTTCAAAACGAGGGCAAGCTCCGCGGACTGCGGCGTCAATTGCCTGGTTTTTCGAATCTCCCCTTTGCGCCACATGGAGGACAAAAATAGGTACGGACAAAATGCTCCGAACATCGAGCGACTTAACCTGTTATCAGATTGATTCATAACGACTTAAAATGAGAGCATTTTTGATTGACAGCGCGAACATGGTGCTCTCGGAAAGCACGCGCGACCGGGTGGAACGCGGGCTGGTTTGGTTTGCATTGGGCATGTTCTTGTTGCACCTCGCGCTCTACAGTGCCAACCTCATCTTTGAGTTCAATTGGCCTGAAGCGTATTTCAGCCACCCCCTTCAAACCCTTTACACGCCGTTCTCAGCCATCTTGGTCGCCGAGGTGTACCTCTTGATCCACTACCTACCGACTTCTTTTGCCAGGTCCATGGGAAAGCAAATGGAAATCGTCGCCTTGATTGAAATTCGATCGGTTTTTAAGGACGTTGATTTCACAACGAAATGGCCTTGGGAAGCCGATTTTTTTCCGCATTTGTTGGGAGCGATTATTGTAGCCGGGATCTTGGTGCCATTTTACCGGGTCTTGCCCCGCCGAATCGCGCGGATTGAGGAATTGGAACTGCAGCGGTTCATCGAATTCAAAAAGATCCTCGCCGGATTCTTATTTGCATACCTGATTTTCCTCAGCGGCTGGTCCCTGTTCACTTGGGGGCTGGAGTTGTACACGGACTCGAATTGGGCGCTGCATGACCCAAACGACTTCTTCTACAACGACTTCTTCACCGCGCTGATTTTGGTGGATGTATTGCTGTTGGTGATTTCGTTCCGCTACTTGTCGGACTTTGGATTGGTCTTCCGAAACTGTGGATTCATTGTCGGCACTATTCTCCTGCGCAGGGCTTTGGTCATCGAACCTTGGCACGCTTTAGCCTATGAATCGACGAGTGCACTGCTTGCGTTGTTGGTGCTCGTCATGCACCGCGGATTGACCAGCGACGGCCCTGAAGAATTGACGGCAGGTTAATACACTTCGACCGTTCCTTCTTGCGTGGCGCCGAACATGGCAACCCCGGAATCAGTTGGCGTGGCCCACGCCCGAAACATCCCAGCACTGTTGCATACCAAGGCAATCTTGCCGTTTCTGTCGAGGGCAACGATTCCGCCATCCCCGCCCAAGGCCCCCATCTCATCGAAAATGGCCCCACGGCACGCCTCTCCCAAGGACTCGTCTCCATAGATCATGCGGGCATGTACGTCTTGCGCGACCCCAGTGCGGATAAAGTACTCGCCCCACCCGGTGGCCGAAACCGCACAGCTGCGGTTGTCAGCCCATGTTCCAGCGCCGATAACGGGACTGTCTCCAATGCGTCCGTGCTGTTTATACGTCATCCCTCCAGTCGATGTGCCGGCCGCTAGATTTCCCGCCTGGTCAAGCGCAACGCAACCGACGGTTCCTCGCTTGTCAGCTAGGACATCCGTTTCTTCCGCTCTGCGCTTAGCGCGCAGGTACCGTTGGTAAGCCTTCTCGGTTCTGAACCAATCACCGTCCGCCGTATCGTGGCCCAAAGCACTGGCAAAAACACCCGCTCCGTGGCCACTGAAAAACACATGCTCACTGGAATCCATCACCGAACGCGCCACCGAAATGGGGTGCTTGAACCCTCTGATTCCCGTGACCGCCCCGCAGTTCCGGGTGGCACCGTCCGCAATGGAAGCATCCAACTCTTGAACGCCCTCGGCTGTGAAGACTGCACCTCGGCCCGCATTGAATAACGAATCGTCTTCCAAAAACCGTATGACCGCCTCAACGGCATCGAGGCTTGTCCCCCCTTCGATCAGAATGCGCTCTCCAATTTCAACCGCCGCAGTTAGGGATTCCGTGTAAGCTGCTTGCTGTCCCGCACTGAGGTCTTCCTCACCAAAATGCCCCGCACCTCCGTGAATGGCCAGCGCCCACGAACGTGGAGCAAGTTGCTCCGTTACTCCAGAAGTTGAACATCCATTGGCAAAAAGAAAGGTCACCAAAGCGAACAAAAAAGTCGGGAAGTACTGCATGGGTTGAATTTAAGTTTGTGGCTTTCCCGCACAAAATAGCGTACCTTCCTCGTATGCGTATTCCTTCGATTTCTGCTTGTTTGCTTGCTATGGTTTTCACTGTCCAGTCCACATCATTGGGCCTCATTGCCCAGGAATCGTGCGGTTGGAATCCTGATTACGAACAGGACTACGCTATCGGAATCACCGATGTTCTCGCCATCCTTGGCATCTTTGGGGCAACAGACGCCGATCAAGACGGCATATGGGATACGAGCGATCTCTGCGAAGATTTGGACGCCTGCAACTTTGACGCAAATCCCACTGAACCCTGCCTCTATGAAGACGCCTTCGGCGTATGTGGCGGCGAAGGCCTGATCCCGGAATTGTTGATTGGCACTTGGCAGTTTTCCACTGCAGCCGGCGCTATTCAAGTCGGCCCTACTCCCTACAGCAATGAGTGGTTCAGCAGCTTTGCATTTGGCCTACAAGACGCGCAATACGATGATCTGTACACGTTCCACGCAGACGGGACCATCAGCATGGATTACGACGGAACCATCATTGACGCATTCAGTGATTACAGTGAACAGGCTTATGACTGCACTGGGGTGTCCATGGAATTCCTCCCTGAAGGCGGGACTTCAGGCGAACCGGCCTTTGCGCTATTGCCCGATGCCGACGCTTGCTCATGCCCCTTCGTTGGCACCAACGACGGAGGCTTGGTATACGACATTGTGTCCCTTTCGGAAACGAGCTTGGAATTGCACGTGCAAGGCGATGACAACAATTGCAACGCTGCCGGTCTGTACTTCACTTACGTCTTCACGCGGGTCGAAGATGGCACAGGAAACAACGACGATTCGGGCGAAGGCTATCCAGCGGCTGAGGGCTACGAAGGAATGACCTTGGTGTGGTCGGATGAGTTCGACGGAACCAGCATCAACCTAGACAATTGGACATACGATTTGGGAAACAACGGGTGGGGCAATAACGAGTGGCAGAATTACACCAACAGCTCCGCAAACAGCTCAGTGGCTGACGGGTTTTTGACCATCACAGCACGGCAAGAAGGATCGGCGTATACGTCCGCACGCCTGAAATCCCAGGGTCTCCAATCCTTCCAACACGGCCGCATGGACATCCGCGCAAAGCTTCCCGAGGGCCAAGGCATTTGGCCCGCACTCTGGATGCTCGGTGAAAATTTCACTAGCGTCGGCTGGCCCGCTTGTGGGGAAATCGACATCATGGAATTGATTGGCCACCAGCCCTCAACGGTGCACGGAACGGCGCATTGGGGGAGCAATTGGAATGTTCACCAGTATGATGGAGCGAGTATTACGCTGCCAAATGGAGAGAAATTCAGCGATGCCTTCCACTTGTTTTCTGTGATTTGGGAAGAAAACCAGATTACCTGGTTGATGGACGACCAACCCTATTACTCCATCAACAACACCCAAATGAACGGCCAACCCTACCCCTTCAACGCCCCGTTCTTTTTCATCATGAATGTAGCGGTTGGAGGAAATTGGCCGGGCTATCCGGACGCTTCGACTCAGTTCCCGCAGCAAATGGTGGTCGACTGCGTGCGCGTGTTCCAGTAAGGCGCTTGATCACTCGGGAAATACTGAGGCCAATCGGCCCTGCAAAACTCCCCAGCCCTGCTCATCGCGGGTCGCGTGAAAAGGCAAGCGGTACGCGACGCATTGCGGTTCCAGTACCATGAACAACTCGCCTTCGAGCGATTGAACCCCTGCCTCCACATCCAGGTAAGTTTCCACACGGGTATCCCGCAACAGCATGGGGATCATTTTGGCGTCAAAGGGCTCAAGCCCCAACTCAGAAAGAGGCTCCTCGGACCACGACCGATTTTGAACCCGGGCGGTATCCGACCAGTTCACCTGAAACTTGCCCTTGTAGCCCAGCGAACATGTAGGCGAAATGATGTAGCCGCCATAGGGCATCTTGACATCAGATATCAGCCGCACCTTGCCTTCTGATTCCCCCACTTGAATTCGGATTTCAAACCCGGGCGGGATGGCATCCGGATTCCGGTGTGGAGCCATCAAAGCCTCGTGTGCTGCACAGTTCGTGACATCAAGGTCTCGCCCCGTGCCCTGACTCCAACCACAGGTGGCGCTGAGCAGGAATGCAGCGTCAAGTCCCCAAAAAAGAAGGAAGCGGAGCGAACTCATCGCACAACAAGGCGGCCAGTGCGCACGGCACCTGTGGTATCCACCATTCGTACGAAGTATACCCCAGTGGCCCATCCAGAAGTTGTGAGTGTAGGTTGTCCGACCACCTCAAAGGAATCTTGAATACGTCCAGTGCTCGTGAATACTGTCAACCATCGCGTCGCGCCCACCATCGCATCCCATCGGACCACATCCCCGGCGATAACCGGGTTGGGGTAAAACGCCATGCTTGCCTCTTTCTCTGCTTCAGCAATGGAATTTGCACCACCCTGCGGGTTGATGTGGATTGTAAAGCCATCTTGAAAATTGATGAACCCGTCGTCGTCCACGGAAACAGAATCACAGTACGTAGCGGTACAAATTGTATTCAATCCCCAAGTAGCGGTTAAGCAAAGCAGATAAGGCCCATTGCCTTCGTAGGTGTGGGTAGGAGAAGCCTCCGTGCTCATGCCTTCGTCCCCAAAGTCCCAGAAATAAGTGGGCTGCCCCTCCAATTCAGGAACAATCACATCCAGAGACCCCGGAATTTCATTTCCCGCCTCGTCAAGCGATTGAACCACTTCGAAAGTCAATTCACATTCACCTCCACCAGTCGGATTGGTCGTGTCTACCACATAACAGTCCGTCCATGGATCACAGGAACCGGAGGTCACATAGACACACACCGTCCAGACGGATTCCCCGTCGAACTGCCACCCGAATTCCGATGCGTTCGTATTGTTCATTGTGGCCCCGTCAATGCTCCAATCGAAAACCGCATCTTCAGGAGCTCCCGACACCATGAACATCCATGAACCGAGCACGGTCAGCCCCCCGTCCAATGCCATATCGCAGTCTTCCCCTCCGGTACCGCTTCCGCAGTAAATGCCCGTCAAGTACACCGGGCTCAACCCGCCCAATGCGTTTGCTGCAAACGAACCATTCATGGTCACTTCCACCGAATCGCAATTCATGTACGATGCGGTCAACATGCCTTGCATGGTTCCGTTGGGCAATTCCAATGAGGCGACGGCTTCACCTGCTTCGTTGGTCGTAGCATCTGCTGTAAAAACACCGCCGGACACTTGCACCGAGAAGGCAACAGGAACACCAACGGATGCATTGCCAGACTCATCGGAGAGAAACACAGTCGCGTCCAAGGAGACTTGGGACGTTGCGACGCTCAGAAGGGCTGCGAAGAAAAATGTAAAGGCTGCTTTCATTTCAAGACGGTTTTATGTCTCGAAAGTAACGCCTTGTACCATAAAACGGTTGCCTACGGTCGAAAAAGACGGATGCGCCGAGCCGAGACAACGACGCAAGTCTGCCCGCTGAAGGTTACAGCAAGTAGTTCATGGACGAGAACGACGAATGGCCGCCCGCGATGACATCCTCTACCAAGCCTTTCTGATCTTCTGAGCATGCAACAAGCGTGCGGATGGAGAAGGATCGCAATGCCGCCTTGACGCTCAATGTGGCTACTGCGCTATCCTTACGACCTGTGAAGGGCAAAGCATCCGGTCCTCTTTGGCAAGACGCATTGATGTTGACACGGCAGACCTGATTGACCATGTGATCGATGCACATCCCGGCCACTTCTGCGTCTTGGGTAAATATGCTCACCTGTTGGCCGTAATCGCTCTCCGCGATATCGGTCAGCACTTCCTCGAAATCTTCGAAATCGAGCACAGGACAGACAGGTCCAAATTGTTCCTCTTTGAATACTGCCGTGTCACGCGACACGGGATGCAAAATCGCCGGAAAGAACATGTTGCCTTCAACCTCTCCGCCGCGGGGATTCACGACACGTGCACCGGCAGCTACCGCCTCGTCCACGTACCCCTGCATGTACCCTACCTTACCCGCCTCCGGCAGCGGCGTGATGTCCGCATTCTCAAATGGTGAGCCCCACTTAAGGGCATCTGTTGCAGCCGCAAACGCTTCGAGGAAAGCGTCTCGGATGTCCTTGTGGACATACACCACTTTCAGAGCAGTGCATCTTTGACCGTTGAAGCTCCACGCTCCTTTCACACACTCCTTCACCGCCAAATCGATGTCCGCGTCAGGGAAGATGATGGCGGGATTTTTCGCTTCCAATCCCAACACCTGACGAACACGGTTCGGCTTCGGATGCTGACTGATAAGTGCATTGCTGGACTTGCTGTTGCCAATCAACGCCAGCACATCCACCTTGCCCGTTTGCATGATGGGCGAGGCCAAGGTTCGTCCTCGACCGAAAATAACATTCACTACGCCCGGGGGGAAGCTCTGAGCAAACGCTTCCAACAAAGGTGTGATAAGCAAAACGCCGTATTTCGCTGGTTTGAAGACGCATGTGTTTCCCATCAGAAGCGCTGGCAACAAAACACAAAACGTCTCATTCAACGGGTAATTGAATGGACCTAAACACAGAACGACACCAATGGGCCCACGCCGGATCTGCGCAAGTGTTCCATTGACGGACATGATGTGGCTTCCTTCTCGGTGCAGGTTCTTGTACTCCTCGATGGTTTCTCGCAGGTAAACGACAGTTCGGTCGAACTCTTTTTCCGCGTCAGATCGCTTCTTGCAGACCTCCCACATCAACAAATTCACCACCTCTTCGCGCTTGGGCTCGATGAGTCGTATGAATTTTTCCATAGCTGCGATCCGGTCTGCAGCAGGTGCTGTGGGCCAAGATCCACGACCGTGGTCATACGCTTTTTTCGCCGCCTCGAGTGCAGTCATCCCTTCTTCGCTTGGCAAATCCGGTGTCGAACCCAACAAAACGCGTTCACCGTTCTCGTCGGTGATTGGGCTCCAAACCTGCGCCTTGGCACCCGACCAGTTTTTCATTTGGCCGTCAATGAGGAAGTGCGTGTGGTCAATGACCTGGGTAGAAGGTTGTAGTGTCATACGATTGATAACCAACCTCTTGCACCAAAGTTCTTCTAATTACCCTCAGAAGGTATAAGCGGTTGAAAACCGAGAATAAACTCAGCGCACAACGGTAACGTGCCCTTGCACCTTGTGATCGGCAGCGGTGCTCTGGCTTTTCGCCTCGATTTCATAGAAATACGTCTCGATCTGACCGTAATAATCTCCTTGCTGGAACTCACCCAACCAAACCTCATCCATGTCTTGGCTTTCGTAGACCAATTGCCCCCACCGATTCCACACCCGAACATGAAAATGGTCCACGTCCACATCTTGTCCAGTGATGGCCCATGCGTCGTTTTGGCCATCGTTATCGGGGGAGAACGCGTTGGGAACGAAAAGAGCAAAAGAGTCGATGAGCCAGATGTAGTATGCCGTGCTGTCCGCGCATCCCCACTCGTTTGTCGCGACCAGTTCGACCGGGTATTCACCGCCCTGTTCGGGGAAGTAGAATTCAGGTTCGAACTCTGTGCTGACCTCGAGTCCTGCGAAATCCCAATGATAGCTCACCGCTCCAAGGCTGTAATTGGTGAATTCAACGCGATTCCCCGGCAAGGTCTGTTCCCACGGGTCCGCAGCAAACTCCGCAATTGGCCAAGGGTTTACACGAATCAAACTGTCCACGACATATTCAAACGTGCAGCCGTAGATGCTTTCAATCGCATAACTGACGCTGTACCAACCAATCTCACTGTAATTATGCAGTGCCGAGTCGACCTGTGACGAGGTCAATCCGTCACCAAACTGCCAAAGCGCATTGGCAATTTGATCCACATCCTCTTCAACGCCTTCAAAGTCCACGGCGAGCGGAAAACACCCGCTAATGACACTCGATGTGAACATTGGATCCAGGTCGTCGGGCACGAAAACCTCCGAACACGCCTCCACAGCGGGTGATTCGCATGCATCTGAAAGCTCCAAGCAATAGGTGGTGGTCAAGGTTGGGGCAAGCCACTGGGAGGTAGTGCCTTGGCTGTAATCCACGGTGAACGCATTCGAACTCCAATTCCAAGCGTACGGAGCGAGCCCGCCACTGATCAACGTCGCGGTAAGCTCGAGGCTGTCTCCGAGGCACAAAGTGCTTGAAGGAGTGAACTCAAAGGACAATGAGTCTGCGACCGTTACCGTGATTTCCTGTAAGTCCGTGTTGCACCCCGGAATGAGCGAGGCAAAAACGCTGTAAACGGTCGTTTCAACGGGTGACACCTGTTGCAGTGAATCGGTAACGGCATTGCTCCACGTCCACTCTAAATCCAACTCCGGTATCGATGATAAAGCCACGAGATCCGCCGTCCCTCCGATGCAAATGAGTGTGTCGTCTGGGAGGCTGATGGTTGCTTCAGGCTGAGCGACGAGGATCAAATTTTCGGAATAGGTGCAGTGCTCATTCGATACGACGACCTCATAATCTCCGGCGCCGAGGCCATCGAACGACCATGCAGTCAAGGGCGTCAACACGCTCTCCATGAGGTCACCACTCTCGTAAAGTTCGATGTCCCAAGGTCCGTCCCCTGCGATGGGAATCAACGCCACATGCATGGAGCCGTCCGGGTCAAAACAGGTTGGATTATTGGGCGTGACCTCCCATGAGAAACTCGGCGCAATGGCGACTGATTCCGTCACCTCGCAATTCGGAGCTTCGTGCAAGGTCAGAGTGAGGGCTAGATTTTCACCGTTGCCCACTGTGAATTGTGCGTTTAGGTCACTCGAATCCGCGACGGCTTCGGCAGGCGACCAAGCGACGTCATAGCCGGAGGTCGCATTGCAGCCAACAGAGTATAACCAAGGAGTCTGCGTGCCCGATTGGCAGCTGTTTCCACTGTTCGAATCAACCAAGATTGTGAGGCATCCCGAGTTGTTTTGGGCCTCAAACACCAAACCTGATAAATCCCCACTGATGGGCCCAGCGAGCGGCATATCCGTGATGTTCTCACCATCATAGATCCAGAACTCATCATTGACATCCACAGAACCCTGTAAGAAGGTCAGGTTCATGAACGTTCCGTCTCCCGGAAAGTCGGGGCAGTACGTAATCACGTCATAGGCACTGTTTCCGTAACAATAACTGTTGGCGCCTGCATCCGAACTGCATTGGGGCTCGGGTAAGTCCAGAATGGCACCTTGCAGCTCAAATGTCTCGGAACATACAATGGTGTCGACCCCAGCAAAAAGTCCGGGCATCTGAACCACTTCAACCTCCAACGGCCAAGTGGATAGCGCTAACCCACAGGTATCCCCCACCGTAAGTTGACAACCGAGGTAATCATC
The DNA here is from genome assembly GCA_938074325.1 of uncultured Flavobacteriales bacterium. Lineage (GTDB taxonomy): Bacteria > Bacteroidota > Bacteroidia > Flavobacteriales_D > Sanyastnellaceae > UA16. The sequence continues at coordinate 8,827 of CALJFZ010000017.1, read as the reverse complement.
GATGTTATTAATGACCAATGAGTCCAACATTGATCCATCGCACCACTGCAATTGGTAGTTGCCATATCCGCCTGAAATCGAGGGAACAACCACGGCACTGCCACCGGGGCACACGCGCGTCTCCGTCATGTCCACCTCAATGGCTGGCGGCTCGTCAGCGATGGAAACCGCATAGGTATTGACCCCGCCGCTCCCTTCGCATGCCGCGGGATTGTCCAAATTGATGACCAACGATTCGACTCCCTCGGACACCATATCCGCGTAGGCTTCGATGCCCGACCAAACCACCTCAGTCTCCCCAGGATTGAATTCCAGAGCAGTTGGCAATACCGAACAATCAACTCCCACTGTCGCTGTTCCCGCATAGCTCACAGAAATATCCAATGCCTCTGAGGCTGCGGAAGCTTCCGGCCGGGTAAACGTCATCTCTCCGACTCCACACCCTTCGTACAACACTTCGGTTTCTTGTTGGAATCCAAGCACCTCCCAGTCAAGCAAGACGGCCTCATCGCTCTGCCCATCGCATCGCAAAAAAACATACGACCCGCCCGTATGATCCACTTGATCCGCTAGGACAAGCTGAACATGGTACGTCGCACCGCATACAACTGGAATTTCCAAAGCCATGGGCACCGAATAGCCTGCAATGGAGGCAAATTCTTCAGGAAAGAGTCCCGTAAAATTCATCACGGGGTCTACTGTATTCGGGGTTATGGGTGCCCCTGTGCCCGGTACGACGGCTGCATTGATGGCGTCCGGAAAACCCGGTGGGCTGGCGTAAGAACCACTCAATCCAGGGCCACTGATGAATAAGGCGAAGAGGTCGTTTCGATTCGTTGGCCACCCTCCGAGGTAGAATTGGTATTCATCGGAAGCGAAAACCAAATCAAACAGGAGCGAATCCCCCATGGCCACCATATCGAATGACAACGAGGTAAAATCATAGACGTCATCATTGGCATTGGCGCCTGGCGTTACCGGATCAATGATGTCCAACCAGTCCACGACGGCCTGCTGCAGAGCTGGCGGGGCAGTGCCAACAGAATAAGGACCATTGAACGGAACCGTGTAATTGTCCGTTATATCAAAAGAAGGGTCTGGGAAACGAACATCATGGGTGCTCAAGACCAGTCCACTTTCAATGCCCAACATCCCGCCTCCAGTGAATCCGCCCATCTGCAATCCGTCTCCTGAAAACTGAACGTTGGAGACGCTGTAGCCCGCCATGTTCAAATCCCCGTTGATGTGATCTTCGGGCTGGACACTGCCCGAAGAAATGGTCAATTGCGCAACTGCGACCGACATCGGCAACACCCCTACGAGCGCCAAAAGCCATTTTCCTTGAAAAATCCGTGAAGATTTAAGCGTCATGGTGAAGGGAGGATGGGCACATGGATTGAAGTCAAAATTAAGTTGATTTCACAACAGATTAACCAACAACAAGTCCCAAGCGTTGCCTCGGTTGCCCTAGGATTGCCTGCTGTGGGATCCATTCAAACGCATCAAAATCAGTATAAAACACTTCATTTTGTCGACTAACAAGTAATCTAGTCGATGTTTTTAGTATATTTCCATACCCAAATTGTCACCAATGAATACCCGAACAGCCGCTGTGATGGGAATGAGCTTCTTTTTCCTCATCGCCTTGTTTTCAAGCCCGTCTCGCGCAACCGAGACCGGCCCTGTTCACACAACACCTGTTGTTAACCACCGCCCGAGCATACAGCCACTGGATGTCATTTCTTTCGACTTGGCCTACCAAGCAGTTATGGACACGGTTTTTGGTTGCACCTATCCTTGGGCAACTGGGTACAATCCCGAGGCAACGGTCGATGATGGAAGCTGCCTTGAGTTTTGCTGCCCCGGTGACCTCAACGGCGACAACTACATCAACGTGTCCGACTTGATCGACCTTCTCGGTGTATTCGATACGTATTGCGATGACTCCATCATTTATGGATGCACCGACCCCGGTGCCTGCAATTACTACCCAGAAGCGACTTCCGATGACGGCTCCTGCATCTTTCCCGAAGGTTGTTACGATGAAACGGCTTGCAATTACAATCCCGTCCCTTGCAACAATGTGCTGTTGGAACTGCCAACCGATGACTGCGTATATCCAGATGAAGACGGCCTGTGTTGCGGATGCGCTATTGACGGGGTTCAGCTGGACTTCACACCCCCTACTTTCTCGCTGATTCCCGGTGACCAAAACAACGAGTGCGAGGAACAGCCTTACAGCTATGAGTACAGCGATGCGTGCATGGAAAACGATGCCATCACGGTCACGGAGACACGCGACACGTTGTATTCCGATGACTGTGGAAACTATGGCCATCTCGTCACGGTTACCGCGACCGATAGCTGCGGGAATGCGAACAGCATCCAATTTTCGATTACCGTTCAAGATACTGACGAGCCCTACCTGTTTCTTGGCGAATTCCCAAGTGACACGACCCTTTCATGCACCGAGGAATGGCCCGAGGTAGCAATAACAGAAGGTTTTGACAACTGCGAAGGGGCCACACCCGTCTTTTACAACGAAACCGTGGTGGACGGTGAATGTGCAGGCAGCTATGACGTTTTGCGGACCTGGTTCATGCAAGACTGCTCCGGCAATGAGCAAACCCATCAACAAGTCATCACCGTAATCGATGATGAATTGCCATTTTTCACGCTGGTGCCTGAAGACCAGGCTAACCAATGTGAGGAACAACCCTACACGTTCGAGGCATTCGACAATTGCAACGATGTCGCAGTATTCGAAACACGCGATACGTTGTACGCAGATTCTTGCGGAAATTACGAGCATCTCGTAACACTTACGGCTACAGATTCATGCGGGAATTTTGCGGATACCACATTCATGATTTCGGTCTTTGACACCGAGGCACCGGTGTGGACGAACCTCGAATTCCCTGAAGAGCAATTGGCCGTTTCGTGTGAAAACGTTCCCACTCCATGGATCTTCGAGGCGACAGATGCCTGCGACGGTCCCATGGACGTGCTGTTTGAAGAAGCCGCTTCAACAGCGGATTGCCTCAGCGAGACAGTCCTGACACGCACGTGGTCGGCTTCTGATTGCACAGGAAACAGCATCAGTTTCACACAAACCATCACGGTCACGGATTCTGTGGCTCCAGTGTTTGTTGAAGCATTGCCCACGGATCTGTTGGTGGAATGCGATGCCATTCCGGCAGCGGATACACTTACGGCATTGGACAATTGCGATGGCGCCGTCGATGTCGCATTCGAGGAAGCATTGGAATTCGGCGATTGCCCACAATCGTATACGCTTGTGCGATCATGGACGGCCAGCGATTGTGCAGGCAACGTAGCCCAGCACGTTCAGACCATCTCGGTACAAGACACACAAGCCCCCATCTTCACCTTGTTCCCAGCAGACCAGTTGAACCAATGCGAAGAGGAGGCATATGCCGTAGAGGCAGAGGACAATTGCGGTGCCGTTGAAATCAACGAAACAAGGGAAATCTTGAGCGAGGATTCATGTGGAAACTACGAGCACCTCGTAACCATCACAGCAACGGATGAATGCGGCAACAGTACCGCTCAACAATTCTCCATCGTGGTAATGGATACAGAAGCACCGCTCTTCGTTGAGGAACTGCCCACCGACCTCGTCGTCGAGTGCGATGCAGTCCCCGCCGCAGCCATCTTGACGGTGATTGACATCTGCGATGCTTCCGTCGAAGTCGCCTACACTGAAGAAGTCGCCATTGGAGAATGTCCTCAAGCATATACGCTTACCCGCACTTGGACCAGTGAAGACTGCAGCGGCAACTCGACCGCACATGTGCAAGTCATCGAAGTACAGGATACCACAGCGCCTGCCTTTGTCGATTTGCCTTTGGATCAGCTGAATCAATGTGAGGAAATCCCTTACAACACAGAGGCAACGGATAACTGCGGCTCAGTTACCGTTACAGAAACCCTAGAAATCCTGAGCGAAGACTCGTGTGGGAACTACGAGCACTTGGTAACACTCATTGCGACCGATGCCTGTGGCAATGCAACAGAGCACTCATTCACAATTGCTGTGTCCGACACGGAAGCACCGAGTTTTGTTGAAGCCTTGCCGGAAGACGTGCAGCTCAACTGCTCCGATGGCATTCCTGCAGCGGCAGTTCTGACTGCTGTAGACAACTGCGATGACATTGTCGTCGCATACAGCGAAGACACGCTGTCATCTGCATGCGTCACGACGTTCACCCGCAATTGGGTGGCGACTGATTGTTCGGGCAATACCGTTGAACACATGCAGGAGGTTGTAGTCACCGACGACGTAGCTCCTACCTTCTCTGCTTTGCCTGAGGAATTTATTTCATTGGAATCTGATGACACTTGCAGTGCTGACACCACAGCCACCGCACTCGGCATACCAGAAGTTACTGACGAATGCAGCGGTTGGAGCCTCGAGTATGTAGATACCGACTTGGTGGCACAGTGCGTTGGCTCGTACAGTTTCACGCGAACATGGACGGCTACTGACGACTGTGGGAATTCATCGGAATACCAACAATTTGTGGAAGTTCTTGACTTGCAAGCCCCTGCCCTTGATGCAGAGGCTTCCGATCTGATTGCCGAGTGCACAGGGGATGCAGACCAAGCAGTATTGAACGATTGGTTGAACGCCAACGGCGGAGCACAAGCAAGCGACAATTGCAGCGATGTCACGTGGTCGAACGACTTTAATGTCCTGAATGCAACGTGTGCTGGCGGCGCAGTGACCGTAACATTCACCGCCACGGATGATTGCGGCAACAGCACCTCCACTTCTGCGGTGATTGACTTTGTTGATACCACCGCTCCTGACCTCCTCCTCGCTTCAGCAGATGCGACGGTCGAATGCGACGGTCTTGGGAACATGACCGAACTCGAAGATTGGCTCGCAAGCAATGGTGGTGCCGATGCACAAGATCCATGCTCAACCATTGAATGGACGAATGACTTCACGGCCTTGTCTGATGAATGCGGGGCAACGGGTGCTGCAACGGTAACCTTCACGGCTACCGATGAATGCGGCAACAGCACCAGCACCACGGCGACATTCACCATTCTCGATACTGCCGCTCCGAGCATGGAGGACGCGCAGGATCTAGTTGTGGAGTGCGACGGTCTGGGCAACCTAACGGAACTGAACGATTGGCTCGCTGCCAATGGATCGGCAACAGCCCTCGACGCTTGCAGCGATATTGACTGGGCCAACGACTTCGAAGCTGTGGGTGAAGGATGCGGTGCAACTGGAGCTACAGCGGTCACATTCACGGCTACAGATGCCTGTGGAAACGCCACCTCCACCACAGCCACCTTCACGATCGAGGATACCTCAGGCCCAGAAATTGTCACTGCACCTGAGTCGATCGTATTGGAATGCGATGGAGACGGCAATCAAGACGCCATTGCGGATTGGCTTGCCGTATTTGGAGGTGGAGAGGCAACGGACATTTGCTCTGACGCTTCATGGAGCCACAATTTCGAAGGACTCACCAGTGAGTGTGGAGCCACAGGATCTACGGTCGTGACGTTCACAGCCACCGACGAATGCGGTAACGCAACAACCATTGATGCTTCGGTGACCATTGAAGACACCACCGCTCCAACCATTACAGCAGAGGCAGTGGATTTAACCGTCGAGTGCGATGGAAACGGCAACAACGAAGCGCTCAACCAATGGTTGACGAGCCAAGGAGGTGCTGCGGCAACGGACACCTGCAGCGCAGTCTCGTGGTCCAATAACTTCTCATTGTTGGAGCCACTTTGTGGAAACACTGGTTTTGCGACGGTCGACTTCATAGCCTCGGATGCGTGTGGAAACATCACGGTGACAACAGCCACGTTCACCATTGTAGATACCACAGGACCTCAATTCACCTCCCTGCCGATTGATCAAAACTCACAATGTGAGGAACTGCCGTTCCAAGCGGTCGCAGTTGATGTGTGCAGCGACGTCGAGGTAATCGAATCCCGTGAAGTCATCAGTGAAGATGCGTGCGGCAATTATGAACACCTCGTTACTTTGACCGCATCAGACGGCTGCGGAAACGAGGCGATTCATCTTTTCACCATCATTGTTCAGGACACCATTGCACCCGATTGGAATGAAGCCATTCCTGCTGATGTAACCATTGGATGCGGAGAACTGGAGGACGCGCCGGTGATTACCGCAGCGGATAACTGCGATGACGTCATTGAGGTCGTGTTCAGCGAAGAAACAGTCGGAGAAGAAACCGGCTGCTCCGTTGAATACCAAGTGGTTCGAACTTGGACGGCAACCGATTGCAGCGGAAATGTTCGGTCTGCGACTCAAACCATCAGTATCGTGGATGAAAGCCTGCCAGAATGGGATGTCGAAATCCCGGCCGTGGCCTATGTAGAATGCGATGCTATCCCAGACCCATCGTTGGTAACGGCGTCGGATAACTGCGATTCGGAAGTTGAAATCACGTTCGAAGAAGTCTTTGAACCCGGACCGTGTCCAAACAGATACGTGTTGCACCGAACGTGGACAGCGACTGACGAATGCGGCAACAGCATTCAAGCCACCCAAGATTTGACCGTGCTCGACAGCACAGCGCCTGAATGGGTGGGAGAACTGCCACCGGCACAAGTAACGGTGACTTCGTGTGACGACATTCCAGAGCCACCGGTTCTGGAAGCTGTAGACAATTGCGACGGTGAGACCCTTGTCATCTTCAATGAATTCTATTCTCCAGCATCCGGATGCACGGACGTATGCGAATGCGGAGGGGTTGTGGTTCGCACGTGGATCAGTTCTGATGCCTGTGGAAACCTCGCCACATTCGTTCAGTACTATAGCGTACTCAACTTGGAATAACATCAAGATGATGTGATAAGAAAGGCCCTGGGAAACCGGGGCCTTTTTTGTGTGCCCATCATCATCAATTCTCTGCGAAGTTCCTGCTATTTTCGCACTATGATAGAATTCATCAACTGGATAAGCCAACCCTGGCCTTGGTATGTTGCCGGGCCCATTATCGGCCTCATGGTGCCTTTGCACTTGATCCTTCTCAACCGGACGTTTGGAATCAGTTCTTCATTTCGACACATGTGCGCCGCTGTCGTTCCAAACAACTTCGAATTCTTGAAGTACAATTGGAAACAGGAATCGTGGAACTTGGTGTTTGTAGTAGGCGTTTTGATCGGCAGTTTTCTCGCTAGTCAATTTTTAGCGTCAGATGCCCCCATCGCCCTGAGCGAATCTGCCATCGCGCGACTGAAAGCGTTTGGCCTCACCGATTTTACCGGACAACACCCCATTGAACTATTCAGCTGGGCAGCCATGGGCAATTGGCAAACCATTCTGTTTGTGGTGGGCGGTGGATTCTTGGTTGGATTCGGTACGCGCTACGCTGGCGGGTGTACCTCCGGTCACGCCATCATGGGATTGAGCCACTTCCAATTCCCTTCATTCGTCGCCGTCCTCGGCTTTTTCACCGGTGGACTCATCATGTCTTGGGTACTCCTCCCCCTCATTTTCGCATAATTCGAAGACCATGAGAAATTTCATCGCACTCATCCTTGGTACGTTGCTCGGCATCATTTTCATGAAAGCCGAAGTCCTCTCTTGGTTCCGAATTCAAGAAATGTTCGCCTTCCAATCTTTCCACATGTACGGAATCATCGGTTCTGCAGTGGCCGTCGGCGCGCTGAGCGTTTGGATCATCCGCAAAATGGGCGTTAAAAGCATCGAAGGCAATGTCATCGAACTGAAAGACAAGGCACCGAACTACAAGTCAGCCTACATCGGCGGCACCATTTTCGGCCTCGGCTGGGCCATGACCGGCGCGTGCCCTGGCCCCATGTACGCCCTCATAGGAAGCGGAACAACGGTTTTCATCGTATCCATCGTCACCGGTATATTGGGCGTGTTGGTCTATGCAGCACTCCGCCCAAAGCTTCCGCATTAAGGTTTGCGGGTTGCAGTCATCGGTGGAGGTGCAGCGGGGTATTTCGCTGCACTGTCAGCGCGGAACCACCACGCGGATAGCCGGGTTATACTGTTCGAAAAATCGAATAAGGTCCTATCCAAGGTCAAGGTAAGCGGAGGCGGCCGGTGCAACGTGACCAATGCAACGTTCTCACCGAGCGGGCTGGCGAAGCATTACCCGCGAGGCGGTAAGCAATTGAAGCGAACGTTCAATCAATTTCAAGCCGCAGACACGGTTTCCTGGTTCAATGAGCGCGGCGTTCAGTTGCACACGGAAGCGGACAACCGAATGTTCCCCGTTTCCAACGATTCACAGACGATCATCGATTGCCTAACGCGGGAAGCAGAGTGCACCGGAGTGGAGGTCCGTATGCAGTGTCCCGTCAAAAAACTGGAACGCATGGAGGGCCATTGGCTAGTCAACGACGAGTCGTTCGATAGCGTCATCGTAGCCACCGGCGGCAGCCCCACCAGCAAAGGCTTTGATTGGTTGCGAATGCTCGGCCATGAAATCGCAGAACCTGTGCCTTCCCTCTTCACGTTCAACATGCCCAATGAGCCCATCATCGAGCTGATGGGAGTTGTAGTCCCGAATGCAATCGCCCGCATCCAAGGAACAAAGCTCACTGAGCAAGGCCCCATCCTCATCACCCATTGGGGCATGAGTGGACCGGGTATACTCAAACTTTCCGCCTGGGGTGCGCGCGAACTGGCCCAGCGCGAATACATGTTTACGGTCCAAGTCAATTGGGTCGGTGCACCTACCGAACAAGCTGTCCAAGCGAGCATAGATGAAGCGCTCGTCGAGATTCGTAAGAAGAAACTCACCAACTACTGCCCGTTCGAACTGCCGCGTAA
>CALJFZ010000016.1 GCA_938074325.1 uncultured Flavobacteriales bacterium | reverse complement strand
TGAAACCAACTCCTTTCGCCTTGCGACTGATTCGTCTTCTTATCGGCGCCATCTTGCTCATCGGGATGGCCCCAGAATCCCAAGCCCAACGCACCTGTGGCACCGATTCGGTGCACGCCCACATGATGGGATTGCCTGGATTCGAAAAGTTGCACCAGGACAAGGTCGATGCCGTCAATGAAATCATCGCCTCGGGCAACCGGGATGAGTGCGACGCACCGTTGATCATCCCAGTGGCGGTGCATTTTCAAAATTCCGGCGTGCCGTTGGACTGTGCCATCGAAATGGCCTTGTCGCAAATCCAAACCCTCAACGAAGATTTTGGGGCCTACAATCCGGACATCGATACGTGGTACGATTTGCAGCCGAGCATCTGGCCGGGCATCAGCAACCAGGAATCGTGCATCAGCTTTTGCCTAGCGACCCTGGATCACCCGGCCGGTTATGGGCTGAGTGATGGGGATTACGCGGTGACTGTGGACGAGGTGGACAACGACCAAAACGACAACGACAGCGACTGGGCCGGTTACCTGAACTTTTGGGTCCGTCCCCTCGGAGGCGGCGTCCTGGGCTATTCTCCCCTCGGTGGTTCGGGCAACGGCGACGGCGTCACCTGCGATCCGGCCTATTTCGGCAGTGTGTCGTGCGGCGGAAACAACGTAAACGCCCCGTACAATCTGGGCCGAACCATCACCCACGAAGTCGGGCACTACCTGTTTTTGGAGCATCCGTGGGGCGGTGGCGGTTGCAGCAGCACCGACGATGTGGCTGACACACCGGTGACCGATGCAGCACAGTACGGATGCCCTGCAGGTCAGACCATTGTCAATTGCACCGCGCCCATCCTTTGGCCCTCTTACATGGATTATTGCGACGATGCGTGCCTCTTCATGTTTTCAGCTGGCCAAGTGGAGCGCATGGAGACCTACGTGGAAAACAGCCTCCAGAACCTCTTGAACAACGCAGTTACCTCGTGCCAAGAAACCCTGTGCATCGGGTTCGATGCCACAGCCTCCATGCAGCACGAAAGCTGCAGCGGCAACGACGGGAGCATTGTGGTCACTGCGGAAGGCGGTGCGGGACCGTACGCGTTGACCTTGGTGCCAGGTCCAAACGCCACGGGCAATGCATTCAATGGCTTGACCGAGGGCCAGTACACGCTGACTGCCACCGACCAAAACGGCTGCGAGGTGCAGCAAGCCATTCAGTTGAACCGCGACGCTCCAAACCTTCAATTGGTCGGTACGGCTGATGAATACTGCAGCGACGGAACCGGCGCCATTGAAGTGGTGGCCAACGAGCCGTCGAATTTTCAATACAGCCTCAACGGCGGATCGAACTGGCAGGACAGCGGTCTATTTGAAGGGCTGCACGGCGGCGCTTTCACCATTACAGCTGCCAATGCCAACGGGTGCGAAGGCGAGGTCGAGGCTGTCGTGTTGAACGAAAGCAACTTGACTATCAGTTTTTCGGAGAAGAGCAATGTGAACTGCACGTGGTTTGACAACGGGCGCGTTCGTGCACAGGCCAACGGCGCCGTAGAACCGGTCGCCTTCTGGCTCAATGGCGCAGACGAAAACACGTCGGGCGTGTTCAATTTGTTGCCAGTGGGTACTCACCTCCTGGCAGTTGAGGATGCAGCTGGATGCACTGCGGATGCACAGTTTGAAATCGATTTTGACTTTTCTGTCATCGGGGAGGATTGCCCGTGTGAGGTGTTCATTCCGAACGCAATTACGCCGGATGGTGATTTGGTCAACGAGGTGCTCCGCGTGGAAGCTTCGTGCCCGCTCTATGAATTCAACCTGCAGATTTTCGACCGGTGGGGACACGTGGTCTTCCAAACCACCGACCCCGAATTCCAATGGCACGGTGGGTACGAGGGCGCGGCCGATTACGCCGGCTACTACGTGCAAAACAACATCTACTCGTACCGGTTGTCCTTCCGATGGGGATCGGAGGATGCGCGTTCTGTTAATACCGAGTCCAGAATAGGTTGGGTCACCGTGATGCGCTAATATTGCTGTAAATCAATATCTTATTTGCTATGCTTCGCGTTCATTTTTTGGCTCTTTCCGTTCTATTTCTTTTTTCATCCATACCCCTCATCGGGCAAGATTCGCCTGCGCCTGAATACGTGCGTGTGCTTATGTACGATGGCACGTCGCGCATGGGCGAGTTGCTGGGAAACAATGAAGACGAAATCCGCTTGGAAACAGAGCAATTGGGCGTCATTCGAATTCCAAAATACCTGGTCAAGGGCTTGTCTACCATCCAAGCCAAGGAGTACGAGCAGTTGATTGCCGCTTTTGAAGGGCGCGAAATGTCCCTGAACCCGCAATCAAGTCGGTATTTCTTCGCGCCATCGGGCATCCAGCTCCGCGCGGGAGAAGGCTACTTCCAATCCAATATCGCGCTCAACTCGGTCAGCCTCGGCGTAACGGACAACATCACCATCGGTGGCCTCCTCTCCTTTGCAGGGGCCGGCGGTTCGTTGAAAATTGGAAAGCAATTGAATGAGAACACCTACGCGTCTTTTGGGGGCATCGGTTTTATGGATTACTACGGCGAACTCGACAGACCGATCGGGCTAATTTTTGCCAACATGACCTGGGGAACGGAAGACCGAAACATCACGGTCAACCTCGGCACGGGGACCAAAATCGAATCGGGCATTGGCGAGTTTCACGCTTACACCACGGATTCCACCGAATACGACTGGAACCCAGGGCAGTATTACTACACCTTCACCGTGACGGAATACGACCAAAATTGGGTGCGTCCACTGCTCGTTAACATCAGCGGCATGAACCGCATCTCGGAAAACCGCTGGTTCATCACCGAGAATTACTGGGTGCAGAACCTTCGCTACACGACGCGCATCACAGGAGCAAACCTCGTTTACTCTTACCTCCCAAGCAACAACCAATTCAATCCCCAAAACGACGGCTTCGCCATCTTGTCGATGGGCATTCGAAACTTGAGCACCCGCAACGGTTGGTTGTGGGATTACGGGATGGTCGGCGTTCTGGGCGGTGATTTCGGGTTTGCCGCGCCATGGGTGTCCGCGACGTTGGCGTTCTGAGGGGTGTTAAAATCCGCCAATGGGTTAAACGTCGGTGAAGTGGGGGCGTCTCAATACCAAACCCCTAGAATTCACACCGAATGACAAATTCACATCATCTCCTGAGCGCTGTGGCGCTGGCAGCATTGGCGTTCACGGCCTGCAACAAGACCGAAACAAAATCGCTCGAAGCATCGGATGAGGTGCGCAGCGAATCCATGCTGGATGTGGTGGACCGTGCAGTTGAGGGCCCAGTGGATGCACTGACCCTCCGAGGCGGCGGCGCGGATTGCGGAGAAGGCGGCTCGCCTTGGCCCGCATGCGTAGAAATCACCGACAGCGGTGAAGGCGTGTACCCGCGCACCATTGTGGTTGATTTTGGCGAAGATTGCTACACCCCCAACGGCCTCCAACGCACCGGAACCATCGAAATTGAACTCACGGGCGACGTGAGAAACGAGGAAGGCGCCGTCCGAACCGTTGCATTCAACGACCTGTCCTTGGGCGATGTGATGTCCGTCAATGGCACCCGCGTCCTCATCAATGCTGGCCAAAACGACGCAGGCGACTGGGTGTTCAATCAGGAGACCTCCACCACCATCAATCGCCCCGTCCTTGACATTACTCGGACCTATTCCGGCACGCGCACGTGGCTCGCTGGCCACGATACCGATGACTGCGGCGACGACATTTGGCAACGGGACGGGGAAGGCGAGAAGACCGTGACGAATGGCATCGGGCAAAACACCGTAACCGTTGCACACGAAGCGGTCGTCTACAATCGTCCGTGCGGGTACCCAGTGAGCGGATCAGTTACGCTGGTGCGCAACCAGTTCGAACGCATCCTGGATTTCGGTGACGGCACCTGCGATGCATTGGCCGAGTTGACCATCAACGGCACCACCTACCTGTTCGATTTGGATACCCACGAAATCATCGAGTAAGCGCAGACCGCGGCGGGCGTGGTCCGTACCTTTGCTGCATGCGACGTGCGATGATTTTCCTGCCAGAATTGGCGTTCTTACTCCTGCTTGCGGCAGTCTCGTGCCGAAAGGATGACCCGCAACCGAATCCTCCATTGGAATGGGAAGTTCCCGCCGTGGAGGATTTGGTGTTTTACGAGGTCAACGTGCGTGCCTTCGGTGCCAGCGGTGATCTCACCGGGGTGCGCCAAAAGCTCGACCACATCGCCTCACTCGGTGTGAACGCCATTTGGCTCATGCCCATTCATCCCATTGGGTCCATCAACTCGGTCAATTCGCCGTATTCTGTTCAGAATTACACTGAGGTGGGAGCCGAGTATGGGACGCTTGACGACCTGCGCGCGCTTGTGGATGAAGCCCACGACCGGGGCATCATTGTGGTGTTGGATTGGGTCGCCAACCACACGGCTTGGGACCACCCGTGGATCACCAACACCGACTGGTACACGCAGGATGCCAACGGCAACATCATCCATCCTGCAGGGACCAATTGGCAAGACGTCGCCGACCTCAACTTCAGCAACGGACCCATGCGCGAGGCCATGATCGAGGCCATGCGCTTTTGGTTGGACAACGCCGACATAGACGGCTTCCGTTGCGATGCAGCCGATTGGGTGCCCAATAGCTTTTGGGAACAGGCCATTTGGAGCCTGCGCGCTGGCACAGAGCGACCGCTCATTTTCCTCGCAGAAGGAGCGGTCTCTGGTTTGTTGCCAGCCGGATTCGATGTCAACTTCGGGTGGAATTGGTACGACGGCATCAAGTCGGTGTACAACGGGACGTCGGCGACCACGTTGGCGGGCATCCACACCGGCCAAATGAACTCCATCCCGAACGGCAAGACGCAGCTGCGCTTCACGACCAATCACGACGAAAGCGCTTGGGACGCCACACCTGTAACCCTATTTGGCGGCCTCGATGGTGCCTTCGGGGCCCAGGTCATTTCCACCTTCATGGGCGGCATTCCCTTGATTTACGGCAGCCAAGAGGTGGGGCAACCTTCCACGGTTCCGTTCTTCTCAAACGCCCCCATCAATTGGACCCAGAATTCCGCTTTTCTCGCCGATTACCAGGCGATGATGGGCATTTACGGCTCGCATCCGGAAGCGCGTTCGGGGTCGTTGGCCGATGCCAGCAATAGCAGTGTGGTCAGTTTCGTTCGGGAGCTCGATAACCGACAAATCTGGGTGGCCGTCAATTGCCGCAACGCCGCGAAGTCGCTCGATGTGCCGGTAGGATGGCAGGAGGAATGGGCCGATGCCTTGACCGGCGAGTTGCAGGTCGCTGGGGCTACGCGGGAATTCGAGCCCTACGAGTGGAGCATTTGGGTGCAAGAAAACTAGGCCGGCCTCACAGCTCGCCCATGCGACCGGCTCGGTAGTTTTGGTAGCATTGGTTGATTTGTTCGCGGCTGTTCATGACGAACGGCCCGTACGAAACCACCGGTTCGTTCAGCGGTTGTCCGCCGAGCAATAAGAATTCGCATCCCGTTTCCGAGTAATACCGCAGGGCATCGCCCTCGCGCTCGTAAAGCGCCATTTGTTCGTCCTTCACAGCTTGTCGGCCTTCGAGTTCCATTTCGCCCCCGACGACATAGACAAAGGCATTGTGGCCGGAAGTCACCGGGATGTCCAGTCGTTCTCCGGCGGCGAGGGTGATGTGGTAGTAAAAGGTCGGTGAATACGTTTCGGTGGGAGCGGTCCGCCCGAACAGGCTTCC
>CALJFZ010000015.1 GCA_938074325.1 uncultured Flavobacteriales bacterium | reverse complement strand
GCCAATCGTCACCCAGCTGTCCGCTCCCAAATCAGGGAAGAACGTGAGGAAGGCAGGGTTGATCGCACTCGCTACCGCGCCACCGAATTGGCTGTTGTAGAAGCCTGTTGTGGTCTCAAACGCAAAGTGGGCGTCTTCGTTGCCGTAAACAGAGCTCAAGAAATCATCCGTGTTCACCATGTTCTGGTAGAAACGGTAAGTCGTTTGGCCAGGAACCAAATCCTCTGCGTACACCTCAACCGTCATGGTGTAGTCGTTCATCACAACCATACCCGCAGTAGCGCAACTGCAGTAATCGCAACTACCATCATCGTCTGTGGCCGTGCCATCGTAGTTACAAGCGTTCGATGCGGTGCAACCGGCAATTTCAAATTCGTCGCAAATGCCGTCGCTGTCCGTGTCCATCAAGCAATCGCCGTTGCAGTCGTAACCAGTGTCTGCAAAAACACATGTGCCGTCGTCCAGCGAGGCTGCGGCATTGTAGTTACAGGCCATCTCATCTGTACATCCGGCACATGTCGTGTATTCGCAACTGGCGTCATCATCGGTTGCATCCGCATTGTAATTGCACGCACCTGCATCGGTACAGCCTCCTATTTCAAACTCATCACAAACACCGTCTCCGTCGGCATCATTCAAACATGCCCCTTGGCAATCGTATCCTGCCTCTGGGTATTCACAACTGCCATCATCCAAGCCAGCTGCAGGATCGTAGTTACACGCAATTGCATCGGTACAGCCAGGAACGGAGAATTCGCAACTTCCGTCATCGTACTCAGCTGTCTCGTCATAATTATCTGCTGCTGGATCGGTACAACCGCATGCGTTTGCAATTCCGGCAGAACCAAATTCTCCCGTTCCGACAAATTGGTACGTATTATAAAGAGAAGCCGATCCAACACCGTTCTCAAAAATTTGAACATTGATTGTACCGCTCACCTCGCCATCTGTGGTCACCTGCATAAACAGCACTCGGCCGTCCGCGTCTGGAATGCCGTTGGGCGTGTTGTTTAATACGTACCAAGCACCGCCCGTGGCATCGTCCATGTATACGTTTTGACCAGATAGCGCCTGACCAGCGGCGAACGCACCCACCCAGGGCTGGTCACTGCTCTCCACCGTGCTGATTGCGACCTCGCTGCCTACGTTTTGGCTCTCAATGCCAATTGTCACCCAGCTGTCTGCCCCCAAATCCGGGAAGAAAGTGAGGAAAGCTGGGTTGATCGCACTCGCCACTGAACCACCGAACTGGCTATTAAAGAAGCCTGTCGTTGTTTCAAAGGCAAACGGGGCGTCCTCGTTTCCATAGACTGAGCTGAGGAAGTCATCGGGGTTCGCCATGTTTTGGTAGAATCGATACGTGGTTTGCCCAGGCACTACATCCTCTGCATACACCTCCACCGTCATGGTGTAATCTCCTCCACCAGCGCAGGCCTCGCCACAGTAATCGCACGAGCCATCATCCGTGTCCGCACTGCTGTCATAATTACAAGCCGCGGGATCGGTGCATCCGTCCACGAGCAACTCCGGAGCATATGGAGTGAAAGGAATGATTCCGCGGAATTCTTGGCTAGCATCTCCTTCTACAAAAACTTGTACCTGCATCTGCCCGGTCAACGCACCCGCGGTGGTAATCTGTCCAACCAAAACACGTAGGTCCTCACCGGCAAAGGCCGCATGCGAAAAATCACAAGCAGCCAAATCAGAAGGATCGCATGGAAACAGCGTAAAGAGTGCCGTACCGGTCACGTCATCAATCAATACATTTTCACCTGAAGCGAATTCTTCCAACAAATTGATTTCACCGGCTGCAACGTTGACTTCCACCTCGTCGTCTGCTGTTGCTCCTCCGATGGTCAACCAGCTATCAAAGTTCAATTCTGGAAAAAACGGCAGCACCGTTGGGTTCACCCAAGCACCAACCTCTTCACCCAATGCCTCATCATTGTACCACGCTGGAGTCGACGTGGAATTGATCATCATGGGATTATCCGCCTCCCCTGAAATGCACGACAGAAAATCTGACTCATTTTGCATTTCGAGGTAAATCCGGTAAGTAATGTGGTCCGTCAGATCGACGCCGCCTACCATGCCACTGTGTTCAACATATGGCTCAACGACCAGTTCGTACCCGGTGGGTACCGTTGGTGCCGGGGTTTCTACCGGGGTTTGTGAGCTAGCAGTGAGGGCCGCGCAGGTAGCGGCGAGAAGGCATAACAGCTTTCGCATGAGGTGGCGATTTGATTTGGTTCACACAACAGGTGCGCGCGCACATAAAGTACACGCACGAAGCGAATGTAACGGAAGCATGCCCAAATTGCAAATAGCCCAAGGCGCTTCGTCCTGATTTTCTTAACATTAGTCGTCTCACAAGTGCATTCAAGCGAACTTTCGACCGACCGTCAACGCGCATAAATCGGCTGTTTTTTCTGCAAATAGACTCGGATTTTTATTTGTGCGTTCTTGCGTGAGTAATCAGAAATACCCTATCTTTGCCGGCCCACGACGGTACTATAGCTCAGTTGGTAGAGCAACGGATTGAAAATCCGTGTGTCCCAGGTTCGAATCCCGGTAGTACCACAGGAAAGCCAGCGTTTGCTGGCTTTTTTGTTTTCTGCGAATGAGCGTAATTTCGCCCTAAGTACAGCGAACGAATCCATGCCTCATACCGAACACATCATCTCCTCCTCATCTCGACCAAACGGTCACTTTGGAGAAACGATGGCATGGTCAGCGAAGAGTCCCCCCAAATGGTTCATTGTTGATAATTTCTTCCGCGACAAAGAAGCATACGACGAGGCTTGGTCCCAATCCCGAGGCGGGGACACTTTGTGGGTGGATGCTGGCGAACAACTGAAATCACTGGGTGCTGTCGAACAGGCCCTGAGTTGGCTGAGCGAGCGAGGGGCAACAAGGAGCGATTCCATCGCGATCATTGGCGGGGGGACTGTTTTGGATTACGGGTTGTTTGTCGCGGCGATTTTTCAGCGCGGCATGAAAGCTTGGAGCATTCCCACCACCCTTCTAGCGGCTGTTGACGCCGGAATTGGCGGAAAAAATGGCGTGAATTTTCAAGGACTCAAAAACTACATTGGCACGATTACCCAACCCGCAGCAATCCTGACCGATCTCCAAACGCTCAACACCCTTCCCCCGTTGGAAGTGATGAACGGCTGGATGGAAATGGCCAAACACGGACTGATCGCAGATTCCGATTTGTGGTTGGACATGAGCAAATTCGCCAGTACGCCGGCTCCATCAGCCATGCATAATTTGATTGATAAAGCCGCACAGGTCAAAAATCAAATTGTATCCCGCGATGGAAACGAGATGGGCGAACGTAAGTCGCTCAACTTCGGACACACGTTAGCACACGCATTGGAAAGCCGTGCTGCTGCATTGAAGAGAGAATTACCACACGGAATTGCCGTGGGAATGGGGCTTGTGTTTTCCCTTCATTGGAGCGCCAGTCGCATGGCCACTGACGGACAAATCATGCTCCGTGCCGCATCCATTATTCGCCAATGGCTGAACAACGGGGCAGAATCCTTCGTCGCCCAGACGTTAATGGACTTTGACGCTGACGCCACTTGGTCTTACATGCAGAAAGACAAGAAAAACGCGCAAAACGCCGTGTTGGAAGTCGGGTTGAAAGCAATTGGTGAGGCCCATTGGAACATCCCCATGACCCGGGAAGAATTTGAGACGGCGTGGTCCAGTGCATTTGACCGTGATTCCGCGCGCTAAATTCGCTGCTTGCCTTAATTTTACAGCATGGAAGTTACTGCCACGGCCTTGGCCGAACGCATTGGAGGCACCGTTGAAGGCGACGCTACCGTCCTACTGAATCGGATTGCTAAAATCGAAGACGCCAATGCAGGCAGTTTAACGTTCCTCGCCAACGCCGAATACGAGCCGCACATTTATACCACTGGTGCGAGCGCAGCTCTGGTTTCTCGGGACTTCACGGCCATCCAGGACCTGCCCGAAGCATTGACCCTTATCCGAGTAGCCGACCCCTATGCTGCATTCGCAGGCATTTTACAATGGGCCGCTGAATCCAAGGCGTACCCCGCAGAGATTTCAAGCCATGCAGCCATCCATCCGACGGCGAAGATTGGCAAGAACTGCTACATTGGACCTTTCGCGGTTGTTGAGGCAGACGCTTCATTGGGAAATGACTGCCAAATTCACAGCCATGTCAGCATCGGACGAGGTGCTACCGTAGGCAATGGCTGCACCATCCACCGGAACGCTGCCGTGATGGATGAATGCCAAGTTGGCGATGACTGCATCCTACAGGCCGGAGCAATCATTGGGTCGGACGGGTTCGGTTTCGCACCGAACAATTCGGGCAGCTACAACAAGGTGCCGCAAACGGGCAATGTGACCATCGGCAATCGGTGTGAAATTGGTGCAGCAACCACCATCGACCGGGCAACCCTGGGCTCAACTGTAATCGAGGACGGTGTTAAGCTTGACAACCAGATCCAAGTGGCCCACAACGTCCGAATTGGAGCGAACACTGTCATCGCAGCCCAGACCGGAATCGCTGGCAGCAGTACCATCGGTGCAAACTGCATGATAGGTGGGCAAGTGGGATTTGCTGGCCACATTGCAGTGGCTGACGGTGTCAAAATTGCTGCACAATCCGGTGTGACCAAGAGCATCACGGAACCCCATTCAATCTGGCAGGGTACTCCGGCGCAACCCATTAAAGCATACCAATCACAGCAAATTGCATTGCGCAAATTGATTCGAGCGTTAGTTTTGGACCGCATTGAGGCATTGGAACAGAAACAGCCCTGAGGCGCATGTCGAAAACAGTACAGCAACGAACGCTTAAGCACTCCGTCGAATTCTCTGGAATCGGCCTCCACACAGGCGAGTCCACAGTCATGACGGTGCTCCCTGCCCCTGAAAACCACGGGTACAAATTTCAGCGAATCGATCTCCCAGACGCGCCAACCATCGACGCCGATTGCGACTTAGTGGTCAGCACCCAGCGCGGAACAACACTCGAGCAGAACGGCGCCCAAGTTCACACCACGGAACATGTTTTGGCCGCTCTGTACGGTTGTGAAGTGGACAACGCGTTGATCCAACTCACGGGACCAGAAATCCCCATCATGGACGGCAGCGCACAAGCCTTTGTCGATGCATTTGATGGAGCAGGGTATGAAGACCAGGACGCTCAGCGCATCTACTACAAGCTCCGTAGAAATGTGGCCTACGAAGACAAGGAAAAGGACGTTGAGATGCTCGCCGTCCCTGAACCCGCAGATGAATTCCGGTTGACCGTGATGGTCGATTACCGGAGTCCAGTGCTAGGCACCCAGCATGCTAGCATGCACAAATTAGCAGACTTCAAAGGGGACATTGCAAACTGCAGGACTTTCGTGTTCCTCAAGGAAGTTAAGGCCCTCGCCCAAGCAGGATTGATCAAAGGCGGTGACCTGAATAATGCGGTCGTCCTGATCGAACGTCCTTATGAAGAGACCGAACTGCAGGAAATTGCCGAACTCGTTGGCAAGGAAAGTCTGCATGCTCAAGCCGATGTGCCCGGAGTACTCAACACCTCGCCTCTTCGCTATCAAAACGAACCAGCGCGCCACAAACTCCTCGATATCATGGGAGACTTGGCGCTTACGGGAAGATTCATCCAAGCCCACATTTTGGCCGCAAGGCCAGGCCACGCCGGCAATGTTTCATTTGCCAAAATCTTGAAGAAAAAGATGAAAGAAGAACTCGGTAAACCCAACTTGGACACCAACCGTCCTTCGCTTTTTGACATCAACCAAATCGCCGGGATGTTGCCACATCGCTATCCCTTCCTCTTGGTGGACAAAATTTTCGAGGTAGATGACACCAGCATTGTGGGCTGTAAAAACGTGACCGTGAATGAACCATTCTTCCAAGGTCACTTCCCGGGCAACCCAGTGATGCCGGGAGTTCTACAAGTGGAGGCGATGGCCCAAGTTGGCGGAATTTTCGCACTCCAAACGGTGGAAGACCCCGAGAATTACACGACGTATTTCATGAAAATTGATAACGTCAAGTTCAAGCAAAAGGTCATACCAGGAGACACCATCGTCTTTCATTTGGAGCTCATGTCCCCCATTCGCCGAGGGTTGGTCAACATGAAAGGCCGAGGATACGTGCAAGGCAATTTGGTATCGGAAGCAGAGATGCTCGCCCAGATTGTCAAGGACCGATAAGAAGCACAGTATCTTCGCTCTCCATGCAATCACCTGAAGCACAGATTTCTCCGCTGGCGTATGTGTCACCCGACGCCAAGATTGGAGCGGGAACCGTCGTCGAACCGTTTGCTTTCATTGAAGGAAATGTGACCATTGGAGCAAATGCCTGGATTGGTCCCCATGCCATCATCCACAGGAATACCACCATTGGAAACAGCTGCAAAGTATTTTCTGGAGCAGTTGTTGGGGCAGTGCCACAAGACCTCAAATTTGACGGGGAATCCTCCACGGTTGAAATCGGCGACCGCACGGTCATCCGAGAATGCGTGACCATCAATCGGGGAACGGCAGATCGGATGGTGACGAAAGTAGGATCCGACTGCTTGCTGATGGCTTACTGCCATTTGGCTCACGATGTGGCCATAGGTAACCACGTCATCATCGCGAATTCCGGAAACATTGCAGGCCACGTGACCATTGAAGATTGGGCCATCATTGAGGGCATGGTCGGCGTTCAACAATTCGTAACCATCGGCCAACATGCATTCGTTGCTGGCGGCTCCATGGTGCGAAAGAACATTCCTCCCTTCATCAAAGCAGCACGCGAGCCCTTGTCCTTCATCGGTGTGAACAGCATCGGCTTACGTCGACGTGGATTTGACAACGATCAAATCATCAACATCGAGGACATCTACCGCACCCTTTACGTGCAAAACACCAACCTGTCACAAGCACTGCGCATTGCGCAAACCGAACTTCCCCAGTCGTCGGAAAAGGAAACCATCCTTTCGTTCATCCAAGCTTCTGACAAAGGCATCATCCGAGGTCCTTTCTAAGAGCCATGAAGGCGCTGGAGAATCACGGTGCATTGGGAGTCGACTTGGAGGCCGTCGCTCATGCCTTTCAAGACAAGGAAGTATTCGCTCCGATTACCAGCAACATTCTACCCGCCACTGAGTGCCTCATCCGCGGAGCAAACGGAAGTGGGAAGTCGACACTTGGCCGAATCATTTCCGGCGAACTCTCCCCTTCAGCAGGATCCATCCGCTGGTCCACGAAGGAGGACTCCATCGACGGAGAGCAAGTATGCCACAGCGCTCAACGCGTCAGTCCAGCCACGGCCTTGCACCCTGTATTAAGTCCCCGAGAACTCGTCACCTTTCAAGGTCAGTTTCGCACATGGCAGGACGATCCTTTGCAACTGTTGGTAGATGCAGGAATGGAATCTCACCTGAACCAAGCCTATCAATCGCTCAGCTCAGGCATGCAACAACGGGTCAAATTGGCCCTATCCATGGCATGCCAGACAGGCATCCTTGTATTGGATGAACCCTGCGCCAACTTGGATGAGTCCGGCAAGCTGTGGTACCGCAAGGCATTGAAAGGCCTCAAGGGAAAAACCACCCTCATTGTGTGTTCCAACGATAGAATAGAAGACTTCATCGCACCGGACACCACCATTGATGTAAAGAATTAATTATCTGAATAACAGATAGTTACGAACCATTTTCCTGGAAATCGTAACCTTTGATGAGTTGATGGCGTAAGAGAATCTCGAAACTCAATCTTCGAAATTCAAATACCATCATATCATGAAACTTCAAAAGTTTTACATCCTCACAGCCGCCGCCCTTTTGATCGGTGCTGTTTCTGTTCAAGCGCAGTCTTCTAACTTGTCTTCAACGACAGGTCCATTGGACAACCTCAACCACGATTGTGTTGCGAAGGAACAACGTGGCAACCAGGTGCTCCTGTTGAACGACGGCGACATTGCCACCCAGTCATTTGTTGCTTGCGAGCAAGGAGTCGTTGAGAAGGCTTATGTCATCGTCAAACAAACGAGCAACGACGGAACCATTTCTGCTGAAATCACAGACAGCCGAGGTCAGGAATTGGAAGGCCACAAACTTGCCATCAAAGAAGGTTTTGGCGGTGTAGTTTCTTTCAAACTCCAAACCAAAGTTGACGCCGGAACCGTTTACTTCTTGAAGCTCAAGGCCATCAACACCAACCTCGTGATCGAAGGCCAATACGGTGAGACTTCTGACAACACGTTGCACTTGAACGGCTGGAAGTTGGACGGCCACATTTCAACGGCAGTTGGCATGCGCCACGAGATCGAGCGTCCAGAAGCCAACACATCTGACCGTTACCCTTACGAAAACAACATCATCGAAGACCGCGCAACGGAATTCCAAAACACCTTCGCCGTATACCCAAATCCGTTTGTGGATGAAGTGAATGTGACTTTCAAGCGCGAGTTCAAAGGACAAACCATCGTGATGTTGACAGACTTGTCAGGCAACGTTTTGCACCGCGAGGTTCGCATGAACCCACTCGAAGGACAAAACGTGAAGCTCATCCCAGCTTACAACTTGCGACCCGGTGCCTACGCGCTCCGAATCCTCAACGACAACCGAGTATATAACCAGACGTTGATGAAGCAATAATCAAATCAATATTCGTTTTGTGTTCAAAAAGGGTCGCCTTCGGGCGGCCTTTTTTTATGCCGAATAATTCAAGGCATCCGTTCGGAATCGAGCAAGTCCATGACCGTTTTGACCGGCGCAAAGGTTTCAGCAGGCACTTCGACAAAGCATGTGAGCCAGCCATCCATGCCTCCGTTCCACAAGCCAGGCCGCTCAACGATGCGCACCTTCCGCCCATTCCAATCTTTTGTTCCGGTGTAGAAACGATCGCGCTGAGCGAAGTCCATCAAGGGGTAGCGGTACCCATCTGAACGTTGGACGTTGCAGACCAAATCCACTGGGTTGAAGTGGGTTCCTCCGGACAGGCCGCCTTCCGGCAGTTCCGACCCCTCCACGATGCTCGGAGTGCTGCGCCCATCTGCCTGACGGATCCAAAAAGGGCCTCCCCCGGGAGCGCCCGAATTCAAGACCATCCCAGCCACGCGGAGAGGCCGATCCAATTCACGCATGAGTTCAGCGGGATCCGCTATGTCCTTTGCATCTTCATTAAACAACGACAACCAATCTTTCGCCTCCGCCTTCCAATGCTCAGAGTTGACGTCCGCACGGTCGAGCAGAGCATCTCGTTCTCCTGCGAGACGAGCGCAATGGCCGATGAGAATCCGCTGCTCTTGATTCCGAAATTCCATTCTGTGCTTTGGAACCACGTTATCGACGTTTCGAATGGTGATGAAAGCGCCAGGCAATGCATTGAGGTTGTGCAACAACGATCCATGCCCCCCTGGACGGAACAACAATGAACCATCGGTGTTGCGGGCAACGTCATGGGCTTCAATGTCCCACGCCAACGTATCCGTTTCGGGCATCTGAATCGAAGTACTGATCTGGCCCATACCTACCCATAATTGTTCAATCCGGTGCGTGTGCGCTACCGGAATGGTGAAATGGATGGGCGCATTTCCGGCCATCTTCATCCACTCGGTAATATGCTCTTCAAAAGAGGATTGGGACGACCCGTCGGCATAACGATGGAATGGAATCAGTCCCTTGGGCAAGTGACTCCAGCCGGAGTCGGGATCCAACATCCAACTCACTCCGTCGTTCACACGGTCGCTCGGGGCAACCGCCTTCAATGCCTGCCGTTGGCAATCACTCCAAAAAGGAAATTCCGTAATGCGCTTTTCAAGTTCCTCGCGCACGGCCCCGGCTAGTTCGCCGCGCAAGCCAGCAAACATCCTCGAGGCAGCTCCTGAGGCTGGAATGAAGTTCGAACATGTGGTTGCTTGATGCAGCAGGTTAGCGCCCGCAGCCTCCGCCGCTGCGCGGTCTTCCTGCGTCAACACGAAAATTCCATCTCCTGCAGTACAGGGACGGTCTATATTGACTGCTCCTCCTCCCGACTTGAGCTGTGTGACTTGGGCATTGGCGTCTTCAACCTTCCAGTCTCGGCCTGCAAATTCCGCTAAATCTTGCGCTGTCCACTCCTTGCCCATGCAACAAAAATAACTTGCATGGGATAAAGGTTAGCGGAATAAAATATCAATCCAATCCACGCACTGCTTCGTATTGAATGCAGGCCCAATCCGGATCTTGGGAGAGGGTTGACCCAAGGGCCGTTTGATTCAATAGGCGCTTGAGGGAGGTCAATTCATCCGACAAACCAATTACGCGGAGGTGCGAGGCAATTCGTGCGCCAATGGCGTGAACAGAGGACGCATCGCCCCGGCCCCAAGCCTGAGAAAATAACTGCAATAAAACAGGATAATTCTCCTGAAAACGGCACAAGACGTATTGAGCCAGTTGATTGTTCCCCTGCATCTGGTGCAGCAAACGGCTGTTGAGCGGCATTGACATGGGCCTGCTTACGCATCTTGCGCGAAAAGGTTCCGCAACCATGCCTTAATTTTAGCCCACCATGAAGAATCGCGTCATCGTCACCGGCGGAGCAGGATACATCGGTTCGCATACGGCAGTGGAATTGGCTCAGTCTGGTTACACGCCGGTGTTGCTGGACAACTTTTCAAATTCCACCCCAGCGGCCCTGGATGGCTTAAGGGAAATACTCGGCTTCGAGCCCGAATTTGAGCAAGTTGACTGTGCCGATAAATCAGCACTTTTCGCCGCTATGGAACACATTGCCTCGCGGGGCACAGTGGAAGGGATCATTCATTTTGCCGCGTTCAAAGCCGTCGGCGAAAGCACGCAAGAGCCCCTGAAATATTATGCCAATAACGTAGCGAGCACCGTACACTTGCTCGAAGCAGCAGCGCATTTCAACCTTACTGAGTTTGTGTTTTCCAGCAGTTGCACCGTCTATGGACAACCCGAACACATTCCCGTCGACGAAGAGGCCCCCATTCGAAGGGCAGAGTCCCCTTATGGCTACACAAAACAGGCGTGTGAGCGCATCTTAGCGGATTTCTGCGCGAGCGGCTACCCCATGAAGGCGGCATTGCTGCGCTACTTCAATCCGATTGGCGCCCATCCCTCTAGCAAGATTGGCGAACTTCCTTTGGGCCACCCAAACAACCTCATCCCCTACCTCACCCAAGCTGCCGCCGGCTTGCGCGACCCCCTCACGGTATTCGGAAATGACTACCCAACGCCGGATGGCACATGCATCCGGGACTACATTCATGTGATGGATCTCGCCCGGGCCCACGTCGCGGCGTTGCAGTGGCTCAAAAACCAACCACCGACCTGCGAACCGTTTAACCTTGGAACGGGACAAGGCAATAGCGTGCTTGAAGTGATTCAAGCATTCGAGAGAGCGACAGGGGTCGCAGTTCCCCATGCAATCGGGGCGCGCCGTCCAGGCGATGTCACAGCGATTTTTGCGGATGCCACCAAGGCCCAAAATGTGTTGGGATGGACCAGCGAGAAAACCCTTGAAGAAGCCTTGCTGGATGCGTGGAATTGGCAGCAGGCGTTGAATAATTGAGGTCACCCGCCCAAACCCAACACCACGGACAAAAAGCACACTGCGAATCCCAGCAAATAACCGCTGTACACTTCTACGTGCCGGTGCACCCCCATGTGGATGCGTGCAAAGCCCACCCATCCGGCAATGAACATCAGCACCGCATTCAATTGCCAAACCGGGACCATCTGAATCGCTTGCACAGCCATCACCGTGCCCAAAACACCCCCCTGCGCCAGCATGTGCATGCTGATTTTGAACCACCTCGTAATGAGTAGCGCCAGCCCAATCGCAGCCATCAACCCCATCCACATATCCAGGTATATCAACGGAATGTAAAGGGCTGGACTGACCACTAGGAGCACGTAGGTCATCACGAAATAAGCCAAGACGATGACAAACGGCAATGTACGCTCGCGGCGGTTGCGGATGTCCAAATCACTCAAATACCCCCGCCGGTGCAAGAGGTAAATAGAAACGGCTGGTGCCAACGTATTCACCAACACCACCACCCCCATGTACATAAACACCTCTGGCAGTGCGTGGAGGTAAGGGTCCAAGGCGAAGACCAACACCAGCGTTGCCAATGGCATGACCAACGGGTGAAAAACCCCGGAAATCCACTTTGCCCACATTAGCTGAGTTCTTTGCGCAAGCGGGCAACCGGAATCCCCATTTGTTCCCGGTATTTCGCGACCGTGCGCCGGGCGATGTTGTAGCCCTTGGCATTCAGCACCTGTCCTAGCTTTTCATCCGACAGCGGCTTTCGCTTGTCTTCGCTCTCGATGGCTTCTTCGAGGATCTTCTTGACCTCACGCGAGCTGACTTCCTCACCGGTCTCTGTCGTCAGGCTTTCGCTGAAAAACGACTTCAGCAAAAACGTCCCGTATGGGGTTTGAACGTACTTGCTGTTCGCGACACGGGATACCGTGCTGATGTCCATCTGCACCACATCGGCGATGTCCTTCAAAATCATCGGTCGCAAATCCGTCTCATCTCCCGACATGAAATACGCCTGTTGATGGTCCACTATGGCTTGCATGGTGAGCGTCAAGGTCAACTGACGCTGCCGAATCGCATCCACAAACCATTTCGCCGAATCAATCTTCTGCTTTACGAAGGTCAAGGCATCCTTTTGTTGGCTATTGGTTTTGGCACCGCTCGCGTAGGTGTCCATCATTTCCTTGTACATCGGACTGATGCGCAACTCTGGAGCATTGCGTTGATTCAGTTGAACCCGCAACTCGTTATCCTCCACGCTCAGCAGAAAGTCGGGAACCACCTGAATCGCGGTTCCGCGCGACGACTCCGCTCCTGAATTCCCCGGCTTGGGGTTGAGCTGAGTGATTTCCGCAAGTGCATCTTTCAGCGCCTCTTCGTCCAAGTCGAGTTTCTTTTGAATGCGCTCAAAATGCTTCTTCGAGAACGCCTCAAAGTGGAATTCCAAGATTTCCAATGCAATGCGCTGTGCCAACCGACGGGACAGTTTGCTCGTCCCCGCATCATCTGATTCGAATTTGCGGCGCAATTGCAATTGAAGGCACTCCTGTAAATCACGTGCTCCGACCCCGGCAGGATCCAACGTTTGCACCACCGCCAACGCTTCCTCCAATGCAGCACGCTCTACCACCTTGCCCTCAGTGAATGCCAAATCGTTGACAATGCTTTCCAAGTCGCGACGCAGGTACCCGGCTTCGTCCAAGTTGCCGATGATTTGGTCTGCCAATTCGCGTGTGGCAGCATCGGCATCCAACAAACCGAGCTGGGCATGCAACCGCTCAAAAAACGTTGCACCTCCCGAAAACGGAATGGTCTTGTCCTCCACGTCGGCGCCTTGGTTGCTCGCGCTCAGCCGGTAATCCGGCGTTTCATCGTCGAGGTATTCGTCAAAATCGAACTCATCAAGGGCGTCGTTCTGCTCCTCGTCCCCTGACAGGTCATCGTCGTCCCATTCCTGCTCTGCACCTTCCTCCAACGCGGGATTTGCTTCCAGTTCCTCCTTGATGCGCACCTCCAATTCCATGGTAGGCAGTTGCAACAGCTTCATCAACTGAATCTGCTGCGGCGATAGCTTTTGGAGCAGTTTCTGTTGAAGGCTTTGCTTGAGCATGGAGTGTTGGATTTAAAATTCTGCGTTCTGAGGCGTCCGTGGGAATGGAATGACATCTCGGATGTTCGTCATACCGGTTACGTACATGACCAACCTTTCAAAACCCATGCCAAAACCACTGTGCACTGCCGAACCGAAGCGACGGGTATCCAAATACCACCACACGTGTTCTTCAGGAATGTTGAATTCAGCGCACTTGGCCTGAAGGCGATCCAAGCGTTCCTCCCGTTGGCTGCCTCCGATGAGCTCCCCAATTCCAGGAACGAGAACATCCATCGCCGCCACGGTCTTTCCGTCTTCGTTTTGGCGCATGTAGAAGGCCTTGATAGACGCCGGATAATCTGTTATGATGACCGGACCGTTGAAGTGTTTCTCCACCAACCATCGCTCGTGCTCGCTCTGGAGATCCACCCCCCACTCGACAGGGTACTTGAATTTCTTCTTCTTGTAGGGCTTGGACCGCATGAGCAAGTCAATTGCTTCAGTGTAGGTCACATGCTGGAAGGGCGTGTCAACAACAGCCTGCAGGCGCGCCCGCAGCGGTGCGTCGTGGCGTTGGTCTTGGGGCAGCTGCTTTTCTGCCTGCAACTCCCGGTTTTCCAAAAACTCCAAATCCTCGTCGCAGGAAGTCAACACTTCGCTCAAAATGAACTTCAGGCATTGCTCAGCCAATTGCATGTTGCTGGCGAGGTCAGCAAAGGCCACTTCCGGCTCAATCATCCAGAACTCGGCCAAGTGGCGAGAGGTATTGGAGTTTTCCGCCCGGAAAGTCGGACCAAAGGTGTACACCTGACCCAACGCCATTGCACCCAACTCCGCCTCCAACTGCCCACTCACCGTCAAGTTGGCTGTCTTGCCGAAGAAGTCCTGTGAAAAGTCCACGCTTCCGTCCTCTGCCTTGGGGATATTACCGAGGTCCATGGTGGTCACCTGAAACATCTCCCCTGCACCTTCCGCGTCGCTGCCGGTAATGATGGGGGTGTGCATTTGGAAAAAACCTTGCTCCGTGAAGAATTTGTGTACGGCGTAATTCAATGCGTGGCGAACACGGAAAACCGCACCAAACGTACTGGTACGAAAACGCAGGTGCGCCTTCTCCCGCAGGAACTCCATGGTGTGCCGCTTCATTTGAATCGGGAACGATTCCGGATCTGCATCGCCTAAAATTTCGAGTTGGGACACCTTCAATTCTGTGGCTTGGCCCCGGCCTTGGGAAGCTTCCAGCATCCCTTTTGCAGCAATGGCAGCACCTGTGGTGATGCGCTTCTTGGTGGCGTCATCCGTGGCATCGCGATCGATGACCAACTGAAGGTTAGCTAAGCATGAACCGTCGTTCAATGCGATGAATTGGTCGTTGCGGAAAGTCCGCACCCAACCTTGCACCAAAACTTCCCTTCCTACCTGCGCTTCATCGCGCAAATTCACAATGCGTTCACGTTGCATATTCCTCGAAAATTGTTCGCTTACTTAAGATACAAAGAAACGGCACGAACTGCAGCATTCAGCCATTCGCAGTTTCCACTTTTCCATCCCGCAGGCGCACTACCCGGTGGGCACAGGCCGCAATGTCCTCCTCGTGTGTCACCAGGATTACGGTGTTCCCTGCAGCCTGAATTTCACTAAACAAGTTCATGATTTCCATGGAAGTGGCGGTATCCAAATTCCCCGTCGGCTCATCCGCCAAAATGATGGAAGGGCGATTGACCAGCGCACGTGCCACGGCCACGCGTTGGCGCTGCCCGCCACTGAGTTCATTGGGCTTGTGCACCATGCGATCCTGCAACCCCACCATTTCCAACACCTCTTCCGCCCGTTCCAAGCGTTCGCGTTTCGAAAGCCCCGCATAAATGAGCGGCAACGCCACGTTCTCGAGGGCGGAGTACCGAGGCAACAGGTTGAAGGTTTGGAAGACGAATCCAATCTCACGGTTGCGGATGTCTGCCAAGGCATCCTCGTCTAAATTGGCCACATTGTTTCCATTCAAGTGATACGAGCCTGCGGTAGGAGAATCGAGGCAGCCCAACACATTCATCAAGGTCGACTTGCCACTACCGGAAGGCCCCATGAGCGCTACATATTCGTTCACATCAATGGCCAAATCCAACCCGTCCAAAGCATGAACTTGCTGGGTGCCGATGTGGTAGGTTTTGCGCAACCCTTCGATGGAAATCAGTGTTTTCACTTTGCCAAAGTTACGAGGGTAATGAAAGATACCTTGTTGACTTCCCGCTTTTTCATGGGACTGCAAAGTGTCATTTCCACGTACCTTTCCTTGGATAATTGAATCATGCGAACACCTCACCTCTTCTGCCTTTTGCTGATCTCCGGTTGTTTGAGTGCCAACGCCTGGGGCCAAATTGACGTGAACTCGACGTTCACCATCGAAGAATATGTCAATGAAATTCTGCTCGGCGAAGGCGTCGAGGCCTTCAACATCACCTACACAGGCGGTGCAAGCCAACTCGGCTACTTGACCGGGGGAGAAGACGTCTTCACCATTGAGTCCGGCCTCGTCCTCAGCTCTGACGCTGCAGTCAACATTGCCTGTGAATTCGGAACTTGCAGCGACTGCCTGGGTATGGCTTTTGATGATCCCGATTTGCTGGACATCGCCAATTCAGTTCCCCCGCTCATCAATCAAAATTTTTCTGTGAGCTCAGTGAACGACGGATGCGTGTTGGAGTTTGACTTCACTGCCTCCGGCGATTCAATCAGCTTCAATTACGTGTTTGGTTCCGATGAATACGAAGCATGGATCAACACCCAGTACAACGACGTATTTGCCTTTTTCCTAAGTGGTCCTGGGATTGTCGGAGAATACTCCAGTCCCGCCGGTTTCCCAGATGGGTCCATCAACATTGCCGGGGTTCCCGATGCGGATCCGCCACTGCCCATCACCATTTCCTCAGTGAACTCAGGCACAAACTCCCAGTACTACGTCAACAATCAATCTGAAAATGGCATTTGCATTCTGGGGTACACCCAGACTTTCACAGCAGAGGCAGCGGTTCAATGCGGAGAAACGTATCACATCAAACTCGCCATTGCAGACGGATCAGACACGGCATTGGAGTCAATTGTGGTGTTGGAAGAAGGATCCTTTAGCTCGAATGCCTTCGACTTGGTCGCAACCGCGTCGATTTCGGGCAACCAAATCTTTGGTGGGGATACCACCGTCGTTGAATCGTGCAACGACGCAATTTTCATCGTCAACCGACCCCTTGCTGATACCGAAGACACCCTAAACGTGGTGATTTCTGGGACGGCCACCAACGGCGTCGACTACGAGACCATTGATCCGGAAGTCATCATGGAGGTGGGTGAATTCACCTACGAAATTCCCTTGAACGTTATTCCCGACGCTGAGGCAGAAGGACCTGAAACGGTCACCATTGAGTACATGTACGTGAACTTGTGCGGTGACTCCGTGCTGCGCTCGGCGACCCTCATCATTGAGGATTTTGAACCGACGCAATTGCAATACGAGAATCCGGTTGGCATCTGCAACGGAGAAGCTGTTCTTGAGGTCGAGACCATAGGTGGCTACGGCCCCTTTTCATTCCTCTGGAATACGGGGGCATCCGACACATTGGCCGTCAACGTGGTCGAAACCAATGATCCGGGTGCTGCGCAAATCACGGTTACCGATGTCTGCGGCAACGAGCAAACGGCCACCATCACGTACACCTTACCCCCCGAATTGGTGATCTACGGCGAACAGACTAACAGTCCCCTGTGCCCCGGCGACGACGCGGTGCTCGAGGCGGGCATCAATACGGGGGTCGGCCCCTTCACGTATGACTGGTCCAGCGGCGGCGATGGCGACACAGAGACGGTAAACTTCAACTCGTCCCAAATCGTCACGCTAACCGTGACCGACGCGTGCGGCATTCAAGATTCATTCGACGTCGAAGTTGAATACCCCGTCTGGGAACCCATCACCGGAAACAACCCCCAAGTGTGCCTGGGCATCCAAGGCGATTTGAACTTGGAGGGCGGCGTCGGTGAAGAAGACCTCGCTGGCAACTGGGTTGGTCAGTACAACTTCTACACCTGGCAATACTTCGATTACGATGCCTCTGGCAACCCGCAGGACTCTGCCTTCGTACTGGTCGATGCGACGTTGGACTCACTCGCGGTGTTCATCGGTCCATCGGGCAACTTCCAAGCAGGCTTGACCCAAGGTGACATGGACGTCTTCGTGGTCGATCAATGCGGTGCTGAAGGCATGTTCACCGTTTCGGTAGTGGCTTGCGACACCGAAATCCCGAATGTGTTCTCGCCAAATGGCGACTCCATGAACGATTTC
This sequence comes from uncultured Flavobacteriales bacterium, assembly GCA_938074325.1. Classification (GTDB taxonomy): domain Bacteria; phylum Bacteroidota; class Bacteroidia; order Flavobacteriales_D; family Sanyastnellaceae; genus UA16. The sequence goes on along the minus strand of CALJFZ010000015.1, from coordinate 143,118 downwards.
TTCCGCATTCCTGGCATCGAGGGATTCCCGAATTCCAAGCTCGAGATCTACAACCGCTGGGGCAATGTCATCTACCAAAGCAATGATTACGGAGGAGGATGGGACGGCCGCATCAACAATGAGCCCGTGGCCGACGGAACGTACTATTACATTTTGCGGCGTTCGGATGGCGAAACCTTCCATGGAGGGTTGACCATTACCCGCCAGCGCCGTTGACCACGAACAAACTTTTGGAAATGAAAAAAGCCCCGTTGCTGGGGCTTTTTCTTTTTTGAAGTTTCCTTCGGTAGTGGGCGATGAGAGACTCGAACTCCCGACCCCCTCGGTGTAAACGAGGTGCTCTAAACCAACTGAGCTAATCGCCCGAATGGGGCGCAAAGATAAATCAAATTCCACATATTTAGCACACTACTTTTGACAAAGTGAAAAATCAGTCGCTACATCGGATTGCTTCCTTTTTCAATTGGCTTGGAAAGTCTAAGAGTTGGCGCGCCATCCACAGCCCCTGGCTTTTCAGTTTGTTGGTGCAAATGCGAAGCCCTGGGCTGTACCGCGCAGACATCGAATCGCTACGGAAGCGACTGAAGCAGTCTCACAAGCCCGTTCCGATTGTAGACCTCGGCGCTGGATCCACCGGTGACATCTCCACCGTTGCCGCCATTGCGCGTCGTTCATTAAAACGCCCGAAACATGCCCGTGCCTTGTCGGCGTTGTGTCAGCACATCGCGAGTCGAAACACGCTGGAATTGGGCACTTCACTCGGCCTCACTTCGGCTTACCTCGCGGGCCCTTCCACACAACTGATCACCGTCGAAGGAAACCCACACATCGCTCAAATCGCTCGGGGCCATTGGGAGGAATTGGGCATTTCCAACATCAAATCCATCACCGGAAGCTTTGATGAACAGTGGGACAACCTCGCAGCGAGTTCCATCGATTTCGACCTGATTTTCATCGACGGCAATCACCGCGGAGAAGCGCTCAAATCCTATATCGAAAAGAGCCTTCCCATGCTCAGCCCCAACGGGGTGATTGTGTGCGACGACATCCATTGGTCCAAAGACATGGAAGCCGCGTGGTCAACCATCTGCGCAATGGAATGTTGGACGCTGCAAATGGATGCGTTTGAATGGGGGCTCTTGACGCGCAATTCGGCCCTCAAACGGGAACACGTTCGCATCCGATTCTGATGGGCGTGTGCTAGCTTTGCAGCATGCCAACGCACCAAGCAGAACGAGCGAACCGAACGTGGCTCACCGGGCTTTTAGGCGCCTACATCTTGATGCAGTTTGGCTGGTGGGCTTACCTCTTAATCCAACAGCACCATACCATCGATGCGTTGGCCGGAAGCTCAACTGCCACGCGTTACACGTTGATGATTCTCGGTGAAGGCTCTGTTTTCCTCGGACTCTTGAGCTGGGGGTTCGTTGCCATCTGGAAAGGCATCAAAAAGGAGCGAGCACAAGCGCGAAAAGAGCGGCACTTCCTCCTTGCAGTCACGCATGAATTGAAAACGCCCATCGCCGGAACACAATTGGCCATTGATTCCCTCAAACGCCACGAGTGGGACGAGGAAACGAAAAAGGACCTTTATCAAGACGCAAGCGCGGGTTTGGCCCGACTCTCGCAACGCGTAGAGAACATTCTCCAAAGCAACCGCCTCGTCTCCGGCAAAGCAATGAACCGCGAGCCTTTCGACGCGGAGAACCTGCTCAAGGACGTCATCCAACGCCAAAAAACGGGACCCTACCGCGATCGAGAAATCACCCTTGATGCGCCCAGCGAACCCATGGGACTGGTCCAAGGCGACGCGGACGCCATTGCTTTGGCTTGGGGAAACATTATTGAAAACGCCCTCAAATACAGCCCGAATAACGAGCCCGTCCACGTCGTCTTATCGCAGCAAATGGATGCCATTCAATGCTCCGTGAACGACGGCGGAAAAGGCATCCCCGCCAATATGCGCAAGGTGGTGCTTGAAAAATTCGAACGCATCGAGCACACCGACACCACCGGCACCGGACTCGGCTTGTACCTGGCCCACCAAATCATCCGCATGCACGGTGGTCAATTGACCATCGCCGCTAGTAAACGCGGTGGATGCCATATCGCTACTGAACTACCCCTTACTTCATGACCCATTCATCAAACAAATGCGCCCTGATCATCTTGGATGGTTGGGGCATCGGAAACGATGACGCGAGCAACGCAATTGCCGCGGCCCACACTCCATACATGGACCGACTGTTGGCAGAGCACCCCAAGGCCACCTTGCGGACGGACGGAGAGCACGTCGGACTGCCCGAGGGCCAAATGGGCAACAGCGAAGTGGGCCACATGAACATCGGGGCAGGCCGCATTGTCTACCAGGACTTGTTGCGCATCAACCGGGCAATCGAAGCAGGCTCTTTTGCCGATGAGGCGGTGCTGCAATCGGCTTTTGATCGGGCTAAAAAAACAGATGCTCGGCTTCATTTCATGGGGTTGGTATCGAAAGGCGGCGTGCATTCGCAGCAAGCACACCTGGAAGCCCTGTGCCATGCAGCATCCGCTGCAGGCATTCGTGATTTCGCTGTCCACGCCTTCACCGACGGACGCGACACCTCGCCCCAGACCGCTGTGAAATATTTGGGAGAACTTGAAAATGTATTGAGTGAGACAGGCGGCCGCATCGCTTCCGTGCACGGTCGGTACTATGCCATGGACCGCGACAACCGATGGGAACGCATCGCACAGGCGTATGCCACCCTCGTAAGAGGCGAAGGTGCGCAGTATGGATCAGCCGTTGAAGGAGTTGAAGCCCACTATGCACAGGACATCACAGACGAGTTCATTCGACCATTTGTGGTGGGTGAAGCCGTCTGCGTAGCTCCAAATGACGTCGTGATTTGCTTCAATTTCCGCACGGACCGCTGCCGCGAAATCACTTCAGCGTTGACGCAGCGAGCGTATCCCGAACAAGAGATGGCGCCGCTTGCTCTGCACTATGTGACGATGACCAACTACGATGACTCGTTCGAAGGAGTGCACGTCATTTATGACAAACCCAACATTGCCCAGACCTTGGGCGAAGTCGTCGCTGCTGCGGATCGCACGCAGATCAGAATCGCAGAGACGGAAAAGTACCCGCACGTCACATTCTTCTTCAGCGGAGGCCGAGAGGTACCGTTCGATGGGGAACGCCGCCTGATGGCACACAGTCCCAAAGTGCCCACGTATGATTTGCAACCGGAAATGTCCGCCCACGAAATCGTGGACTTGATCACCCCGGAGTTATCAGGCGCTTCTGGCGACGCTCCGGATTTTATCTGCTTGAATTTTGCCAACCCCGACATGGTAGGGCATACGGGCGTTTTCGATGCCATTGTCAAGGCCGTTGAGGTGACCGACCAATGCTTGCAATCAGTTGTGGAAACAGGCCGCGCGAACGGTTACCAATTCATCATTATTGCCGACCACGGCAATGCAGATTTCGCTCGCCATGAAGATGGGTCACCGCACACCGCACACACAACCAACCCCGTTCCTGTGGTGCTCATTTCGGACGACGTCTCCGCCATACACGACGGCATTTTGGCTGACGTGGCGCCAACCGTATTGAAATTAATGGGCATTGATCAACCCGAGGCCATGACTGGCAAGGCGTTGTTCTGATCAGCGCGCGTCCGACCAGGTCAATACTTCTCCGGCAACGAAGACGCTGCCCAGGGCGACCACCAAGTCGGTTGATCGGGCGCGCTTGGTCACTTCGTCCATGGCGTGCGCTACCGTGGAATAAGCCCTTCCCTTCAAACCGTAGGCCTCTGATCGCTGGGCGAGATCGGCACTGGGCAGGGCACGGGGAATCCGAGCGGCGCAGAAGGCGTACTGCGCGCTTTTCGGCATCATTTCAAGCGCCCCGTCAAGGTCCTTGTCATTCACGGCACCGAAGACGACCCAAAGCTCATCGAACGTTTCATCTTCAACGGCCTTCAATGTTTTTGACAGGCCATCCAAGTTGTGGGCACAGTCTAGCAGCAAGCGCGTGCCGTTCTCCAATACAGGCAACCATTGCCACCTGCCCGCATGCCCCGCCTTCGTCAAGTCAGAAAGTGCGGGTACGTTCAAGCCCCTCCCAAATGGCGTGGTTGCCAACACCTCGAGGACTTTGTGTGCCGTCGCTCGGTTTTCGGGCCAATGAGGACCGTGCGTGGAACCGGCATCGTGGACGGCCACGCCCGCATAATGCACTTCCGCTCCGCAACGGTTGGCGGTTTCCAGCAACACGGATTGGGCTTCCGGTCGCATGCGTCCCATGACGAGCGGCGAGCCGTCCTTGATGATGCCCGCCTTTTCCCGAGCGATGGAGCGAATGTCCGGACCCAGGAATTGCTGATGATCCAATCCGATGTTCGTAATGGCAGTAACCAAGGGCTTTGGAAATACATTGGTGCTGTCCAAGCGGCCGCCCATTCCTGTTTCCAAAACCACTGCATCCACTTCTTCTTCGGCGAACCAGGTCAAGGCCATGCCGAAAGTCCATTCAAAAAACGAAGGCTGAAGCTGAGCGGACTCCAACTCTGGTCGGTAACGTTCAATAAACTGAACCACCCATTCCTCGGGCGGCATTTCACCGTTGACGCGCATTCGCTCCCTGAAATCGGTTAAATGCGGCGACGTAAACAAGGCCACTTTTCTTCCCTGTGCTTGCAATGCATTGGAAAGAGCGGTACAAACGGAACCTTTGCCATTGGTACCTGCCACGTGGATGATATGATCTAAACTGCGATCCGGTCGACCCAGCGCCTCCAATACGTTCCAAGTGCCGCTCAAATCTGCCTTATACGCGGCAGCACCTTGGCGCTGAAACATCGGCAGTTGATCGAACAACCACTGGACGGACTCCGCGTAGGTCACTCGAGCTCGAATCGAATGGTCACATACCCCGATCGCACGGGACGCGCCAAGTTCTCGGTCCAGGTCGTGGTGCGTGCGGCTCGGCACGCCATCTCGATCAACTCGGTATCGGCCGTATTTGAGCCGGCACCGTCGTAGGTCGCCGACGTCACCTTGCCGTATTTGTCGACCAAGATCTTCACGCGTACAACGCCCTCTTCATGGGGCGTTTCCTCTTGTATGGGCCGGCCGATGATGCTTCCTCCATCCAAATCGAAGTCCCCCTCGTCGCCACTGACCACGCCGCGGCCATCAATTTTTGCATCTTCTGCACCTTCATTGCCAATGCCCGTCTCCGAGCCGCCTTCTGAGCCGCCGCCTCCACTTTGCGCCAGCGCACTGAAGGCGTTTGACAATTGGGAGTTGACTTGGCGTTCCGGTTCTTCAACCGGTTGTTCCACTGGGTCAGGCGCAGTGGGAACCGATACTTCCGATTCGGTTTGGGTCACGACTTCCTCCGCAACGGCTGCTTCGGTGGGTTCGCTCTGGGAGACCTCTTCTTGCACCACCTCTTCAACAATTTCTGACGGAACTTCCGATTCTACGTCCCCCGACGCTTCGGACACCTCACCAACGTCCGCAAAGCCAACGGCGACGAATTGCTCACCGGGTGGCGGGATGGACTTGGTGAAGGCAACCAAGAAAAAACACGCCACCACCACCCCCACAAAGGAGATGAATGCGAGCAGGGCCGCCTTCACACGGTCCTTCTTCTCGCCTTCTTGGCGTCGTTTTTCCAATGTCGCTTGCATCCGAACTTAATTCTTAGGCGTAGCTCCGAGCATGACCTTCCATTCATTGGCCTTGGCCATGCCAATGACCTCAACGGTCTTCCCGGTGGGAACTGCTTCATCCACTTGCAAATACAATACCGGATCTGCTGAGTCCTCCAATCGAACGCGTAGAAGCGATTCCAAATCTTCGTAGGCGACAGGCCCACCGTTGAGGTGGTACGAACCGTCGGGCTTGATGCTCAGCGTCATTTTGGACGTAACCGATGTGGTGCCTTTGGCCTTGGGCAACTCCACATTCACCCCGTTGCTCACCAACGTCGACAGAATGATGAAGAAGATGAGGAGCAGGAAGACCAAGTCCGTCATGGACGACATGTTCCCGCCAACGCTGATCTTATTTCGTTGGCCTAAATTCATGCGGCGGGTTCTTCCAAGATGTCGATGAACTCTATGCTCGTCGCCTCCATCTTATGAATGACTTTGGAGACCTTGCTCACCAAGTTGTTGTAGGCCATGTAGGCGATGATGCCCACCACCAGTCCGACGATGGTCGTGATCATGGCTTGTTTGGTCCCCGAAGAAATGTGTTCAACGCTCACGGTACCGACTTGCTCCATGTCCAAGAAGACCTGTACCATGCCCAAAACCGTTCCAAGGAAGCCCAACATCGGAGCGGCGCTTGCAATGGTCGCGAGGGAACTGAGGTTCTTTTCCAGGTTGTAGATCTCTAGCTTACCGATGTTTTCGATGGAAACGCTGATGTCCTTTAGGTCCTTTCCGATGCGGCTGATGCCTTTGTCCAACATACGCGCCATCGGGGTGTTGGACGACTGGCATAGGTTGCGTGCGCTATCAAAACTTCCTTGGCCGATGTAGTCGCGGATCTTGTTCATGAAATCCGGGCTCACCTTTTCGGCTTTGGCAATGGCGAACGTGCGCTCGAAGAACAAGTAGATCGCCGCCAAACTCATGAGCGCCAGCAATATCATCACGGCGCCGCCTCCGATGCCGCTGGACCCTTCCAGGATCAATTCCAGGATGCTCACATCCACTTGCTGAATGGCCTCCACTGATTCGTCCGCGACCTCTCCTCCGGTGGTCACATCAAGTAGCATAAATGTCTTCATAAATTCTCGCGTTCAATGCCGTTGTTGAAACGAGAAAGTTCTCTCAATTATTGGCTTGAGAATGCCCAAAAAGAATCAATTTTCGACCGTACACGGTTCACAACGTGCACCGTCTGCAATGGCAATCAACCGTGGAACATCAACCAGAACACACCGGCTCCTGCGAGGTAACCTGCGATGGCCAACAAGCTGATTTTCTTGAGGTACCACACAAAATCAATGCGCTCCAACCCCATTACAGCCACACCCGCAGCCGACCCAATGATCAAAGCGGACCCTCCCGTTCCAGCGCAGTAGGCCAAGAACTGCCAGAAGATTCCATTTTGCGTGAAGAATCCTTCCCAACCCGTGCTGGTCGCTGGAGCAATGTCGTACATCCCCATGGACGCAGCCACCAGTGGCACGTTGTCCACGATGGCCGACAAAAAGCCAATGACAACGTTGATGGCGTACACATCGCCCATGGTGTCCCGCAGCCAAGCTGCAGCCGTGATCAAGTGGCCAATTTCTTGCAACGAGGCCACCGCCAACAAGATGCCCAAAAAGAACAGTACAGAAGCAGAATCAATCTTACGCAGAACGCCGATCACCGACAAATGGTCCCGGTCTTCGTGGTTCTTGCTGCGGTGAATGATCTCGGTGATGACCCACATCATGCCCAACGAAAGCATCATGCCCATGAAGGGAGGAAGGTGCGTTACCGTTTTGAATACGGGCACGAACAAAAGACCGGCCACTCCCATGATGAACACCAATTTTCGCTCCCCCGGTGAGGTGGGATCCTTGCTATCCTTCTTCACTGCGGGTCGCTCCACATTCCCCTTCATGGTGAAGGAGAGGATGCCCAGCGGCACCACCAAACAAGCCAGGGAAGGCACAATCAGATTGGTCACAATCACATCGGCAGTCAATTGATTGCCGATCCAGAGCATGGTGGTCGTGATGTCACCAATGGGCGACCAAGCACCACCGGCATTCGCTGCAATGATGACGATCCCCGCGAAGACCCAACGGGTCTCCTTGTCATCAATCAACTTGCGCAGCAGCGACACCATGACAATCGATGTTGTGAGGTTGTCCAAAACGGCTGAGAAGAAAAAGGTCAGCAAGCTCAATATCCACACGAGTTTGACCTTGTTGGTCGTCTTGATGCGGTCCGTAATGACCGAAAATCCTTCGTGAGCATCCACCAACTCCACGATGGTCATAGCGCCCAAGAGGAAGAACAGAATCGAACTGATGTCCTCCATGTGGTGCAGCAAGCGGTGCTCGAAAAAGTGATGAAGCGCTTGCATCTCGGTGCCATTGAAGCCCGCTGAAAAAGCGGAAAAATCTTCCGCAAGGTGCGCCGGGACATCATGAACTCCGACCACGAACAGCCCCCAACAGATGGTTCCGGTCAACAACGCACTGGCCGCCTTGTCGATGTGAAATGTGTGCTCAAGGGCGATGAAAAGGTAGCCCAAGACAAAGATGGCGAGTACGATGAATTCCATGAATGATGGTTTTGCGTGCGGAAATTACAACAGGGATTCGCTGCCCGAATGGGCGTGGGCCTTAATTGCTACCAGCGGGCATCAATTTTCCCAATGCAATTTCAAAAGCAGTGGCTGTGAGCCCGGTATTTCCTGCGTTTTGCGCATGGGTTTGCCGCAATGCGCCTTCGATGGTCGCTGACGTGTCCCCGAAGATCGCCGCGTCGCTGAGGTCCACATCCGATTCGCTCATGAGGTAGGCGAACACCCGAGCCATGCCGCAGTTGGCAATGAAATCCGGGATGGTCGCCAACTGCCCGTCGGCAGATTCGGCGATGGGACCATAAAAGATTTCTTGGTCGGCAAAGGGCACGTTCGCCCCGCTTGACATGACTTCAACGCCAGCCTTGGTCATGCGATCCAGCTGGTCTTGCGTGATGAGACGAGATGCTGCACACGGGAGAAAAACATCGGCTTGGACGTCCCAAATGCGGGCGTTGACCTCTTCAAAAGACAGCATATCTGGCGCGCTGAGTGTATTGCCTTGTTTTGCTTCAAACAGCTCCTTGACCTCCGCGAAACTGTACCCCTCTTCATTGATCAATCCCCCCGCTCGGTCGATGATGCCAACAATAACCGCCCCGGCCTGTGCGAGGTAGTAGGCTGCAGCAGCTCCGACATTGCCCCATCCTTGCACCACCACGCGCTTGCCCTCCAAGACACCACCATAAATCCCGTAGTAATGGCGGACAGATTCCGACACACCGTAACCCGTGATCAGGTCGGCCACCCGGAATTTTCGATTGGGATTGGGCGTGAAAGCCACGTCCTCCACAACCTTGGACACACCTTGGCGAAGTTGGCCGATGCGCTTGACCTTTTCCGCATTCTTCGCATTGAAATGGCCGTTAAACACGCCTTCCTGTGGATGCCAAATACCGCAATCCTCGGTGATTGGAATGACCTCGTGGATTTCATCCACGTTCATGTCTCCGCCGGTTCCGTAATATGATTTCAGCAATGGCGTAACCGCAGCGTACCAGCGGCGCAACACCGCTTCCTTTCGGGGATCTGATGGGTCAAATGCAATGCCGGATTTGGCTCCGCCAATCTGCGGTCCACTCACGGAAAATTTGACTTCCATCGTCTTGGCCAAACTCTCCACCTCCCGGCGGTCCAGGCTGGGGTGCATGCGTGTGCCTCCTCCGGCGGCGCCTCCTCGAAGGGAATTGATCACCACCCATCCTCGGGCATCTGTCTCGGCGTCCTGCCATTCGAAAACGATTTCTGGACGCTTTTCCTCGTAAGCCTTAAGCAGTTGTTTCATGGTCATTGCATTGCGTTTGGCGGAGGCGAAGATACGCCGTTCTTGCCCCACAAAGCTCCGCCCAAGTGCGCTTGATGGCATCCTGTGACCGATGGCCACGAATTCGGCACTTCGAGCCACCGGAGAAGCCCCAAGAATCCGAAGGCAAGGGCCTCCTTGCCCTTAATTAACTCAGGAGCCGGCACCACGGCATCGATGGGACGATCACCCTGGACAAGTGGCGCTTCCTGCCTGAGCAGGCGAAGCAGTTCTTCGTTGAAGGCGCCGCCCCCTGTCACCAGGGTTCGAGCTCCGCGGGCATCCTTTCGAATGGATGCGGCGATGTAGGTAGATGCTGTTGCAAGTAAATCTTCCACCGCGCACTTTTGGTGCGATTCAAAATCCGTCAACCGGGGCCAGAATGCCGTGTGCAACCATTCGGTCCCGAGGCTTTTGGGAGCCGGCTGTGCGTGGTAGTCCAACGAAAGCCATGCCTCCAACAGAGCCGTCTTCACCTTCCCTTTCCTGGCCAAGTCCCCGCCAAAATCACAAGCTTGTCCCCGGCGTTGGGCCAGCGCATTGAGGACCAAATTGCACGGTCCGATGTCCCATGCTGTCCGAAGCCCATTACGGTCGCTGCTGATGTTGGAAAACCCGCCCAGATTCAAGCACGCCTCGTATTCAGGGAACAGCATTGCGTCGGCCACCGGGACCAACGGGGCCCCTTGGCCTCCGAGCGCCACATCCAAACTGCGCAGATCGCTCACCACAGGGATGTGGGCACCCAACGCACCGTGCAGATCAGCACCGCTGCCGAGTTGGGCCGTATAGCCCGCTTCGGGCTGGTGAAAAATGGTTTGACCAGAGAATACGACCAGGTCAGTCTCTGCTAGCGAGGCGTGTTCCAAAAGCTGAGCCGCACACCAGGCCGACCAATCCCGTTCGCATTCCATCCAGGTTCGGGCAGAGGCCTTTTCAAGATTGCGGAAACGCTCAGGCCAATCCTCACACAACTCAACTTCGTGAAGCCGAAGAATCTCACTGTGCCAATGCCCATGCTCCACCCAGAAAGCAGCCTCCACGACGTCCAAGGCATCCATGGATGTACCGCTCATTGTACCCACTACTCGGTACCTTAATCCATTTCTTTCTTCAGCCAATTCAGTGGTTTTCAATTCCATATCGAACGGTCGGAGACGCCCTATCTTTGACCCAAGATATGGAGCAATTTCTCCTAAAGCATCAAGGAAATGAACCTCGAACTTACTGAAGAGCACATCGCCGTCCGGGACGCAGCCCGCGACTTCGCCCAAAACGTACTCAAACCCACCGTCATCGATCGGGACAACGAACAACGATTTGCCACCGACGAAATCAACGAGTTGGGCCAATTGGGATTCATGGGGATGATGGTTGATGAACAATACGGCGGCAGCGGCATGGACACCGTAAGCTACGTGTTGGCCATGGAGGAGATCAGTAAGGTGGATGCATCTGTGAGTGTCTGCATGAGCGTGAACAACTCACTCGTCTGCTACGGATTGCAGGCTTACGGTACCGAAGAGCAGAAGCAGAAATACCTGCGTCCGTTGGCATCCGGCGAGAAAATCGGTGCATTCTGCCTAAGTGAACCCGAAGCGGGTTCGGATGCCACCTCTCAAGCAACCACGGCCATTGATTGCGGCGACCACTACCTGCTCAATGGCACGAAGAACTGGATCACCAACGGCGGCAGCGCCAGCACCTACCTGGTCATCGCCCAAACCGATGCGGACAAGGGTCACCGCGGGATCAACGCCCTCATCGTTGAACGCGACATGCCGGGATTCATCGTAGGTGCGAAAGAAGATAAAATGGGCATCCGCGGTTCGGACACCCATACATTGATGTTCCAAGACGTCAAAGTGCCCAAAGAAAACCGCATCGGTGAGGACGGATTCGGTTTCAAGTTTGCCATGAAAACCCTGGCTGGCGGTCGCATTGGCATTGCGGCCCAAGCACTCGGCATCGCGTCAGGCGCTTACGAACTGGCCCTGGCCTATTCGAAGGAACGCAAGGCGTTTGGCAAGACCATCAACCAGCACCAAGCCATTGCCTTTAAGTTGGCGGACATGGCGACCCAAATTGAAGCCGCTCGCCTCCTCGTGATGAAGGCCGCTGCTCTCAAGGATGCTGGGGAGGACTACGATCTCGCCTCAAGCATGGCGAAGTTGTACGCGTCTGAAGTGGCCATGAGCCAGACCGTCGAAGCCGTTCAAGTTCACGGCGGATACGGCTTTGTGAAAGAATACCACGTTGAGCGGTTGATGCGCGATGCCAAAATCACGCAGATCTATGAGGGCACCAGCGAGGTGCAGAAAATCGTCATCAGTCGATCCATTCTGAAGGACTAATCCTCCACGCGCTGATTTCGCGCATTCCAGACTTCCTCCCCTTCCGATGTGGCCACAATCACTTCGGGGATGCCATCTCCGGTTCGGTCCTCCACACGAACACTTTGGCCTTTTGTCATGCGGCTCATGCCCACGGCTTCATTGGATCCTATGGTGCGTTCTTGGACCCAACCATCCTCATCAACAAATAGCACTGTGGATGCCTTCACGTTTTTGCCAATTCGGAACGCCAAAGATTGATTCACCGGGACCCGCAATGGGCTGTTGAATCGATCTTCGCCCGTGCGGCTCAGAATACGGACAGTTCCGTCGTCTTGCCCTGCAACGATGTAGTCCTTGGGCCCAATTCGGAGGTGGGCCAAGCTAACAATGTAGCGGCCGGAGCGGGGGGTGAATTTCCAACCTGGTGTTCGCTCGCCTTCTTTCCTGAAATTGAACAGCTTTCCATTGGGCGCCGCCATCAAGAAGCGGAATTGGCGGTTCTTATCGTAATCGAAAACAGCAAATGCCGAAAATCCGTCCGACCACTTCTTGGGAAAGCCCTTGACCGAGCGCCCCAGCACGTCGATCAAGTGGAACCGTTTCCCAGCGCCAATGGCCACTTGGTACTTCCCATTTCGAAACATATCCACCTCCCACGTTTGCGGCAGGACACCCGCCTCGACTTCGAGGTCCCAAACAATGCGATCGCCTTCCATCGCAATGACCTGGTTGTCTTCCAATACCAAATCCATGGTTTTGCCTGAGCGGTGGTTACGGGCCGTTCCCAGCACGGCTCTTCCTTCGGTCTCGGCTGCATTAGCCGATGCATTGGCCATTGAATCCTCCAAAGGCTGGCTAACCGATGACTGCTCTGCCGGAGCATCTGCGGATTTTACCTTCCAAACCAACCGCCCATCTGACTGGATCTTGCCCGTCCGCATTTCTCCTTGACTGCGACGAGCAAAATCAAATGCTGCTGCTGTCTGCTCAGATGTGGATGGGTAGGGCGGTACGTCCATCCAGCCTTCATCCAACGCAGGTACATACCACACGCCCGCTTTCCACTGCCCTCCCCTTCGAATCGCCTCGGTCGAATCCACGCCTCCAAACGCACGCAAGGTTCCTTCTTCTGTTTTGATTGCCAACCAAGCACCTCGAAGCAACCAGCCCAGGGAATCCACCTCCACTTCGGAGGTGGGATAAGCCCCCACAGCTACCTCCCAGCCGTCAAGGCCAATGCGCTCATACCACTCCGCCCATGCTGCAGGCAACGTCACACCCTGTGCATCCACCGCCTCAAGGCCGGATTCAATCACCCATCGCTCTGAACCGGCGGGCTCACCCAGCCGCTCGTACCAGGATTCTACTGAACCGCTTGGCAGAAGCACTTGTGTCGTGCGACCGCCTGTTCGCGGTTTCCACTGACGGGCCATTGTGCCGGGATTCTCCTCCCAAGCGAGGAGCTTTGGACCGAGCAGCCATCCGCCGTTCCATGCTTGGCTGCTCCAACCTTCGGGCAAGGCCGTAGGCTCGGATGTGGCATGCATCACCACAGCAGCCTCGCTGTTTTCAAATGCCGTTAAGGTGCAAGCAATCGAATCCGCAACGGCAAGTCCCTCCGGCCATGCCGCAGGTTGAACCCAGCGCGTGAATGCGTCGCTGGCCACTGCGGTAGGCGCGACCACGGGCGGAGCCTCGCTGCGGCGCGTCAGAATCCACGCTGCACTGCTCAAAGCCGCCAGGGCTACACTGCCAATCATCAGGGCACGCTGCCAATTCATGGAAGCAAGTTCAGGAGATTCGGCTCCAGTTTGGACGGCCTTGCTGCGCACGTTTCAACGCCGCTTTGAGGATAGCATTTTCCCGAGACTCCAACGCAGCATCTTCCTCCAAGATTCGATTGCCTATGTAACGCGCTGCCGTGAGGAGTTCTCGATCACGCATCAGGTCGGCCATCTTCAGATCGGGTACGCCGGATTGTTGGGTCCCCATGAGGTCGCCCGGGCCCCGCAGCTCCATGTCCACTTCGGCTAGTTCGAACCCATCGTTCGTGCGGCACATGGTCTCGAGCCGACGGCGTCCATCTTTTGACAATTCATTGCCCGTCATCAATATGCAGTAACTCTGTTCGGCCCCGCGTCCGACGCGCCCCCTCAGTTGGTGCAATTGCGCCAACCCAAACCGCTCGGCACTTTCAATTACCATCACCGAAGCATTCGGAACGTTCACGCCCACTTCGATGACCGTGGTGGCGACCATGATGTGCGACGTGCCGTTCACAAATCGCTCCATCTCCATGTCCTTCGCTTCAGGCTTCATGCGCCCGTGGACAATGCCGATGCGGTATTCCGGCAAAGGGAATCGCCGCGACAGGCTTTCGTACCCGTCCATCAGGTCTTTGTGATCCAAGGTGGCGCTTTCCTCAATTAATGGATAGACCACGTAGACCTGTCTCCCCCGCTTGATCTCGTCCTCCATGAACTGAAAGACAGAGAGGCGCGCCTCGTCGGTGCGGTGTACCGTCTTGATGGCCTTCCGGCCAGGGGGCATTTCATCGATGACACTCACATCCAAATCACCGTAAGCCGTCATCGCCAACGTCCTCGGAATGGGCGTAGCCGTCATGACCAACACGTGAGGGGCGGGATTGGCCTTGGCCCACAGTTTGCTCCTTTGGGCAACTCCGAATCGGTGTTGCTCATCGATGATCGCCAAGCCCAAATTCTTGAATTGCACGCCGGGTTCAATCAAGGCGTGAGTCCCTATGAGAAGGTGAACCTCCCCGCTTTGTAGCCCTTCCAAAATGGGTCTACGCTGCGCTGTTTTGACACTGCCGGTAAGCAATTCCACACGAACCGGCAAGTCTTTCAACGCGTCTTGAAATGACGCAAAATGCTGGTTGGCTAGGATTTCTGTGGGCGCCATGACACATGCCTGGTATCCGTTGTCCAATGCCAGCAGCGCTGTCAGCAGCGCCACCATTGTTTTTCCGCTTCCAACATCTCCTTGCAAAAGGCGATTCATGTGCCACCCCGTATTCAAGTCCGCACGAATCTCTCGCATCACCCGCTTCTGGGCACCGGTCAATTCAAACGGGATGTGCTCACTGTAATAGCAATTGAACAGATCCCCCACCTCCGCAAAACGCACGCCGGGGACGTCCTGGGTTTGGGCCTGCTTTTGTTTGAGCAACTTGAGCTGCAGCAAGAGAAGCTCTTCGAATTTTAAACTGCGCCGGCCCTGTTCAGCTTGCTCTGCATTCTGCGGAGCGTGCACTTGATAAAACGCTTGTGTCCGAGAAGGAAACCGCAATTCTTCCTGAATGGCTTTGGGCAGGCGATCATCCACTCGGAATTCCGGGTGGCGCAGGAGCGCGCGAATGGACTTTGCCAACCCAGCGGACGACAACCCCCGCTGCGTCAACTTCTCTGTCGTGCGGTATACAGGCTGCAAACCCGCCCCCTGTCGCTGCTCAAATTGTGCTTCCAGTTCAATTTCAGGATGCGGAATGTTCCACCGGTTCTGGTACTTCGTGGGTTTTCCGTACACCACCACTTTTTGCTGCACCGGGATCTGCGAAGCCATCCATCGAGCGCCCTTGAACCACACCAAATCAATGGTGCCCGTCTCGTCTTGAAACTTCGCTACCAATCGCGATCCGCGCTTCCCCGGGACTTGATTGATGCCCATGATGACACCGCGCAGCTGAATGGAAACTGCGTCCGAGGCAATGCCAGCGACCGAACCGAAGACCGATCGATCTTCATACCTGAAGGGCAAATGTTCCAGTAAATCACCCGCTGTTGCCACGCCCAATTCCGAACGCAGCCACTCCGCCCGCTTCGGGCCGATGCCCTTCACGTATTCTATGGGAATGTCTACAAAATCAGGTGCCATCGGGTGGGGTGCTGCGTGGATTCCGAAGGTCGGAGGGAGCGCCTTGAAATGCAACCCTTTCCAACGAAAAGAGCCGACCCAAGGGCCGGCTCTTCTGCAAACTGTGAAGTTCTTACAATCAATATCCGTTGGCCAACATTTGAACCGGATTTTCGAGGTAGCTCTTGAAGTCATTCAAGAAAGCGGCACCTGAAGCTCCGTCCACAGAACGGTGATCACAGCTCAACGTCACTTTCATCACGTGACCGGGCACTACCGCTCCGTTTTTGACCACCGGTACGGCATTGATGCCGCCTACAGCCAAGATGCAGGAATCCGGAGCGTTGATGATCGCCGTAAACTCGTCAATGCCAAACATGCCCAAGTTTGAAATGGTGAAGGTGTTGCCTTCCCAATCGCTCGGCTGGAGTTTCTTGTCGCGTGCTTTACCTGCGAAATCTTTCACCTCCGAACCAATTTGCGACATGCGCTTGAGGTCCGCGTGGCGTACCACTGGCACCAACAATCCTTCGTCCACTGAGACCGCAACGCCGATGTGCACATGCTCATTGAAGCGGATGCGGTCGCCCAACCAACTGCTGTTGATGACGGGGTGCTTCTTGAGTGCCAATGCAGCCGCTTTTACCACCATGTCATTGAAACTGATTTTGACCTCGCCGCCATCGTTGATGGCCTTGCGGGTGGTCATTGCAGCTTCCATATCGATGCTGACCGTGAGGTAGAAATGAGGTGCGGAAAATTTGCTTTCAGACAAACGTCGCGCAATGGTCTTGCGCATTTGGCTGATGCCCACCTCTGTAAAGCGTTCGACCCCTTGTACAGGTGCTCCAGCACCTTGGGCCTGGTACGCCTCCACATCACGCTTCACGACTCGGCCTCCGTCCCCTGAACCGGGAATCATGGCCACGTTTAACCCGCGGTCCTCCGCCAGTTTGCGTGCCAATGGCGACGCCTTCAATCGGCCGTTTGCCGACGGAACCACCGGCGCGGGCGCTGGAGCTGCAGCTACCGGTGCAGGTGCTGGTGCCGGGGCGGGAGCAGGGGCCGGAGCAGGCGCTGGTGCTGGGGCAGGCGCGGGGGCCGGTGCTTCCTCTACGGGAGCAGCCTCAGCAGCAGGCGCTTTTGACGCTTCCTCCAATACAGCTGTAATGTCTTCTCCTTTTTCGCCCAGGATGCACAACAAGCTATCTACAGGTGCTGTTGCTCCCTGTTCAACACCGATGTGCAACAGAACTCCGTCAAAAAAGGATTCAAATTCCATGGTGGCCTTGTCGGTCTCAATCTCAGCAAGGATTTCACCACTTTCCACCTCATCACCAACTTGTTTCAACCACGCAGCGACCACCCCTTCTGTCATGGTGTCGCTCAACTTGGGCATTCGAACAATTTCTGCCATGGGTCTACGTATGTGTTGTTCTTTTCTTAATTCCAATCAGTCCCGAACGAAGGGGTAATCCTCCGTTGCATATACGTCTTCGTACAATTCGCTCGCCTCTGGATACGGGCTCTCCTCAGCGAAAGCAATGGACTCTTCCACCTGCGCTTTCACTTCTTTCTCCACTGCCTTCAGTTCTTCAGCCGTGTTCCAACCCTGATCAATCAACACCTTGCGAACGTGCTCAATCGGATCTTGCTCCTGGTACTCGCTGAGTTCATCTTTCGTCCGGTACTTCTGCGGATCGGACATCGAGTGGCCCTTGTAACGGTACGTTTGAATATCAAGCAGGGTTGGTCCCTCACCTTTGCGGCCGCGTTCTGCCGCCTCCTTGATGGCATCGTGCACTGCCTCTGGGCTCATTCCGTCCACCGTCGCTGAAGGCATGCGGTAGCTGGCGCCGAGGGTTTCCAAATCGGTGACGTTCGACGTACGCTCGACGGACGTACCCATCGCGTATTTATTGTTCTCAACGATGAAGATGACCGGCAATTTCCAGGTCATGGCCATATTGAAGGTTTCGTGCAAAATACCTTGGCGTGCTGCACCGTCTCCGAAGAAGCAAAGGGTAACGTGGTCTTCGTTTCGGTACTTATCAGCAAACGCGATGCCCGCGCCCAATCCAATCTGACCTCCAACGATGCCGTGGCCCCCAAACAAGTTTCGTTCCTTGTCGAACATGTGCATGGAACCGCCCTTTCCTTTACTCGTTCCTGTGCGGCGTCCGTACAATTCCGCCATGACAAATTTCGGATCCGTACCCAGCACCAACGGGTGTGCGTGGTCACGGTAAGCGGTAATCATGCGGTCGGTCGGGCGGATGGCTTCAGAGATGCCTGCAAGGATGGCTTCTTGTCCAATGTACAGGTGGCAGAAACCACCAAACTTTTGCTGGATGTAAAGCTGTCCACAGCGTTCTTCGAACTTGCGCATCAAGTACATGTCGCGGAACCACCGCTGGTATACGTCCTTAGAATGGGGTACTGAACCTGCCTTTGAAGCGGCCTTTCTTGGCGCTTTTGCCTTGGCTTTCGCCGGGGTTGTAGGTGTGCTAGTCGACATTGTCTAAAGGGTCTAGGAGTGCAAATATAGCGTGGACTTTTCGATGATTTGCTGCCCCAAAACCAATTGCGAATCACCGTCCTTGAATACGTGTAAAACGTACACGAAAATTCACCAGCAAATTTGGCCCCAACTTCTTGGCTTCAGCCGGTATCGGGCTCGCCTGTCCATCGCACTTTTCGTACCTTTTGACCCTTGGACCTGAAAACTGCCCTAGCTGAACTGCCTCCGATTTCGTTAGCGGAAATTGAAGGCGCGGAATTGATGAGTCGGTTGGATCAGAAATACTTGATTCGCCGGGCATGGATTCCAGAATTGTTGGTCGCCTGCAAAGGCGATTATTCCATTCTTGAGGTGGATGGCCACCGGCAATCCGGTTACGCCAATCGATTCATTGAAACCGACGACCACCAATCCCTTCACGCCCATACACGAGGGAGGAAGGTTCGCTTCAAAGCGCGCATCCGGCAATACAGCTCCAACCTGCGAGCATTTCTTGAGGTGAAAGAAAAGACCGTCCAAGGCATGACGGTCAAAGCCCGGATAGAACGCGACTCCAAAGATGGAATTGACGGCGAACTCACACCGTCCGAGTGGACCTTTTTGCGCGATCACTACAACTATGACGAGCCCTCAATGGCTGGTATTACATGCCATTTCAATCGGCTCACGTTGGTTTCCAAGGACCAGGCTGAACGCATCACCATCGACACAGAGGTCACCTTCCGTTCCGGTGAACGTGTAGAAGAGCTGGGCGACATCTGCATCATGGAAATTAAGCAGGAGCGCATCAACCGGAATTCACCCTTGCTCAAGGCGCTGGAAGCGTTCAAGTTTGAATACACTCCGCTGGGCAGGAAGACAAGTATGTCCAAATATGTCGTCGGTACGTTACTTTTGAACCCTAACCTGCCTCCTCGAACGTACCGATCGGTAATGAAACGAATCCGGCGTCTGAGGGAAAACCTGAATTGAGCCCATGGAGAATGTGTTGAACTTGCTTGTCCCATTTGCTGGGAACTTGGTATCATGCTTGGTTCTCGTCTTGGGAATTTACCACGTCATTTCGAAGCGAAGGGACTACGTCTTCTCCTTCATCCTCGTCTCCAGTGCGGTCTACCTGCTATGCAATTTGTTGATGGCCGTTGAAATTGATCTCGCTTTTGCACTGGGCCTTTTCGCCATTTTCGGAATCATCCGCTACCGAACAGACGCCATTCCCATCCGGGAAATGACCTACCTCTTCATTGTCATTGCCCTCTCCGTTCTTAACGCACTTGCACCTGCTGCAACGGGTTGGATTGCGGTTGCAGCAGCCAATGTATCCGTTTGGATCATCACCTTCATCTTGGATCGGTTGTGGGCCATTCGGCACTTGGCGACCAAAGTGGTAATCTACGACCGGGTCGATTTATTGGCTGAAGGACGCCGAGAGGAGTTGATCCGTGATTTGGAACAACGCACCGGCGTGCAGATCATCCGAATTGAAATCGGAAAAGTGGACTTGCTCCGGGATACCGCGGTCATAAAGGTGCACTTCGACGGAGACTCCCAGCCGGGGCATTTCGAGAGCCAAAGAGGCTAAACTTCCTACAATCAGGCCTTCTCGAGGAGCACCACCGCGTGCGCACTTACGCCTTCCTCTCGACCAACAAACCCGAGCTTTTCAGTTGTGGTCGCCTTGATGCTCACCTGGTGCAATTCCGCTCCAAGTAGCCCTGCAATGCATTGCCGCATCGTATCAATGTGGGGACTCAATTTGGGCCGTTGCAGGCACACCGTGCAGTCCACATTGCCCAACTTCCAACCATCCTGCGTAACAAGGTCGTAGGTATGCTGCAGCAACTTTTTCGAGTCAACCCCTTTGTACTGGGGGTCTGTGTCGGGGAAATGATAACCGATGTCCCTGAGGGCCAATGCTCCAAGCAACGCATCACAAATAACATGCAGCAATACATCCGCGTCGCTGTGCCCAACAGCCCCGTGGGTGTGGGGAACCTCGATACCACCGAGCCAGAAGGACTCCCCTTCCGCCAATTGGTGGACATCGTAACCGTAACCGATTCGAAACGCCATTGGCCCTTAGTCTTCGATTTCCGAAGCCTGCGCCAAATCAGAGAACTGCAAACGCAGCGTGAAGCGCAACGTGTTTGCCAACGGATTTTGCTGACGTGTTGAAATGAGGTAGCTCAAGTCAACCGTGAATACCGTGTACTTGATTCCGGCGCCGAGGGTGATGAACTGACGAGCACCTTTCGAGTAGTGCTCATTGAAGAAGCCCGTTCGGAATGCAAAGGCATCGTTGAACAAATACTCAACACCGCCCCCGATGTTGAATTCGCGCAATTCTTCTCGGAAGATGCTTCCGTCTTCTACCGCGTAGGTTCCGTCTTCATTGAAGTTGACCACACCCGGCGCATCGTAGAAACTCTGGATCATGCCCGTTACGACACCTACATTGGGATCGTACCCGCTGACGATGGAGGCTCCGCTCTCCTGATCATAAATCGGAGTGGTAGGCACCAACAGTTTGTTTACATCCGCAGTGAACGTGAGGCTGTTGTAATCATCCACTAACAACTTGAGTGCTGCACCGGTCTTGAGGTTGGTGGGGATGAAATCACGTTCCGCTGACTCACTGTAGCTCATTTTCGCACCGATGTTCGAAATGCACATACCCCAATTGAACTCCGCATCCTTGCCGCGGAATTTCGCCCGTGGATTTGTGTAGAAAACACTCATGTCAACGGCTACCGACCGACCCGGCTTTGAATTAGCGCCCAACACATTTGTGCCGCCGGTGAGGTTGGAATTGATGAATCGACCTGCGATTCCGCCGCTGAAACGGTCGCTGAGTTTCTGGCTGTACCCCACATCCAATGAAAATTCGGCAGGCTGAAAATCCCGGATGGTCGTTCCTGTCTCGTCTGTAAATGTGATATTACCCAAGCTGAAATAGCGAAGCGCACCGCCCCACGCAGAACGCTTATCAATGCGTCGCACCGCCGAGAGGTATGCCAGGTTCATGTCATCTACCAGTGCACGCAGCCAAGGGGCATAGGCCAAACTAAACTCGACCTCGTCTGTGACAAACGCCATCTTGGCCGGATTCCAATGAAGGCTGTTGGCATCGGGGGAAAGAGCGACCCCGGCATCTCCTAGAGCGCCTGAACGGCTGTCCGGAGCAATCATCAAAAAGGGCACAGCGGTGGTGATGGTGTTCAATTGAACTTGTTGCGTCACTTCACCAGGCGTCAACTGCGCATGGGTTGTACCGAGTGCGGTCACCATTACCGCAAGGGCGGTGATTTTACTCAAAAGCGTCTTCATACTGGGCATGATTAGTCAGGGTTGCGCAAAGTAAACGCAAAATTCGTTCATTTGGTTACGGACGAATAACGACCAGTTGGTCGGAATATTGTGCAGGTGCTCCCACTTCCGGAACAAGCGTTAACCGGAAGATGTAGAGGCCTGCTGACACCGTAGCACCTGTGGCGTCATCGCTCATGTTCCAAGTCAGGTTTTCCGAGCGGTATCCGTCTTCGTGCCATTCCGCCTCTCGGCGGTGGACCAGCGCGCCTGCCGCATTGTACACTTCAAGCACGGCCTGGGCATCGGCGCAAACCACATTGTGCTCCACTTCAAACCGGAACCCACTCGAAGAGGGGTTGGGATAAGCCAGCACCTCCCCGATTGCCGCACCCAAACTGCTTGCTACCAAGAACTCAGTTGACGCACTGCCCTTGTTGTTTTGCACATCCCAAACGACCAACTCAAGGGCATGGTATCCTGGATCGAGGCCCTCAAAAGGATACCTGACCGTACCGCTTTGGAATGTGTTCAAGTCTGTCGTGTAGAAAGCATTCAGGACCACGCTTTCATCGGATTGCTCGTCCAACGTGGCTTTGATGTCATGGCCAATGCCCACACCGGAAGCGTTGATGCCTCCTTCGTCGAACACCCTGGCCAATAACCACGGATTCTCGTCCGTCAACCCACCCGCTTCAAACAGGGT
The DNA here is from genome assembly GCA_938074325.1 of uncultured Flavobacteriales bacterium. Taxonomy (GTDB): domain Bacteria; phylum Bacteroidota; class Bacteroidia; order Flavobacteriales_D; family Sanyastnellaceae; genus UA16. The sequence goes on along the minus strand of CALJFZ010000015.1, from coordinate 120,757 downwards.
GTCGTTTAAGAACAGCTGCACCGTCGGAGGCGTGGTGTCCTCGACAAAATTTTCGCTCACTCCTCCTACCACAAAATCCTCATTGGCGCCGTGCGCATCTGCAGAGTCGGACACGGCATATCCACTGATGCGACCGTTGCCATAGCTGTAATCGATGTCGCGTGGAACTACAAAATCAAATGCAAACGTCCCATCGACAACCGTTGCCACCCCTCGGAACAAAACATTCCGGAACACTTGAAATGTGTGGGGGTTCGGCGCACCGTCGTTGTTCAACGTGGTTATCTGTGACCGCTTGTCAAACAATTGGACATGCACAATGCCGTTGAAATCATGCAACGTATCCCCGTTCGAAGCAGCAACATGCCCCGCGACCGAAGCGAGGTCGAGCGCTTTCAACGTATCGGGTACAGACGTGAACTCAACACAGTGCTCAGGATAATTCAAGGCCAGCGCTGGATCACCGAGCAACGAGAAATTGCGTTTGTTGCTGCTATTCGAAACCTGGGGGTCGTTTTTGGTTACGCGTGCAATGTCACCCAACCGCAGTCGCGTGGACCCCGTATCCTGCAAGGCAATCTCATAAAACGCTCGGTTCAATTGCTGATTCGACCCGCTGAAAACGACCCGCGTTGTAGTGAGCATCGCAATGGCACCTCCATTTGGATTGCGCACCATCATCTCCCCGGCCGATTCCACATCAGGATCGTCAAACCGCGCCAACTCGCAAGTCGCCGTCATGAACAGAGGCATCCGAGCTAGATTTTCCCAATTCTGAATGGTGGTGGTGTTCAAGATGCGCTCATGGGACCAGCCGCGTTCCCCACCGTGGCCGATGTAATTCACAATCAACGCTCCGTCTTGCACCTGCCGGTCAATGGCCAGCTGGGCATCCGGATAACGTTCTCCGCCCGGGGTGGATTCTTGCGGATAGGCATCGAGGTAGATTTTGGTCACGTCGTATTCCGGATGATTTTGTGCCAATTTGTTGGCATGCTCATCAGAATTGACCATGTGCTCAATTTCAGTTGGCCCTCCATTTCCGTCCATGTCGTCCGAAACAAAGCAGATGCGGTTCCGCCATGTCCCATCGTCTGCACTGGATTCGTCCAAGCACCCCCCTTCTGGAACGGTAGGGCTCGGGTGGCGCATGTACGCTTCAATCTTGTCGACCATGGCGCTGGCTTCCGTTTCCGTTTCACAGACGATTCGACCCACCCCGATGGCGAGCTTATCGCCGATGCCCTCTCCATACTGGTCTTCCAAGAAACCGAAGTAATCATCGCTGACATAACTCCCGGTCGGACTTACTGAATTCTCGCTTTGGTAGGTAATCACGTATGGAGTGGACTCGAGGCTCACGCGGTTAGCAAACGTACCGTCACCAAATAATTGAAGGTATTTCGGAGCCTCCCAACCGCCTTCAATGGCCTTATCCCTCAACATCATCATCAGCATTTTGACGGCAGTGGGGTCTACGCTGCCACTGGAAAATTCATCGAAAACGGCACGCTGCGTGGTTAAGAGCACGTTCAACCCGTCATCGGCGTGCAGTGCAGCGAGGCGTTCTGCCGCTGCCATAAACACCGGGCGCGTGACGATGACGAGGTCTGCTTGTTCGACGCTGTGCAGATTGGAAGGCTGGACACGTCCCTTGTAAGAAGGTTCGGGCAGCGAAGTGGTGGTGAAAGCGACAAATGACTGCGTAGAGTCTGTCGCAGCCTTCCAATGCGCCGATCCGTTGTCAGCTGTCCAATCCAGAGCCAGAGGTTGCGAGGCATCTCCAATGTCCCAAACCTTCAAATCAGCTGGCGCATCAGCCAACGCATATTCTGCAATACCTGAACCTAACCCTGGCTGGGTAAAATCCAATGGCGAACCGCTGTAGGTGAGGTAGCATGGCTGCTCGAGCAGCAGATAGTCCAACCAACCGATGGCATCGTTCACACCGGGATTGAATGCTACGGAAACCGATGCAAATGCATTGGGATCATTGACACTCGAGGCTCCCACAAGTGCCCCTGAAGTCGCTCCGCTGGCGAGGTTTGCGACGTTACTCGTGGAAGTGGAACTCGTGTAGGATGGCGAGGCGCTGAACGACGTCTCTCCGCACGACATCTCAAACACGCTCGGTGCCCCCATGGACTGCGCAGCAAATCGAGCGGACAAGGTCCCCGGTGCGTTGGTTGGGTGTGGAACGAAAAAATTGAACGCACGCTGATTCACCGTACCAAACGACTCCCCAAACCACTCTCGGCCTGAGCGATTGGGACTTTCCAATTCTTGTTCGTGGAATTGCACATTGACGTATTGGGTAACCAACGTATCGGCCGCTGAAGCAGGCTGAGATGCAATCTGTATGCGACCGAGCTCGTCCTCGCGATCCACTGCTAGGAAGTACCAAGACTGGTCCTCGTAGGGATGCCGAAGGTGTTCCCATGTGTTTGAGCCGTTATCCCATGCAAGGGTATTTGGTCCTTGTCCCCAAAAAACCAAGGCATCCCCAGCATCCCAACTCCCGTCCTCGCTGCCTTCAAATTCAACGGCTACAGTGCGCAGTCCCAAAGGGCGATCTTCGGTGTTGTCCATGGGCAGCAATTCACCCCCATTGCCGTACAACTGAACCTTTCTCGGATCCAGGGTGTCGGGATCAAATCCGGCCGAAATCATCCAGTCGCGGTCTATTTTATAAATCCCTGAATTGGGGATGGAAAGCCGCAAAATCTCCCCTTCATTCAGCGGATGCGATTCAGGCCAATTTCGCACGCGCTGAGCTTGACTGTATGCACCAACAGCAGGCCCATACCCTTGACCAAACGCGAAATTCAAAACATCTAGCTTTTCATGTGCTTCTTTCGCCGCATTCCACCGAAGCAATGGACCAATCCACTGGGCTCCACCTGCAATGCGATCGGTTTGCCAATAACCTTGGTCTTCAGATGTCGCCAAAAGTTGACGCTGTCGTGAAGTGAGTGTTGCAGCAGGGATTTCTGACCACTGCTCTTCGTCCATGAGGATCTGACCCGAACTCCATCCCTCAGGCCAATCCTGCTCGTACACACCCCATGGAATTTCATCTAGCCAAAAACCCATGCGTGGCGTCCATTCACCCACGGGCGCCGCGTCTTTTTCCAACCAAGCAATTTCCACCTCTCCTTCCACCACTTGACCCCCCTGCGAATAGAGGGATTTCGGCAAAAAAAGACTCAGCAAAACCGAGATGAAAAACACGAAAATTGGTAAACGCATCATCCGAGTGAAATAGAGGAGCGAAGTTGGTGAAAAAAGGAAATGCAACGCAAAGGCCAAAACGCTCGTTAACTACAATTAGTATGGCATCTCGATTGTTTCCCTCAGCGGGAATTTGAGAGTGGCATTCGATTTTTTCTTATTCTTGTAAATTCATTGGGAATCATCTTTATGAAGCACCTCCTAGCAATCCCCGCTGCAGCCCTCATTTTGACCGCTGCTTTCGTATCGTGGACCGGCAATACTGCAACCGCTCAAGACCCAGAGTTTACGCAGTATTTCGCCAATCCACTGTACCTCAACCCCGCATTTGCCGGGTCTGCCCGCTGCCCGCGATTGACAATGTCATACCGCAATCAGTGGCCCGCGATGAGCGGTTCATTCGTGACCACCGCCGCGGCATATGACCAACATGTTGAGACGCTCTCGGGTGGTTTGGGATTCATCGTGATGAATGACCAAGCCGGACGTGGCACGCTGAGCACGACCACTGCCAGCGGCATATACAGCTACCAGCAAGCGGTTACACGCAAGTTGTCCGTGAAGGCAGCCATGCAGGTAACCTACATGCAGAAGGCGTTGGATTGGGGTCGCCTCACCTTCGGGGACATGATTGACCCCCGTCGCGGTTTCATCTACGAGACGCAGGACATCCCACGCGGAGGAATGGTTCAAGCAGTTGACTTCAGCACGGGAATTCTCGGCTTCACCGACAAATACTATTTCGGAGCAGCTGTGCATCACTTGAACGAACCCAATGAATCACTGGTCGTGGGTACCAGCCGACTGCCTATGAAGTACACGTTCCACGCAGGAGCCATTCTCCCATTGCAGCGCTCGGTCACGGGCATCGAATCCACGATTTCTCCGAATGTGTTCTACCGTCGCCAGGGTGAATTCCAGCAGCTCAACCTCGGGCTTTACGTAAACAAAGGACCACTTGTGGGCGGTATCTGGTACCGTGGCATCATGTTCACGGAGTACCGCGATGCCTTCATCGTTACGTTGGGCATCAAATCCGACGTGGTCCAGTTCGGCTACAGCTACGACCTGACTGTATCGGAGTTGACTCCTGCAACCGGAGGAGCGCATGAAATTAGCATGACCATTCAATTTGACTGCCGTGGCAAACGTTCGAAGTTCCGAACAATAAATTGCCCGTCCTTCTAGTTGAATTAAAGCGATTTAACCGGTCGCACCCCTACAATCTGCATGAAACCCACACGAACCAATAACACCATGAATTGGAAGTTCTACGCTCTAGGACTGTTCGCTTTTGCGTTCGTCTTCTCTGGCTGCACTCCTGAACGCTCTGGCGCAACGGGATGGGCTTACAACGACACCATGAACGGCGGCTTTGAAAAGCGCCCGTACGCTGGCCAAGAAACCGCCCCAGGTTTGGTCTTCATTGAAGGCGGAACCTTCACCATGGGCCAAGTGGAAGACGACTTGACCATGAATTGGGATAACATTCCCCGCCGTGTCACGGTGCCATCGTTCTACATGGACGAAACGGAGGTCACCAATTCTTTTTGGCTTGAGTATCTATACTGGCTGAACCGCGTCTACGGAGATTCCTACCGCGAAGTCGTTCAACGCGCTTTGCCTGACACCCTTGTGTGGCGTGAAAAATTGGCTTACAACGAGCCTTACGTCAATTACTACTTACGACACCCTGCTTACCAGAATTACCCTGTGGTAGGTGTTTCTTGGAACCAAGCAAATGATTTCTGCAAGTGGCGAACCGATCGCGTCAACGAGCAATTACTCGTGAGAGAAGGATTGATCGCACACAACCCAGAAGCGCAGTTAGACGAGGAATTCTTCACCACTGAGGCCTACCTCAACGGTCAATACACGCCTGAAACTGTAACTGAGGGCCTTGCGGATTTGCGCCCAGGCTCGTCGGGAGCGCGAAATGTGCGCTTTACCGACGGTTTGTTCCAACCTGCTTACCGTCTACCTACGGAGGCAGAATGGGAATTTGCAGCGCTCGGCCTCATCGGAAATAGCTATGCTGAACTGATCTCTGATCGGCGAACCTACCCATGGGACGGGCACTACACACGTAATGATAACTCACGCTCACGCGAGTACGGCGGTATGAATGCCAATTTCTCTCGCGGACGAGGTGATTATATGGGGGTAGCCGGATCCTTGAACGACGGAGCTGCCGCCACCGCAAACGTCTACGAATATGCCCCGAATGACTATGGCTTGTACAACATGTCCGGCAATGTCAACGAATGGGTTCTGGACGTTTATCGCCCCTACAATGCGGTCGACGCGGAGGAATTCCGACCTTTCCGAGGAAATGTTTACCAAACAGCCCAGCGCAACGCCGAGGGTGAGCTGGCAGATAAGTACGACTTCGTCGTTTACGATGTTCCGGCCTTGGAAGCGGACCTGAAAGCCTACGAGAAGGCCGCCATGAAAAACTTCACCGAGGAAGAGCAAAATTTGGTTGCTAATGTCTTCAACGCCATCGACGCAGCGAAAGCTGAGCTCAAGGCAAAGCGATTGGAAGAAGGACAAGAGCAAATTGCAGAGGCTAAGGAACTCGTGATGGAAAGCGAAGAAATCATCGCAGCTGATGTTCTGGACTTGTTCATCCGAAACGTAGACGCCGCTCCAGGTGAACTGCGTTACCGCGACGTCACCGTTGAAGAAAGCCTTGGACGTGATAACTACCGCCAGGCGGATAACATCGATTATCTGGACGGCGATTTCCAATCCAGCATCAAGTACAGCGATCCGGAGTTCAACGCCCCAGACAAGAAGGGAGAAATGATGTACGGATACGGTTCTACCAGCCTCATCAACAACCGATCTCGCGTCTACAAAGGCGGAGCATGGAACGACCGTAGCTACTGGCTCAGCCCCGGTACGCGTCGCTACTTGGATGAGGACAAATCATCAGCAGCCATTGGGTTCCGTTGTGCAATGGACCGCATGGGCTCGCAAACGTTGAACAGTCCTCGTTAAGTTCTTTTCGACCTGTAGGTCATGAACACCTTCTATTGAATTTCAAAGAGCCCTGCACCACGCAGGGCTTTTTTTGTTCCTGAACTTCCCGGAGAAATTTCACCGCATGTTCCTCGAAGAAAACGATCCTCAATTCCAACGCATCCAATTGGCTTTTAAGAAGTCCACTGGTGTGAGTACGGATACCCGGACAGCCTCGAACGGTCAACTCTTTTTTGCCCTGAAAGGTGAGAACTTCAATGGGAACCTCTACGCGGCGAAGGCACTTCAGGCCGGATGCAGCGCAGTCGTCGTCGACGAAGACGCATGCATACCCGAAAGAGAGGAACGGTACATTTTGGTACCGAACGCATTGGATGCATTGCAATCGTTGGCGCGGTGGCATCGACGAAAGTGGACCTGTCCCGTAATTGGCATGACGGGCAGCAACGGAAAAACTACCACCAAGGAATTGATCAAGTGCGTGCTGGAGACTGCATATTCAAACGTGCATGCGACCCATGGCAATTTAAACAACCACATCGGCGTACCCCTCACGCTCCTCGCTGCACGAAATGAGCCGGATGTCGCCATCATTGAGATGGGAGCCAATGCCCAGAAGGAAATCGCATTGCTCGCCCAAATTGCAGAGCCCAACATTGCTGTAATCACCAACATCGGACGAGCTCACCTGGAAGGATTTGGCGGCGAAGAGGGCATATTAAAAGGCAAGGGAGAACTGTTTGACTACATGCTCAGGGAACGACCCGAGGACCCTGTATTCGTGCACGTGGCACACCCTAAACTCATGGGCATCTCCGTGGACCTCAAACGCCACCTTTATGGCGATGCGGGTCATCCTCCATTCATTTCCTCCGCACTGAGTGAGCACACGTTTGCATGGACGGGTCCCTCGGGTGCGGACCATGGCCCCATCGAAGTCAACATTCCCGGCAACCACAACCGCGAAAACATCATGACAGCCATTGCGATTGGTCTGCATTGTGGTGCAACAGAGGCAGAAGCGTCGAGGGCAGTGGCCGAATACACCCCTACCAACAACCGATCCCAATGGACGGTCACCGAGCACAACCGGCTGCTATTGGACGCATACAATGCCAACCCAAGCAGCATGCAGGCCGCGTTGAATTCATTCAAACAGCTGACCTCCGATGCAGCGCTGAGCACTGATGCCGTGTGCATCCTCGGGGATATGGCGGAATTGGGCAGTTTTACCGCTTCAGCACACGAAGAAATACTGGATCTGGCCATCGAATTGGGGCTTCGCACCTATTCCGTTGGACCTTGCTTTCTCCGCGCTGCTCAAGGTCGACCGGCCGTGGAGCCATTTCCCGACACCCCAAGCGCAATGGCACATTTCACCGACACCCCGCTTACTGGAAAACAGATTCTACTCAAAGGGTCCCGTTCCATTGCACTAGAAGGGCTCGTAGAGGTGCTGTAACGCGGCAAGGGGCTATCTTTGTCGACCATGGATTTTATCAGTGAATTGAAGTGGCGCGGCATGTTGCATGACATGACGCCCGGGTTGGAGGAATTGCTCGCAAAAGGCAATGTCACGGGCTACGTTGGATTCGACCCCACCGCCGACTCCCTGCACATTGGAAACTTGGTGCCGGTGATGATGTTGGTGCACTGGCAACGCTGTGGACACAACCCCATTGCGCTGGTTGGAGGAGCCACAGGAATGGTCGGCGACCCGAGTGGAAAAACCGCTGAACGGCAGCTCTTGGACATCGACCGAATCCAGCACAACCTCGCTTGCCAAAAAGGCCAACTCGAACAGTTTTTGGACTTTGATGGAGACCACGCAGCACGCGTCGTGAACAATGCCGATTGGTTCAAGGATTTCGGCTTTTTGGATTTCATTCGCGATGTCGGCAAGCACATCACGGTGAACTACATGACCTCAAAGGATAGCGTCAAGAAGAGGTTGGAAACCGGCATGTCGTTCACTGAGTTCAGCTACCAACTCGTGCAGGGATACGATTTCTACCACCTGTGGAAGAACGAAAATTGCATGGTGCAATTCGGAGGTTCGGATCAGTGGGGAAACATCACCACAGGCACCGAGTTGGTTCGTCGCATGGGCGGAGGACAAGCATTTGCTGTCACGGCACCGCTCATCACCAAGGCGGACGGCAGCAAATTTGGCAAGTCGGAAGGCGGTAACGTCTGGATCGACAAGGCGAAAACATCGGCCTACAAATTCTACCAGTATTGGATCAATGCAGCGGATGAAGATGTCGCCAAATACATCCGAATCTTCACCTTGAAGCCAAAAGAAGAAATCGAAGCACTCGAGGCAGAACACGCACAAGACCCTGGGCGCCGCATCCTCCAAAAAGCACTGGCAGAAGACATCACCAAGCGCATCCACAGCCAGGCTGATTTGGAAACTGCGATTGCAGCCTCCAACCTGCTGTTTGGCAAGTCCAGTAAGGAGGCCATCGAGGCCTTGCCAGAAGCGGAATTCTTGAGCGTATTCGAAGGTGTGCCGCAGGCGACTTTGGCGAAGGATCAAATTGAAGGCGGAATCCCCATCATCGATTTCTTATCGGAACACACCGGTTTCCTTGGGTCCAAAGGCGAAGCACGCAGGGCGCTCAAAGAGAACTCCATTTCCATCAACAAAGTGAAAGTCGGAGAAGACGCCCAAATCACGGGCGCCGACCTGATTGGCGGGAAGCACGTCTTGGTCCAGCGCGGCAAGAAAAACTACTTTTTGGTCAGCTGCGGCTAACCTTCATTCTAACGTCAGCAAGTTGCAACCGCGCACTTCAGCGTGGTCGAAACGCCCCAGCACTTCAAATGTGTTGTCTGGATGCTGACGCCCGATGTCGCTTGTAGCGAGGAAAGCACAACTCGATAAGTTAGCCAAATCCACGACGTGGATCCGTCCTTGACGGCCGGGCTCCACCCACCGCCCCGGATCATTCAACGCCCCCAAGCGCACCTGCATCCACGGCGGGGAAACGAATCGCCCTTCCCCTTGCGACCAAGCCTGGGAAAGGAGCTCTGTCATCCCGTATTCGCTTCCAATCCGACCGGATGGTGTCAGGGACCGCAAAGCCGCATGCACTTCCGCACGAATGCGCTCCGGTCCATGCCCCTTCATGCCGCCCGTCTCGATGATCTCCACGTCGGGATGAACGGGGCGGTTTCGGTCCTTCATCGCATCCGCCCAGGCCAACAAGGCATGGGTCACTCCTATCACCATGACGGGTTCGCTTGCGAGCTCGTCCAATCTGGCTTGGAGTTGATCGGCCTCTCCCATGAAAAACCATGAATCCAAATCGGACTGGCCGCACTTATCCATGAAAGACCGGACCATGTGAATCAGCGAAGACTCCGCTCGGTATCCGGGAAGCAAGGCGAGAATCTTGCGGTTCACCGACGCATCCATGCACCGCTCAAAGCCCGTCCACGCGACCTCATCGTACCAATCCAAGTCATCGACTGCATGCTGCGAACGCCGCTGCCCTGTTGTTCCAGAGCTTTGAAAAATTCGATCCACCGACGCTCCTTCCTCCAAAACGGACACCCAATGCGATTGGAAAATCTCCACGGGCAAAAATGGAATGTCAGCGACATCCGTAACAGAGGCGGGCTCGATTCCACGCAACCGCACAAATTCCCCGTAGGCCAAGTTGTACGAACACTGAAATCGAAAAACCTTCAAAGCAAACGCCTCCCAATCTCCCCCTGCCCGAATCAACTCACGCATTTCTCCGCGCAGCGCGTGCAGGTGCTCTCTCGGTGGCGCGGTGGTGTTTTGCATCTTTTCGCTCGTCTACTTTCCAAATGCGAAGGTGCAGATTCCTTAGCTTTGAAGGCAAGCGAAATCATGAAATTCCGTAGCTCATCGTCCCTGACAGCTGTTCAACTCGCCCTCTTTGGAGCGGCGCTGCCGTGGAGCGGGTGTTTGCCAGAACCCAATTTCCCGGATGAGCCATTGATCGAGTTCCAATCCTTTGATCTTACGCCTGCGGGTGGACGTGAATTGGTGCTTGGCTTCTCCGATGGAGACGGAAATGTGGGGTTGGCACAAGGCGATACATTGGCCCCCTTCTGCCCGACCTGTGAATTCCACCAAAACTTGAAGTGCGAATACCAAGAATGGCGCGACACGGCTTGGGTAGAAATCGGCTTGAATCCCGATGCAGGGCAAATTCCTTTTTACTACCGTGTCCCCCCTGCGGCGCCTACTGGACAAAACCCGGCACAGAGCGGAACCATTGCAATTGACATGAATTCATGGTACCTCAACAGTGCATATGATTCGATGCGATTCCGCATTCAACTGTTCGATCGTGACTTGAATGCCAGCAACCAGGTGTTCACGCCCGGCACGCTGAAGCCTTGAATCCCGAAGAACCATCTTCGCCCAGAACCACCTTCCCCGGATGAATCCATAAAAAAAAGGCGCCCCTCGCGGAGCGCCTTTCTTGTTTCTGGTGCCTTGCTATTATTCTGGGCAGTCCGTGCCGAACTGAGACAGGAAGAAGAGCAAGTCAGGCGTACCCACTTGTCCGTCTTCGTTCACATCGGCTGGACATGGATCGGTGAAGTCAAACTCACACTGTCCGTTCTCGATGGTCGCCGTCGCATCGTAGTTCGAAGCGTCCGCATAAGTACAGCCGTAGCATTCATACGTACAAGAACCGTCGTCGAAGAATGCACCTGCAGCGTAGTTGCATGCAGCCGCGTCAACACAACCGAAGGCAGAAGAGTTCTGAGCACCTGGTGTTCCGTTGTCCACCCAGCTCGCTTGCCAGTTGTCTGGATCGTCGTTGTTCAAATCCGTCTGGATCAATTCCAATGTTGAGCAACCACCATCTGGGCTCTGGACCAAGACGTTGCCAAGAACGGCAACCGTCTGCGCTGGCCATGGTGCTGCATCCGCGTAGGTCACGGCGTCCACGACGTTTCCAAAGCCATCTTGAATGCTCACTTCCTCCCCTCCGTTGGAGAAGTTGCCCAATTCCAGTTGGAAGATTTGGACGCCCAATCCGCTGTAGTTGGCTGTTCCAGCATCGGAGACTGTCATGAGAACGTATTCACCTACTGCAAGAGAGGTTCCTTCTGGGAAGACGTAGCCCAATTGCGGAGCGCCGCTGGCCGAGTTGTAGAATTCGAAACCGCTGATGTCCGCTGGCAGGTCACCCCCGTTGTAAATCTCAACGAATTCGTAATCAAAGTCATCGCCCTGCGTACTGCAAGGGTTGTAGTGGATCTCATTGATCACGAGGTTGGGCAACGTGTAGTAGCAGTCCTCGTTGGTTGGGTTGTTGACTCCTTCTTGGTAGTTGAAGGCCGCAGGGTCATCGCAACCGCTGATCACACAGGAGCCATCATCCAAGGTGGCTGCAGGATCGTAGTTGTCCGCAGCAGGGTCGGTGCAACCAGGTGCATCAACGCACGAACCGTCGTCCTCCTGCGCGTAAGGATCGTAGTTGCTGAACGAGGCCGTGGTGCAACCCAATCGAACGACGTCTGCAGAATCGCGTGGCAACAATTTCCAAGCACCGTAGGCGTAGAAGTTCGGACCCACTACTCGGTAAGAACGTCCTTGCTCCAAAAGTGGGGCATAAGTCGCACCTCCGTCAGCTGTAAGCGAATCACCGATGGCATCGTATCCGATGTCATCAATGGTTCCGATGCCCGAGCCATCGTTCAAGTGCCATTCACCGTATCCAGCGTCTGCGTTCACGCATTCCCCAGTCATGCTGATCAATACGCACTCCCACTGCTCATCGTTGATAGCGGCCGTGGCCAACATCTCTGCTGCAGGAAGGGCATTGCCAGAAGAAAGAATTTCCGGCGTAGCGGCTTGAATCTGACGCAAACCGTACACCTCCGTCACGTTGCCCAAAATGGACAATTCATCTCCAACGCTGACGCCATCGCCGATGACCCAGATGGCTGAGTTCGGACCAGTACCGTCTTGAATCACGTAGGAAGCTTGGCCTGCCAATCCACCTGTTGGCGGGTAAACAGCAGTTACAATCCCTTGCGTTTGCATTTGACCACTCAACCCGCCGGATTGAATTTCCTGTACGGTGTAGTTTGAGATGTAAATGCAAGAGCCATCGTCAGAGGTGGCGTTCTCGTCGTAGTTCACAGCGAAAGGATCCGTGCAGCCGCCTGTGGAAGCTGCGCAAGATCCCGAGAAGGTGTGCATGCCCAAATCACTGAAGTCGTCTTGGTCGAGAACAATCCACTCAGAATCCAATTCATTGGTTCCTGCTGACATTGCCCAATCGCCGCCGTTGCCTGTGAAGACAAATTCGTTTCGCACCATGGTGTGGTTCTGCGTGGCGTTGGTTACGCCAGCAACTTCCCAACCTGAACCGGGGTCTGGGCCGATGGTTCCGATGATGTCGACCAAAATGGTGTCAGCTCCAGCCAATTCAAATAAGCCATACGTATCGTCTCCGTTGGAGAGGTAGGTGTACGTGATGTCCGCCAGATCCAAAATTTCTTGCGCAGATGAAGGGTGTGCTACGATGTATGTTCCACCTGGAGCGATTTCCGCATCAAATGGGAAGTTGAACGTGAAGTAGTCAAATTGGTCGCTCACGTTCGGAGCATCCGGTGTGTCGCATCCGTTGCTGCAGTTGCCCATGATGTACTGACTCAGGAACACCGTTGAGGCGGTCGGGTTGTACAACTCCAAGTACTTGTTGTTGCTACTGCCTTCAGCGTATTCAGAGAAGAAGATGCCGCACGACTCACCGGTGAATTCGCAAGAACCGTCGTCGATGCCCGCACCAGCGTTGTAGTTGGCTGCGTCTGCACTGGTGCAGCCGTAGAGCAATGCATCCGCCTCAGATCGCGGCTGGATTTTGAATGCTCCGTACGAGTAATCAAGTGGCCCAGTGACCTGCCAAGTGCTACCGGCCAAAACATTGCCCGTACCGATGGCGTCATAACCGCGGTCGTCGATCACACACTCGCCAGAGGTGTCGTCAAGTCCCCACTCACCAAAACCGAGGCTCTCCGTGCTCACATCACCTGTGACCTGAACCAAAACACCTTCCCACTGCTCTTCTGAGGCAGCAGTCGCGGTACTCAATAATTCTGGGGTTGGAAGATCCGCTCCCTGCGCATTGATCACAACCGAAACGCCCGTCAACTGGGTCAAGCCGAAGTACTCAGCAACCGTTCCGGTTACCTCGATGTCATCCCCTACGACCACGGGTACATTGGGCCCGAACATCCAGATACCGCTGTAAGCACCCTGTCCGTCTTGCAAGCTCACCAATGAACCAAAGACACCAGTTACCACACCATTTGTTACCACGGTTGTTCCCGTGTAGGCATCTGTCAATTGGCCTTCTTGAATAGCTGCGATGGCTGTGGTGGTCACTTCCAAACAAGAACCATCGTCGTAGTCTGCTGCTTCATTGTAGTTCGGGGCTGCGGGGTTCATGCACCCGCCTGTACCGACCGTAACCGTTCCCACCATGCCCAAAGCGGCATGTGTTCCAACCGAACAGTCGTACGTGTAAACACCTGGAACCGTGAACGTGAAGCTACCGATGCACACGGCCTCACCGCTTGAACTAACCGGTGAGAAGAAGAAATCTTCCGGGTTACCAAAGGATTCGCCCGTCTGGGTGTCCGTGGTGCCGTTTGCGTTATGCGAACCGCCAACGTTTTCCCAAACCACCGTGGTTCCTGGTTCGATGGCGAGATCCTGCGGGCTGAAGTAGAATCCACCTGCAGCAACGACCACACCGTCCACATTGCACGCGTTGTCGAACATGCAAGAGCCGTCGTCTTCCGTCGCGTCCGCGTTGTAGTTGGATGCGTTTTCATTTGTGCATCCGGGGACAGCGGCGCCGCAATTGCCTGTGAAGTCGTGCGATCCGAGGTAGTCCCACGTGTTTTGATCGTAAACAACCCACTGGCTGTCATCTGCATTTGTTCCTGCAGCAGTTGCCCAGTCGTAGCCTACGCCTTGGGTCACTGTGCTTTTGCGCACGAGCGTGTGGTCCTTTGTTGCGGCAGATTCACCTGCAACATCCCAACCTGATCCGGGGTCACCTTCAAAGTTCCCAATGACATCGAGGAACACGTAATCCGCCTCGGTTCCCTGAACCAAAGCAAAACCGTCGTCCCCATTCGAAAGGAAGTTCATGGTCTCATTCGCAAAGGCCAAAATCGCCGGATCGGACGACCCGTGTGCAATGACATAAACACCTCCGGGTGCAATGGTTGCACCTTCGGCAAACGTGTTCCAGTATTCGTATTCGCCCACCACGGTCGGTGCATTACTTACATTGGGGTAAGCGTAGCCGCTGAGGTCGATGGCCTCATTGGTGGGGTTGTAAATTTCGAGGTACTTGTTATTGCTGCTTCCTTCGGCATACTCCGAGAAGAACAGCCCGCATTGTGCGGTTCCGGCCAAGCCAGTTCCGATGAACAGGGCCGCGAGCAACAGGTTGAGTGAACGCATGTTGTGAGATTTGGTTAAAATGGTGATGCAAACTAGCGAAAACTCGACAAATCAACGCATTGTGTGGATAAAAACAACAATTAGTTAACCTAATCGAGCGATTACACGGATACTACCTCCTTCGATGCCTGTCGGTTCATTCGAACAGCCGCATCTGGTCGGGAAGCTGACGAAACGATGTGCGGTGATGCGGGGTCAATCCGTGGGCGGCGATGGATGCACGGTGCTGCTTGGTGGGATAGCCTGCATTCGCGTTCCAAGCGTAAGCCGGATACTCCTCGTGCAGAGCACCCATGTACTCGTCGCGGTGCGTTTTGGCCAGAATGCTCGCTGCAGCAATGGATACAAACCGCGCATCGCCTTTGACAAAGCATTCATGCGGAGGCAAATCCTCCGATGTGCGGAATCGATTCCCGTCGATAAGCAGAAACTCCGGCTGTACTTCCAAGGCGCGAACCGATCGGCGCATGGCCGCAAACGATGCGTTGAGTATGTTGATTTGATCGATCTCTTCAGGTGAAACATGGGTCACCTTCCAAGCAAGTGCATTCTTTTCGATTTCCACCCGCAACGCGTCCCGCTTTCCGCGGGACAACTGCTTCGAATCATTGAGCTCCCCCTTCTTCGCCAGATGCGCTGCAAAATCTGCTGACAAGACCACTGCAGACGCTGTAACTGGGCCCGCAAGGCAGCCTCTACCTGCCTCATCGCAGCCGGCCTCCAATCGATTCGCATCCACCCACGCCTTCAGCATGCCCTTACCACGTTTTGCAAATGGCAGACCACAACTGTTCCGCAGATTCATCCCAACTGAAATCCCGAGCACGCACGAGTCCTTTCTTAATCGCCTCAGCCCGCAACGTAGCATCCGAATCCAATTGGCGCATGGCGTGCGCAATGGCACCTGGATCCCCGGGGTCCACCAATGCCGCAGCCGCACCGCCGCACACTTCCGGCATGGCCGTCACATTGCTTGCGATGACAGGAACCCCTGAAGCAAATGCCTCTACAATGGGGACTCCGAACCCCTCAAACCAAGGCACAAACACGAGCCCTTGTGCATTTCGCATGACTTCAGCAAGTTGAGTGCGTGGCAATCTGCCCGCATAGTGCACCCCAGCCTGTTGTCCCAACGCATCGTCCCACATTCGCTCTCCGACGATGAGCAATTGGTTTGCTCCACCTTCCTCCCGGTACTGTGCATAGGCGCGAAGAAGGCCCTCGAGGTTTTTGCGGGGATGCAGACTGCCTACGAACAAAAAGTAGGGCTGTCCGCCAGTAAAGACGGCCTCCCGTTTTTCCGATGCAGTCCGCGGCCGGTAATCTTTGGCGGGGGCATTCGCGACCACATCAATGCGGTCCGCATCCACTCCAAACTGCTCAACGATGTCTTCCTTGGAGTACGCACTCACCGTAGCCAAGCGGTTGGCCAACATCGCGAACTCGGGGAAGCGTTGGGTGTAATACGTTGCTTCTCGGGCCGGCATCCATTCCGGATGGTGCATGAAATTCAGGTCGTGCATCACGGCCAACTGCGGCACATCCGTTCGCCGACTCAGCATGCCGTCGGTCGACACAAACACATCCGCTTTCCAACGTTTGAGCGCCCGCGTCACCCCGTAATCGAACCAAGCATCGTACAAGAAGGGCCGGCGTGCCGGCGGGAAAATCCGCTGGCAGTGTGCATTACGCGCGTAATTAAATTCCGGTGCTGGGGTGCGATCGAAAAGCAGCAAAAACTCGTGCTCCGGGTGGCTCGAAATGATGCGACGGTAACACGCATCCGTGAACCAACCGATGCCTTCAAGGCGATTGGGAATGAGCAGACGAGCGTTGAGGGCAATGCGAGCCATTCCCGCGAAGATAGCAGACAATTCTGCCGAGCATATGCCGTTATTTGCACAACCAAGCGAACCCGGCGTTTTGAAGAAATTCCTCTCTCACCTCTCGTGGCTGATGGTCCTGAACCTCACCATCAAGCCGCTTTACCTGTTGGTGATTGATGCCAAAATCCAAGACACACTCGGGCCAGAGGCTTGGGGCCAATTCTTCCCCCTCCTGAGTTTGAGCGTCCTCCTCAACATCCTACTGGACCTCGGGCTGGCCAACCACACAACCCGGATGATCGCGCAAAACCCAGCAGAGCTGAACGGGAGATTTACGGGCGGATGGCGGGCCAAATTGTGGCTTTTGCCCCTGTACTTGGTGGGGCTACTCGGTATCGGCTTCTTGCTCGGCTACCGGGGCGACGCCATGGCCTGGCTGGCGTGGACGGGAATCAACCAGGCGCTGCTGAGCGCCGTCCTCTACATCCGCTCTGGGCTGCAAGGCGCTGGCGACCACATCGCAGACGCGTGGATTTCCATTTCTGACAGAGCGATTTTGCTCATTGCCATGGGGGTACTATTGTGGAATGTAGACGGCTTTCGACTCGAGTGGCTCTTGGGCGGGACGACGGTTGCTTTGTGCATTTCTTTCGCCCTTGGTTTGGTGCGAATCGGACACGTGCGGCAACGATGGGAACGACCGGATGCAACGCCACCGGGTGTGTTCAGTCATTTCAAAGACAGTTGGCCTTACGCCTTATTGTTCCTGTTGATGATGATGTACCACCGAGTTGACGCCGTGATGCTGGAGCGATTGGCGCCCAACGGTGCGGTGCAAGCCGGTTGGTATGCCATGGCTTATCGGTTATTTGAGGCCGCCAACATGATTGGCTACCTGTTCGCCACGCTGCTTCTCCCCTACTTCACACGCATGCTACAGGCCGGAGAAGATGTCCGCCCCCTGGCCTCAGGTGTGAGTCGCTTGCTGCTGGTCGGCGGCGGAAGCGTGGCCTGGGTGGCGGCGTTTTTCGCACCTGTCTTCCTCGGCTTCTTTTACACCAACCACACCCTCGAAGCGGCGCCAATCCTGCCCTGGCTCATGGTTTCTTTTGCCATTTTCGCTCAAGGCTACGTGTTCAGCACCCTGCTCACAGCTCGAGGCGACTTGCGTTTGCTCAATCAACTTGCAGCGTTGGGTGCCATTGCCAATGTGGTAGGCAATGCAATTTGGCTTGGGCATGCGGATGCGCAAAATGCTGCATGGGGCTGTGCCGTCATCAGTGCGGGAACCCAATTGCTTGTGGTAGGGCTGCAAGTAGGCTTCGCCATGCGGTTTCACCCGGGACCCAACTGGTGGAAAATCGGTCAAACCGCTGTGGCCCATTCGTTGGGCTGTTGGGCAATATGCATGGCCTTTCAGCGTTGGTCCAACGCCACTGGTTTAGAAGTCCTGGCTTGTTTGGTTTCTTGCATCGCCATCGGCCTCGTCCCAGTCCTTTCCAAAACCCAGTCCCTGCGGCATTTGCTCTCGGATAAGATGAATACATTTGCCGACTCCTAGTCCCATTTCGCTTCATGAGCTCACCTGACCCTCAACTCCAATCGACGCATTTGCTGCGTTTCATAGCAGACCGATTGCGCACCTTCATTGCCATCGGTGTTGGCGCAGCTGTTTTGTCCTCCATCGCGGCTTTGATGATGGAAGAACAATTCAAGTCCACTGTCGTCATGTTCGCCACCCCTCAGCACTCCATCGGCGAGCAATTCTATGAGGAGATCAAGCGCAACGACTTGCTGGAGTACGGGGAGACGGAGGATGCCGAGCGCCTGCTGCAAATCCTGAACTCGGACCGTATTCGCACTCGCATCATCGCCAAATACGATCTGTGGACGCATTACGAAATTGACCAGTCTGAACCGGGAGCCCAGGCGTTGCTCGGGAAGGAATACAATTCAAATGTTGACGCGCGGCTCACCCGCTACGGCTCCATCGAAGTCAGTGTTTTAGACCGGGAACCTCAACGCGCCGCCGATATGGCGAACGACATCGCCTTTCTCGCTGATTCCGTTGCCAACCGCTTGCGCAATGACCGCGCCGGCGAAGCCTTGGGCTATGCGAAAAGTTCGTTGGAACAGGTTCAGGCGGAAATCTCCTCCATGGAAGACGAACTCGGTCAGCTATACGGTCTGGGGGTGTATGATTTTGCTACACAGATCGAAGGATTGAATGAGCAATACGCCACGGCAATCGCAAAGGGAGCCAATGCCAATGCCGAGAAAATTCGGCAGCAAATGGCGCAGCTCTCCAATTACGCCAACCAATTCAACAAACTCTCCAACCTCATCGAGGCCGCCTATGAACGCGAAGCCATTCTGAAAAAGCGGTACGAGCTGATGAAGTTGGACGCGGAAACCCAGATGCCTTCTGCATTTGTGGTCGACTACGCTGCACCCGCCGACAAAAAATCCAAGCCGATTCGCTGGCTGATCGTGGTCATGAGCGTCGCCAGCACCTTGGTCTTCGCCTTGCTCGCCATGTTGGCCGCTGAGAATTTGAAGGACGCACCGAAGGCGTAAGTCTTGGCCGCAATTCGCTCCCAATGGCCGTTGATTGCGACCGCATCTTTTGCGGCGGCTGTTGCTGTGGGCATGTACGCTGAGTTTCCATGGCTTGCCTTGCTGCCATTGGCTTTGGCTGGGGTTTGGATGGCATTCACACGGTTGGACGTACTGCTGCTTTTGCTTGTGGCAGCCGTGCCGCTGAGCCTGAACCTGGAGGAAATGGAGGTGGCCGGATTGGGGGTGTATTTGCCCACCGAGCCCATCCTTGCAGGCCTCTTGCTCCTGTTCATTCTTCGAGCCATGCGCGGGTTTCCAGTGGATGCCCGGCTACTCAGGCATCCTTTCACCTATTGGGTGGCGGGGTCCCTCGTGTGGCTGCTACTGACCTCCATTGTGAGTGAATTTCCTGTTGTGTCGTTCAAATTCCTGACTGCGCGGCTCTGGTTCATGGTCGGGTTTCTGTTCTTCTTAGGGCACCTGTTTCTGCATCAGCCTGAAAGACGCCACCAGTTCATTTTGGCCTACGCCATTCCCCTGTGCATCGTTGTGATCTACACCATGATTCGCCATGCGGGATTTGGATTTGAAAAGGACGCGGGCCACTGGGTCATGAAGCCGTTTTACAAGGACCACACCTCGTATGGTGCTGTATTGGCCATGGTCATTCCTCCTGTACTGGCCCTTTTGACTTGGCGCCGATTCTCCGCTTTCATGAAAGCCGTTCTACTAGGTGTTTTAGGCATATTGGTGACCGGCATCATCTTTTCTTACACTCGCGCAGCATGGGTCTCATTGGCCGCTGCTGCTGCGTTGTTTGGCGCCATGAAGGTGGGCTTCCGGTTGAAAACAATCTTGGGAATTGCCTTTCTGCTGCTTGGGTTTTTGTGGGTCGCTCAAGACGCCCTCTTGATCCAACTCCAACGCAATGAACAGGACAGCTCCGATGACTTGGCCGAGCACGTGGAATCCATCTCGAATGTTTCGAGCGATGCCTCCAACCTCGAGCGCCTGAACCGGTGGAATTCGGCATTGGCCTTGTTCCAAGAACGCCCGTTTCAAGGTTGGGGACCTGGAACGTACCAATTCGTTTATGCGCCGTTTCAACGGTCAGAAGACCGCACCATCATCAGCACCAACAATGCCGATGGAGGGAATGCGCACAGTGAATACCTCGGCCCGATGGCGGAGCAAGGGGTTTTGGGGTTGGTTTTCGCATTGGGGTTGCTGGGCTTCTGCCTGCATTTGGGATTCCGCCTGCAATCCCAGCTCGCCAACCCGGATCAACGAAACTTGGCAATGGGGGTCTTTCTTGGCCTGATGACCTATTTCGTGCATGGCGTATTGAACAACTACCTCGATACAGACAAGGCAAGCGCGCTCTTCTGGGGATTCTTCGCTTTGCTCCTAGTATGGAACATCGTGGGAGATTCCGAAGATTCAGAAGAAGAATCGCTTACTTGAAGCGGACCACCATCAGGGCCGTATCATCAAAGCTCGGCTCTTCTCCTTTGAAGACGCGAACCGCCTCAATCAGTGCGTCCTGAACAGCGGCCACGGGCATTCCGCGGCGCTCGCGAACCACTTCTTCCATGCGTTGCATCCCGAAAGGCACATCGTCGGAATTCTCCTGCTCCACCAATCCGTCGGTGTAACACAGCAGCGTGGCTCCTGGACGGATTGCGACGGTGCCCGCTTCGATGGAAGGGATTTCTCGGAACATTCCGAGGCCACAACACCCCAATTCCAGTTGTTCCGTGGATCCATCCGCCGACATCAGCAACGGTGGGTTGTGGCCGCAATTGATGTATTGAAGCTGCTGAGTCCTTCTGTTGTAAACCGCTGCGAAGAGGGTGATGTACTTCTCCCCTTTTGCATTGTCCATGACCCGCTTGTTCAATCGGTTTACCACCTTAGCCAAATCGTCCGGTTCGTACTGGAAAATAGCCCGCAAATTGGCTTGAAAGTTCGACATCAAAAACGCCGCAGCGATGCCTTTCCCGCTCACATCGGCCATGCAGAACACCAGGCGATCTTCATCGACTGAAAACACATCGTAGTAGTCGCCGCCTACCTCCAGATGCGGTTTGTAAAACGCTGCAACATCGACGTCGCGGTCCTTTGGCCATTCCGCAGGAACCAGCATGGTTTGAAGGTCCGCTGCAAGTTCCAATTCGCGGCGCGTGGCTTCCTGCCTCACCCGTTCTTGTTCAAGTTGTTTGTTTTGAAGGGCGACGATTAGCACATTGGTCAACAACTCAATGAAGCGCAAGTGCTTCACCACCGGGCTGACCCCCTTGCCCTCCTCTTTGTCTCCAGCCAACAGATAAGCCAGCGGCTCACCGTTGTGGAGTACGGGGACGATGACGTCGAAATCCTCCTGGCCTTGGGAAGAATGCAACCGCACTTGGCCTCCCTGTTCAAAGAAAGAGGATTCCAATACCGCCGGTATGTCTCCGGCCACGCCATTGGTCAAAAGGCATTTCCATCCTCCATCATTTGAGTAAAGGACCAAACGGTGGATGCCCAAGTTTTCTGCAAGGGTCACTCGGTACTGCTCGAGCAACTCGTCTTCAGTGGCGCGCGCGTTGATGCCCTGCGTTACATCGAGCAACGCATTCAGCTTATAATCTTGAACCTCAAGCCGCCGCTCAAGCCGTTCGACGCTGTGGGCCATTCTTTACTTTTTGACGCGCTCGACGTATTCTTTATTGCGGGTATCCACCTTGACGAAATCACCGATATCGATGAAGAGTGGCACCCTGATTTCAACGCCTGTGTCCGTTGTGGCCGGCTTAAGGGTGTTCGTAGCGGTGTCGCCCTTTATGCCGGGCTCCGTATACGTGATCTCGGCCTCCACGTGGGTCGGCAAATCGCAACTCAATACGCGTTCCTCGTCGGCGTGGAACTGCAATTGGCATACCAAACCATCCTTCAAGAATTCGGGCGCGTTGATCACGTGCCGCTCAATTGGGATTTGCTCGAAGGATTCGAGGTTCATGAAGAAAAAGCTTTCGTCGTCATTGTATAGGTACTGGTACTCTCGGGTTTCGATGCGAACGGGGTCAATCTTCACGCCCGCATTGAAGGTGTGGTCTACCACCTTTCCGGTCTTCAAATTTTTGAGCTTGGTTCGCACAAACGCCGCGCCCTTACCAGGCTTTACGTGAAGGAATTCAATGATCTGCCACAATCCGTTGTTGTGATTCAGAACAAGGCCGTTCTTGATATCGGAAGTAGTCGCCATGGGAATAGATTCTTTGGGCGAAGATAGCGTCACATGTTCAGGCGCACGGCGCACTGAATTTGACTTTGTGCATAGGTGGATGTCAACATATCCGTTCCTTCAGCAACTGAGGCTTGATTGCCCAGCGATGCCCATACTTTAACAACCCAACCATTCTGCACCTTTCGTTCCATAGACGCCACCCAACGGTGGCCGGTTCCGCTCAACATGCGATACCCTGTCCCGCCCAAGGTGGGTTCTGCAGCATAGGCACGTCTGCCGGCTGGCAGGTTCCATACAGCGATGCAATTCCTGAATCTCCAGCCCCTGACCCGAGAGGAAAATGACCAAATCGCACCGCCTACCAATCCTTCATCCCAACACGGCACCCATACGAAGCGAGATGTATGAGGGTCTGCTTTCCACGTCCACCGCACTTCAAACCGGCGAAGGTGGTCTCCGATCCCAATGGGGGAAAGGACCGCGCGCCAATGCACTTCCAAGGCGTGTCCCGAGCCCACACGGTATCGCCACTTTAGCCAAAAGGGATGTGGAACATCGGTGTTGCTCCAATTCATCAACCACCGCATGCTCAGCCGCTGATGAGCACTGGACCATTCTCCGCCAGCCGCTGCACGCAGGTCCCAACGCACCTCTTCCACGCGCTGGTAGGCCTCCAATTTAATGCGCCCTTCCTCCCTCCAGCTCGGCACCCACTGACAGGTGCTTTTCAGGCCCCAACCATTTTCCAACCTTCCACTTTCAACGAGCCAGTGGCGATTGCCCGAATACCCCTCCTTCCACACTGACACAGCAGCGGGGACGCCACCTGCTTGCCAACGGACCGCGGAGCCCATGTCTCCCGACTGGCTTCGCAAAGCTGCCGCCACGTCCCTCCCCCCTTCATGGATACTGACTGCTGCATTTTTTGGCCCGGCGGACCAGAATGCCAGGCCTCGTCGAGGTATTGACGCTGGCGATCCCCAAGCAGGCAAGGCGTTGTAATGAACCGGTAGAGCAAAGGTGGGCGCGTCCAATCCACCGAAAAGCGCACCCTCTTCCATCAATAATCGGTGCCCCCAACCGACCCGATGTCCTCCAACGATTGCCCTCCATGGCCGACGCGAGCCCCGCACCACGGCGTAACCCGCAGGACGTCCATTGCCCGCATCCCACCTCAATGCCCATTTCCCTCGGTTGCGGAACCGGAGTGAATTGAACCAACCATCCTTCTTGGTTCGAAATTCCCAGCCCAATCCGTCTCCTTGGGAGTCATCATTGCCCGCCTGTTGCACCAGATCAAGCCACTCCGATGACTTGGATAATGCCTCCGCTGCCTGTCGAGAAAGGCCTTCAATTGCAAAGGCTTCCTCGTGCGCTACCGGTGAGCCCGTCTGTTCCAAATGGCCGAGAACGAGCAGCCGATCCTGAGGAATCCACCACCCCGATTCTACTTGGTCCAGCATGAACGCATCCAGGTCCTGCCATTGACAGAAACTCTGCTGAGCGAGCGAGAGCAGGCCCGCCACCGCCAAGATTTTTCCGCGCCTCATTTGAAAGTTGGACGCCAGTCGAGGCACCATACCATTCCGCTCCATTGCATTGAATGCAACATTCCCACGGTCCAGCGTCCTCGATGAGATTCACCCCTTGCCTGCAGCCCAATGAACCCGGCCAGAATCCGCCACTGCATACCCAGCGTAAAACCTGAATTCAACGGCAACCACCCTTCCCATTGGACGGCACTGCCTTCTGCAGTCCAAAGCACACTCGCCTCCGAACGGAATACCGGCCTGACCACTTTCCATCGGCCGTGGATTCCCACAGGCGTCCTTGCTTGCATTGGGGGCAACTTTCCGATTGTCGCGGCGAGAAACCCGACTTCAAGGCGGTGTTCTTCGCTCAAATCCGCCTGCATCATTGCTGTAAAATGCGGTCGAAGCCTTCGGTTAATGGCCCCGTTGATCTTCCAGCGGTGCGTCTGAAAACCGGCTTGGGCCGCCACGTCTAAACGCGGGGACAAGGGGAACACTGGACCCGCACGCGCATCAGCCCTGAAGTACGACCCGGCCTGCATCGCTTGACAGTTCGCGAACCAAGTCTTTGCGAACCCACGCTCATGTGCAATGCGGGCAGTTTCTCCGTGCTCCCATACTTGGATCCGCCAGACCTGGTCTGACGGAAAACCCAAGGCTTCCACCCACACTGGCATCTGCGCTGCTGCCTCCTTTCCCCAAACACACAGAACCATCCCCATCCACTTCCCGATCGCTTTTCCCATCCAACCGCAAGATGGACGGGATGGAATGAAGGGTGCACAACGAATGTGCTTACGCGGGCTAGCGCTTTACAGGTGGAGGTGAAGCCCATTGTACACCCTCCAGAACAGGCGGTTCACCTGCACCCGAGAGCCAACGTCCTTCGGGTTGGTCGAGCAGCACAATGTGCTTGACTTCCCCGGCGTCAAAATCGATGCGCATGTTGCTGCAGAGCGACTCATTGTACTCTTCACAAGGGACATCTGCTTCATCGTTGAAGTAGACAGATTGGGCATTTCCATTCACCCAGAGCTTCGCTATGGTTCCTTCTATGAAGATGCCCTCCATTTGCCTGCCGGCTATTTGATGATAACACAAACCGCTGTCCACTTGGGCAATCAAATTGGCATGGCCCTTTGCCAGCAGGCGTTCTGGTCGGTTGTTTTGCAACTCCCAATCGAGCGAATCCGATTGCAACAACCACCCTTCCAACCACATTTTGGGCTCTCCCTCCAGATGCACTTCGTCTTGGTCGCTGTCCCAAGTCAATGTGTCGCAAGCAGCAAAAGAAGTCCCATGTTGAAGCTCCACATCAGGCCAAACCCGGGTGACTTCTCCGGCCACATCGATGGTGTCGGCAACCATGCGCAATGAGTCATCGCTGCTGTAGTCGTTCCAGCACGCCCTTTTCCCTTCGCCTCCTGCTACCCACATGGCCTGGACATCCGAATTTCGACCCAATCGCTCGGCGTACGCCCCAGAAAGTGTCCACTGCGCTATCGTATCGCGGACATGAACGCCTCCTACGGCCACCGAAGGCCGAAGGGTATCCTCAGGAAGGTGGATGCTGTCGGCACGCAGCCACACCTCATCGTTGCGAATGTCCACGCCCGGTCGATCGGCTCCGCCAAACCAGCCGGATTCGGTGTTCACATCAAAATCGCCCCGGCTGCAGCGCAACTCGAACCGCTGGTCCGTCGTGCGTAAATGGGATGGCCCGTGGAAAGCAAACCGCTCGGAGGTTTCGACCCAATGAAGGCTATCGGAATCCAAAACGTAATCTGCATTGTCCATGGACACGTTGCCGCCCAACATGAGCAGCGCATCCTCCACATGGTAGCGGCCACGGTTGAATTCCACCGACCGATCAGTATCCGTCAAACGACCTCCAGCGGGCAGAACGGCGTGCTTGCGGTTCATGTGGTAGCGTATGACGGGGCAGACCAATCGGCCTGCATCGGCCTGCAATTCCACTTGAAGAGGTGGCGATGCCGTGGCGCGCACCCATTGCGTCTCGGGGTTCAACTCCATCTCTGTCGCTTTGATCTGCTGACCATCGTCTCGAAGCTGAACATTGCCCATCGTGCGAAACGTCCCGTCGTCGTACCGCCAGGCGCTGTCACAGTAAAGCCGGCTCTCTTCCATGCCCAAAACCACCCCGCCAATGAGTCGCTGTACATTCGGCTGAGAACGATCGCGGAGGATCTCGTCTGCTTGCAGGATTTGGATGCGAATGGGCTCGCTTTCCTCCCCTTGGCCAAATGCCGTGGACCCGCACAATGTGGCGGCTAGCATCCAGTGGATACGGGTTTTCGAAAGCAATGTGAAAATCATGGGACGTAAGTTCCATCCAAATATCCGTATTCCTACCTTTGCACCCCTTTCTGATTGGGCGGGTGTGGTGAAATTGGTAGACACGCTGGATTTAGGATCCAGTGCCGCGAGGCGTGTGGGTTCGAGTCCCTCCACCCGCACCAACAGGAAGGCAAAGACCAAAAACGCTTGAAAACAGCCCATCCGGATTAGTTAACGTCACCTCAAGGGCTTTCTTATATCGCACATGCAAATCGATCGCAATACCATCGACGAGCTTACCGCTCGTCTGACCGTAACAGTGGAACCCGCGGACTACGAGTCCCGCGTTGAAAAAATCCTCAACGATTACCGCAAAAGCTCAACCTACCCTGGATTTCGGAAGGGAAAGGCGCCGATGGCGTTGATTCGGAAACAGTACGCAGCACCGGTGCTTGCCGATGAGATGAACAAAATCATCTCAGAAGAACTGAGCGCATACATCAACAAAGAGAACCTCGAAATCCTCGGGAACCCCATCCCTGAGACCAGCACAGAAGCTTCTGGGGATTGGGAAAAGCCCGAGAACTTCACCTTTGCTTATGAGATCGGTCTGGCGCCAGAGATTGATTTGAACTTTGGCCGCAGCGCGAAGTTCACCCGCCACGTGATCAAGGTGGACAAAAAAGCAATCGAAGCAGCCGTCACCGACCACACCCGTCGCCATGGGTCCATTAGCGAACAAGAAGTCGCTTCAGACACCGACCTGCTCATCGGCCACTTTACCCAATTGAACGATGGTGGCGAACCGTTAGAAGGTGGGATTGAGAGCGATTCCAACATCGCCCTCGAACACCTCGACGACAAGAAAGCCCGCAAGGCTTTGACCGGCGCCAAAGTTGGCGACACGTTCGACGTCGATCCTCACAAAGTTTCACATGGGCACGATGACCTCGGGAAGATGCTCGGCATCACCCACGAACAAGTCCACGATTTGAAGGGTCAGTTCCGTTTTGAAGTCAAAGAAATCAAGCGACTCACCCCCGCAGAGAACGTCCAAAGCCTTTGGGATAAAGTCCTCGGAAAAGACGTCGTAAGCACGGAGAAAGATTTCCGCGAGAAGGTCGCAGAAGAGCTCACCGCGCAATTCGACCGCGACGCCGAACACATTTTCCGTCGCCGATTTGTCGTAGATCTCATCGAGCACTTGAAAATCAAGATGCCCGACGCCTTCTTGAAGCGCTGGATTCAGATGAACAACGAGAATCCGCTTACCGAAGAGCAGTTGGAAAAGGAGTACCCGAGCTATGCAGATTCTATGCGTTGGCAGTTGCTCCAACAGGCTGTGATGAAAGACGCCGACATGCGCGTGTCGGGCGAAGAATTGGAGGATGAGGCCAAGAAGGTCATCGGAGCACAATACGCCCAATATGGTATGCCGTTGGAAGGTGAAATGCTGGACAACTTCGCGAAGAACGCTTTGGCCAATGATGACGAGCGCCGCCGCATTGCGGACATCGTCATCGAGCGCAAAGTCGTGGACAACCTGAAGCCACGCGTGACCATCAAAGACAAGAGCGTCTCGTTCGACGATTTTGCCAAGGTTGCTGCAGAAGTTCGCTAAGCCGACTTCCAAAGCTGGGCGAGATTTATCAAGAACTATCGTTCACAAAACATGGCTAATCGGGCGCAAATTGGCGCGCCGAGAAAGGGAATCGTCTGTACTTTTATGACATGACCGATCGCAACGAATTCCTCAAATACGCGGTGAAGGACCGCGGCATGAGCAGCCAAACCGTGCGGGATTACATCTCGCATGCCTACGGTGCTGAAAACCTGACCCGTACCGTCATCGAAGAGCGCCAGATGCCCTTCCGTGAAGTCGATGTGTTCTCACGCCTCATGGCGGACCGCATCATCTTCTTGGGCACCGGCATCGACGATTACATCGCGAACATCATCCAAGCGCAACTCTTGTTCTTGGAGTCGACGGATGCGAGCAAGGACATCCAGATTTACGTCAACAGTCCTGGCGGATCGGTCTATGCAGGATTGGGTATTTACGACACCATGCAGTACATCCGACCAGATGTTGCTACCATCTGCACAGGTATGGCGGCTTCTATGGGGGCGGTTTTGCTCTGTGCAGGCGCTGCAGGAAAACGCACCGGGTTAAAGCACAGCCGTGTCATGATCCACCAGCCACTCGGCGGTGCAAGCGGTCAAGCTTCAGACATCGAAATCACAGCCCGCGAAATCCAAAAGCTCAAGAAAGAACTTTACGCCATCATCGCCAACCACAGCGGACAAACCGAGAAGAAGGTTTGGAACGATTCTGACCGTGATTACTGGATGATTGCCGCTGAAGCAAAAGAGTACGGCATGATCGACGAGGTGCTCGAGCGCAAGTAATTCCCACCATGAGCAACACCCCCATCCATTGTTCATTCTGCGGCCGCAGCAAAGAAGACGTCGATGTCCTCATTGCTGGCGTGACCGGACACATCTGTGACCACTGCATCGAGCAAGCGGATGGAATTTTGCGCGAGGAGAAGAAGACTTCCCCGGCTGAGGCGTCCTTCCAACTCAAACTTCCGAAGGAGATCAAGAACCACTTGGACACCTATGTCATCGGTCAAGAGGAAGCCAAAAAAACCATCAGTGTTGCGGTGTACAATCACTACAAGCGCATTCTGAACCCGACGTCCAGCGAGGACGTGGAAATCGACAAGTCGAATGTGATCTTGTTGGGCGAAACAGGGACAGGTAAAACCCTGCTGGCACGGACCATTGCCCGGATGTTGGATGTACCGTTTTGCATTGCCGACGCCACTGTATTGACCGAAGCTGGATACGTGGGTGAGGACGTCGAGAGCGTACTTTCCCGCCTGTTGCAAGCGGCGGATTACAATGTCGAACAGACGGAGCGTGGCATCGTATTTATCGACGAGGTGGATAAGATTGCACGGAAAAGCGACAACCCATCGATTACCCGAGATGTGAGCGGAGAAGGTGTGCAACAAGCCCTACTGAAATTGCTCGAGGGCGCTGAAGTGAGTGTTCCTCCACAAGGCGGACGAAAGCATCCGGAGCAAAAACTCATCACCATCAACACCAAGAACATCCTGTTCATTTGTGGTGGTGCCTTTGCGGGCATTGAGAAGATCATCGAACGCCGGGTCAACCGAGCATCCATCGGTTACCAAACCGATGAAGACCACATCGACGACGAAAACCTGCTGCAATACGCCGCCCCCGCGGACCTCAAGTCATTCGGCTTGATCCCCGAACTCATTGGCCGTTTCCCCGTGTTCACCCATTTGAATCCCCTTGATGCCGCAGCGCTGCGTCAAATTTTGACAGAGCCGAAAAACGCCTTGTGCAAGCAGTACATCGAGCTGTTCAAAATGGACGGAATCGACCTCAAGTTCGACGCCTCCGGACTGGACTACATGGTCGAAAAAGCCGTCGAATTCAAGCTGGGTGCACGCGGATTGCGCAGCATCATGGAAGCCGTTCTCAATGACGCCATGTTTGAAATGCCCGGAACCGACCAAAAGGAATTGACGGTCACCCGAGCATTTGCCGAAAAACACTTCACCGACAATCAGCAGTCTGGGTTACGCGTGGCCTAATCCCCATGGCCAAGAAAGCGACACCCCTCATGCAGCAATACAATCGGGTCAAGGCCGAGTACCCTGACGCGTTGCTGCTTTTCCGTGTGGGTGACTTTTACGAGACATTTGGTGAAGATGCTGTCAAGGCCGCTGGGGTGCTCGACATCGTTTTGACCAAACGTGGCAATGGTAGTGCGAGCGAAATTGAATTGGCAGGCTTCCCTCACCATTCACTGGACACTTACCTTCCAAAATTGGTGCGAGCCGGTCACCGTGTTGCGGTGTGCGATCAACTTGAGGACCCGAAAAAAGCAGTTGGAATCGTCAAGCGAGGGGTCACGGAATTGGTCACTCCCGGAGTCGCATTTCACGACCAAGTACTCAACGCTCGCACGGATAATTACCTCGCAGCCGTGTATTGGGAGAAAGCGAACTATGGATTGGCGCTGCTCGATATTTCGACAGGTGATTTTGCGACAGCAGAGGGACCGCAAACCCTGATCGACCGCCTATTGCGCGCCCACCAACCAGCCGAAGTGCTCGTACTCAAGAATCAGGCTTCCGCTTTTC
Organism: uncultured Flavobacteriales bacterium; assembly: GCA_938074325.1. GTDB lineage: Bacteria > Bacteroidota > Bacteroidia > Flavobacteriales_D > Sanyastnellaceae > UA16. The sequence continues at coordinate 90,431 of CALJFZ010000015.1, read as the reverse complement.
TCGATTCCTTTGGCAGTGACTGGCACATAAGCCGTCTGGATGATTGGGTGTTCAAGCCGGACTACGCGGCTGAACGCGTTCAGAAGCAATTTGAAAATCAGAGCCTCAAGGGTTTTCAACTAGATGACAGACCTTTGGCACTGCTCACTTCTGGAGCCGTTCTCCATTACCTCGATCACGCCAAGCACGAGCGACCGCGCCATGTTCGGACCCTCCGAACCTTGCGGGAGGACGGCATTTTGTGGATGGATCGGTTCACGATTCGGAACCTCGAATTGGTTCAACCCAACCACCCCGACGGCAAATCATTGGCCCAGACCATTGACCGAACAGGATCGCCCATGGGCGCTCGCATGCTGCGCCGTTGGTTGATCATGCCCCTAACCGATGTGGGGCGCATCAATGAACGGCTAGACGCTGTAGACTGCTTGAACGAACAAGAAGAACTGCGCTCGGGATTTCAAGGGGTGTTTCGGTCTACGGGAGACCTTGAACGGCTTGCCTCGAAAGCGAGCACGGGCCGCATCAATCCCCGAGAGCTCGGGCAATTGCGGAAGGGATTGGAATGTGTTCAAGCCATCGCGACGCTGGCGGCCGGTGAAGATGCGCTGCTCCCCTACCTCGAGCGCCTTGCACCCTGCGATGGCCTGCTGCAAAGGCTGCGAGACGAATTGGTCGAAGAACCACCTATCAACCCGTCGAAAGGTCAAGTCATCCAATCCGGAGTCCACGCAGAGTTGGACGAGTTGCGTGCCTTGAAATCCAATGCCCAGGCTGCGCTGGACAAGATATGTGAACGGGAGATGGAGCGAACCGGGATTTCCTCCCTGAAAATCGCCTACAACCAAGTTTTCGGATACTACTTGGAAGTTCGGAACACACACAAAGACAAAGTACCTGAAGAGTGGATCCGCAAGCAGACGCTGACCCAAGCGGAGCGCTACATCACAGAAGAGCTTAAAGTCCTTGAGAGCAAAATTTTGGATGCGCAGGAACGATCTGCCACGCTCGAATTGGCGTGCTTCCAATCCCTCGTCAAGGAGACCGGCGAATCCATCGCAGAGCTTCAACAAAATGCTCAGGTCATCGGAGCACTCGACGCTTTGACCGGCTTGGCTCAGATCGCCATTGACAACAATTACGTGCGGCCCCGGCTCACCGAGGAAACAGGCATTCAAATCAAGAACGGGCGTCACCCCGTCATTGAAAAGGCCTTGAAACCGGGAGAGACCTACATTTCAAACGACGTCACCCTTCATCCGGATAGCAATCAGATCTTGATGATTACCGGACCGAACATGGCCGGTAAATCAGCGCTGCTCCGTCAGACGGCTTTGATCAGCCTCATGGCGCAAATGGGCGGATTTGTGCCGGCGACCTCCGTTGACCTCGGCATCCTCGACCGAATCTTCACCCGCGTGGGCGCATCGGATAACATCTCCTCCGGTGAATCCACCTTCATGGTAGAGATGAACGAGACCGCGGCCATCTTAAATAACCTCACGCAGCGAAGTTTGGTTTTGCTGGACGAGATCGGACGCGGTACGAGTACCTACGACGGAGTGAGCATTGCTTGGTCCATCGCGGAGTACTTGCACGAAAACACGAACAAGGCCCTTACGCTTTTCGCCACGCACTACCACGAGTTGAACGCCATGCAGGAGCGGTTTCACCGCATTGTAAACCTCAACGTAACCGTCAAGGAGGTCGATGATAAGATCATTTTCCTGCGTAAACTGGCACAAGGTGGGAGCAATCACTCCTTCGGCATTCACGTGGCTCAGCTGGCCGGCATGCCTAAAGGAATCGTGAGACGGGCAACGGAAGTCTTGAAACAACTCGAATCCAGCCGAAAACAGCTGGACGGAGACAACGGCCCATCTGCTGAGGCGTCAGCGCTTCCGATGGCCTCCGATGTTCAATTGAGCTTTTTCCAGCTAGATGACCCCGTCTTGGAGCAGGTTCGGGAGCAAATCTTGGACCTGGACATCAACAACCTCACCCCTGTTCAGGCTTTGATGAAACTCAATGAAATCCAAAAGGTCGTATCGGGAAGTGCCGGTTAGACGCCTTGACCCGCGTTTAGAATGTCGTCAACAGCAGGTCCAAATCCTTGAAGCCCAACCCCGCTTCCTCCGCCAAGCCGTGATGGGTGACGTTGCCGTTGAACATGTAGACGCCTGAGCGCGCAAACATGTTCTTGCGAATGGACGCCTCCACGCCTCCGTCTGCTGCAAATTCGAGCAGCATGGGCGCCATGATGTTGCTCAATGCCTTGGACGCGGTTCGGCTCACACGGGACGGCATGTTCGGTACGCAATAGTGGATGACATCCAATTCCGTGAACGTCGGGCGTTCGTGGGAGGTGACCCGACTGGTCTCGAAGCATCCGCCCCGGTCGATGGTAACGTCCACGATCACCGTGCCCCGGCGCATCCCGGCCACCATGGGCTCTGAAACGACCAGCGGCGCACGTTGACCGGTACCGCGAATGGCCCCGATTGCAACATCCGCTGTCTTCAAGGCCTCCTGCAAAACAGAAGGCTGAACCGTCGAAGTCCACAAGCGTTGGCCCAGTGCATTCTGCAGCCGGATCAAGCGGTGAGGGCTATTATCAAACACCTTGACCGTCGCTCCCAATCCAATGGCAGCACGCGCCGCAAATTCGCCCACGGTGCCGGCTCCGATGATGACGACCTCGGTCGGACGCACTCCGCTCACTCCACCGAACAACGTACCGCGGCCCTCAGGTCCAGCCAACAAATCACCTGCAATGAGCACGGAAGAATTACCTGCGATCTCGCCCATCGCACGAACCAATGGAAAGATGCCGTTGGCGTTTTGCAAGAAATCCCACGCAATTGCGGTTGTCTTTTTCTTGGCCAAAGCCTCGAGCACGCCTTCGGACTGCACCGTCCACTGCAGCGCACTGATGAGGGTTTGGCGCATGCCCATCAACGCGACCTCTTCAAGCGTTGGAGGCTCTACCTTGATGACCATGCCCGTCTGAAATACCTGACGGCGGTCGTAAACGATGCGTGCACCGGATTCGCTGTAATCAGAATCTTGGTAATGCGCCTGCGCTCCAGCGCCTGACTCCACCAATACTTGATGACCGCGCGCAACCAAAAGTGCGACAGCCTCAGGGACCAAAGCAACGCGCTTCTCCTGAAAACTCTCCTCTTTCGGTATGCCGATGACCAATTCGCTCGTTCGCTCGGAGATCTGAAGCATCTCTTCTTGAGGAAGCAAGGCCGCCTCCCGTGCAAGCGATTGTATCCGTTTGCTGTTGTCACTCATCGGTGCCCAAAATACTACATCCCACGCGTTTAGGACGCCGGGCGCGAAAGAATCAGTTCACGTTCGCCATCGTGCTGCAACCCGTGCACGTGTACCTCGAGCAAAACGGCGTCTGCTGGCAGCAAACCCGGGGCTTGCTCAGGCCACTCCACAAAGTTCAATGCTTCGCCGTCGAAATACTCCGTAAGGCCCAAATCCCAGGCTTCCTCTTCGTGCTTGAGGCGGTAGAGGTCCAAATGATAAATGGGCTTGCCTTGGCGGTTGTAACACTGGATGAGTCCGAACGTGGGACTCACCGCATCCTCCTTCACACTCCAAGCCGCACACACCGCCTTGACCAAGGTGGTTTTACCGGCACCCATCTGTCCCTGAAGAGCCACCACTCCGGTGGGAATGACCTCGTCTTTTGAACCGGGCAGCACACCTGTTAACTCCTGCACCAATGCGTCAGCTACTGAGGGCAAATCGGCCAACCGGAATCGGCCGGACCGCCAAATTTCTTTCAATCCGTGCGTTGCGCTCATTTGCTCAGGATATGGGGTCCAATTCGACCCAAGGAATGATCACTTCCTCCAGTGAAATGCCGCCGTGCTGGAAGGTGTCTCTGAAGTTTTGGGCGAAGTGGTTGTAGTTATTCGGATAGACCAAAAAATCATCTTCCCGCGCAAAGATGTAGGCGCTGCTCACATTGGGGCGTGGCAATCCCACCTCCTCCGGCTGCCGCACCTCGAAGACTTCGTTTGCCGCATAACCCAAGTTCCTGCCCACCTTGTAGCGTAGGTTGGTGTTCGTGCTTCGTTCGCCTTTAACCTTCAACGGATTGCCCACACGTATGGTGCCGTGGTCCGTTGTGATGATCACCCGAGCTCCTCGATCGGCCATCAGATTGAGCAATTCCTTGAGGGCGCTGTGCTCGAACCACGACAGCGTCAAGGAACGGTAAGCCGCTTCGTCCTCCGCCAGTTCTTTCAACACATCCATCTCGGTTCGTGCATGGGACAACATGTCGACGAAATTGTACACCACCGCTGTCATTGCATTGCCGTGGGTTTGGTGGAATTGGTCGACCATCTTCTTGCCCGCGGCGAGGTTGGTGATCTTGTGGTAGGATGATTTGCCTTCGAAATTCATCCGGTTGAGCAACGCCTGGAACAATTCACCTTCGAATTTATTCTTGCTGCCTTCCTCCTCTTCACCCACCCAATGCTGCGGGTACACCCGGGCAATTTCCGCAGGCGACATCCCGGCAAACAGTGCATTCCGTGCATACTGCGTGGCGGTGGGCAACATGGAGAAGTACGTCTCGTTGCGAGCGATGCGGAACCGATTCAGCAGCAGCGGCTCAATCATTTTCCACTGGTCCAACCGCAGGTTGTCAATCACGACGAGGTACACAGGGCGATCGTCGCCTACCTCAGACCACATGCGCGGCAATTTCTGAGGAAGCAACCGGTGGGAGAGCAAAGGAGTCTCCTCCCCTGGACCGGCCATCCAGTCGGCATAATTCGATTCGTAGAATTTCGCAAACTGACGGTTGGCATCCTTGAATTGCATGTCCAGTATATCGGTCATGCCCGCATCTTCAGATTGCTCCAACTCCAATTTCCAATGAATGAGCCGCTGAAAAATGGATGTCCAGTCCGATGCATCGAGACGGTCCATCAATTGCATGGAAATCTCTCGGAATTCGCGCTGGTAATCCGACATCGCCTTCTCGCTGACGAGCCGACGTTCATCCAAGTTTTTCTTGATCGCCAGCAAGATTTGATTGGGGTTCACCGGCTTGATCAGGTAATCGCTGATTTTAGACCCGATGGCCTCTTCCATGATGTGTTCCTCCTCGCTCTTCGTGATCATGATAACCGGCAAATGGGGCCTTTGATCCTTGATGCGCGCGAGGGTTTCCAATCCGTTTAACCCGGGCATTTGCTCATCAAGAAACACCAAGTCAAACACCTCCACTCCCAGCTTTTCCAATGCCTCAACGCCGCTGTTGACGGCGGTAACGTGAAACCCTTTGCCCTCGAGAAACAACAAGTGGGGCTTGAGCAAGTCAATTTCGTCGTCGGCCCAAAGGATGCGTGGAGTTCTCTGCATGGATAAAATCGTCTCTTCAAAAATACGCGCTACCGCTTACGACAGGTTAACTTGCGCGGAGATAAAAACGCGTAATCGCCCGGTATCTTATGCCCAGCGCCCATGTCAAATCACAACAAACATAAAATCCTAAACGACCCGGTTTACGGATTCATCACCATTCAGCACACGTTGAGTTTTGATCTGATGGACCATCCGTACGTGCAGCGTCTGAGGAGGATTTCACAGTTGGGCTTGTCCCATTTGGTGTATCCCGGAGCGGTGCACAATCGCTTTCACCACGCGATTGGCGCCTTACACCTCATGCAAGAAGCCATCGCCGTTTTGCGTGCGAAGGGAACTGAAATCAGTGAGTCCGAGGCTGAGGGCGCCTGTGCAGCCATCCTGCTGCACGACATTGGCCACGGTCCGTTTAGCCATGCCCTTGAACACAGCATTGTCAAAGGCGTTCACCACGAGGACATCAGCACCCTCATCATGGCGCGATTGAATGAAGAATTCAACGGGGCCTTGGACACCGCCATTGCCATCTTCAACGACCACCATCCGAAGAAGTTCTTGCACCAGCTCGTATCGTCTCAACTCGACATGGACCGAATGGACTACCTCGCTCGGGACAGTTTCTACAGCGGCGTAGCAGAGGGCAAGATTGGCAGCGAACGCATCATCAAAATGCTCGCCGTAGAGGACAACGAACTAGTGGTAGAGGAAAAGGGGATTTACTCCATTGAGAAATTCCTGATGGCGCGCCGATTGATGTATTGGCAAGTCTACTTGCACCGAACGGTTTTGTGCGCCGAATTCATGCTCATGACGGCATTGAAACGCGCCAAACACCTCGCTCAACAAGGCATCGATGTCCACGCCACCCCCGCGCTCCGCCACTTCATTTACGAATCGTTGGACCGCACACGGTTTTTTGCTGATGAAGCCATCCTCGAGCAATTTTGCCTGCTTGATGATAGCGATATTCTGGCTGCATTGAAAGTTTGGCAATTCCACGACGACTTCGTGTTGCGGGAGGTCAGCCGCCGCATCGTGCACCGCGATTTATTTCGAATTGAGCTGCGTCCAGATGCCTTCGAGGCACCGGAATTGGATCGCCTTACACAGCAAACCGCGGAGCATTTTGGCATCACCCCCGAGGAAGCTGCCTACTTCGTCATCAACGACCGCATCGACAACCGCTTGTACCAATCAGGTGGCATCACCATTCGGTTCAAAAACGGAACGAAAGCAGATTTCGCTGATGCTTCAGATCAATTGAGCCGAGAAATCTTGATGCGGACAGTTGCCAAATCATTCGTGTGCTACCCGAAGGAGCTCACGAAATAATCATCGCATTATTCCAATTCTTCGCCTTCTGCGTTGTAGAGGTGGAATTCGAGAATCTCCATGGAAGAGTTCGACTCGACATGGATTTTGATGCCGTGTGTGCGTTGCCATTGGCGCAAGATGCTGTTGAACCACCCTTGCTTGATGTAGGCCTCAATGATGGGATGCATCATGATGGTCAAGCGTTTATGGGCTGCTTTCTCCACCGCTTGGTGAATGGCTGACTCAATGGTGTCGGTAATGAGGATGGACGCCTGAACTGCACCCGTTCCCTCACAGGTCGGACACTTCTCCGAAGTCTTGACATCGGCCACAGGACGCACGCGTTGACGCGTCATCTCCACCACCCCAAAACGACTTGGCGCCAGGATGTTGTGCTTGGCTTTGTCGCCCTTCATCGCCTCCTTCATCGCCGTAGTGAGCTCTTTGTTGTGCTCACGTTTCGCCATGTCAATGAAATCGACGCAGATGATTCCACCCATGTCCCGAAGCCGCAGGATGCGTGCAATTTCCTTGCAACACTCAAGGTTGGTTTGCAAGGCATTTTCCTCTTGGTCTTTCGCCCCTGATTTGCGGCCTCCACTGTTCACGTCTATAACGTGCATGGCCTCGGTTTGTTCCACGATCAAATAGGCTCCGCTTCTCAGGTTCACCTGCTTGCCGAAAGTCGCTTTGATCTGGCGGTGGATGGACAGGGTATTGAAGAGATCCTTGTCGCGCGACACTTTGACCATGTCTTGCTTGCTGGAGCCAATGCTCTGCAAATACGTTTTGACCTCGTCTCCCAATTTTTCGTCATTGACCCGAATTCCGGTGCAATCAGGGGTCAATACATCTCGCAAAACCGCGTTGGTCTTGTTCAACTCGCCCAACACACGCTTTCCGGGTTTGGCATTGCGGAGCTTCTTGTGCATCACGCCCCAGCGTGTTACCAAATCCTCGAGGTCTGAATGTAAGTCAGCCGCTCCCTTGTTCTCTGCCACTGTGCGGACAATGATACCAAATCCGGGCGGCCGAATGCTCTGCATCAGGCGCTTGAGGCGCTTGCGCTCCTCCTCGGTTTTGATCCGACCAGACAACGAAACCTTATCGCTGAAAGGAACCAGCACGATGTACCGCCCTGGCAAGGTGACTTCCGCCGTCAGGCGTGGGCCTTTGGAACTGATGGGTTCTTTCGCTACCTGAACAAGCACCAATTGCGAGGCAGACACCTCATCCTTGATCTTGCCCTTTTTGTCAATCTCAGGATCCTTCTTGAAGTTTCCTAAATCCGGCACAGGCTGCTTTCCCTGCATGACCCGCTTGACGTACTTCTGCTGAGTGCGGTAGTGCGGACCCAAATCCAGGTAATGCAAAAAGGCATCGCGCTCATGCCCAACGTCCACAAATGCGGCGTTCAGACTGGGCAATACCTTCCTGACTCGGCCCAAGAATATATCTCCGACCGCGTAGGCTTTGTCTCCCTGATCACGATGCAACTCAACGAGCTGACCGTCTTCTAACAAAGCTATCTCTACCTTTCCTGAGGTAGAGTTGATGACCAATTCTTTGCTCACGCAGGAATCGGATTAGCGCAATGAAGCAACAGTGCACCGGGGATTGCTCCCCGGTGACCCATTACTTCTTCTTGTGACGATTTTTGCGCAATCGCTTCTTCCGCTTGTGGGTCGCCATCTTATGTCGCTTGCGTTTCTTACCGCTTGGCATGATAAAGGGGGTTTATTCGTTTGTTCCGGCAGGTGTGCCGAATTCTAATCGTGTGATGAAATCCTGTACGCGGTTGGCCACTACAGTGTCCGGTGCGTAAGGTAAGTATTCGTTGTAACGAATGAGGGCTGCTTCGGTTTTGCCCATTGCTTCGTAGCAACGCGCAGTGAAAAACAACCCATTCGCATAAGTCGAGTCTTCTCCCATGACCGTTTCAAATCCGACCACGGCCCGGTCGTAGGCACCTTCTTCCATGTCCAACATGGCAAGCTGCCAGGTTGCTTCTAGATGGCCCGGTTCCAATGTGAGCGCCTCCGAAAAGCGTTCACGGGCTTTGTCCAATTGGCCGCTTTGGATGCCAAAGATGCCCAGCCACACCACCGCATCCACGTTGGGAGGTTCAGCTTCGGCCAATGCACGCAAGGCCAGAATGCCCTCCATGGGGTTTTCGCCGGACACTTTTTGAACTGCCGCCTCTACCGGATCGTCTACCTCGGTCACTGCTGCGGGAAGCTGCGTCAGCTTTTCAGCATCGGCAGACTTTCGCGGCAACCACAGCACGATGGCCACCAAGGCCACACCCACTGCAATGGTCAGTCCGATTCCTGTTTGGCGGTTCATCAAAAGAGGTTAATCGACTTTGACCTGCGTTTTCACGTTCTCTACGAAGTCCTTCGCAGGTTTGAACGATGGGATGTTGTGAGCGGGAATCTGGATGGATTTCTTCGCCAGGATGTTACGGCCTGTTTTCGCCGCACGCGTCTTGATGACGAAACTACCGAAACCGCGCAGGTACACGTTTTCGCCTCCTTCCAAACTGTCACGTACCGAGCGCATGAACGCCTCGACCGTTGATTGAACATCATGTTTCTCCATACCGGTCTCCTCTGCAATCCGGTTTACGATATCCGCTTTGGTCATCTTACTTGCTAGGTTTGTCTATCTGTTGTTAAGCTAGTGCCCTCAAAAAGGGGTGCAAAAATAGGGCTATTCCGTTGAAAACGAAAAAGGTGATGCAAGAGAAATTGGAAGAAGTGAATCCAGTGGAATGGAGCGACGCTCGGAGCGCATTATTAGACTGGTACCGAACCCATCAGCGCCCCTTGCCCTGGCGTGAATCTCCGAATCCCTACCACACTTGGCTGTGTGAAATCATCATGCAACAAACCCGCATCGATCAGGGCATCGCTTATTGGCAGCGGTTCATATCCACGTGGCCGGATGTCTTATCCTTAGCGAAGAGCCCATTGGAAGAGGTCCTGAAGGCTTGGCAGGGATTGGGTTACTACAGCCGAGCTCGAAACCTTCACAAAGCAGCTCAAATACTGGCGTTCGATCGCCAAGGGCACTTCCCTGAAACCGCAGAGGAATGGCAAAAAATCCCGGGTGTTGGGCCTTACACCGCTGCAGCCATTGCATCCATCTGTTTCCAAGAACCCGTGCCTGCGGTAGACGGAAACGTTCTACGGGTCATAAGTCGATTCCGGGACGTTCGTGAACCAATAGACCGGCCTTCCGGTCGAAAATCAATTGAAGCTTTTTCGAGGCAATGGATTCACCCGACGGCACCCGGCATCCACAACCAGGCCGTCATGGAAATTGGAGCCACCGTGTGCAAACCGACCTCTCCTCGTTGCAGCGAATGCCCCCTTTCCGACCAGTGCTTGAATGTGCAGCCCGAGAGCGGTGGTACGCCATCGGTGCCCATAAAACAGGGGAAGACCAAAGTGAAGCAGGTGAATTTGCACTTTCATGTTGTCACCAACGGAACCCATGTTTGGATGCGGCAACGTCCAGAAGCCGGCATTTGGGGAGGCCTGTGGGAATTCCCCTCCGAAGAGGTCAATGCTTTGACCAGCAGCCCAGTCCTTCCTCATGCCGCACAGGCAATGCAAGCCCCTGACACGGCGATAATGTGGGAAGAACCCTTCGAGCACATATTGAGCCACCGCAAAATGCGGTGTCAATTCATCGTTTGGCATACGACCGCGGCATTCGCTCCATCGGAGGGGCAATGGCTGGCTTGGAAATCGGCAGAATCGAAGCCGCGCCCCAGGGCTATTGACAGATTTTGGCGCCGTCTTGAAAAATCCTGTTCAGAGTTGGCCCGCCGCTAGCATCGGGTGCGTTACTTTTGAAGTATGGCAGGAATAAACAAAGCAATCCTCGTGGGCAATTTGGGCAAGGACCCGGAAATGCGCTATACCCCTAACGGTGTGGCCGTTTGCTCATTCCCAATGGCAACCTCGGAAACCTACAAGGACCGCAATTCCGGAGAGCGTGTGACCCAAACTGAATGGCACAACATCGTCATTTGGCGGGGCATGGCGGAAACCGCCGAAAAGTACTTGCGCAAAGGATCGCAGGTATACATTGAAGGGAAGATTAAGACCCGTTCATGGGAAGACCAACAGGGCCAAAAGCGTTACACCACTGAAATCGTGGCGGACGTCATGCAGTTGCTTGACCGCCCGAACAGCAACGGCGGAGCGAATCCTACCGGGACAGCCGCGCAGGCGCAACCCACCGCCGCAGCGCAACCCACCGCCGCAGCGCAACCCGCTGCTGTAGCTCAGCCCGCGACCCCCACGGAGCGCGGACCGCACACAGCGGACGACCTGCCTTTCTAATCGGATATCCGGTAAGTGGAAACCGAATTATTCTCCATTTTTCTCGCCGCCCTTGGGGGTGGATGGACGGCGTGGATGCCGTTCTTCCTCATAGCGGTGCTGTTGGTTTTGAGTGCACTGGTGTCCGGTTCTGAGGTCGCTTTCTTCAGCCTGACACCGGCAGACATTCAAGGGCTCGAAAACGAACGCGACAACGAACAATCCAATGCAGCTGAGCGGGTCATCGACCTGCTAAATCGCCCCGATCCCGACCGGGCGCCTCGGCATTTGTTGGCGACGATTTTGGTACTCAACAACCTGACCAACATCGTTATTATTCTGATTTCAACCGTCGCCATGGAACGGCTGTTTCCGGTCGAATCGCTGGAGCCATGGATTTATTGGACCCTCCACGTCGGGGCAGTAACGTTTTTGATTGTGCTTTTTGGAGAGGTCGTGCCCAAGGTATACGCCACCAACAACCGCATCCAGTTCGCGCGCTTGATGTCTGGTCCGCTCTTCGTGAGCCGGCAGGTGCTCATGCCCGTTTGGAGGCCCCTCGTGCGGCTCGGCAACTGGGTGAGTCGTCGCGTTGAAGTACCCAACACAGATTTGTCTGCGGCTGACCTGGAACAGGCCCTTCAGTTGACAGCTGACGATGAGCGCACCGACGAAGAACAACGCATCCTCGAAGGCATCGCGGCCTTGGGAACCAAGGACGCCAAGCAAGTGATGACCGCTCGGACCGACATGGAATCGGTGAGCTCTGACGAGACCTGGGAGCAACTCCGCGCACAAATCGTTGAATCCGGGTATTCTCGCATTCCTGTGCACAACGGTTCCCAAGACGAAATCGTGGGCATTTTGCACATCAAGGACCTCCTTCCCCATGTGACGGAGGCGGATGTGCCATGGAAGGAGCTCATTCGCCCGGTTTACTTCGTGCCCGAAAACAAAAAAATCGACGACCTGATGCGCGAGTTTCAAGAGCGTAAAACGCACCTCGCCATCGTTGTGGACGAATACGGAGGCACGAGTGGCATCATCACCCTGGAGGACATCATGGAAGAAATCGTCGGAGAAATTTCGGACGAATTTGATGCAGAGGAGATCGCCTATTCTCGCTTGGATGAGCGGACGTTCATCATTGAAGCAAAAACTGCTTTGATTGACGTCTACCGCATTTTGGGGTTGGAAGACGAGCCATGGGAAGCGGCAAAAGGTGAAAGTGACACCCTTGGAGGATTTATCACCGAACAAGCGGGGCGGATTTTACGCAATGGGGAAAGCCTCTCTTTCCAAGGGGTAGACATGAAAATAGATGCTGCCACTCCTCGGAAACTCCTTCGGATCAAATTGACACTTCCCGAACAGCATGTTGGCGATGAGTAAGCACCGCATCATCCTTCCGGCAGTGGTCCTTTTGCTGGCGATGTCTGGTTGTGAAGAACCCCCGGTCCCGAAACCGAGGGGCTATCATCGGATTGAATTTCCCGCATTCGAATACGCGAGCTATGCGCATCCTTGTGGTCCCGTCTTTGACGTGCCTGTGTACAGTAAAATTGAACGCATTCAAAAACCCGAAGGAACCGAAGGTGCTTGTTGGTTCAACTGCGCCATCCCGCGGTTTTCAGCCAAATTGCATTGCACGTTCAAGGAGCTATCGGATCGAAACCAATTCGTTTCCTTGGTCGAAGATGCCCATCAGATGGTGTTCAGTCATGAAATCAAAGCAACCGGTATCCGTACGCAGGAATTCAATTTTCCCGAGAAACACGTAAGCGGCGTATTGTACACTTTGTCCGGCCCGGTCGCCAGTCCCCTTCAGTTTTTTGCCACCGATAGCACGAACCATTTCCTGCGGGGAAGCCTTTATTTCGACCACAGCCCCAACCCGGACAGCCTTAAACCATCGCTCGCCCATGTTGAACAAGACATTATCCACCTGATCGAGTCATTGGCATGGACGAACACCGGCGAATTGCAATGAAAAACGCTTGCATCCTCGACTTTGGCAACACCCGTGTGAAATGGGCCCATTTCTCTGAAGGCACCTTGGTGCAAGCTTTGGAGGACGACGAAGCTTGGCAGGCCGTTCAAAATTGGTCGGACCAGGCGCATTGGTTGGTTGCCGCGACGGGCGTCGTTGACGAAGAATGGACTGAATGGCTTGAGGCCATGAAACAAAACCGGCCTCAGCACGTCGTGCACCTTGAGTTTGCAGAACAAATTCCGATTGAAACAGAATACGATTCCATCGCTACGCTGGGGTTGGATCGACTGGCAAATGCAGCCGCGGTATTGGCTGAAGACCCCGACTCCACGTGGCTCGTCATTGACGCGGGGACCTGCATTACGGCAGACCTCATCGAAGGCGGCCGGTTCTGTGGGGGCTCCATCGCTCCGGGCATCGACCTTAGGCTGAGGGCCATGTTTGCAGGAACCGCTAGTTTGCCCTACCCCGAAGGATGGAGAGAACAAGCCGCACAAGGAGTCGCCATCCAGCTGGGAACGGACACCGAAAGTTCCTTGCTAGCCGGCGCCATCGGAGGCGCGCAATCCGAATTGTCCGAACGCATCCGGAGTTTTGAATCTGAATTTCCCGGTATCCGTGTTGCAATCACAGGAGGCGACGCGAAATTCTTGGAACTCCAAGCGGACTTACCGACTTTTGCCGACCCAAACCTTACTTGGACAGGCTATTACCACGTGCTGAATCGCATTTTGAACCATGACTAAGACCCGTAAATCACTTCCATTTACACAGCGTGGATTAGGGGCAGTCCTGGCACTTCTTTCCCTTGCCGTGGGCACTAGCCTGCATGCGCAGCAATCCGAGTTGTCGCCCTATTCTCGCTATGGATTTGGCCTGATCGGGCAATTGAATGCTCCTGCATACGCCGGCTTAGGCGGCATGGAAACGACGCTACTGAACAGCTACCAATTCCAGCCCAACAACCCCGCTTCGGCCACCTACCTGAGCCAAACGACCTTTCAAGCCTCGGGCATTGGCAACCGAATGGCCCTGAAACAAGGTGAGGCATCTGCTACCGCAGCCTTCGGTTCTCCTGGTCCTATGGGCATTGTTGTGAAGCGCAATGGGGGCAAAAACGCACTCATCCTCAATGTTTCGCCGTTCAGCAACTCGGGATACGCCATCTCCCGAAGCGGTAACTACGACGGAATTGGCTTGGCAACGGAGCGTTACGAAGGGCAAGGGGGTCTGAGCGCGTTGAATCTGGGCTGGGCCCGCGTGTTCGAGGGCACCAAAATGGTCGAAGCCGGAAACGATAGCATCCGCATCCAAAAGAACGCTTTGCACCTCGGCGTGCAATCGCACTATGTGTTCGGCCAAATCAGCCGGACATCCACCCTAGACATCATCGATCCCACCTTCTTGGATCATCGCAACCGCTTCACAGCGCAGCACCGCAGCGTAACCGCGAATGCCGGCATCGTGTTCGACCAATTGCTTTTCGTGCAATACAACGATCGCGGTGACTTTGAGAAGAGCTGCTCCATGCGGTTCGGAGGGGTGTTTACGCCCGCCACAAATTTGCACAGTTCGCTTACCAGCATTGATGAGACGACCCAAACCTTGGGTGGCATCGCGGTTCCATTGGACACGGCCTTTTTCAGCGAACGATTGGATTTCCGCGGCCGCATGCCGCAGTCGTTGAGTTTGGGAAGCAGTCTCCACTTTGACCGAGGAGATGGCCTGCGTTTTGCTGCAGGTGTCGAATACAAAACAGCGCGGTGGGATGAAGTGGCCTCCAGCTTTGCGCCGGAAATGCAGTCCGCGGGTGTGGAATGGATGGCGTCTGAATCCATGCACATCGGATTACAACTTAACCTTGGCGATGCCGAGCAGCGCCACCCTACTTGGGGCAAGGCGACGTACCGCATGGGCATCAACCGACAGCTGCAACCCTACGCGATCAATGGTTTCCAAGTACAGACCCAATCGATTACCGGAGGGTTCACACTCCCACTGGTAGGAAGCCGCTCATTGAGCCGCCTCCATTTCGGCACGGAACTTGGAGAACGAACCACACAAGAAGGGGCATTGGAGGAATCTTTTGTCAGAATCCACTTTGGGGTTTCCCTCATGCCCTTCTTCAAGAACAATTGGCTGATACCAAGATTATATGACTGATAAAACCAACACCATGAAATTGATCGTTCGAGGCATACTGGCCGTACTCATCCTGGCGCCTGCATTTGCAAGCGCGCAAGACCGCTACGGAGAAACGGAAGAACAACAAATTCTGTGCAAAGAAGCCATCAGTGTATACGTGAGCTATAAAAAGCAGAAGAACTACGATGAAGCATTCATCCAGTGGAAAAAGGCCTGCGACGTATGCCCACCCACGGCGCGTGAGGGCATCTACTCCGACGGTGTGCGTTTTTTGAAAAACGAACTCAAAAAGACCGAAGACGAGGCGCGCATCCAAGCCATCCAAGACAGCATTTTCTTGTTGTACGATCAGCGCATGGAGTTGTTCCCAAGCACAAGCAAGAAGCCAAACAACCGATGTTCCGTACTCGCTTACAAAGCCACGGATTACTACCGCTTCTACAAAAAAGAGGGCGCTGCGGAAGCCAACGCCATGTTCAAGGAGAGCATTGAGTGCTTGGGCGCAGCATCATCGCCTGCGACATTGAGCACGTACTACGTCACTTCGTTCTATGCCATGAAGGCCATGGAAGACGAGGCAGAGGCCAAAGCAAAGTTGGGCGAAATGCTGACGGAATACCTGACCCTCGTGGATTACCTGGATCAGGGAATCGCAGCGGCAACAGAAGCTGGCAAAACGAAAGACGTGGAGAAGTGCGAAAAGGCAAAGGGCAACCTCGACGAGGTCTTCATCGCCATCGCTCAGTGCGAAGACATGGTCCCTGTCCTCAGCGAAAAAGTTGCGGCCGACACCGCCAACTTCGAACTGAAGCAGAAAGTCTTGCGCCTTTTGAACCAAAAAGACTGCACCGACAACGACCTGTACCTCCCTGTGGCCATCGACTGTCACAATGCAGAACCGAGCCACCCATCGGCGTATGCTATCGGAAACGAGCAAGCCAAAGCGGAGAACTTTGCCGAGGCCTTCACCTACATGGAGCAGGCGGTCGAACTGTGCGGTGAATGTGCAGAATTGGAAACCTACCAGTTGAAGGCCGGTAAGATTGCGTCTTTCCTAGGCAAGTCCAGCACAGCGCGTGCGTACGCTCAAAAGGTCCTCGCCAACAACAGCGAGAGCGCCGAGGCTTACATGCTCATCGGCGACGCCATTGCCGGTGCAGCGAAGCAGTGCAACGATGGAGCCTTGGGAAGCCGATTGGCCTACCTGCGCGCTTGTGACTACTACAACATGGCCATCAGCCGCGGTGACGAAGAGTTGAAAGCAACTGCCAAGAAGAAGTTGAGCGCCAATTCTAAGCAATTCCCAAGCGTAGATGAGATTTTCGCTGTCGGTAAATCCACCGGTGATGCGATCACCATTCCCGCCATCGGAGGCTGCCCTTGCGCAGGTGAAACGACGACCATCCGGGTGCGATAACCCCTGAGGAATCCGTTTCACGCACAGCGCACCATGCACTGCCAATTAACTCGAGACCGCTCAGTCGCGCACGTCCTTTGGACAGCCGGCTGGGCGGTTTTCTTTTTAGCGGGATGTGCCAACTCGGACTCGGACGTATCCGGGGTACAAGCCGATGAAGCCCAGCCGGGCCAAACCGTGATCAACGGCACCTTTCGCTATTCAGAGCGCGGCGTCATCCTGCATGAACTACAGGCGGCCGAAATGCGACGGGAAGAACACGGAAATGCAGAAGTTTCAGAGGACGTTGTGGAGGTTCGAAATGGGTTTGATTTGTTCATAGGAGGAGACGCTCTGGAGCACGAGGCCCACATGCGTGCCGAATGGGCAACCTTGGATGAGAAAAACCTGCGGCTCATTGCCAAGCATGCAGTCACCCTTGAAAACGCCGAGGGCGATATCCTGGAGACCGAATACCTGGTTTGGTCCGAGGATTCCAACCGGGTTTGGACGAACCGCCCTGTTACCATTCGCACAGAGGACGGCGTAATTTTCGGAGAAGGACTGGAATCGGACGCCCGTTTTGAAACGTATCGCATCATCAAACCGCGCGGGGAGATGGTGTTGGAAGGCGCCGAATTGCGTTAGGTTTGCACACGGAATAACGCACATGGACCAAGAACAAATTCAACGGGTGAACCGCATTGCGGAGCGGTTTTGGCTCGGCATCATCCTCTGCTGTGTTGCCGCTTCTAGTTACTTCATTTGGCGGGATGGATGGGCACAGCAAAAACAATCCCTCGTGCTTCCGGCATTGGCCGCTGCATGGTACGGCTTCCGTCGGTTTTTCCGGCAGCGATTGGAACGTGGTTCGAACGCTCGAAATGATTAGGTTTGTTTTAGCCTTTTCTCATGGATCCTGACCCCTCGAGTTCGTTTATCATTATCGGCTTGGCCCTCGTGGCATCCGCCTTTTTTTCCGGCATGGAGATTGCCTTCGTTTCGGCGAACCGATTGCAACTGGAACTGGATGCGAAAAGCAGTTGGCAAGGCCGCATTTTGACCCACCTCTCTTCCCGCACAAAACTTTTCATTGCCACCATGCTGGTTGGCAACAACCTGGCATTGGTCTTTTGCGGATTGGAATCGGGTGCCTTGGTCAGCAACTGGCTGTTCGGAGTAGCGGACTGGACCGATGCCGCCCAACCCGTTTTGGTGCTTGCCGCCCAAACCTTGATCACAACGCTGGTCATCCTTGTCGTCGCCGAGTTCATTCCGAAGGCGCTGTTCCACAGCAACTCCAATTTTTGGCTCAAGTTCTTCGCTGTGCCCTTGGTGGTGGTTCATTACCTGCTCCTGTTGCCCGGCTTGCTCGTGGTCGGACTCAGCAATTTCTCCATCCGCCTCGTGGGTCGATCCGGGTCCACTAACAACGATGAGGAGCAACTCGGCGCCACCGATCTGGACCACTTTGTCCGCGAGATGAGCGGGCGCATGGAACCGGAGCAGGAGCTCGAACATGAGCTGCAAATCATGCAAAACGCTCTGGAGTTCAACAAGGTACTCGCCCGGGATTGCCTCATCCCTCGCAATGAAGTGGTGGCGGTGGATTTGGAAACACCTCTTGATGAAGTCCGAGAACTGTTTATCTCCAAAGGGCTCAGTAAGATTGTGGTGTACCGGGATGACATCGACCAAACCATCGGATACGTACACTCCAAGGATTTATTTAAGAACCCGGAATCCATCAAGACGATTCTGCACCCCACCTTCGTGGTGCCGGAGCCCATGCCTGCGGACGATGTACTCAAGCGATTCAAGCAACGCAAGCGGCATTTGGCGATCGTGGTCGATGAGTTTGGTGGGACCTCGGGAATTCTAACCATGGAGGACATCATGGAACAGTTGGTCGGCGACATCGAGGACGAGCACGACCAAGAAGACTTGATCGAAGAAGCACTGGAACCCGGCGTGTGGCGGTTTTCGGCCCGGCTGGATGTGGAAGACCTCAACGAACGCTTTGACCTCCAACTGCCCCTCAACGACGCCTACGAAACGCTAGGAGGTCTGTTCATTCACCACGCCGAGGAAATCCCTGAATCTGGGTTTGCTTTAGCGCTTGATGGTTTCCGCATCACAGCGGAAGAGGTGAGCGGCAATAAGGTGCAAACGGTCATCCTCCAAGTCAATTCTGAGGACACCTTCTGAAACCTAGGGGCGTTGAATCCCGTTGAAGGAGGCGGTAGAAGCAAAAAACGCCCGGAGATATTGGATTTCTCTTATCTTCGCAAACCTTAAAAAAGACCCGATAATCATGTCAATGATTCAACAAATTCGCAACCGACAAGGCCTTCTGATCGTGATGATCGGAATCGGCATGCTCGGCTTCTTGGTTCCTTACGATGCGGTGATGGCCATGTTTGGTCAAACCGGTAACCGCGACGTGGGCGAGGTAAACGGTGTCGCCATCTCCGGCGCGCAATACCAAATGGAAGTTCAAGAACGCCGTCGTCTGGGCTTCAGCGGCGACCAATTGGCCGAGGAAGTTTGGAACGATATCACCTCTGAGATTGTACTCGGAGATGACTTCGATGCCTTGGGGTTGACGGTCAGCGACGAGGAGTACGAAGAAATGTTGTTCGGCTCAGCGTTCTCTCCTTACATGAACCGTGCTTTCTACTCCAACGTAGAGACTAAAGGTTTTTGGCAACAGAATTTCGACGCCATGTTGAGCACCGACCGCGGTGTGTCCGACTTCCTCGCGTACAAGCGACTCATTGTTGCCAAGCGCGTTCGCGAGAAATACGACAACTTGGTGGTCTCCGGCATCTACTCCAACTCGTTGGAAGGCAAATACGACCACGCCGGCGCCAACCAAAAGGTCAACTTCAACTATGTATTCAAGTCGTTCAACCAGATCGACGATGCTGAGGTCGAAGTTTCTGACGCAGATGTCCGCGCATACTTCAAGGCGCACAAGGACGACGCACAATACAAGCAACGCGCAGGCCGTAACCTCACCTTTGCCCGCATTCCACTGCAGGCTTCTCCCGAGGACGCCCAAGCCATCGAAGATGAATTGGCTTCCATCAAGACCGTGTGGGAAAACACCGAATCCAGCGACAGCTTATTCGTAGCCAGCACGAACGAGGCGCCCTTCACGCCCACTGCCTTGCGCAAGAGCGACGTGGAGACTGATGTCAACGAATCCACATTCTTTGACGCCAAAGAAGGCGACATCGTCGGACCCTACTTGAAGAAGCAGAGCTACCGTTTGGCGAAAGTCATGGATTTCTTCAGCGAGCCTGACAGCGCTGCTTGCCGCCACATTTTGCTCAAGGCCAACAACCCGCAAGACGCGGAAGAGATGGCCGATTTGATGGACCGTGCGGACAGCTTGAAGCGTGCCCTGCGCCGCGGAGCTTCTTTCGACGATTTGGCTGAGCGTTTCTCGGAAGACCCAGGCTCCAAGTCCAAGGGCGGATTTTACGACCTCTTCCCACGTGGACGCATGGTCGCGCCATTTGAAGACTTTTGCTTCGAAAACAAGCCGGGTTCCATCGGTGCTGTGAAGACCTCCTTCGGCGTGCACTTGATTGAAGTGATGGAACACACCGACGCCGTCGAGCAGGTGCGCATTGCGCTAATCGAGCGTGCCATCGAACCATCGACTTCCACTGCACGCGAATCTTACGGTGCGGCAAGTGAGTTCGCCATTCAGGCAACTTCTCGCGAGGCATTCATGCAGGCTGCCGGCGATGCAGGCTATGCAACCAACACGGCTGCAGATGTTGCGCGAAACGCAAAGACCGTTTCAGGCTTGCGCAATGCAGCCGAATTGGTTTCTTGGGCCTACAACGCTGAACCAGGCGAAGTTTCCAACCCCATCTTGATTGATAAGAACTACGTAGTGGGTTACCTCGATCGCATCACCGAAGAAGGCGCTCCATTGTTTGAGTACGTTGAAAACGAAATGCGCACGGGTGCCATCAAGGAAGCTAAAGGCGAATTGTACAGCGACCGAATGGCTTCGGGTTCACTCGATGAAATTGCTTCAAGTGTAGGCGGTTCTGTTGCCAGCGCTACCAATGTGGCGTTGAAATTCCCAACCATCAGCGCTGCGGGTGCTCAGCCCGAACCTGAAGTGGTCGGCATGGCATTCGCCATTCCCGTTGGCAACGTTTCTGCTCCTATCGTGGGCAACAATGGCATTTGGGTCATTGCTCCAACGTCCAGCACGGAAGCAGCCGAAAAGACAGATTATTTGACCGAACAGACCACCTTGCTCTCTCGAGCACGTGGTGCTGCAACCATTCGCATGTCCAACGCCATGATGGACGCTGCGAACATCGAAGACAACCGAAACTGAGGACTGCTCAGTTTTAAGAAAGCCCGCTCAGTTTGAGTGGGCTTTTTTTATGCCTTCTCCCCGCCTTTTGACCATTCCAAGTAGCTGCCATCTCCGTAGCTCAAGAACCGGAATTGCTCATCCAACGCTCGCGCATACACGGCTTTCCACTCATCCCCAATGGCAGCAGCAACCAGGCAAAGCAAGGTGCTGTTTGGAAGGTGGAAATTGGTGATCAATCCGTTCACTGACCTCAAGGCATAAGGGGGCATGATCATGATGGACGTGCGAAAATGCCAGTCCTTCCCATCGAGTTGTTGAACGCACCACTGCATGGCCGTTTCCATCGACCAATCCAATGAAGCCGCTGCAGGTGCAAGCTCATTTCTCCATTCCCACTGGTCCAATTCATCGGAACGGTGCCCCGTGACTTTCCATTTAATGGCCAACCAATACAAACTCTCCAACGTTCTCAAACTGGTTGTGCCGGTTGCGACTCGGTGAACGCCCTCTTCCGCCAAAGCGCAGATGGCATCAAAGGCCACTGTGCAGTGTTCCCCGTGCATCACGTGCTCCGAAACATCGCCCTCTCCCAACGGTTTGAAGGTCCCAGCCCCCACATGCAATGTCACTTGATGGAGTGAGGTCTGCGCACTTAAATCTGCCATCAAACCGGCGTCAAAGTGCAAACCAGCTGTAGGTGCCGCCACCGATCCGGGAACCTCCGCATACACGGTCTGGTAATCCTCCGCATCTTGTTCCTCAGCCGTTCGACGCATGTACGGTGGCAAGGGCATTTTACCCATGGCTTCCAGCAGTTCTGCAAAACTCGCTTCGCGCGGCTCACCCGTGGCAGCCGATTGATGCGACCACCTCAATTCGACATACCGAACCCCTTCGTCCATGCCGACGCGTTCTGCCTCAAGCTGCCACTTTCCTGCGGCGTCTTCCACTTGCAAAGCCGCAGTACCTGCGTTCCACCGCTTGCCGCCTTTGATCAGGCATTTCCAAACCACAGAATCGGTTGCTGCAAGCGCCTGCTCCATCGACTTGCCTTGCGGTTCCAACAAAAAAACCTCCAATCGCCCACCGGTTGGCTTTTGCAACAACAACCTCGCGCGGATGACGCGGGTGTTATTGACCCACAACTGGGTGTTCGGCGGCAGAACTCCGGGCAGATCCGTAAAGCGGAAGTGGGTTTCCGTCTCGCCGTTGCGACGCACCAACAATCGGGCGTGGGAACGCGGCTCTACTGGATGAATGGCAATGGCCGATTCAGGCAAATGGTAATCGTATTCGGTTGCATCCATGGATTCTGAGCTCAGTCGTCACTGCAAAAATAGCCCCTGATTCTGCCTTTCATCCCACCGATTTGAACGGCCGTACCTTACCTTCGTTTGGTTATGGCGAAAACACTTGTCATCGGCGCCGCTGGGCAATTGGGTATTGAGCTCGTGCTCGCACTGCAAGCCCAGTACGGAGTGGATTCCATCGACGTATCCGATATCCGCGTTCCCGAAGACGAAGGGGTCATGCGCAGCCGGTTCTTGCACCTCGACGCCACGGATGAGGGAGCGGTCAGCAAGGTGCTCGAAGAAGGAAGGTATGAGGCCGTTTACCATTTGGCTGCGATGCTCAGTGCCACGGGTGAAAAAAAGCCCATTGCCGCATGGGATCTGAACATGCAGTCCCTCCTTAACGTCCTTGAAGCTGCGAAGGAAGGCTGGGTAAAACGCATCTTTTGGCCGAGTTCCATTGCTGTGTTTGGACCGCAGACACCGAAGAAGCTCGTTCCACAGGATGCGCTGTTGGATCCGACAACGGTCTACGGTATCAGCAAGCAAGCCGGTGAATTTTGGTGCCGATACTACCACGAAAAGTACGGGGTCGATGTGCGCAGCCTCCGCTATCCCGGCCTGATTGGGCACCGATCCGTACCGGGAGGGGGCACGACCGATTATGCCGTAGACATTTACTATAAAGCGGTTGGAGGCGAAGACTACACGTGTTTTTTGAAAGCCGACCAAGCACTCCCCATGATGTACATGGATGATGCCGTGCGCGGAACGTTGGAATTGATGGCAGCGCCCGAAGAGCGGATCCAAGTTCGAACTTCCTACAACCTGGGGGGAATGAGCTTTACCCCCAGCGAGGTGGCCAATAGCATCCAACAAATTCTGCCCAACTTTCAAGTCGACTATGCGCCAGACGAACGGCAAGCAATCGCAGAAAGTTGGCCCGAAAGCATCGACGACAGCCAGGCAGCCGAAGATTGGGGCTGGAAACCTCAGGTTGACTTATCGGAGATGACCTCCATCATGCTGGACGCGATTGGGAAAAAGGCACAAACGCCTGTGCACTGAATTCAATTCTAAGGCGCTGCACAATCGCGGGATGCCTTTTCTTTGCAAATGTGCGTGGTCCAAACCTCCGCACCTGAAGCAAAGACGAAGAAGATGGCCGAATTCCCCCCGTTGTACATCCAGAACAGCCTCACCCGAAAAAAGGAACTGTTCACCCCGCTCAACGCACCCTACGTGGGCATGTACGTGTGCGGCCCTACAGTTTACAGCAACGTGCACCTCGGCAACGTGCGCACGTTTTTGACATTTGACGTGGCATACCGCTACCTCTCATTTCTGGGGTACCAAGTGCGTTACGTTCGCAACATCACAGATGTTGGACACCTCACGGGGGACTCGGACGACGGGGAGGATAAGATTGGCAAGAAGGCGCGACTCGAAAACCTCGAGCCCATGGAAATCGTCCAGAAGTACACCAACGATTTCCACGACGTGATGCGGGTGTTCAACATGAAGTCGCCCTCCATCGAACCCAGTGCGACCGGCCACATCGTTGAGCAAATCGAAATGATCAAGGCCATTGTCGACCGCGGTTACGCCTACGAATCCAACGGAAGCGTCTACTTCAATGTGCGCAAATACAACGAAGACCACGACTACGGCGCCTTGTCCGGTCGAAAAATTGACGACCTGCTGAACAACACGCGCTCACTCGATGGTCAGGATGAAAAGAATGACCCCCTCGATTTCGCCCTCTGGAAGAAGGCCGATGCCACGCACTTGATGAAGTGGCCCTCCCCATGGAGCGAAGGATTCCCGGGATGGCACCTGGAATGTTCTGTGATGAGCACCAAGTACCTCGGCACGCAGTTTGACATTCACGGCGGGGGCATGGATTTGAAATTTCCTCACCACGAATGTGAGATTGCACAAAACACAGGCGCCACTGGAGAAGCGCACAGCGTGCGCTATTGGATGCACGGCAACATGCTCACGGTAAACGGTCGGAAGATGGCCAAATCCGAAGGCAACGGCTTCACACCCGAAGAACTCATCACCGGCAATCATGCTTTGTTGGAGCGCGGGTATTCGCCCATGACGGTGCGATTCTTCATGCTTCAAGGCCACTATGCGAGCACGTTGGACTTCTCGAATGAAGCATTGCAAGCGGCAGAAAAGGGACTCGACCGGCTGATGAACGCCATGAACAGCCTCGACACTTTGCCCACAGCAGCAATCGAGCCAAACGCAGAAGTGGATATCGCTGGGTTGGGTACGCGCTGCAGTGAAGCCATGGGCGACGACTTCAATACGCCCATCTTGATCTCTGTGCTCTTCGATGCCGTCAAGCTCGTCAACAGCATCGCCTCGGATCGCATTCACATCGACGCAACCCAAAAGGATGCGTTGACCACGTTGCTGGGCGGGTATGTGCACGACGTATTGGGCATCGAATCGGAGGCACCAACTGCTGCAGGCAGCCAAGAGGACGAGGCGGGCGCATTGCTGGATTTATTGGTGGAGCTTCGGGGCAACGCCAAATCAAACAAAGACTGGGGAACAGCCGACACCATTCGGGACGCGCTCAATGGGCTGGGCATCTCCATCAAGGACAGCAAAGACGGCAGCACATGGGAACGCGATTGATGGGACGATTTTTGGCGCTAGCACTGGGCTCAAGCCTTGCCTTTTGGGGATGCGGAGGGGCAGATTCCACATCCACGAAGCCCTCACCTCGGCAGGCACCACCCGATCCAGTCATTGTTCACAAGGATGCGCCAGCATTCAATGCCGATTCTGCCTATGCATACATCGCGCAACAAGTCGCATTCGGCCCGCGTGTCCCCAATACCCTGGAACACGTGGCCTGTGGCGATTGGCTCGTGGCTGAATTGGCCCGACACGGAGCCGAAGTCATCGAACAACCGGGCCTTGTGCGCGCATTTGATGGAACCATTCTCCGCATGCGCAACATCATTGGGCAATTCCGACCGGAAAACAGGGAGCGCATTCTCCTTTTCGCTCACTGGGATACCCGTCCCTTTGCGGACAAGGACACATTGCGGCAACGAGAGCCCATCGACGGGGCAAACGACGGCGGATCTGGCGTAGGCATCCTGTTGGAAATTGCACGAATCATCGGAGCGGATTCCACTCTTGACGTGGGCATCGATGTGGTATTCTTCGATGCCGAAGATTACGGAACGCCTGAGTGGGGGGAGAAAAATCAAAACACCGCTCTGACCTGGTGCCTCGGCAGCCAATACTGGGCCAATCAACCCCACCGCATCGGCTACAATGCCAAATACGGTATCCTCCTTGACATGGTCGGTGCCGAAGGAGCAGTGTTCAATAAAGAAGGCACTTCCATGGCCTATGCGCCGAGCATCGTCAAACGCCTCTGGGATGCCGCAGATCGATTGGGGTATGGCGAATTTTTCAAACGCGACATTACGCCGGAGACCATCGACGACAACCTCTTCGTGTCCGAATTTGCAGGCATTCCATCTGCCAACATCGTACACTACCAAGTCCAAGTTCTTCCCATGGGCTACGGACCGTTCCACCACACCCACGCGGACAACTTATCCGTCATCAGCAAGGAGACTTTGGATGCTGTAGGCAACACGGTTCTGGACGTCATTTGGAACGATTAAGTGTGGCCGCGTTTATGCGCCCAATCGTGTGAACAATTCAGCGCCTAACGGCTGAATACCGTGGACCTGCACCTTAGCTTGGTTCCATGATGTTGTGCGTCTCCCACCCCCATTTCCAGCGACCTCGCTTGGTCGGTTCAGCCCGCTGGTGGATAGGAGTGCTCTTCAGTATTTTTTTCTTCACCGCAACATCACAAGGGTCACCCGTCGATTTGGGTGCGAGCGCCAATTCCGTCGAGGAGGCGAACCTGATGCTGGAGCGCGGGGATTCACTGCTAGCCTTGAACAAGCCTGTCGCCGCGTTGTCCATGTTCCGTGGCGCCGAAGAACGAACCTTTGACCCCTGTCAACAAGCCCGGGCCCGCATTGGCATCGCACAGATTTACGCGGCCAGTGACAATCCCGATTTGGCGTTGGAATCCCTCGAAAGTGCCCAGCTCGGATTTTTGGCATGCGATGCCCACATCCGAATTTCCGCGGTCCTCGTCGCGGCGGATCTGTGGCTGCAATTGCACTTCGAAGACCGGGCGATTGATTTGGTTCAACGCGAGTTGGAATTGAATCCCGCATCTTCGTCGTTACAGGCCAAGCTGGCAGACTTGTGGTACACGGGAGGCCATTGGGAAAAAGCCCGCATTCAATACGAGCAGTGCTTACAAAACGCCGCGTCTATCCCCACAGAACAACGCGCAGATTGGTTGAGCGCATTGATTCAAATCGACGCTGTTAGCGGTCAGTCTCCTGCTGATTCCCTTCGGGTTTGTTTCGAAGAGGAGGCAGCCGGACTCGCTACCTCCGCAGCTCAGGCCTACCGAGAACAGGTGCACCTCGTTCTCTCCATGCAAGGAATGCACATGCACGCTATGCAATGGGCTCAAACCATTTTACGCCACACGCCGAACGAGGACAACGCAAGTGCCGCCGTGGCCCACCTGCGCATCGCAAACAGCGCCCAATTCGCCCACCGACCGCTCGACGCACTGATTGGTTATCACGAAGCCATCAAAGCAGCAAGGCGAACAGGTGATCCCACATTGCTTGCTGAATCCCTGCGCCAAAAGGGCCTGTTCGAGAAGGAACGTGGCAATCAAGTCGAGGCCCTGGCGGCCTTCATCGAATTGGATGAAATCCACACCGCCCTATTGGCCTCGGCACCAGACCGATCCCCACGCGAAACCCGGCAGTTTGAAGAGCAGGTCCTCCCGGCATTGGACCCCTTCGATCTTGCAGCCTTGGAGATGCAACAGGCTCAGCACCAACCCTACCGTTCGAGCAGTTGGCCTTGGATTGCCGGAATCCTCGCCATTGGAATCATTGCCTATGCCCGGCAGCAACGCTACCTCCAATCTGCGTTGCACAAGGAACGTCGCCGCATCATCCGACTGCGGTCACTGGTGCCGGCGGACCGATTGCCACAAAATGCAGCGAAGGCCGTACCCGCAACGAGCCCGGAACTTGGCGGCAGCAGCCTGATGCCGAATGGGGAGTTGATCCACACCAGTGACGAGGATGCACGCTCGCAGTCAATCCAGGACTTCCTGAACGAACTGGATGCCGACCTGCAGCACCGCATCCGTTTCAACCTTGAAAGCGACGTGCAATTCAACATTGGGCCTGAAGTGCGTGTTGTCATCCGAAACCTGCTGAGGGGCTTGGCCGATTTGAGCTCGGAAGAACGGCCCATCGAACTGGGCGTTGAGGCGAGCGAAAAGTCTCACTGGGTGCTGAGGTTGAACAGCCAACACACGGGTGCATCGAAGGCATTCGAGGGGCTGTTCTACGGCAAGGACGCACTCGCTTCCTCTCGCTGGAATGAACTCCATGCACAGCTGAGGAAATTGGCGGGTAAAATCAACATCGAACGCTTGTCCCCGTTGGAGGAACGCGTCACCCTGACACTCCCCTACGTCTGAGATTAGCCTTGGCCTTGGAATTGTTCCAAGAATCGCATGTCGCTTTCGAAGAACGCACGCAAGTCACCGATTTGGTACTTCAACATGGTGATGCGCTCCACCCCCATTCCGAAGGCAAATCCTGAATACTCGCGCGAATCGATGCCGGATGCTTCCAAAACAGCCGGATCCACCATCCCACAGCCCAGAATCTCGAGCCAACCCGTACCCTTGGTAATTCGTTTGTCTACTTCTGTCTCCAACCCCCAGTAGACATCAACCTCGGCGCTTGGTTCTGTGAAGGGGAAGTAGGACGGGCGC
Source organism: uncultured Flavobacteriales bacterium (assembly GCA_938074325.1). Taxonomy (GTDB): domain Bacteria; phylum Bacteroidota; class Bacteroidia; order Flavobacteriales_D; family Sanyastnellaceae; genus UA16. The sequence goes on along the minus strand of CALJFZ010000015.1, from coordinate 62,328 downwards.
AGGCGAATTTTTGTGTCTGCACCGAAGAACTCCTGTGCAAATCGCAACAACGTTTGTTTCAGGTCCGCAAATGAAACGCCCTTGTCGATGTAAAGGCCTTCGATTTGGTGGAACATGCAGTGCGCCCGAGCGCTGATGGCTTCGTTTCGGAATACTCGACCCGGCATGATAATGCGCATGGGTGGTTTGCGCTTTTCCATCTCGCGTACCTGAACCGATGATGTGTGAGTTCGCAGGAGCATGTCCGGGTTTCGATCCACGAAGAATGTGTCCTGCATGTCACGCGCTGGATGCTCTTCTGGAAAATTCAATCCGCTGAAGACATGCCAATCGTCTTCGATCTCCGGCCCCTCCGAGACCACAAATCCCATGCGTTCCAAGATGCCAATGATCTCTCGGCGCACCACACTCAACGGATGGTGAGCCCCCACAGGAATGCCCCCATCCGGACGGGTCCAGTCAAACTCCGGCCCTTCCTCATTGGTGCCTTGTTGTCCACCGGTAGCGCCTTCAGCCACGCGTTGTTCGACGCGTTGTTTGAATTCGTTGATCAGCTTGCCAAGCTCTCGCTTTTCCTCATTGGGCGCCGCTTTGAAATCGGCCATGGCCTCCTTCATCTTGCCCTTTCGTCCCAGCCACGTAATGCGAAACGCCTCAACCTCTTCGGCTGTGCTGAGTTGCACGGCTTCAACCTCCGCCGCCCACTGCTCTAATTGTGCTTTCAATCCCATCTTATCGAATTACCTCCATGGCCATGTGAACATCCGTACGTGGACGGTTTCCAGCTCCTGTCTCCACTGCAGCAATGGAATCGATGACATCCAATCCTTCAACCACGTAGCCAAAAACGGTGTAGTTGTTGTCCAAGAAAGGAGTGCCGCCCTCGGTCATGTAACGTTCGATGGCCTCATCGGAATACTTGAAAGGCTCACCGGCGTCCACACCCGGACCGAAGTTGCGCGTCTCGATTGTGAGGATTTCTTCTTTCTTGAACGTGCGGCCGTGCACCAGGTAAAACTGGCTGCCTGAGCTTTTGCGCTCAGGGTTTACCGCATCGCCTTGACGCGCTGCTGCCAAAGCACCTTTGAAGTGCAGAAGGTCGGTTGTGATCTCAGCAGGCACTTGGTAACCGGGGCCCCCGGAGCCCAAAGGAGTGGACAGCGATGCGGCACGGCTCACCGGATCTCCACCCTGGATCATGAACTCATTGATGACACGGTGAAACAAAAGGCTGTCGTAAAAGCCCTTCTCTACCAATTCAATGAAGTTATCACGGTGCTGAGGCGTCTTGTTCGACAACTCAACAACCATGTTTCCCATGTCCGTTTCAATGCGCACCCGACGAAGCGTTTCGTCTTCAGAAGCGACCACCTGGACCTCCTCCGTTTGCCCATCCGCAGGTGCCGTATCCCCACAACTTACCAGCCCAAACCCAAAGAAGATGGCAAAGGCAACCACGATATAATGCACTGACTTATTGAAATTCATGACTTTTTGAAGATATTTGGTGTTCAATCTAAGCCTGCAAAGTTAGACGACCTCATGCGAAATGTTTCCCTTTCCCTCGGTGCAATGGCCATCTGCGCCATTTTTAGCCTTTCCAGCTGTCATGAAGTGGAAGAGACCATTGCCAACGTGGTTGTACTGAATGACCTCGGAGCTCCGGTCCAAGGGGCAACGGTTCGCCTCTATGCCTTCGGCTCGGTGGATGAGGACTTCGTAGGTGAACCTCGGTTCGACACCACAGCGGTGTCCAATGCGGCCGGTCAAGTCAGCTTCAACTTCTCTGAATTTTACGTGGAAGGCCAAGCCGGTTTCGCAGTGCTGGACATAGAAGCGACCAAAGCGGCGCTCTACGGCACGGGCCTCATCAAGATTGAGGAAGAAATGACCAACGAGGCCACGGTTTACATCGAGTAAGCCTCCTGATTAGAAAGGCTCATTCACCGGCGATCCACGCCGCAAAGTATTCCACCAACGCTCGCTTCATGAGCAACTCCTGCTCCGGTTTTGTGACTGCAGGAATCTCTGCTGTGCGTTCAAAATGCGGCCAACCATCCTCATCCGTCCCTAGGGCTTTGTAAAAACCCAACGGCTCCAGGAGCGTACACACACCTACGTGCATGACCTCCATCTTCTCGTCTTTCTTGAAGCGTTTGAATCCTTGACCGCATTCTTGCAGCCCCACGGTAAAGATCATGGTTGTCAGATCCGGGGGCTCACCAAAGCGCTCCTCCATGAGGCGCTCCAATTTAATCCAGTCTTTTTCAAACGTGTAATCCATAATCCGCTCCACTTTGGTGCAAAAAACCCGAGGCAATTGCCCCGGGTTTTGTTGTCGGGATGACTGGACTTGAACCAGCGACCACACGTCCCCCAGACGCGTACTCTACCAACTGAGCTACATCCCGATTCCCTTCCTGTTAAAAGTTGGGACGGCGAAGGTACTCAACTTTCTTTTTTGGCCGAAAGATTTTCCGCTTCATTCTGCCAAAAGAACGGGCATTGCCATGGTCTGCACGGCCGCTCCTGCTAACTTTGTCGGTACCAAATCAGTACCGATGAAAATCTCGTTTCAATGGCTCAAAGACCTGCTGCCGGTCACAACCTCTGCTGAAGACGCTGCGGCTGTGCTCACCGCCACAGGGTTGGAAGTCGAAGGTGTTGAAACCGTCGAGAGCATTCCCGGAGGGTTGAATGGGCTCGTCGTCGGCGAAATCACGGCTTGCGCCCAGCATCCCAATGCCGACCGTTTGCAGGTTTGTGAGGTGAACATCGGCGAAGCTGAGCCCCTCCCCATCGTCTGCGGAGCCGCAAACGCCCGCCAAGGCTTGCGGGTGATCGTGGCAACGGTGGGAACGACCCTGCACCCCACAGAAGGCGATTCTTTCAAGATCAAAAAGGGCAAGATTCGCGGAGAAGTCAGCATGGGAATGATCTGCGCTGAAGATGAAATCGGAGTAGGCAAGTCCCACGACGGCATCATCGAATTGGACGCCCAATGGACGCCGGGCACACCCGCATCAGAGGTGTACAATTTGGAATCCGACTCCGTCCTGGAAATTGGACTGACTCCCAACCGTACGGACGGCATGAGTCACTTCGGCGTGGCCCGCGATTTGCGGGCTGGCTTGCTCCATGAAACCGTGGAAGGCATCCGCGAGAAAGTCGGCGTTGTGGAAATGCCCACGAAGGCTGCACTCCCCAGCGATTCCGGTCCGTTTGAACTGTCGATCGAAACCGGTGAAGGATGCCCGCGTTACCTCGGATTGTTGATTGAAGGTGTTCAGGTCGGACCCTCTCCAGACGTCATCCAGCAGCGCCTGCGTGCCATTGGCGTCAATCCGCAAAACAATGTCGTGGATGCAACGAATTACGTGTTGCATGAATTGGGACAGCCGCTGCACGCATTTGATGCGGACCAAATTGAAGGCAACAAAATCGTCGTCCGGCAACCGCGCGAGGGGGAAAAGTTGACCACCTTGGACGGCGAAGAAAGAACCCTCGACCCCAACGACCAGGTCATTGCAGACGCCAACCAGGCCCTTTGCCTTGCCGGCGTTTTCGGCGGTGAAACCAGTGGTGTTTCAGAAACCACCACCCGCGTCTTTTTGGAATCGGCATATTTCAATCCTGTCGTCACCCGCAAGATGGCCAAGCGCCACGGTTTGTCCACCGATGCCTCCTTCCGATTTGAGCGCGGTGTGGACCCTGCATTGATCGAGGATGCACTCGCCCGAGCCGCATCATTGATTGCCGAATGGGCTGGAGGCAAGGCAACCGCACTGCATGAAGCCACTGCCGCCGACCTCCCGTCGGGTCAAACCATTGAATTGGAGTGGGCTTACCTCGAACGGTTGATCGGGATTCCCATGGAAGCGACTGCGGTCCGCGCCATTCTCAATGACCTCGACATCGCCGTTGCTGAGGAAACCCCATCTGTATGGACGTTGGAGGTGCCGGCATACCGGCACGATGTCACCCGGCCGGCGGACGTCGTCGAAGAGATATTGCGCATCTACGGTTTCGACAAAATTCCGCTTCCCGAACGCTTGATCTCAACAGCTGCGCACCAAGCCGGTGTGCCCGCAGAAGCGTTCCGCTTGCAAACGTCCAATTTCCTCGTTAGCCGTGGCTTCCAGGAAATGATGAACAACAGCATGACCCGGGCGGCGTACACGGCTGACCTGGGCGAAGATGGAGCCGATGGATGGGACTTATCGCGCCAAATTGCCCTGATGAACCCCTTGAGTTCGGACCTCGGAGTGATGCGTCAGTCGTTACTGTTTCAAGGGTTAGAAGCCATTGTTCGCAACGCAAACCACCAACGCCCAAACCTGCGTTTGTTCGAATTGGGCAAGGTGTACCAACACCGCGAAAAAGCGGATTCCCAATCCCAGAACGCCGCCCAACGCTACGAAGAAACCGAACGGTTGGCATTGTTCATGACGGGTGCGGAGGCTCCTGAAAATTGGAACAATTCGAACAATCGCACCGGCGCATATGAACTGAAAGGCGAAGCGTACAACCTGCTCGCCTCCATGGGCATTGATGCCTCATCGTTGCGCGAAGCCAGCATTCAAACGCCCTTGTTATCGGAAGGCCTGGAACTCACATGCCAAGGTCAAGTCATCGGCCGCATCGGAAAGGTTCGAACCTCCCTTGCCCAGCAACACGGCGTCAAACAGCCCGTGTATTGGGCAGATTTTGCGGTAAAACCCTTGGTCAAAATCTCCAACCGCACGAAGGTGAAAGCGCAAGAATTGGCCAAGTTCCCATCGGTGCGTCGGGACCTTTCGTTGATCCTGAAAGAAGGAACATCGTTTGGCGCCATTCGAGATGCCGCGATGAAAGCAGAAAAGAAGTTGCTTAAGCGCGTAGGTTTATTTGATGTATACGAAGGAGACAAACTGGAACCCGGACACGTCTCCTATGCCGTTTCCCTCATCCTGCAGGACGAGGAAAAAACCTTGAACGACAAGCGCATTGAGCAAAGCGTGAAGCGCATTTTGGATGGCATTGTGGAAGCAACCGGAGCGCAACTCCGCGATTAAAAGCACATAGCACGTGGCGAAAACTCGAAACAAAGCCTTTGTCGAACCACCGATTCAGCGGTGGCACATTGGATACGGAACAGCGGTGCATTTGGTCCGATCGGGGGTGACCCGTTTTCACCGCATCGAACGCGTCGAAGGGCAAGAAAACCTCCCCGACCCCATGGAGCCCGCAATCTACGTGGCCAACCACCAAAACGGATTGATGGATGCGATCGTGCAGAGCGCCATGCTCAGCCCCAACCAGATTCATTTTCTGACCCGCGCCGATGTCTTCTACCAAAAGACCGTGCGCAAGCTGCTTTTCGCTTTCAACCAAATGCCCATCTTCCGTCAGCGGGACCGCCTCGCCGATGCACGCGAGCGCAACCAACGGATTTTTGAAATCTGTGCTGAGCGATTGAACATCGGGGCATCCATCGGGCTCTTTCCTGAAGGGAATCACCGTGCGAGCAAAACCCTGCGCCCACTCCGCCGCGGAGTGGTTGATATGGTCAACAGTGCCATCCAGTTGAATCCCGAAATGAAGGCATTGAAGTTGGTCCCAGTGGGCATCGACTATGAGCAAATGACCGACTTCCGCCGGCGGATGAGTTACCGCATCGGGCCACCCATTCCCTTTGCGGACCTCATCGATGAAAGCACAGGTAGCATCCCCCCAGGGCTGTTGCTTGATCGAATCAAGGATGCATTGAATGACCTTTTGGTCAACATTCAACCGGACAGCCACTACGATGTGCTATTGCCCTACGTACAGGCACTCCGGACCACCGAGACCGAAGACTGGATTACCACGCGGGATGAAATCCGGACCATGCAGTCCATCCCTGAGACTGGACTCGAAGCCATTCAGGAATCGCATGCTGCGCTTTTGAAAGCAGGTACACTGAAGGCGGCCCGACCCGAGGACCTCGGGCACGGTGCGGAAGATGTGCGACGCACGCCGTGGTGGTTTTGGCCCATGGCACCCTTGGCAATCATCGGTGGCGCATGCGCCTACCCTTTCTCCAAATTCGTTCAGCAGCAAGAAGCAAAACGCGTGAAAGACCCTTGCTTCACGAGCACGTTCAAGGTATCGGCCGGTATGTTTCTGTTTCCGATTTACCTATTCGCCTTGGCTTGGCCTCTGGCGCGATTGGCCTCCGGCGAATGGGGTGGATGGCCGGTTATCGGTGCCTACCTGTTTAACCTCATCGGTAGCCGTATCGCTGGCTGGTGGTACGGAGGGTACCTCGACTGGAAGGGTGCCAAAGAAGCCCGAAGCGCGTACGCTGACCTCGCTCAAGCCGCAGCATGGCAATCCTACATTTCAACCGTAAAATCCCACATCAAGGCATGAATTCACCCAACGCTGATTACCGGATTCAAGGGATGCAACACATCGGTGTTGCCACCTCGGACATGGACAAATCCCTGCGGTTTTTCCGCCAACTCTTCGGCATGGACATTCCGTTTTTTGATTCAGTGCAAGCCGCTCCTTTGATGGATAGCCATACGCGCGGGGAAACCATCACCAAACGAGCAAGCATGGTGATGAACCTTCAGGGCGGATGTGCTTTCGAGGTACTGCGTGCGGATTCGTTTGAGCCGGTGCCTGCGGATTGGGAAATTGCCCCGGGAGACTTGGGCATCACGACGGTCCAAATGAAGACCCGCGACATCCAAAAAATGCATGCGCACGCGCTGAAAATTGCGGGCGACAGCTGCGATGCTCGTCTTTCCGAAACGCCTTGGGGAGCACCTACATTTTACCTGAAAGACCCAGATGGCAATCGTTTCCAAGTATTGGAGGCCGATGATTGGTTTGAAAACAACGGGCACCCATCCGGTGGTGTACTCGGCTGTACGATTGGCGTATCGGACATCGATGCAGCAATGAAACTGTACGCGGACGTCCTTGGATTTGATCAAGTGCTCCACGATTCAACCGGCGTCCAAAGCGATTGGGATGGCATGCCCCACAGCGAACAGCCGTACCGCCGCGTGAGGTTGACCCAATCCGCGCCCGGCGCAGGCGGGTTCGGCAAATTGACAGGCCGCACATACATCGAGCTTGTCCAAGCCATGGAACGCAAGGGGCCGTTCATTTTCAAAGACCGAATCTGGTGCGACATCGGATTCGCCCACCTGGGTTTTGACGTGCGTGGCATGGCAGCACTGGGTGACGCCCTCGACAAAAAAGGCTTTGGATTCCGCTGCGACACAGCCGATGCCATCGGCATGGGGGAAACGAAGGTTCACTGCACCTACATCGACGATCCCGATGAGTGCTGGTTGGAAATGATTGAAGTGTACAAGGTGCCCATCATCGAAAAGTGGGGGTTGTTCTTGGATGTTCAAAAGCGAGGAGCCGACGAGCCTTTGCCGCGCTGGATGCTGAAAGCCCTTCGCTTCAGTCGGGTGAAAGACTGATATTCAGTCACAATTCCTTTACATTGGCCTAACAGTGTGGAACGAAATGCGCAACATCTTTCGTTCAATTTCACTCGGACATGAAGAAGAAAATCCTCCTCGTTGACGACGAACCGGACATCCTGGAATTGATCGGATACAACCTCCGCCAAGAAGGGTACGACGTGTTTACTGCCAACAACGGAAAAGAGGGCATTGACATGGCCCGCAGCGTGCACCCCGATCTCATCATCCTCGACGTGATGATGCCAGAAATGGATGGCATGGAGGTGTGCAACATCATTCGTTCAGATGCCAAACTCGCAGACACCACCGTCGCCTTTCTCACGGCCCGTGGCGAAGACTACAGCCAGGTTGCTGGCTTTGATGCGGGAGGCGATGACTACATCACCAAGCCCGTGAAACCCAAGGTGTTGGTTAGCCGAGTGAAGGCCCTGTTGCGCCGCTCAGTCCCGAATCAAGCACCCCTTCCCCAAGAACGTTCGGGGGTGGCCATTGACCACGATCGCTTCACCGTTTTGCAAAACGGGAAGGAATTGACCCTGCCCAAAAAAGAGTTTGAACTGCTCAACTTGCTTTGGTCTGAGCCCGGAAAGGTGTTCACGCGAGAAGCTATTCTCACGCACGTCTGGGGCAACGACGTAGTCGTTGGGGACCGGACCATCGATGTGCACATCCGAAAATTACGGAGCAAACTGGGAGACGAACTGTTCACAACCGTCAAGGGCGTGGGCTATAAATTTGGTTCGTGAGTCCGGATTCGACCCCACGTGAACTGGCGAAGAAAACGTCGCCGTTGCTGGCCGCTTTGGCGGGAGTCGCCACCCTTTTGCTGCTGCGTGCATTGGGCGCCATGCACCTGTGGGCGTTGGCCATTCTAGCAGCGTTGCTCACAGAAACGGCAAGCACCTTGATCATTGAGTGGTCGGTGGAGAAATTTCTCCAACGCCGTGTCAAGGACTTATCCGATGCCATCTCCGAATCAAACAACGACCGCGAAGTACGGTTGGAACAGCAGTCGCTTGACGACATCCTGACGTGGGCCAACAACCAAATCGCGGACATCAAATCGCTCAAGGCGAAAGATTCCTTTCGAAAAGAATTCATTGGCAACCTCGCCCACGAGTTGAAGACGCCCTTGTTCAACATCCAAGGATTCATTTTGACCTTGATTGAGTCCGACCTCAAAGACGAGGAGTTGGTGCGCCGATTCCTCCAAAAAGCCGACAACAATGTCAGCCGGATGGCCGAGTTGATTGAAGACTTGGACACCATTACCAAATTGGAATCCGACAGCCTCGCCCTCACCCTTGCCCCTTGCAACATCATCGAGACCTGCAAAGAGGCACTGGAAGGTGTGGAGTCCAAAGCCCAAAAAATGGACATTGAGGTGCAGTTGGAACTGCCCGAATCAGACATGGAAAGCCTGCACGTCCTGTGTGGCCCCATGCAAATTCGTCAGGTATTGACCAACCTGTTGGTCAATTCCATTCACTACGGCAAGGCTGGTGGGCGCAGCATCTTACGTTTAGAAAACCTGGGGGAAACTGTTCGCTTGACCGTTGAAGACGACGGCATTGGCATCTCGGAAGAAGACCTGAGCCGCATCTACGAACGTTTCTACCGGGTAGACAAAAGCCGTTCACGGCATGCAGGAGGTTCGGGGCTGGGGTTGGCCATTGTGAAGCACATCATTGAGGCACATGGCCAAACGATCCGCGTCCAATCCCAATTGGGCAAAGGGACGGCCTTCTCATTTGATTTGGTCAACTTGGATGTGGAGGCGGAAAAGCGCAACGTCCAGTTCGACGCACCGCAAATCAACTAGCCTCAAAGGGCGCCTGTCTGCATCATGCCCGTACCAGCGGCATTGACAAACGGGTTCGATGCCTTCTCCCCACCGATGGTCGTAGAAGGACCGTGGCCGGGCCATACCTCATAATCATCGGGCAATGTGTAGAGCTGATTTTCAATGCTCGCAACCAAATCCGGCGCATAACTCCCGGGTAAATCGGTTCGGCCTACGCTCCGTTGAAACAACACATCGCCCCCAACAATCCATTTGCCCGTCGCGTAGACAAAAACCACGTGACCCGGCGCGTGGCCCGGGGTAAGTCGAATGTGCAACTCAGCCTCGCCGCATTTGACCACTCCACCCTCTTCGAGGGGTTCACCGAGCGGTGGAAGTGCGTCCATCGGCACGCCATAGACCTGAGCCGCACGGGGTGCTTGCTCGTAGGTGGGGACATCCAACGGATGCAGTCGCGGGCACAATTCCCACTGCTCGTAGACCCAACCCGCTCCCAACACGTGGTCCAAGTGGGCATGGGTCAACACCACTTGCACGGGTGTCAGGCCGCGCTCCACGCAAAAATTTGCAAACGCTACTTGCTCTTCTGCACGGCTCATTCCTGGGTCAATCACCGTGGCTTCGCCGTTTCCGTGGTCGACGAGGTACGTCTGCTCAGAGAAGGCGTTAAAAGTAAACGTGTGGAGTTCAATCATCTCGCTGTAACTTCGAATGGAATGCGGTCACAAAGCTATTTCATACGGTGCATTTCACGTGCAGTTTGGTGCGCCGGCATGGCCTTGGTGACCGCAGTCAGTTGGGGGCAATTCTATGACGGTTCAAACGTCGAATACGGCAAAAACCGCGTCCAACACCGCACCTTTGAATGGCAGTATCTGCCCACGTCTCGGGCTGAAGTCTACTACTACCAAGGGGGAAAGGCTTACGCCAACCGCATCACAGCGGAAGTGGCCAATTGGATCGAACAGGTTGAAACCCTTTACGACCGCAGCATCGAGGGAACGGTCCAAATCCTCGTCTACAACAAGCAAGCGGAATTCCGCCAATCCAACATCGGCAGCAATGCGGTTGACACCCAAAACATCGGGGGAACGGCCGTACTGGTCGGCTCAAAAATCTTCGTCTACGCCGATGGAACCTGGGAACACACGGCCGAAGACCTCCGGAAAAGTCTCTCTAACCTCTTGTTCAATCAAATTCTGTATGGCGGCAATTGGCAAGAGGCGTTGCGTTCGTCTACGACCGGTATCACCTTCCCAGAATGGTTCACGGAAGGCCTGCACAGCTATGTTGCTCAGCCGTGGTCAGCTGAAGCGGGCCTCCACGTATGGGACGCCGCACGTTGCGGGGACATCGTGCACGCCCACCGCACCACAGGGAGCCTTGCCCGTTGGGTAGGACACGGCGTCTGGAAATACATCGCAGATGTCTTCGGTGAAGGGGTCATCGCCAATGCGCTCTACATGGTTCGCGTATCCAGCAACCTCGAAAAGGGGCTTCAATACGCCACAGGCATGGACCTTGTATTGCTGTTGGAAGAGGCCAGTCGGTACCACCAAGACACTGCGGGTGAGGCAGAAATCTTCCCGCCCCTAGCGAGTCGCCGGGATTTGCGAATGGCCCGAAAAAACTCCGGCGATCTGGCATTACCGCTCCGGCGTGATGTGGACTTTCGCTCCCTGACTGTGCACCCAGATGGAGATATTTATGCGTGGGCGCGGGACGAACGAGGGCAACTTGAAATATGGGTTGGAAACCGTTCCACGGGTACGTCCCAACGCGTCGGTCGGCACGGGCACAAAATTGACCGCATCCAAGACCGTACGCTCCCGGCGATGGCTTGGCATCCCAACGGCAACGTCCTGACCTACGCCTTGGAGCAAGGCTCACGTACCCTTTTGTATTCCATTGATTTGACCACCTGGGAATCCATTGAAAAAGAGGTTTTCCGCATTGACAAAATCCTGTCCATGGCCTATGCCCCGGATGGCCTGTCCATGATTTGGAGCGGGGTCAAGGACGGCCAATCTGATCTTTACCGCTACCAGGTCCTGGGCAACAACCACACCGCTCTCTGGTCCGATCCGTACGACGATTTGCAGCCTGTTTACAGCGAAGACGGTGGCACCATTTACTTCGCTTCAAACCGGCCCAATACGCAATTGGACAAGGAGTGGATTCTCGGCCAGCCCCTTGACCCCAATCACGACATCTTCGCGTTGCAGTGGAACGAAGAAGTGCCTGAATTGGTGCATTGGGTCAACACCGATCTGCGCGATGAAACCCACCCCCAGGTACAAGACGACGAACACCTCACCTTTTTGGTCGAATTGGAGGACGGTTCACAGGAGCGATGGACCTCTTGGCGCGACAGTGCGGTGGCCTACATCGATACCACCATCCACTACCGGTGGTTTACACAGCAGCGATTGGCCACCCGCATCGCGCAGCCCGTTTCCGATTTCCAATGGATCCCGTCCCGAGGAACGGCGGCATTCACTCACCAGCTTCAGGGCCACCCCTTCTGGGTTGAAACCGCGGAAAATCGGGCAGATTGGGAGGATATCAATCCCACGGGACTGGCCATTCAATCGTCGGAAGTGCAATTGGACTGGGACTGGAAACCAAGCCCCACCGAAGCCGACTTTCGGAATTACGTCTTCGGGCCTTGGACAGCTGAGGAGCCGGAAGAGCCCACATCGGTTGAAGTCGCCCCTGACGAGGCAACCGCTACAGACTGGACACCGTTCAATTTGCCCAAGCCCCGGAACTACCGATTGAACTACGCCATCGAATCGGTGACGGGCCAACTAGATAATTCGTTTGGGTCCACATTCTATCAAGCGTACTCCGGCAACATCGCCGTCCAACCCGGACTCGGGGGACTCTCCCAGATTTCCGTTACGGACCTCTTTGAAAACCGTCGATTCACTGCCGGATTCCGATTGGCAGGCAGCCTGGAGAACAGCCGCTATTTGTTTGCGTACGAAGACCTAACGGGCCGCTGGGACAAGTCTTGGGTGATTGAGCGACAAGGAGTTACCCAAGGGGTAGACAACAACCAAACCTTCACCCGAACCCACATCCACATCCTCCGGAGGCAGTGGAAGTATGCTATTGATGAAGTAAGAAGCTTTCGCATCCAAGGCACGTACCGTTTGGACCGCATCACGCCGCTTTCCACCGACGCGTTCAATTTGACCAAACCCACGCAATTCGCCGGACAGGTTGGGGGGCAATTGGCCTACGTCTTCGACAATACGCGCCAGCGCATGATCAACATCCCGGAAGGGACCCGTTACCGAATTTGGGCGGAGTATTTCATCAATCCCAATGAGACGGCTGCAACCTTCGGTACCGTGGGAATGGACTTCCGCACGTACAAACCCATCTGGCGCAACGTCATTTGGGCCAATCGTTTGGCCATGGATTGGTCCATCGGCGAACAGCGCTTGTTGCACATGGTGGGCGGTGTTGACAACACCCTTTCCCTGGCGGCAAACGCCCAATCGCCCATCGACCCCAACATCAATTACGCGTACCAAACCCGCCTGGCGCCATTACGTGGATTCAATGCCAACGCGCGCAACGGCTCGCACATGGCCTTGTTCAACAGCGAACTGCGTGTGCCCGTATGGAGCACCCTGAGCGCTCAACCCGTCGAAACCGAGCTGCTTCAGACCTTGCAGTGCGTGGGGTTCTTTGACATTGGATCGGCGTGGAACGGCAGCCATCCATACGACGACGCCAACACCTTCAATCAAGTCACCGTCACGCAAAACCCCATCACGGTGACCATCGACAACAACCGCGAGCCCATCATTTGGGGAACCGGCTTTGGCTTCCGAGCAAAGGTGCTTGGCTACTGGCTGCGCACCGACTGGAGCTGGGGTGTGGACGATGGCCGTTGGCAAGACCGAATTTTTAACCTCTCCCTCCAATTGGATTTCTGATGGACATGAACACCCTAATCCTCCTTCTCTGCATTGGACTGATTGCCGGAATCGCCAGTGGATTTGTCGGCATCGGTGGAGGGATGATCATCGTGCCCGCCTTGGTTTTTGGACTGGGCCTCAGCCAACACATGGCGCAGGGAACATCTTTGGCCATGATGATTCCACCCATCGGCATCTTGGCCGTTATGAGTTACTACCGTGCCGGTCAAATCCAACTCGAGTATGCAGCTGTGTTGGCGGTAACGTTCGTTCTAGGCGCCTGGTTGGGCAGCAAATGGGCGTTGAAAATCAATCCCGCCGTGGTGCGGCTTGTGTTCGGTACCTTCATGCTTTTCGCAGCTGGAAGGCTCATCGTGCGCGCTTGGCACGACCTTAGTTCGTGATACTTAGTTCGCGAATTCGCTCAAAAACTTGATGCGCGCCATCCGCAGCTCTTCTTCGCTGTAGACGTCGTTCCATTCCGAAATCAACTCATCGGTGCCGTCGTCATCGCTTTCTTTCAAGAATTCGAACAGTTCCTCCAAACTCTCTTCATCCAACGCCTCGTTGATGATGTAATCCAAGTTCACTTTCGTTCCAGCGTAGACGATGTTCTCAATCTCCCCCAGCACATCTTCCAGGCTCAGGTTCAAGTCTTTTGCGATGTCCGATAGGTCAATTTGGCGATCAATCCGCTGGATGATGTGCACCTTCGATGAAGAACGAGCGCTCGTTGAACGCACCAGTAAGTCCTCTGCGCGTTCGATTCCTTCCTCCTTCACGTACTTCGCAATGAGCTCCAAGAAAGGCGTTCCAAACTTCTTGGCCTTTCCAGATCCTACGCCTGAAATGCGAAGCAACTCATCTTCATTGAGCGGATAATGGATGGCCATCTCATCCAAACTGATGTCTTGGAAGATGACGTAAGGTGGCAGAGATTCCGCATCTGCGATTTCCTTTCGCAGGGCCTTGAGCATGTCACGCAACTTTACATCTGCTGCTCCGCCTTGGCTGGAACGCGTTTGGCTCATGCTGTCAATCGAGTCAACATCTGAGTAGTCCCTTTCCTCCGCTACCATGACGGGTTTGGGATTGGTCAAAAATTCCATCCCCACCTCGGTAATCTTCAGCACGCCAAACGTCTCGACTTCCTTGCGCAGGAAACCCAGCACCAACATCTGTCGGATGATGCCGTTCCAGTGCTTTTCATCGTGCTCCGTTCCGCGCTTCCAGAAGGGACTGGTCGTTCCCTTGTAATCCTGAATTTCCCGGTTTTCTTGTCCGCACAACATGCCTGTGTAGAAAGGCGCACGGAATGTTTGCTTGTGCTCGAGGATTGCGCTCAAAATGAGGTGGACCTCTTCCTGGCCGTCGCGCAACTTGGGCGGGTTGGCCATGTTATCGCAGTTCAGTGCCCCGGGACCGTTCACCTCATCGTATGCCTCACCGAAGTAATGCAACAAGAACTTCCTTCGGCTCATGGACGTCTCGGCATAGGCCATGACCTCCTGCAGCAACTGCGCTCCGATCTCTTGTTCAGCGAGCGGTTTCCCCTGAAGGAACTTTTCGAGTTTTTCAATGTCGCGGTGACTGTAGAAAGCGATGCAGTGGCCTTCGCCTCCGTCACGGCCCGCTCGGCCCGTCTCTTGGTAATAGCTCTCCAGTGACTTGGGCATGTCATAGTGGATGACATACCGAACGTCGGGTTTGTCGATGCCCATTCCAAAAGCAATGGTCGCAACAATTACGTCCACATCCTGCATCAAGAACTGGTCCTGGATGCTGCTCCGTTGGTGGGCGTCCATTCCAGCATGGTAGCCGAGGGCTTTGATGCCATTAACCCGCAATACCTCCGCGATCTGCTCTACTTTCTTTCGACTGAGGCAATAAACGATGCCGCTTTTGCCAACGTTGGTTTTAGCGTGTCGAACAATCTGCTTCAGCGCGTCCTTTTTCGGGCGCACTTCGTAGAATAGGTTTTCGCGGTTGAAGGAAGCCTTGAACAGGTGCGCATCCTTCATGCCCAAGTTCTTTTGGATATCCGCTTGGACTTTGGGCGTTGCTGTGGCGGTCAATGCAATGATGGGCACCTCCGCGATTTGATTCACGATGGTGCGGATTCGACGGTATTCCGGGCGGAAATCATGTCCCCATTCCGAAATACAGTGGGCTTCATCGACGGCGACAAAACTGATGCGGACGCTCCGCAAGAAGTTGATGTTGTCTTCCTTGGTCAGGCTTTCAGGTGCCACATAGAGCAACTTGGTCAAGCCTGTGCTGACGTCCTCTCGCACTTGCACCGCCTCAGCCTTGGACAAGCTCGAATTCAAAAAGTGTGCAATCGAATCCCCTTCGTGGTGACCACGGATCGCATCCACCTGATTTTTCATCAGGGCAATAAGGGGTGAAACGACGATGGCCGTTCCTTCCATCATCAGCGCCGGCAATTGATAACACATCGACTTCCCGCCTCCCGTGGGCATGATGACAAAGGCATCATTTCCGTCAAGGACGCTTTGCACGACTTGCTCTTGCTCGCCTTTGAATTCGTCGAATCCAAAAAAATGCTTGAGCGCCTTTGCGGGCGTCAGTTCTAGTGTACTCATCAATCAGACGTTTGGTTCCGACCAAGGCCGGGCGAAAAGCGTAGCTTTGCGCTAACTAAAGATACATCGTTTTGCCCTTCACTCGACGCAAAATCTGTGAATGGGAGGCACGGCGTTGTTGACGACGAAGATTTGACCCCATGAATTGGAAACAACGGGCGCAGCGCACACTGGAACTCGAGAGCCAAGCCATCGCACAATTGGTTGCACGCTTGGACGATGCATTTGAGGCAGTTGGCGAACGCATCCTTCAGTTGCAAGGACGCGTCGTAATGACGGGCATCGGCAAGAGCGCTATCATCGCACAAAAGCTAGTCGCGACGTTCAATTCGACTGGTACGCCGGCGGTATTCATGCACGCGGCAGACGCCATCCACGGAGACTTGGGCCTGGTGCAGAAAGACGATATGGTCATTTGCATCAGCAAAAGCGGCAATTCCCCGGAAATCAAAGCATTGTCGCCGCTCATCAAAAGCAGGGGCATTCAGCTCATTGGCATGGTGGGTAATTTGGATTCGCACCTCGCTCAACAATCGGATTACATCCTCGACACCACGGTTTCAGAGGAGGCCTGTCCGCTGGACTTGGCTCCTACCTCGAGCACGGCTGCGCAAATGGCCCTTGGAGACGCCTTGGCGACTTGCCTCATGGAAGCGCGTGGGTTCAAGGCAGAAGATTTCGCAGAGATGCACCCCGGCGGCGCCTTGGGCAAACGGCTGTACACCCGGCTCAATGATTTGTTAGATGCTCAACGTAAGCCACAGGTCACTCCTACGTCCAGTCTATCGGAGGTCGTCTTGCAAATGAGCCAAGGACGCTGCGGCGCCACTGCAGTCATCGATCAGGAACAAGTCGTGGGCATCATCACAGACGGCGACCTGCGCCGCCATTTGGAAACAGCTCAATCTGCTACGACAACAGCCCAAGACCTCATGTCGTCGGCAGCCAAAACACTGGAAGGGAGTCACCTCGCCGTCCATGCCTTTCAAATCATGGAGGAACACGCCATTTCACAAATCATTGTGACCCACGAAGGTGCGTATACGGGCATGGTCCACCTGCACGACCTCATCAAAGAGGGCATCATTTGAGTCCCGTTCCGGGCTAATTTTGCACCATGCCGTTGGATCAATTGGATGAGCAACCGGGCCAGGATGTCGAAATGGGCTTCCTGGACCACTTGGAAGAGCTGAGGAAGCGGCTTTTCTACGCGGCATTTTTTGTGGTTGCCGGAGGCATCGGACTGTTCTTAGCAAAGGATTGGCTGTTTGACGTGGTCCTGTTCGGCCCGCGCAATGTGGATTTCATCACGTTCCGTGCTTGGTGTCAACTTTCGGAATGGGTGGGTGCAGGTGAAGCACTGTGTGTAGACAGCATCAACTACGAGCTGATCAACACCACCATGCTCGGCAACTTCACCACGCACATTTTGGTCTCCGCCATCGCTGGATTCATCGCCGCTTTCCCGTTCGTTTTTTGGCAAGGCTGGCTCTTTGTGCGGCCGGCGTTGAAAGAAAGTGAACGCCGTTCTGCTCGAGGCATTGGCTTCAGTTCGTCCCTCCTCTTCTTCACTGGGGTCGCTTTTGGCTATTACGTCATTGCCCCGCTTTCGCTTCAATTCTTGGGAAACTACGAGTTGGGCGATGTACAATCGCGGATTTCGGTCATGTCCTATATGAAGACCGTGGCCTCCATCACCTTGGCCGCAGGAATGGTCTTTCAGTTGCCGGTCATCGTGTACTTCCTGAGCCGTGCAGGCCTTTTGACTCCGGCCATCTTGAAGACATACCGTCGGCACGCCCTCGTGGCGATTTTGGTCCTTTCCGCGTTGATCACGCCACCGGACGTCACAAGCCAAGTCCTGGTCTCGTTGCCGGTACTCGTGCTGTACGAGCTCAGCATTGTTATCGCGAAACGCGTACACCGCAATCGAACCCATGCGTAAGACCCTTCTGCGCCTGGTGTTGGTCTGCGCAGCAATCGCAGTCACCGGCCTGCAACTCCATGCGCAAACCACGACGGTTCAAGGCCGGGTGTTCGACGCTTATACAGGAGAGGCCTTGCCGTACGTGAATGTCGTGCTTGGCAGCGGGAGCAATGGGACGATGACGGATGCCGACGGCCGCTATGCCATTTCAACCGAGGACCGACCGGGCCGACTCACAGTGACCTTCCTCGGCTACACCGGTCAATCCTTCTCTGTCGTTCGTGGAATTGCGCAGCAAATCAATGTGAGCCTGGAGCCCAAAGCCTTTGATCTCGGAGCGGCTGAAGTGCGGCCTGATCGGAAAGAGAAAAACCCCGCCAAGCCGCTGATGCAGCGCATCGTCGATGCCAAAAACCGGAACAACCCCGCCACCCTGCCCACAGGGCGCCACCGCATCCACAGCCGCATCGAGGTGGATTTCAACGACATCGACTCGGCACAAGGGCAGGCTTGGTACTGGGGGGCATTTGGATTTGTCTTTGATTACTTGCGCGACGACGACGAGCGAAGCGCCTTGCCGGTTTTGTTCGGGGAAATCATTGCCGAGGAGGAATGGCAATCCAAGCCCAAGCGAAAAACGACCCACGTTTTGGCCTCACAAGTCAGCGGTGATTTCGGCTCCGGTGGCGACCGATCCGCGGCAGCGATGAGCGGGCGGTTTCCCGAAATCAACCTCTACGAGAACCAACTGCTCATGCTCGACCGGGTGTTCACCTCACCCCTTCACGACAGAGCCAACGCGCATTATCGTTTCTACATTCTAGATACGCTCGATTACAACGGACGCAGCACGTACCACATGGCCTTCATGCCTCGCCGGAAAGGGGAAATGACCTTTGAAGGCGAGATGTGGATCGACACACTGTCCATGGGATTGGCCCGGGTCAAAGCCCAATTGAGTCCATCGGCCAATGTCAATTTTGTGCGCGGCATGCAGTGGGCCCAATCCTACACGGCGGTAGAAGGTGATGATGGGGAAAGCCGCTGGATGTTGGAAATGGACTCCATGGTCT
Source organism: uncultured Flavobacteriales bacterium (assembly GCA_938074325.1). Taxonomy (GTDB): domain Bacteria; phylum Bacteroidota; class Bacteroidia; order Flavobacteriales_D; family Sanyastnellaceae; genus UA16. Next base: position 43,511 of record CALJFZ010000015.1, on the reverse strand, counting down.
TTGACATGAGCATCGCGGACCGTTCCTTCGGTGCCTACCTCCGCAGAACCACTTCCATGACCGAGCAACAGTGGTCTTCTGCGCGGCAGGACACCTCCGTTGCAAAAGGGCGCAGCATGACCCTGGATTCCCTCGCCATTGAACGCACACGCGAAGAATGGGCCTTGATGCGGTCCGTGCCTTTGTTGGATCGGGAGGCCGGCATCTTCCAAATGACAGATTCCGTCACGTCCATGCCGCAATGGCGCGTCATGAAAGGACTTGGTTACTTCATGGGGACGGGTTTTGTCCTGGCTGGTCCACTGGAAGTCGGTGCGTGGTGGTCTGCCTACACCCGGAACCCCACTGAAGGCAACCGCTTCCGCCTCGACCTGCAAACATCCAATGCCTTCAGCACCCGTTTTATGCCCTCTGTTTTTGCGGCTTACGGCACCTACGACCAGCGTTGGAAGGCGGGATTCAGCACCGATTTTATCCTGCGAAAGACCCCCCGCACCGAAGCGTATTTTGAAATCAAACGAGACGTCGAGCAACTCGGAATGGAAGGCCTACTCGCCCAAGGTGAGGCGTTCACCTCTGCCTTCCGCACCGACACGACCAACCTGCTTTCGGAAGTCTTCCGCACCGAAGCTTCCATCCTGCATGAGTTTGGCGCGGGCTTTACTTGCTTTTTCGAATGGCGGCACCGCCAGGTCGGCACGCAAGGCGAATGGGCCTTCATCGATCCCAATTTGGGCATCCCCATTGATCGGCTCATCACCACAGAGGCCACAGTGGCATTGCGGTATGCCAAAGGCGAGCAGTTCGTGGGCGGCGAATTTGACCGGTACAGCCTGGGCACCGAGTGGCCCGAGCTCAACGCGACCGTGACGTGGGCGATGCCCAATGTCCTCGGTTCGCAGTACAACTACACGCGCTGCACCCTCGAAGGTTACGACGAAGTGCGCCTGGGGTGGTGGGGCAGCTTGGAGTGGTTGGCGCAAGCGGGTAAGTACTTCGGAACCGCACCGTTCCCCTTGATGGAAGTGGTGCCGACCAGCGGAACATTCTTCATGACACCCGAGGCATTCAACATGCTGCAACTCTTCGAACGGGTCACAGATGAGTGGGTGAGCGCCCACGTCGAGTGGCACGGCGAAGGCATTTTGTTCAATCACCTGCCGTTGCTGCGTCGATTGGAATTGCGCGAAGTATTGACCGTTAAGGGCATCACGGGCAGTTGGGATGAACGGCATGAAGCGTTGCTCGAATTGCCGGAGGGAACCACGGGCATGCAAGGGCATTATGCAGAATGCAGCGCGGGCTTGGAAAACATCTTTGGCTTTCTGCGCGTTGATGGGGTGTGGCGGACCGATTTGCCCCTTTCCGACCCTGCAAGCCGAGGCCTGCGCATTGGTTTCTCTGTCGGGATATAACGCGGTTTGCCCCTTACTTTTGAAACCATGAACACCTCAGCCACCAACGCAAAGCTCCGAGCCGAAGGCCTCGTCAAGCAATACGGCAAGCGCCGAGTGGTGGACGGTGTCTCGCTCGAAGTCAATCCGGGAGAGGTCGTCGGATTATTGGGGCCCAATGGTGCCGGCAAAACCACCAGTTTTTACACGGTAGTAGGCCTGGTGCAACCCGATGAAGGCCAGGTGTTCGTCAATGGCCATGAAGTCACCGACCTGCCCATGTACAAGCGGGGGCGAATGGGCATTGGCTACCTTCCTCAAGAGGCATCGGTATTCCGAAAACTCACGGTGGAGGACAACATCATGGCCATCTTGGAATTGCAATCCCTTTCCAAAGCCGAGCAAAAGGAACGGCTCGAAGAACTCATTCGGGAGTTCGGCCTGGAAAAGGTGCGCAAGTCGAACGGCGACGTGCTAAGTGGCGGTGAGCGACGCCGAACGGAAATCGCACGGGCGCTGGCAACCGACCCCCAGTTCATCCTGCTCGACGAGCCGTTTGCAGGGGTCGACCCCATTGCCGTGGAAGATATTCAGCGCATCGTAGAAAAACTGCGCCGCCGGAACATTGGCATCCTCATCACGGACCACAACGTCCAAGAAACACTGCACATCACCGACCGTGCTTACTTGCTATTCGAAGGGCGCATTCTGAAGCACGGCACCGCAGAAGAACTGGCTTCCGACGAACAAGTGCGCCGGGTCTACCTTGGGCAAAACTTTGTGTTGCGCCCTAAATCCGACCTTGCTGACTGAGCAAGCGGGCCACGTACTTTCCGATCACATCAAATTCCAAATTGACCGCGTCACCTGGGCGGAGGGTATGCAAGTTGGTATGCTCCCAAGTGTAGGGAATGATGGCCACGCTGAAGCCGTCTGGATGGGAATCAACAACCGTCAAACTGATGCCGTTGACCGTGATGGAACCTTTCGGAACCGTGACGTATTCAGGGTGCACCCCGTGGGAAAAATGCAGCACCCAGCTTCCGTCTTCGTCGCGGACCTCCTTCAACTGTGCCGTCGTGTCTACGTGGCCTTGAACCAAGTGGCCGTCGAGGCGCCCACCCAATTGGGTGCAGCGCTCCAAGTTCACCACACTGCCTTGCTTCCATTGCCCCAAACTGGTGCGTTCCATCGTTTCTTGAATGGCCGTCACCATGTAGGTGTGTGGCGTTTGTTCCACGACCGTCAAGCACACGCCGTCGTGCGCCACACTTTGATCGACTTGCAACTCGTCCGCAAAAGAAGCCGCCACGGTGAAGTGAACATTGCTGCCTTCGTGTTCGACCTTTTCAATGCGGCCGTTTTGCTCAATGATTCCTGTAAACATGCTATTCGGTTACGGGTGCAACACCTCCCATAAGGTGAAGTTCACCGCTGAACTTTTCTTCCACCAAGCCCACCAGTCGAATCGTCCAAACTCTTGCCGTGTAGAAGTAAACGCCGTCAGCGCACATTCCTCCGTCTCGGTGCTCTCCAGTCCACCCGATGTCAGGATTTGACGATTGGAACACCTCTTCCCCCAGTCGGTTGTAAATCCGCACGTCCACCGAGTCGATGAACTTCCACGGAAAGGCTTCAAATGCATCGTTCAGGTTGTCCAGATTGGGCGTAAACACATTGGGCAAGAAGTAAAACGGACAATTATCCGCACAAAGGGTATCGCTCAATGCGCTTTCATTTCGCCGCAAAACGCCATCCGGCCCGGGTTGCAAGCTGTCCAAAGCGGTGACTGCGAAACAGCCTGCGATGGTCCCACGCTCCCCTTGCTCATTCCATGTGTATGCCAACTGTTCAGGATCAGAAAAAATCTCCACCGGACGCAGCGTGTCACCCAAGGTTGGAGCCCAGTACAACTGGTAGGCCATGACGTCGTCCGCACACCCGAGGATGTTGACCCAAGTGAACTCGTTTTCCTCCTCCACGCAATCGGATTCCATCGCAAAGTTGGGCGGGCACGGCGGCGTATAATCAAACGGTTTCGCGCATGCCGTCTGGCTCCAATTCAACAATGGCCCGGGTATGGCATCTCCATCGTAATGCCCAATGGTCTGCACGCGGTAGCAATAAGTCTGGTTGTTAACCAAACCCGTATCGATGTAGGTGGCTTCGGTGGAAGTGGCTATCCATTCGAAGCCCGAAGCGCTTTCGCGGTAAATATCGTAGGCATCTACCCACCAGGGGAAGGAACCAGAGACCGTCAGCGTCAATTGGTTGTCGTCTGGATCCAAGGCCAACCAAGGGCTCTCTGCCGGGGCCGACATGCCCATCTCCCCTGTCGAACTCACGCATTCAACCCGGTAAATCCAGCTCGAAGTCTCGGTATCCACTCCCCCGTGTTGCCAGACCGTGTCCGGTGAATTCAGGTACGGACCGGAATCTGTCGTGTGGAGCAATTCCAATTCGCCGCTTCCAACTTGCGCTCCCCAGACTTGATAGAAATAGGGGCCAGGGAAAACAACCGTATCCGCATCCGTGGGAGGCGACCACCGCAGCGCCACTTCACCGTTCTCCAGCCCGGTTGTCTCGACAGAAACTCGAGTCATCACAGGCACATCCTTTCGAATGGTAGCGCATACCTCGTTGCTGGAAAGTGACTCTCCGCTCCCCGGCCATTCCGTCACAACTCGGTAGCAATACGTCGCGCCAAACGAAAGCAGGTCTTCATCGATGAAAGCGGTGTTATCCAAGCCGCCCACCGTGGCGATTAAGGTGAAATCGTATTCCTCGGGCATGCCTGTCTCGCAGGACTCAGGCATCCAGTCTAGCGAGTCCACGCGGCGGTAGATGTGATATAGTCCTGCGGATGCTTTCCAATCGGGCAAGTCCACCGTGCACGGGTGCGGGCTCCAATCCAATAGGATGGCATTCCCCACGGGTTCGGCGGCGGTCATGGTCACCCCCGGTGCCACTACCCGAATTTGGAAGGTCTCCAGGTCCATCAATTGCACTTGACCGCTGTTGTCCTCCGCTCGGACGACCACCTGGTACGGCGCCTCCCGCACCTCCGTGCACTCGGGCGACCATACGAATTGGCCAATCCCCGCTCCCAAGTCTGTAAAATTCGCCTCGTTTTCCACCTCAGAAAGGGGACCACCAATCGCATCCAAGTCGACGCTATCGCCGTCGGGATCGCTGGCGTTTACAACCAGCGACAGGAAATCACCTGCCACAACACAGGTGTCAGGAATGTCCGCCAACACGGGCGGCTGATTTGTGCAAGACTCCACTGTAATCTGCATGTCCCGGACCACTTCACCCACCTTGATCAACGTCCCGTCCACGTCTCGCCACTCTTGAATGCGCAAGGCGACGTTGTAGATGCCTGCAATTTGCGGCACCTCCCAAACGAGGTCCCCGTAATCCACGTCGATGGTAAAACTGTCGTCACCGGGACTCACCTGGTCCGGTGGCACATAATCGGGTATGACCTCGGAATCAAACCCGCGGCACGGAACCAAATCGTATGTCAAGAGGTCCCCGTCGGGGTCGTGTGCGCCCGGGTTGTGGATCCAGGGCTGTAGGAGGCAGGCGTTCTGCTGGGCAGGATTCAGCAATTGCACCGAATTGTTGTGCCCCGCGAGGGGGTCAATGATGAGCAAGCTGCTGATGGAAAACGGCACGTCCACTGAGCCCGGAATGTTCAATACCCCTTGGTTGCGGTTGGGGTCTTCCACGCGGATCTCGAAAATACCGGGTCCCCCGTACGTGTGGTTCCCTCGGTACCGGTTGATCTGAATGTCATCCGGCAGAAGCTGCACGGTTTCTCGTTCGAGGCTATCGATGGGCTCGTCGACCTCGTCTCCCCAGTACAGATAGAGCCATGGACGATCGGCAGGAGCGCTGGTTTTCGTGTACGTCGTGATGAGGATTTCATAGGTCAATCCCTCCACATGGGTATATGTAATCTCACCCGCACGGTTGTGGGTAGCGCTTGCAGATGACGCCCAAAAAAGCATGCCGAAAAGCAGCAAAAAAAAGGGCTCAAAAAAGCGTTGAAAAACCATCTCGATGCAAGTTAGGACAAGGAGGCCAACCGTTAACTTTGGGGGTACAAATGGCTTCCAAAAAAAAACCAACAACCATCGGATTTAGTTGCGGCGACCCCAACGGAATTGGCGCAGAAATCCTGATCAAAGTCTTCCAGGACAACCGTATGTTCCGTGAAGCGACGCCTGTATTTTACGGCACACCGAACCTGCTCGAAGCCATGGCTGAAAAGTTGGGGGAACCCGCAGTGGCGTGGGCGGTTGTCGAAAGCGCCGACAAGGCCAAACAAGACCAGATCAACATCGTTGCCATTCAAGAAGAACCCTGGGACATCCAATGGGGACAAGTGGATGGCAAAGCCGGGGACTTCGCTATGAAGTCATTGGAAACCGTGGTCAATGATTTGGCCAGCACGAAAGTGGATGTGCTCGTCACCCTGCCCATCCACAAGGAAGCCATGCGCCAAGGTGCCTTTAAGCACCCCGGGCACACCGAGTACCTCGCTGACTTTGCGAATGTGGACGATGTCCTGATGTTGCTCGTCTCCGGTGACCTCCGTGTAGGCATGTGCACTGGTCATGTAGCCCTCAAAGACGTATCCAATCTTTTGAGTCCAGACCTCATCAAGAAAAAGGCGCGGCTGATGCACGACGCATTGGTCCGGGACTATGGCATTGCCCAGCCACGCATTGCGGTCCTCGGCCTCAACCCGCATGCAAGCGACAACGGCCTGATGGGCGACGAGGAAAAGCGCATCATCGCGCCGGCCATCAAAGACTTGAGCGCCGAAGGCAAATTTGTCATGGGTCCTTACCCCGCAGACGGATTTTTCGGCGCAGGCACACACAAACAATTCGACGGGGTTTTGGCCATGTACCACGACCAAGGCCTCGGTCCGTTCAAGGCGTTGAGCTTTGGGAATGGCGTCAACTTCACGGCTGGCTTGCCCATCGTTCGCACCAGTCCTGACCACGGAACGGGCTTTGACATCGCCGGCCAAGGAGATGCACATCCAGATTCACTCCGCGCCGCCATTTTCATGGCGCGTGACATACGTTTCAACCGAATCGAACACCGCGAGCTGACGGCAAATCCACTGGAGATTGCCCCGCCCAAGCGCAAAGAGCGTTACTGAATCGCTTCGGAGGAAAAGCCCCACGAGCCTTTCCAGCGGGCACAGAAATCAAATTTGTGCATACGGTTCGTTCTATGTACCTTTGCACTCCCCAAAATGAGGAGGTTGTGGATCACTTGGCACTCTTTCGTATCCCGTTCGTGGGACTAAAGCCCGGTCAACACGACTTTCAAATGGAGGTGGATTCGTTGTTCTTTGAATCTTTCCCTTCTTCTGAAACTGATCAAATCAGTGGCACAGCAGAAGTGACCATTGACAAGCTCGGCTCGAAAATGGACTGCATTGTTCGCTTCACAGGCGATGCGATGCTGCCTTGCGACCGGTGCTTAGGAGATGTTCAAATCCCCCTCACGTTTGATGAGCGCCTAGTTGTACAACTTGGCGAAGCCACCAACACCGAGGAAGAGATTTGGACGCTCGGGCCCGAGTGCCATGAATTGGACCTCAGCCAGCCCATCTTCGAATGGATGCTCTTGCATTTGCCTTCGCGGCGCTTGCACGGCTCCATTGACCAATGCGATCCTGCCATGACTGCTTACCTGAACGGTGATGGAACAAAATCGACCGATCCGGATGGGTCATCGGACGATGAGGGGACAGATGAGAACGACGGAATTGACCCGCGTTGGAATGCATTGAAAGACTTGAAATAATACCATCATGGCACATCCTAAAAGACGCCAAAGTAAGGCCCGCACGCGCAAGCGTCGCGCTCATGACGCACTGACAGCACCACAGGTAGCTGCATGCCCAACCACTGGCCAACCACACCTCTTCCACCGCGCCCACTGGCACGAAGGAAAGCTGTACTACAAAGGCAAGGTGGTCATGGAGAAGGCGGAAGCCTAACCAAACCGATTTGATGTCTGTATCGATCGCACGCGGTCGAAACACGGAAAAGGAGGCTCGCGCCTCCTTTTTTTATGCGTAGTCTTCCACAATCCGTCCGGGATACCGTGGAAAAAAGGGCTGAATCGCATGATTCCACCCGCTATCTTTGGCGGCTATTCCAACCGAAATCAATAGCACATGCGCGCTGCCATTACTGCCGTAGCAGGATACTTGCCCGATGACGTCTTGACCAACGCCGATTTGGAAAAGATGGTCGACACCAACGACGAATGGATTCGATCACGAACCGGAATCCAAGAACGACGCATCCTCAAAGACCCCACGAAAGCCACGTCCGACATGGGCGCCGAAGCCGTGAAGGAATTGTTGGAAAAGCGCGGAATCGACGCCACTGAAGTGGACCTCATCATCTGTGCCACGGTCACTGCGGACATGCACTTCCCCGCCACTGCCAACCTCATCGCTGACAAGGTAGGTGCGGTAAACTCGTGGGGATACGATCTGAGCGCTGCATGCTCTGGCTTCATCTTCGCTCTGACCACCGGTGCCAAATTTGTCGAGAGCGGTCAATACAAGAAAGTGGTCATCGTCGGTGCGGACAAAATGAGCTCCATCATTGACTACACCGATCGCACCACCTGCATCCTGTTCGGAGACGGGGCAGCGGCGGTGCTCCTCGAACCATCGGAGGAATACGGCGTCATCGACCACAAGTTGCACGTGGACGGCACGGGGGCCAACTTCTTGCGCCAAAAGGCGGGCGGCTCCTTGTTCCCTCCGACCCATGAAACAGTGGACGCGAAAGAACACTACATCACGCAAGATGGACAGCCAGTCTTCAAAGCAGCGGTCAAGGGAATGGCCGATGTGAGTTACGACATCATGCAGCAGAACAACCTCGCTCCGGAGGACGTTGCCTGGCTCGTACCCCACCAAGCCAACTTGCGCATCATTGATGCCACGCAACGCCGCATGGGCTTGCCTGCTGAAAAGGTGATGATCAACATCCAGAAATACGGCAACACCACAGCAGCGACCATTCCGCTTTGCCTTCGCGATTGGGAGAAGCAACTCAAGGCCGGTGACAACATCATCCTGGCAGCCTTTGGCGGCGGATTCACCTGGGGTGCTGTATACCTTCAATGGGCATACAACAGCTGATCCCATCTAGACCCTTACTTCAAAAGAGACCAATTAAAACTGCCTACCTTTGGCGCTTAAATCGTCACAACCATGGACATTTCTGAAATTCAAGACCTGATCAAGTTCATCGCAAAAGCCGGTGTAACAGAAGTTGAGATTGAGAAAAAGGACTTCAAGATTACCATCAAGTCCGAAATGCCGAAAAAGAAGGGCGCAGGGACGGAAGCAACCATCCAGGTACCCGTACCCGTTGCGGCCATGCCTGCGGCTCCTGTTTCCCCAGTGGTACAAGCAGCCCCTGCTGCTCCTGCTGCCGAGGCACCGAAGGCTGCCTCCGATGAAGACAACTACATCACCGTTAAATCCCCGATGATCGGCACGTTCTACCGCCGTTCTGCACCCGACAAGCCCACATTTGTGGAAGTCGGTTCAACCGTGGGCAACGGCGACGTTTTGTGCGTCATTGAAGCGATGAAACTCTTCAACGAAATCGAATCGGAAGTCAGCGGCAAAATTGTCAAGATCCTCGTCGACGACAACAGCCCTGTTGAATACGATCAGCCACTCTTCTTGGTGGATCCTTCCTAAACATCCCTCGTCATGTTTAAGAAAATCCTGATTGCCAACCGCGGGGAAATTGCCCTGCGTGTGATTCGCACATGCAAAGAAATGGGCATCAAAACCGTAGCGGTCTACTCGACTGCTGACGCAGATAGCCTGCATGTGCGCTTTGCGGATGAAGCCGTTTGCATTGGCCCACCTAAGAGTGCTGACTCCTACCTGGCCATTCCCAAGATCATCGCCGCTGCAGAAATCACCAATGCAGATGCCATCCACCCGGGTTACGGCTTCTTGTCAGAAAATGCCGAGTTCTCGCGCATTTGCAAGGAAAACCACATCAAGTTCATCGGGGCAAGCCCCGAGATGATTGAGGCCATGGGAGACAAGGCTTCTGCCAAAGCCACCATGAAGTCAGCCGGCGTACCCACCATTCCCGGGAACGAGGGCATCTTGGAAAGCCTTGAGGAAGCGACCAAAATCGCGAACGAAATCGGCTACCCCGTGATGCTCAAAGCCACCGCAGGCGGCGGCGGAAAGGGCATGCAGGTTTGCCACGACGACGAAGGACTAGCCGATGGTTGGGATTCCACCCGCCGTGAGGCCGGTGCGGCATTCGGAAACGACGGCATGTACATGGAAAAGTTCGTCGTTGAACCCCGCCACATCGAAATTCAGATGGCTGCAGACCAACGAGGAAAAGCTTGCCACCTTTCTGAACGCGACTGTTCCATCCAGCGGCGCCACCAGAAACTAGTGGAGGAAACCCCGTCGCCTTACATGACCGACGAGTTGCGTGAGAAAATGGGTGAGGCGGCTATCAAAGCGGCAGAAGCAGTGAACTACGAAGGCGTAGGAACCGTGGAATTCCTTGTGGATGCCAACCGTGACTTCTACTTCATGGAGATGAACACGCGCATCCAGGTGGAGCATACCATCACGGAGGAAGTCGTGGACTACGATCTCATCAAGGAGCAAATCAAGTTGGCCGCAGGAGAAAACATCAGCGGCAAAAACTACTACCCGCAAATGCACGCCATCCAATGCCGCATCAATGCGGAGGATCCAGCGCGCAACTTCGCCCCTTGCCCCGGTCGCATTACAGATTACCATGCTCCCGGAGGACACGGCGTAAGACTGGATACCCACGTCTACTCAGGATACCAAATCCCGCCATTCTACGATTCCATGATCTCCAAGTTGATCGTGGTAGCGCAAACGCGCGAAGAGGCCATTCTGAAAATGCAGCGGGCTTTGGACGAATACGTCATTGAGGGCATCAAGACCACCATCCCTTTCCACCAGCGACTCATGCGCCACGAGCGCTTCCGCAGCGGAGATTTCACCACGAAATTCATGGAAGAAGAAGACGTCTGATATCTTCTCAAGCACTCAATCAAAAAAGCCGGTCATTTCGATCGGCTTTTTTTTATGATGTTGGTTGTGGAACGGCCTGGTAGAAGTGGAATGACAGCGACCTTGCCTCCACGCGATCGGACCGATTCCGATCCGACGATGTGCTCGGAGGTGCCCACAGGGGCTTCTGGATGGTAGTCTCCGCCTTTGACCAGGACATCCGGTTGGACCGCCTCGATCAGTTCCGCGGGTGTATCGCCATCGAAGACTACGACCAAGTCCACCGCGCGCAAACCGCCCAGCACTGTTTGGCGATCCTCCTCGGGATTGATCGGACGCTCCGGTCCTTTCCCCAATCTCCGCACACTCGCATCTGAATTGAGGCCAACAACCAGCTTGGTACCCATCGCTTTGGCCGCTTCGAGGTAGGTGACATGCCCAGCATGCAGAATGTCGAATACCCCGTTCGTGAAGACAACGGTTTCACCGGTGTCTCTCCACGCCTTCACTGCATTCAACGCTTCCCCGGTCATGCTTTCCGGTCTTTGCGCAACCGATAGACCAACAAATAGAGGTACGCAATGCCTCCCATCGTCACGATCATGGCCGTTTGGGTGAACCAAATGATGTTGGCGACCGCTAGCCCCAAGGCCTTGCCGTAGCCCAACGCCATGAAGCCGGTCATGACCGCCCATTGGTAAGAGCCCACCCCTCCGGGTGCTGGGATCACCATGCCAAAGCCTCCAGCCACCATGATGAACAGCGCTTGCAAGATGGAAATGTCCTGTACTTCGTCGAAGGACTTGAAAATCACCCAAGCCATAAAGAAGTACATGAACCAAATGAAAAACGTGTGGGCCATGAAGCGTCCCTTCTGTTTCATGTGGCGGATGCTGTTCAGTCCGCTCCAGACACCGGTCAGAAAGTCCGCAATTTTTCGGGCAAACGGCAAAGCCAATAATTCTTTCCGCTTCCAGATGAGCACCCCGATCAAGCCCAAAGCTGCCGCACCCAAGGCCATCAAATTGGTCAGATCCGGCAACACCGCCCCTTCCAACAATTGCGCAAAGGCCGGAATATTACCCAGGACAGCAGCTGCCGTCAACACCATCAAGAAGGCAAAATCGATGACCCGTTCGCTGATGACCGTACCAAAAAGCTCATCCACCGGGATGTCATCGGTCTGATTCAGCGCGGCACACCGCGCCAGTTCTCCACTGCGCGGGACGAACGTATTTGCGAAATAAGCAAAAGCGACGGCGTGCACACTTCGTGCCGCACCGGCCTTTCGACCAAGCGGTTCAAGCAAAATGCCCCACCGCAACCCTCGGCTTACAATGGCGAGGTAGCCCATGACGAAAGAGGCTGCAATGCCCTCCCAACTCGCAGAGCGCATGGTTTCCCACAGTGCATCCTTATCGTCAATGAAGGAAAACGCCAGGTAAAACAAAACCACACCAATGCCCAATGAAACGACGTAGGTGAGGACTTGTTTGACGTTCATGAAGGCAAATTACGCGTTGAGGCGGTTGGTTTCCGTATCGGGGAAGACCAAGACGGGTTTGTGGTTTGCTGCTTCCTCTGGGGTCATGTGACCATATGCAATGACGATGATGACGTCCCCTACTTGGACACGGCGGGCAGCTGGTCCGTTGAGCTCCACTTGGCCTGAGCCTCGCTCGCCCACGATTGTATAGGTTTCAAAGCGCTCACCGTTGTTGATGTTGACGATCTGGACCTTTTCTCCTTCGAACAGTCCCGCTGCATCGAGCAAGTCGGGATCCAAGGTAATGGAACCGATGTAGTTCAAATTGGCCCGTGTCACCGACAACCGGTGGAGTTTGGATCGCATGAGGGTTACAAGCATGGGCGCAAAAGTACGAATTCACAAGGCGCATTGCGCTCACCGGTGGGGTTTTGTCTCGGTTTATCGCCCGGTGGCTACCCAACGCACTTCCACCCGCCGTTGTTCCATCTCCTTCCCCACCGCAGGCGCCACACCGTGACCGCTCCATTTCACCCGGTGGGCAGGAACGCCCGCTCGCTCCAAGGCAGCCGCAGTGGACGCCGCTCGCTGCTCGCTGAGCAATTGATTTCTCACCACCTCCCCTCGCGCGTCGGTGTACCCTATCGCCTCAAAATACCCGGGCAACTGTTCCCATTCATGCGTGCGAAGCCACTGCCTCAAGGCATCTTCGGACGTTGCATCCAATGCGGATTCCGATGACGGGAAGTAGGCTACCCATGCCGGTGCATTGGATTGCCAAATCGCCCCGTCCAAACTGCTCGGCCGAGGCCAGCGTGCCAATGCGTCGAGGGGGAGCAAATCGAATACGAATGCCTTCCCTCCTTCAATGCGGTAGCTCCGTACCCGTTTCCATCCCGGCCAATGCCCCTCCCCACAATTCGGTGAACTGCACCGTTCATAGATGTGGCAGATGGTGCCATCGGCCAACTCAGACCGGCCATCGGCCATGCTGACCGTGACCTCCAATGCCGCGTCCAACGCCACAGCACCAAGCTCCATCCGCCCTTGAACGTCTGTTGTTTTCTGCACCAACACCTCTCCGCTGCGGCGCTTCACCTCCATTTGAGCTCCTTGCACAGGCTCCCGTCGGTGCACCAATTCTGCCGCCAAGGCTTTGGAAGAAGCTGGGGTATCAGGGCGCTGCAAGCTTGTCCACCACAAATCCACACCGCTACCGTTCATGCGCACCGCCGAAACATAATAGCCACCGCCTGCCGATTTGCTGACTGGAACGGCTGCCAATTCATCTCCCGAAGTGTTCACACCGATTGGCAAGGGCAAACAGCTTTGGTAGTGGGTACTGCGCGCCGATTGAAATACATCGAATCCGCCTGGACCGTCGTGCCCATTGGAGGCAAACAAGAGGGCGCCCTGTTCGAAATTCGGAAACACTTCGTCCTTGCTAGTGTTCAACCCCGTCAATGCCACCGGAACCGTCCAAGAATCTCCGTCCCGCTGTGCCATGAACAAATCGAAATCTCCCGCAGGTTGTTGGGCACTTAAGACCAGAACGCCCCGCTCTGCGTCAATGGCCACGTGCTGAATGGGGCCGATTCCCGGCCAGTCCGCTGCACTCCAGGCCCTCAAATTCATCGGGTCGGCAGGAGTGAAACCCGTCCATCCTTTTTGCAATTCCGCGGCATATTCCTGCCCGGGCGTCAAAAACCAAAGGCCAGATTTCGCCGTATCGGATGCACGCGGGATGCTGCGGTAAAAAAGCGAATGGCCGTCCCATCCGAGAATGACCTCATCGTTCGGGGTGTTCAGAGATGTCAGCGGTTCCAGTACGGTGCCTTCTTGCGCGGCACCTGCGAGCCATACCCACCCCAACAAAAAGGCAAAGAGACGCATCATCCTTGCTGGGCTTTCCATGCTTTCCAAACGGTTTGAGCTTCCTCGTACCAAGCTTCCCCGAAGCGACGGACCAGAGCCGTTTTGCAAAAGTCCAATACGGTGACATTCGCCTTGGCACCGCACGTTCTGGCGCCATCACAAATGGGCCAGCGGTGGACATTGAGTGCTGTGAAATCTTGCAACTCTTTAAGGCGAATGGGATACAGGTGGCACGAAATGGGCTTCGGCCAATCCGACTTGCCTTCCCGCCAGGCCGCTTCAAACGCACATTTCGCAGTGCCGTCCGCCTCGAAAGTCGCGTAAACGCATTCCCGTCCGTTGATGATGGGGGTGACGTAATCGCCGTCCTGGTCGACTTCAAAAAGCCCGACCTCATCGATGACTGCCAACGCTTCAGGACGGAGTTGGGATTTGACCACCTCGAAGGCTTCTTCAATGCGGTCCACCTCCTCTTCGGTGAGTGGTGCGCCGCTTTCACCTTCCACGCAACAAGCGCCTTTGCACGCTTTCAAGTCGCACGCAAAGAGCGTATCGAACACATCCTCAGAAATCAACGTATCACCGATCGCAATCATGGGACGAAATTAAACGAGAACCTCGAACCTGCGTACCTTTGGTTATGGCCTTGGGATGGAGGAATACACGCGCGACAATTCGGGATCGATTCAAACGGTTGAAACCCTTGAATGCGAAGCGGGTGGCCAATGCCTACGTGGCCTATAGAAGCTACGCCCAAAACAAAAAAGGCGGTTGGAGCGCGCAACAAGCGTGGCCCATGAGTTTGAGCATTGAGCCCACCACTTCCTGCAACTTGCGTTGTCCGGAATGCCCTTCTGGACTGCGGTCGTTTACCCGGCCAACCGGCATGTTGGACCCCGAAGTCTTGGAGGCGGTATTGAATGAGGTAGGGCCAAAATTGGTCTACTTGAACCTGTACTTCCAAGGTGAACCCTACCTCCATCCGCAGATGAATGAATTGGTCGCCATGGGGGCCAAACACAACCTGTACACCTCGACCTCCACGAATGCGCATTTCCTGCGCCCCGAGCGATGTGCGGAAATCGTTGCCTCCGGCCTCAGCCGGCTGATCATCAGCATCGATGGCATGACCCAGTCAACGTATGCCTCCTACCGCGTTGGAGGGCAGTTGGACAAAGTATTGGAAGGCACGCGCAACATGGTCGCGGCGCGAAAAGCCAACAACGGAAGCGGCCCCCACCTCGTTTGGCAGTTCCTGGTCGTGGGGCCCAATGAACACGAAGTGCAAGAAGTGCAGGAACACGCCCGGCAAATCGGTGTGGACGAGCTGGTCATCAAAACAGCGCAGATAGACCAACCCGAGGATGGACACCCCCTTTTGACGCAGTCCCCTGAATTGAGGAGGTACGATCGGGATGCAAACGGGGTGTGGAAACTGCGCAATCCGTTGGCCGATGAATGCTGGCGGATGTGGCAAGGATGTGTCATGACTTGGGACGGCCGCGTGGTTCCTTGTTGCTTTGACAAGGACGCCCACCACACCATGGGCCAGGTCGGCCAACAGCCCTTCAAAGACATCTGGTTCAGCCCGGAGTACGATGCGTTTCGAAAGCAAATTTTCACCGACCGTGCAGGTGTCGAAATGTGCCAAAATTGTTCCGAAGGAAGCCACGCGTACGCTTGACTTCAGCGTAACTTGAGGGCATGGCGGAGGGCACCGTTTTCAAATGGAACCAATGGATTGCACCGGTGGTCATCGGTGTCGCCGCTGCTGCAGCCTTGATTTGGTTTGGGGCCCAGTACCCTGTGACAAATCCGGAGACCGGGGCGACCTCAACCTCCTGGGAACTCCTCCGGGAATTTGCGTGGTCTACGCGCTCGAGCTACGCTTTGTTGGGCGTGTTGGGTTGCGTGTTGGTGCGGGACTTGGGTTACATCATCCGGCTGCGTGTGCTGTCCTTTGGCGCGTTCACCTGGCGGCAAGCAACGGAAAACATTTTGCTGTGGGAACTGGCTTCTGCGCTGACCCCCAGTGTGGTGGGCGGATCTGCCGTTGCAGTGGTGATTCTGAAACGCGATGGCCTGCGCTGGGGAAAGAGTTTGGCCACGGTGTTTGCCACGGCCATGATGGACGAGGCCTTTTACCTGTTGGCTGTGCCGTTGGCTTTCTTGTGGGCGACATCCGGCGGGCATGCGATTTTTCCGGACGTTCCGGCCGGGTTTGAATCTGCCGCATGGGGTGCCCAGTCGGTGTTCTGGCTGGCCTATGCTTTCATTGCCACGTTGACAGCTACCATGCTGTTTGGACTTGTGCTCAAACCGCAGTCGACCCACCGGCTTTTGCTGTGGGCCAAATCGACGCGGGTACTCAAACGCTGGAGTGAGCGCATCGGAGCATGGGCCGATGATCTGCTCGAAGCTTCTCACACCATTCGAAATGCACCGCTGGGGTATTGGGTAAAAGGGTTTGCAGCGACCTGCTCGAGTTGGACGGCCCGCTTTGTGACGTTGAATATGGTACTGCTCGTATTCTACCCTCAAGTTGAGCACGCTGCGGTTTTAGCCCGTCAACTTTTGCTTTGGCTGGTGCTTTCCATTAGCCCCACCCCTGGCTCTTCGGGTGCCGCTGAACTCGGCCTACCCGCTTTCTTAAGTGACCTAACTGGGTTGGCGTACATCGCAGCAGTGGTCCTGCTTTGGCGCACATTCACCTACTTCATTTACCTGGTGGCTGGTGCGTTTGCACTGCCGAGTTGGCTGGTGCGAACACAGCGGAAGGCGCCGTAACTTTGATTCCGATGAAAGACCTGCAACAATTCGGAAAGGGTACGCGTGCGGTGCACGCTGGCGTTGAGCCGGACCCTTCGACCGGGGCGATCATGACCCCCATTTTTCAAACTTCAACCTACGTACAGGAAGCCGTTGGCGTCCACAAAGGGTGGGAGTACTCCCGAAGCCACAACCCCACGCGCGCGGCGTTGGAGACGGCATTTGCCGAATTGGAAGGCGGCACCCACGGATTGGCCTTTGCCTCCGGGTTGGCCGCCATTGATGCGGTGCTCAAGACGCTGAAGCCCGGCGACGAAATCATCGCGGGTCAAGATTTGTACGGAGGGACTGCTCGGTTGTTCCGCACGAACCACGCTCCCATGGGCCTGGTCTTTCACTTTGTCGACACCCAAAAACCCGAGCTGGTCGAAGCGGCCATTACCGAACGCACCAAGTTGGTCTGGTTGGAAAGCCCGACCAATCCGTTGATGCAGATCACGGACATCCAAGCCATCGCCGCATTGACTCAACCGCGTGGCATTCTACTGGCGGTCGATAATACCTTCGCCTCCCCCATGTTGCAGCGGCCGCTTGAGCACGGAGCCGACATCGTGATGCACTCTGTCACCAAGTACTTGGGCGGACACAGCGACGTCGTGATGGGCGCGCTCATCACGAAGAACGCCGACATTGACGGCCCGCTGCGCACCATCCAAAACAACTGCGGCGCCATCGCCCAGCCCTTTGATTCTTTCCTCGTGCTACGTGGATTGAAAACACTGCATTTGCGTGTGGAACGATCATGTGCCAATGGCCGAAAAGTGGCGCATTGGTTGCGCGACAATCCCAAAATTGAAAAAGTCTACTGGCCTGGATTTGAAGACCACCCCGGTCATGACATCGCCGCCCGTCAAATGGACGATTTTGGCGGCATGATTGCGTTCGAGATCAAAGGCAATGACCTCGAACAAGCCAAAAATCTCGTAGCGGCGACGCGCATTTTTGCGTTGGCAGAATCCTTGGGCGGTGTCGAATCGCTGATTGAGCATCCCGCTGCCATGACGCATGCGAGCGTTCCTGCGGAGATCCGCGCAGAACTCGGGATTTCCGATGGGTTTGTGCGCTTAAGCGTCGGGGTTGAAGACGCCGACGACCTGATTGCCGACCTCGCCCAAGCCATCGACGCCACTGTGCGCTAATCGCCTGATCATGTCTGCACAAATCAACCACGCTTTGCCCCCGGAGAAGATGGCCGTAGTCGGCGCTGGATTGGTGGGCAGCCTTTGGGCATTGATGCTTGCCCAACGCGGTCACCACGTTGACGTGTTCGAGCGCCGTCCCGATCCGCGAGCGGGGGCGTACAAGGGCGGGCGCAGCATCAATTTGGCCTTGAGCGACCGAGGCTGGCGCGCACTGGAAAAAGCGGGCATCGCCGACGAAGTCCGCAAAATCGCCTTGCCGATTACGCACCGGACGATGCACGCCACTGACGGCACCTTGACACGACAGCCCTATGGCCTTCCCGAGGCCCAAGGAAAGTTCGATGACCCCCAGTGCATCTACTCCGTCTCGCGCGCCTTGCTCAACCGGTTGTTGGTAGAGGAGTCCGAAAAGCACGCCCAGGTGCAGTATCGCTTCGACCACAAATGCACCGACATCGACCTGCAAGCCAACACCTTGTCCATCGAGGATGGGCAGGGCCAATCGCAAGCACTCAAGTACGATCGCATTTTCGGCACAGACGGAGCGTTCAGCGCCGTTCGCGACCGACTGATGCGCACAGATCGCTTCGATTTCGCACAACGGTACTTGACCCACGGCTACAAAGAGATTGAGATGCGCCCCACGTCTGACGGCGCATTCAAAATGGAAGCGGACGCATTGCACATCTGGCCCCGCGGCGAATTCATGTTGATGGGCCTGCCCAATCCCGATGGCACGTTCACGTGCACCGTATTCGCTCCATACGATGGCCCCAATGGTCTGAACCAACTCGAAACACCCGAAGCCGTCCACGCTTATTTCACGGCTCACTTCCCCGACGTGATTCCGTTGATTCCGGATTTTGCAGAACAGTGGTTGGCCAATCCAACCAGTTCCTTGGTCATGACGCAGTGTTACCCTTGGCACCATGGCGATGCCATCTGCCTCATGGGCGACGCGGCCCATGCCATTGTGCCGTTTTACGGGCAAGGCATGAACAGCGGCATGGAAGACTGTTCGGTTCTGAGCGAACTGCTCGACGCAATGGAATCGCCTTCCGATTGGGATGCGACCATGAAGCGATACACCGAACTCCGGAAGCCCTCGGGTGACGCCATCCTCGAGTTGGCCCTTAGGAATTACATCGAAATGCGGGATAAGACAGGAGATCCCTCCTTCCTGCTTCGCAAAAAAATTGAAGCCAAATTGGCCACCAATTACCCCGGGAGGTGGTTGCCGTTGTACTCCCAAGTTACCTTCAGTCACACGCCTTACGAAGAGGCCCTTCAGGCGGGGAAACGCCAAGACCAAATCATGGAAGGCATCCTGGCCCAAGAAGGCATTGCGACCAATTGGGACCGTCCGGAAGTGTTCGAAAGCATCCTCAACGCATGGGAATCAACAGGCGCCTAAGCCAAGTCTGCGTTGCAGCATGCTTGGTCGCTTTTGCCCACATCGCGGCCGCTCAATCGCCTGAGCTGTTTGATGCGGGCCGGAGAAATTACCGCGGATCGGGATGGACCTTCTCAGCTGGCTACCACGGCTTTTCGGCCCAGCCCGACTCGCTCCCGTCGCTCTATCAGACGGTTCAACCCAATGGCTCCTTGGACACCCTTCACCAAGGCATGTGGAACCATTCGGGGCATTCCGCTCTTCGGCTCGGTGTGGGGTACTGGGGCGTCGCGAAGCGCCCACTGATTTGGGACCGGTGGTGCCTGGAACTCAATGGCACCCGCAACGCTGCGGTTTCCACGTTTCAAGGCCTCGTTGCTGATGCGGACAGCATCCTACAACCCAATGCCTTAATCGACAGCGGTCGCGCCGCCGTGACCTCCGAACTCACGTTCCGTTTGATGCGCGCCTTTGAAGTCAAAACGGACTTTTTCCTCGAAGCCCAGCTCGGACTGGGGTGGGACCGAGAATGGGGAGGCGAATTCAGCCGCACGGGGCCGGATTCCCTGTTCATTCCCCGGGCCGCGCCGGCGACGGATCGGCTGGCATTGGAGCTCGGACTCGGTGCGGGTGTGCGAACGCGGTCCGGACGTTACCTGCGCCTCATCGCTACGTACGATGGCATCCAGTTGGCTCCAACTGCAGAAGAGGGCGACGGTCGGGTTCAATGGTACGAAGGCCAATTCCAACCTTGGAACCTTAGCCTGCATTGGGACTTACTTCGACCCAAACCGGCCATCGATTGTGCACGACCCCCTGTAGCAGAGCGCCCCGGAGAAGTGCTTTTCGGCGAGCAGATGGAAAAGGACCGGCGCAAACAACGCAAGAAGCAGAAGCGTCGGGCGAAAAAGAACCGTTGGTAACGGATCAGATACGCTCCGCACAGAGCTCAACCAAAACACGGTTGGTGTCCCCGGGGTGCAGGAAGGCAATTTCCTTGTTATCCGCTCCGTCTTTGGGGCCGCTGATGACGCGGTAGCCGAGCGACTGTAAGCGCTCGATTTCACCGCGCAAGTCGTCCACTGAAAAAGCCAAATGGTGCAGGCCTTCGCCGCGCTTCGCGATGTGTTGGCCGATGGGGCCTTCAGGTGTTGTACTCGCCAGCAATTCAACCTTGCTTTCCCCGGTTTGGAAGAAGCTTACTTCCACTCCCTCTGATTCCACCTGCTCCCGCTTGAACGCCGATTCGCCCAATACATCTTCGAAAATTTGCTCTGCTGCGCGCAAATCCGCAACAGCGATTCCAATGTGTTCTATGCGTTTCATCAGCGCGGGTTTGCAGGTAAAAGTACACCCAATTTGACGGGTGAGTCGCTACCTTCGTCGCATGACGGATTCGACGAATACATGGATGCCACTGGGGCTTGAGGGCAAGCACGCGGTGGTGTGCGGTGCAACCCAGGGAATTGGGTTGGCTGCAGCGCAACATTTGGCCGGCCTCGGTGCGCAAGTCACATTGGTAGCCCGGAACGCTGAACGGCTCGACGCTGCTCTGAAACAGCTGCCCAACCCCGAACGCCACGCCGTTGCCCAGGCCGATTTCAGTCGTCCGGAGGAAGTGAAAACCGCCATTGCCAAGGTGGTCGAAGCGCACCCGGCACACATCCTCATCAACAACACCGGCGGACCCGCCGGGGGCCCCATCGTAGAGGCAGAAGTCGAAGCATTCTTGAACACCTTCCAACAGCATTTGGTATGCAACCACCTGCTTGCTCAAGCGGTGCTTCCAGGCATGAAAGCCGCCGGATATGGTCGCATCATCAATGTCATCAGCACAAGTGTCAAGCAGCCCCTGAACAACTTGGGGGTCAGCAACACCATCCGCGGAGCCGTCGCCAATTGGGCCAAGACCTGGGCCAACGAAGTAGGCGTGCACGGCATTACGGTCAATAACGTGTTGCCAGGCGCCACGAACACAGCCCGGTTGGAGCAGATCGTTGCCAACAAGGCGAGCAAAACCGGAGCCTCAACCGCAGAAATTCGGGCACAAATGGCCAATGTTGTGCCCATGAAACGCACCGGAGAACCGGAAGAAGTGGCGCGGGCCATCGCCTTTTTAGCCTCACCCTCAGCGAGTTACATCTCCGGCATTAATTTACCGGTCGACGGAGGCCGAACTTCTTCCCTGTGAGTTAGATTTGCCTCGCTTAAACGTTAATAGATACGTTGATGACTGACCCTCACCACGAGCAAATCGCGGCCTTCATGGCCGAAGTAACGGCTCAGAATCCGAATGAACCTGAATTCATTCAAGCGGTACAAGAAGTTGCCGAAACCGTAATTCCATTTATTGCCGACCACCCGAAGTACGCAGAGCATCGCATTCTCGAGCGTATGGTCGAACCCGAACGCACCATCCTCTTCCGCGTTCCTTGGACCGATGACAACGGCCAAGTGCAGGTCAATAAAGGCTACCGCATCGAATTCAATTCTGCCATTGGGCCGTACAAAGGAGGCCTTCGCTTCCACCCAACGGTCAATTTGAGCGTCTTGAAATTCCTCGGTTTTGAACAGGTATTCAAGAACAGCCTCACCACTTTGCCCATGGGCGGTGGAAAGGGTGGATCCAACTTCAACCCCAAGGGCAAATCCGATAACGAAGTGATGCGCTTCTGCCAAAGCTTCATGACGGAGTTGGCACGGCACATCGGACCCAACACGGACGTGCCTGCCGGAGACATCGGAGTGGGTGGCCGAGAAATTGGCTACATGTTCGGACAATACAAGCGCCTTCGAAATGAATTCACGGGCGTATTGACCGGAAAGGGTCGCAACTGGGGCGGTTCATTGATTCGCCCGGAAGCCACTGGATACGGTGCCGTGTACTTTGCGGCCGAAATGCTCGATACCAAAGGCCAAAATTTTGAAGGCAAGCACGTGGTCATTTCCGGTTCCGGGAATGTGGCTCAGTTTGCTGCCGAAAAGGTCATTCAGATGGGCGGAAAAGTGGTCACCATGTCCGATTCATCGGGCTATATCTACGAACCGAATGGCTTGACCACGGAGCAACTGGACTGGATCAAAGACCTGAAAAACGTTCGCCGAGGCCGCATTTCTGAATTCGCAGATGCGCACTCCACCGCGTCCTTCCACGCGGGCGAGCGTCCGTGGGGTGTCAAGTGCGAGGCCGCGTTCCCGTGCGCAACCCAAAACGAATTGAACGGAGACGAAGCACAGCAATTGGTTTCCAACGGCTGCCAAGTGGTTGCTGAGGGCGCCAACATGCCGTCGACTCCCGAGGCCATTGAGGTGTTCCAAAATGCGAAAGTTCTCTTTGCACCGGGCAAAGCCTCCAATGCCGGGGGTGTCGCAACCAGCGGCTTGGAAATGTCCCAAAACAGCCTGCGCATGAACTGGACCCGTGAGGAAGTCGACGAGCGCCTGCTCAACATCATGAAGGACATCCACACGCAATGCGTCACTTACGGCACCGATGCTTCTGGGTACGTCGATTACGTCAAGGGAGCCAACATTGCCGGATTCGTGAAGGTGGCTGACGCCATGATCGATCAAGGCGTCGTTTAACCCCGTCTGCGGCGCTATCTTTGCGCCATGATTACTGGATTCCAACACATGCACAGCGCGTTGCGCTGGGTGGTACTCGCTTTGCTTGTCGTGACCTTGGTCAAGGCGTGGCAAAACCGCAACAATACCTTCACCTCAGGCCAAGGCAAACTGGGCCTGTTCACCATGATCAGCATGCACATTCAACTCGTGTTGGGACTCGCGCTGTACATGATGAAAGGATGGATGTCCATGCTGGGGCAGCCCGGCGTCATGCAAAACACCGTCATGCGCTTCTTTACTGTGGAGCACTTGGTGGGCATGCTTTTGGCCATCCTCTTCGGTACCCTCGGCCACAGTTTGGTGAAACGCGCGCAAACCGACGAGATGAAGCACAAGCGGCAGCTCCGCTACTTTGGCTTGGCGTTGCTCATCATCGTCGCTAGCATTCCTTGGCCTTTCCGTCCAGGATTTGAAGCGTACGGCTGGTTCTGATGCGCAAGGTCCATTGGATTTGGTGCGCTGCCGCCGCCGCTGTGGTCTCCTTGAGCCAATGCGGAGGCGGTGAACACGATTCACCCACGCCTTCAGCCGCCCCGCCCTCCGAAGCCAGCATCAAGCGCGCTTACACCATGAAGTGTTCACTGTGCCACGGTTCCGATGGAAAACTCATGGCCTCAAAGGCGCCGGATTTGAGCACCTCCACCCTTGACTTCGAAAGCCGCGTGGCATTGATCACTTACGGGAAAGGCACCATGCCCCCACAGAAAGGCATCCTGGATGCAGCGACCATTCGAGGCATTGCCCGTTACATCGAGACCTTCAGGGAAGACCAATAATGCTCGAGAAAAAACTGCATTCAACGGCGTTAGAGCCAGAAACCTGCGTACTCATTGGCCTGGTTCAAAACCGGGAAACCCGGGAGGAAGTGGCCGAGCATTTGGAAGAACTCGCATTCCTCGCGACCACTGCCGATGCCATCAACAAGCGCACTTTCGTGCAGAGTCTGGAACGTCCTGACACCCGGACGTTTGTAGGGAGCGGAAAACTTCAGGAAATCAAGGAATACGTCGAGGAAGCGGAGATCGATATCCTCATTTTTGATGACGAGTTGACTCCGACGCAGTTGCGCAACATTGAACGCGAAATCCCAGAGCGCAAAATCCTTGACCGTCCGAATTTGATCTTGGACATTTTTGCCCAGCGCGCCCGCACAGCCCACGCAAAAACCCAGGTTGAATTGGCCCAGTACCAATACCTCCTGCCGCGGTTGACCAACATGTGGACGCACCTGCAGAAGCAAAAAGGGGGGATTGGGATGAAAGGACCCGGTGAAAAAGAAATTGAGACCGACCGCCGCATCATCCGAGACCGCATTGCCCACCTGAAAAAAGAACTCAAAGCCATCGACAGGCAGATGGCCACCCAGCGCGGAAACCGGGGAGCGCTCGTGCGGGTAGCGTTGGTCGGCTACACGAACGCCGGTAAGAGTACCCTGATGACGTTGATGTCCAAGAGCGACGTGTTCGCTGAAAACAAGCTGTTCGCCACCTTGGATACCACCGTTCGAAAGGTGGTGCTGCAAAACCTCCCGTTCTTGTTGAGCGACACGGTCGGCTTCATCCGGAAACTTCCGCATCAGCTCATCGAAAGTTTCAAATCCACCTTGGATGAAACACGGGAAAGCGACTTGTTGCTCCACGTGGTGGACGTAAGCCATCCGCAATTTGAAGATCACTTGGCCGTAGTGGAAAAGACCTTGGCCGAAATTGGCAGCGACGACAAGCCCACGATGATTGTCTTCAACAAAGTAGACCGCATTGAAGTGGAGCCCTTTGGGCCCACCAAAGAGGACATCATGGCCGGCATCCGCGAACGGTTTGAGCGCAGCGACAGGCAAGTGATTTTTATCTCCGCCAAAGAAAAGTGGGGCATGGACGAGATGCGGGAGGTCATGTTCGAGGCCGTGAAGGAAATCCACGTGAAACGGTACCCCTACCACAATTTCTTGTATTAGTTTCCGACCTTTAGACCATGGCAGGCATCCGTCAAGAAAAAATGGCCGAACTGATTCGGCGCGATTTGAGTGTGATTTTCCAGCGCAATGCCAATGCTTGGCTTGGAGGCATGTTCATCTCTGTTACCCAAGTGCGCATGGCTCCTGATTTGGGGTTGGCCAAAGTGTACTTGAGCTTCATGGCCGTGCCGGACAAGCAGGTTGCTCTCCAAGCCGTTCGCCAGGAAGGATGGCGTATTCGAAAGGAATTGGGTGCCAAAATTGGCAAACAAGTCCGCATCATTCCCGAGCTGAATTTCTACCTCGACGATAGCCTTGACTACTACGAGGCCATCGACCAAGCCCTCAAGAAATAAGGGCATGCGTCTCCCGATTCGGCTCGCTTGGCGCTACGCGTGGACACGCAGGAACCGCAGCCTGACGCACCTGATTTCGGGAATTTCCATGTTTGTCATCGCGGCCGTAACCGCAGCCATGATTGCCATCTTGAGCGCGTTCAATGGCATCGAATCCGTGGTGACGGATCTGTTTGGCACCCTGGACGCACCTTTGGCCATTGTGCCCACGGAAGGAGCCACGGTGCCCGACCGGGCGGTCGATTGGTTGGAGGCTCGTTTTGGACCGGATGGAACCGAACCTCTTTTGACTGCGGTAGCGCCTGTGATCGAGGACGAAGCGGTGGTGGCGTGGGGCGACGGCCAACCGCACGTCGTGACCGTTCTCGGATTCAGCGAAGACATGCTCCAAGCGGCGCCCATCGAATCGGCCCTGCGCACCGGGACTTGGTCCCCGGAATTCACACCAGGTGCACCCTGCGCCGCATTGGGCCTCGGGGTGCGCAACCTGCTGGGGGTGGGGAGCCTCGACGCAGAAAAAGGACTGCCTTCGTTGCAGTTCCGTGCACCCATTCGCGGGAAGAAACTCACACGCCACCGGGAACGGGCCTTCCACGCCGAGTCGGCGTTTGCATGCGATGTGTTTTCCGTCAATGCGGAAATTGACCGCAAGTACACGTTGACTTCCTTGGAATTTGCGCGCGCGCTGTTTCAACGGCCCGACGCCGTCTCTCGCATTGAATTGGGCCTATTTGATACGGAGCGCAGCGCGGACGTTGCACGGGTGATTCAATCCGCCCTGGAAGCTGCAGGTGAACCTTGGCGTGTGCGGACCCGGGAAGAGAAAAACGCGCTCATCACCCAGACCAACCGCGCCGAAAAATGGGCCACGTTTGTCATTCTTTCGTTCATTTTGGTTGTCGCCGCTTTCAACGTCATGGCCTCGTTGACGATGCTGCTGCTCGAAAAACGCCAGGACATCGAAGTGTTGGGTGCGATGGGCCTGACCGGTTGGCGACTCGAGCAAGTATTCGCTTGGCAAGGCGTGCTGATTAACGCCATCGGAGGATTGGTTGGTGCCGGTATTGGGATGGGTTTGGTCTGGGGGCAGCACCAATTTGGCTGGGTCAAACTCCAAGGTTCGGTCATCCCCGCTTACCCGGTTGAGCTGGTCGCCACAGACGTACTGGGAACGTTGGGCGTGGTGGTGTTGATCGGGGGAATTGGGTCCGGCTGGATGGTGCGCAACCTCGTCAGGAGATTCGCCGCAACGTAGGAATCAGACGGCTGGCTCGAATGGAATGGTCAGCAACTCATCCAGTTTTGCTCGGACTTCGTCTACTCCGTCGAGGGTAACCAACTGCAGTCGGTGCTGCTTGAAGTCCCGCAATCCCTTGAAATAGTTGGCATAATGCCGGCGCATCTCCACGACGCCTAACCGCTCTCCCTTCCACTCAACGCCTTTGTCAAAGTGCTCACGTGCAGCTGCCACGCGTTCCGCCATGCCCGGTGGAGGGAGGAGTTCGCCCGTGGCCATGTAATGTTTCATCTCGCGGAATACCCACGGTGCGCCGATGCTCGCACGCCCAATCATGATGCCATCCACGCCGTAGCGACCCTTGTATTCCATGGCCTTTTGCGGGGAATCGATGTCCCCGTTGCCAAAGACCGGAATGTGCATGCGCGGGTTGTTTTTCACCTCCGCGATCAGGGACCAGTCCGCCTGGCCTTTATACATCTGGGCCCGGGTTCGACCGTGGATGCTGATGGCCTGGATGCCAACATCTTGCAGGCGCTCCGCCACTTCGACAATGTACTTGCTGTTTTCGTCCCACCCCAATCGCGTCTTCACCGTCACAGGCAGGGTGCACGTATCCACGATTTCCTTGGTCATCGCCACCATCTTCGGGATGTCCTGCAGAATACCAGCGCCGGCTCCGCGGCAGGCGACCTTCTTTACGGGACAACCGTAGTTGATGTCGATGATATCCGGTTGGGCAGCTTCTGTGATTTCCGCAGCCTGCCGCATGGACTCAATCTCACTTCCGAAGATTTGAATACCTACGGGACGTTCGTATTCAAAGATGTCCAACTTCGCTCGACTCTTTGCCGCATCCCGAATGAGACCCTCAGAACTGATGAACTCTGTGTACATCAAATCCGCTCCGTATTTCTTGCACAGCGCACGAAACGGCGGATCGCTTACGTCCTCCATTGGGGCCAAAAGGAACGGAAACTCTGCGATGTCGATGTCACCAATGCGGACCACGGAATGAGCGGCTTTGAATTTGTAGGATTTCGGCGAACTTGCGTTCGCAGGCATTACAAAATTACACCATGATCCGAACCGCATTTCAAACCATGCACCCTTTTGGGCAACTGATCTTTTTCTTCTGCATGGTCCTCACCGGGATGGGCTTGGCATCCGGCCTCGGACTGGCTGGGTTGGCGTCTGTTTTCGGGCACACCACAGAGCAGGCCATGGCGTTCGCGTCGGATGCTGCATCGAACGAAGGCAAACTCTACAACCTCATTATCAACGGCTTCAACCAAGTGCTTTCCTTTGGTTTGATGGCGTGGTTGGCGAGCAAACTGTTCGCCGGAAGAACCTTCTTGGCCTTGAAACCCACCAAGGCATCTTGGCTGTTGGTGGGAGTGGGATTGGCTTGGGCCGCTCAACCTGTCATCGACTTGACCTTCCGACTCAATGGATCCCTGTTAAGTTGGTTTCCAAAAAGTTGGGTAGAACAGGCGGATCGGTTTGAGGCCTTGGCATCCGAAGTGACCCAATCAATGTTGGCCTTCGACTCGGCCTGGCAGTTCCCCGCCACCCTGCTCACGGTAGCCCTGCTTCCT
This sequence comes from uncultured Flavobacteriales bacterium, assembly GCA_938074325.1. GTDB lineage: Bacteria > Bacteroidota > Bacteroidia > Flavobacteriales_D > Sanyastnellaceae > UA16. The sequence continues at coordinate 15,529 of CALJFZ010000015.1, read as the reverse complement.
GCCATTTGTGAAGAGTTTACCTTCCGCGGCGTGATCCAACCGCTGGCGGCCAAGTGGACCAACAACGTACACGCAGCGGTCTGGCTATCAGGTTTTCTTTTCAGCGCCATACACCTCCAATTCCATGGGTTCCTTCCCCGCATGGTCCTCGGAGCAGGATTGGGCTATTTGGTCATTTACAGCAACAGCTTGTGGCCGGCCATCGCCGCTCACTTCTTCAACAACGCAGGAGCCATCCTCATGGCCGCTGTCTACGGCCCGGAGTGGATCAAGCAGGAGATGAATGCAGCCCCTGAATGGGCATGGTCAGATTACGGAGTCGCGGCGATCTCCTTCTCTGTTGGGATTTATCTCATCCGTTGGGTTCGCAAAAATGGCCAGTGGACGGGGCGTCACCCGGTTCACTGAAGCTTGCGCTGTTCGCGAATGAACGCTTGCGCCACGTGCAGGTCTTCCGGGGTGGTGATTTTGATGTTTTCCAGGTCACCATCCACCAACTGCACAGGCTTTCCTGCAAATTCATACACGCTCGCGTCATCGGTAAATTCTGGGCGATATCCACTTCCGTAAGCGGTTTTAAGCCCATCCAGGGTGAAACACTGGGGAGTCTGAACCGCGCGCAAACGGTCGCGCACCAGCGCATGGGAGGCTGCACCGTTGACCTCGCGGATGCTGTCCTTTACAGGGACCACGGGTACGGCACTGCCCGATTTTTCAGCTTCTTCGTAGCAACGCCGAATGGTCTCCACCGAGACAAACGGACGCACCGCATCGTGAATGGCTACCACGCCATCATCCGGAAGAACCGCCAATCCGTTGGCCACCGAGTGCCAACGCTCTGCCCCGCCTGAGACCAGCTGATCCACACCTGCGGGTCCGTGGGCTGCTTCTAAGCCGCGGAACGAGTCGAACAAGCTTTCGTGCAGCACCAACACCACGCGCAAATCGGCATATGCCGCGCGAAAACGTTGAAGGGTCCACCACATCAGTGGCAGACCCTCCAAAAGAAGAAATTGCTTTGCCACAGGCTGCGCCATGCGCGTACCTGTGCCTCCGGCAACCAATATGAGGTAACGGTTCACGCGCGAGCAGCTGCGTATCGCTGAGCTACTACGTCCCAGTCAATCACGTTGAAGAATGCCGCGATGTAGTCGGGACGGCGGTTTTGGTAGTTGAGGTAGTATGCGTGTTCCCAAACGTCCAATCCCATGATGGGTGTGCCACCGCAACCCACGCCGGGCATGAGTGGATTGTCCTGGTTTGCAGAGGAGCAAACTTCGAGTTTACCGTCCTTCACGCATACCCACGCCCACCCAGAGCCGAAACGGGTCGCTGCAGCGTTGGCAAATGCTTGCTTGAATGCGTCCCATCCTCCGAGATCGGATTCAATGGCCGCAGCCAAATCTCCGGAAGGGTTGCCACCACCGTTGGGTGACATGATGCTCCAAAACAGGCTGTGGTTATAAAAGCCGCCGCCGTTGTTTCGAACAGCGCCGTTATCGGAATGGTCAGCGAGCAAGGCTTCAATGCTCTTGCCCTCCATTTCTGTTCCTTCGATGGCTGCGTTCAATTTCGCCGTGTAGCCAGCGTGGTGCTTGCTGTGGTGGATTTCCATCGTGCGGGCATCAATGTGCGGCTCGAGTGCGTCGTAGGCGTAGGGCAAATTCGGGAGTTCAAAAGCCATGATTCGTTCTTGGTTTGATGATTTAATTCAATTCTTGCTGCAAAGTTAATCGACCGTCGACGACCACCACATCGGCTTTGTTATCTAGCCAAAAAAGTGCACGTGCCACGGCTTTGTCGTCTTGGGCCAAATAGGCGTGATAGGCCTGTTCGCCTGCCACGTTTCGCACCACTTGAGCGGTCATCCGATCGGCCAATTCAACTCGTTCTTCATCCGTCAGTTCACCCACCGGTGCAATCCCCTCGTCACTGGCGTAATCAATGAGGAATGCCAGCAGGACGTCTCGGTCCCATTCCCGATTTTCGGGTGAAGCCAACCCATCGGCGCGGTGGGCATCCACGTACGCGAAAGCCGCATCGCGCAACACCCCACTCCAGCTCAAGTCCGAGAGGTAGCTCGACCAACGGACCGTATCCAAGGGCACGAAGACATCCGGCGTAATACCGCCTGCGCCGTGCACAATCTTCCCTGCAGGTGTCGTATACATCAGCGAATCCGCAGTGATGATGCTGTCTTGGTGAAACAGCTCCCCCCGCTCGTACCGCTCGAAATAATCATCGCCGTACGCCACTTCTCCTCCATATGGACGTTGGATGGCACGGCCGGTGGGCGTGTAAAAACGGGCCACTGTCAGCCGCAACGCACCGAGGGAAGCGATGGAGAACTCCTCTTGAACAAGCCCTTTTCCAAAGGTGCGTCGCCCGATGACAGGTCCGCGGTCTTGGTCTTGAATCGCGCCGGCAAAAATCTCGGAGGCCGAGGCCGAAGACTCATCCACGAGAACCGCTACATCCCAGTCCTTCCAGCGTCCGTCGCGGCGAGCGCGATAGGTCCTTCGCGGCACGTGCTCTCCTTCTGTGTACACCACCAAATCGTCTTCTTCCAGAAACGACTCCACCATGGGCACCACGGCATTCAAGTAGCCACCGCCATTGCCCCGCAAGTCCACGATGACCTCCGTCAGGCCTTGAGCGGCCAACTCCTCCATCGCCTGTTCGAACTCGTCCGCGGTATTTTGAGCAAAACGAATGACCTTGATGTATCCCCGCTCGCCATCCAAATTGGCTGCGCACACCACGCTGTGGATGGGAATGCGATCGCGTCGCAACAGTACGTGCTTGACGCTGTCAGCCCGGTCGATCCCCACGACTACCGTCGTGTTTCGGGGCCCCTTGAGCAATTCCATTACCCGTTGGTTGGAGAGGTCCGGTCCAGATATGGGTACGGAATCCACAGTTAAAATCCGGTCGCCGGCGCGGACCCCTGCCTTTTCGGACGGGCCACCCGGGATGGCGGCTACCACCATCAACGTATCGCGTTGGATGATGAACTCCACGCCGATGCCTTCGAAATTTCCCTCCATGGGCTCGGCCAAAGCGGCGAGTTCCTCCGCACTGATGAACAGGCTGTGAGGATCCAATTCTTCGAGAACAGCATCGAGGGCAATTTGCTCCAACTCTTCACGGATAACGGGGTCGACGTACGTTTGCTCGACGCGGTCTAAAACACCGTTCAGCGCACTTCGCGGACTGACCATGCGCAGCCCTTCGGCCCCTCCTCCACCGGTCTTCAAACCGATGTAAACGCCCACAATCAACACCACCGCATACGCCAGCGGTTGCCAAGAAGGTGAAGGTGATTTCTGGTTTTCGCTCATCCCCCTATTAACTCCTCAACGTCCGTCGTTGTTCGAGGTGAACGAGCTCCACTCCGGCTTGCTTTAAAAACTCCAACCCTTGAGGGTCTTTGTACTCGTCCCGATAGACCACCCGGCTGATGCCCGCTTGGTGAATCAATTTGGAACATTCCCGGCAAGGAGACATGGTGATGTAGAGGGTGGCTCCTACGGCGCTGTTGTTTGAGCGAGCCAATTTGGTGATGGCATTGGCCTCTGCGTGAAGGACGTACCAATTCGTTTCGCCTTCTTCGTTTTCGCACACGTTCGGAAAACCTGTGGGTGTCCCATTGAATCCATCGGCGATGATCATGCGGTCCTTGACGATGAGCGCGCCCACCTGCTTGCGAACGCAATGGGACAATTTCGCCCATTCATTGGCCATGCGCATGTACGCTTCATCGTAGCGCAGCTGCTTCAAAGCTTCGGGTGTTTGATTCGGATCCAATTCCACAACGGGGCAATTTGCACCCCTAAAGGTAGGGGTCTATCTGTTGCTTCGTAGCTTGCCATCAAGAAAGAATGCGAAATGCGAATCTATACGCGTACCGGGGATGATGGCACCACTTCGTTGTTTGGCGGACAGCGCCTAAGCAAGGATGATTTGCGGATTGAAGCGTACGGCACATTGGACGAACTAAACGTGTACATCGGCGCATTGGCTACGCAAGAGGTTGTCTCCCATTCAGGCGATGCAGCATTCTTGACAACAATCCAATCGGATGTCTTCTCTTGGGGCAGTCACCTCGCCACCGTTGATCCCAAAATGGCCGCTCACCTCCCTACCATTCCCTCAGAACGCGTGGCAGAAATGGAGGCTTGGATGGATGCAAAAAATGAGGCCCTGCCTGCACTCAGCCAGTTCATACTCCCCGTCGGACATCCAGCGGTCATCGCCGCACACCAGTGCCGTGTCATCTGCAGAAGAGGCGAACGGCGGGTCATTGCGCTTGGGCGAGACGAAGACATACCGGACGGGCTGATTGCCTACTTGAACCGGCTCAGCGACTTGTTTTTTGTTTGGAGCCGTCACCTTCACCTGGCGACGAATACGCCCGAAACGCCTTGGTCGGCCTCTTCATAACGGGCTGATTTCCGCCATTTTACGGGGAAATCTGCTCCTTTCTGAAGATTTTCTTGGATGTGATTGTGAATCTTCTATTTTTGCGCGCTGAAGACGCTTACCATGTATTGGACACTTGAATTGGCTTCGTACCTCGAAGACGCCCCTTGGCCAGCTAGCAAAGACGAATTGATTGACTTCGCGATGCGCACCGGCGCACCCTTGGAAGTGGTCGAGAACTTGCAGCAGTTGGAGGACGAGGGCGATGCGTTCGAAACCATCGAGGACATTTGGCCTGACTACCCGAGCAAGGAGGACTTCTTCTTCAACGAAGACGAATACTAGCGGCCTTCACTCAAGGCGCTCAACCCCGCTCGGGTGAGTTTGCCGTTCAACCACTCCGGATCCAGTTCTGCGCCAAGCGACTTGTAAAAGCCAATCGCAGGCTCATTCCAATTCAACACCTGCCATTCCATCCGGCCGTAATCGGCCTCCGCACAAGCCTTTGCAACGGCGAGGAACAAGGCCTTGCCCATGCCTTTTCCGCGCATGTCTTTCCGGACCACCAAGTCTTCTAGGAATCCACACCGCCCTTTCCACGTGCTGTACTTCTCGTACCACAGCGCCATTCCTACGACTTCTCCTTCATGCTCAGCGACGAACAGCCGGTAAATCGCGTGGGGTCCAAACCCGTCCGCCAGCAGCTGCTCCACTGAATTCGTCACCTCTTTCTCCGCCCTTTCGTAAATGGCCAACTCCACGATGAGGCGATGAACCGCCGGGACGTCATCAGGCGTACCCTCACGAACAACAAAGCCTTCATTCGAATCCAACATGGTCCAAAGGTAGCGCCGCATTCTTTCTATTTTGCGGCATGGAATGGGATCAAATAGGTGCGTTGGATGCTGTGCTGGGCGTTTTGCTCGCTTGGGCCATGTTCAATGGATTCCGTAAAGGGCTCATTATCAAGGTAGCCTCCATCGTCGCGCTGGTCGCAGGAATATTCGCGGGATTCCACTTTTCAAGCTTTGCCGCAGAATGGCTGAATGACCAATTCGATTGGTCCACCCGTACCACGGAAGTCGGCGCATTTGCCTTGACCTTCATCGCCGTGGTAGTGGGCGTGCATTTCCTGGCAAAAGTGTTGGAACGCATTGTGGACCTCACGGCGTTGAGTCTAGTGAATAAACTGGGCGGCCTCCTCCTTGGCTTGGTTCAAACCTTGTTTTTTCTGAGCGCCCTGACCTTTGCATTGGACGGTGTATTTGGACCGAGGAAGTGGTTGCCGGAGGAGCACATTGAGCGCTCTGTGTTGTACCCGCGCGTGGAGACGGCCATTGAATACGTCGTGCCATCCATGCACCGCAACACGCCATGGGGTGTGATCAAGGACCGACTGGAAGACGGCATGGAACAACTGGAGGACGCGACCTTGCAGTTGCGCAACCGCGAAGACTGACCTTCCTCAGGCCACGCCCATCTCCTTCTTCAACTCCCCAATCCGGTTTTCCAAAGCTGCCATGGTCTGCTGGTAATCCCCATTCAGCCAATCCTCGGTCGCCTGGCGGACTGAAAAATAGAATTTGATTTTGGGCTCTGTGCCGCTAGGACGCGCGGTGACTACGGTTTGGTTTTCTGTCACCAATTGCACCACATTCGACGACGGCAGATCGAGTTTACGCTCGGTCCCATCGCGTGGATCGATCGCGGATTGGGCGGCGTAGTCCCGCACTTCTACAACGGTTTCACCTGCCAAGGTTTGGGGAGGCGAACTCCGAAAACCTTCCATTTGCGCCGCAATCTCTGCCTTGCCAGATCGGCCGTGTTTCGTTTGGGAAACCAAGGCTTCTTTGAACGCCCCGTGCTCTGCGTGAATCTTCTCCAGTCGACCGACGAGGTCCGTGCCTGAGGCATGGGCTTCGTGGGCCAATTCACAGAGCATGCAAGCCGCTGCTACTGCGTCCTTGTCCCGCACTTTGTCACCAATCATGTAGCCATAGCTCTCTTCGCCTCCAGCGATGAACGCACCCTTGCCTTCCATGCGACGGATGACATCGGCAATCCACTTGAATCCCGTGAGGGTCTCGTGCACGGCCAGACCAGCACATTTGCCTACCTCGGCCATTAAATCCGAAGTCACGATGGTTTTGGCTACAAAATCACCGGCCTTCAATAGCCCGCGACGGTGGCGTTCTGACACCACGTAATCGACCAGCAAGGCGCCCGTCTCATTTCCATTGAGGAGGCGCCATCCGCCTTCCGCACGGTCATCTGGCACCGCAATCCCAACCCGGTCTGCATCCGGGTCCGTGCCCAAAACAAGGTGTGCTCCCACCGTTTTCGCCAACTCAATGGCCTCGGATAAGGCCGCTCCCTCTTCGGGGTTCGGGCTGTGAACGGTAGGGAAATTACCGTCTGGCTCACGTTGGCTTTCCACGATGTGGACGTTTCGGAAGCCCGCAGCATTCAACACTGGGATCACCGAGGCCGAACCCGTTCCGTGCAAGGGCGTATATACGATGCTCAGGTCCGATCCGTTTGTTTTTAAATTCTCGCTGAGGCGGAGATTCAGGACCGTATCCCAGTACGCCTGGTCGGCGGCCCCGTCGAGGAGGTGAATGCGTTTTTGGTCTGCCTCATTCTTACCCCACTTGACTTCTGCAGGACCAGCGACCGCACGCACGCAATCGATGATGCCCTTGTCGTGCGGAGGTACGATTTGGCCTCCGTCGCTCCAGTACACCTTGTACCCGTTGTATTCCTTGGGGTTGTGGCTTGCTGTGACGACGATTCCTGCTGTGCAGCCCAAGTGACGCACCGTGAACGACAACTGCGGCGTCGGACGCAGGGCAGGAAACAAGTGCACCTCGATGCCATTTCCAGCCATCACGTCAGCGGCGACACGGGCAAATTCTGCACTGCGGTTGCGCGAATCGTGGGCAATGGCAATAGACGCACCCTCCGGAACGGCTTGAAGCATGTAGTTCGCCAACCCTTGGGTTGCTTGAGCGACCGTGTACGCATTCATGCGGTTGGTGCCAACCCCCATCAGGCCGCGCAATCCGCCAGTCCCAAATTCCAAATCGGTGTAAAAGGCCTCAATGAGGGCATCACCGCCTGCCTCAAGCAGTGCTTTGGTCTCTGCTTGTGTCGCTGAGTCGTACGGTTCTTGTGTCCAACAGGCAGCTTGATTCGCTGCAAATTCTAAGAGTTCCTGTCCGTCCATGATTCAATTCTCCTGTTGATCTCGCTTCAATTCCGATGCCATCACGTCTTTCCAATCCCTTTGTTCCTGCTCGATTAACCGGGCAAATTCCCTTCCATCCAAACAAGAATAGGCAGGCCGTTGTGCGGGTGTAGGGTACTCCGACGTAGAGCAGGCGGCCAAATTTACCTCCAGTCCGTGGAAGTCAAAAATGGCCTGAGCAAACCCGTGCCACGTTGTCTGGCCCAAGTGGCTGTAGTGGTGAACACCCCTTGCTGCAGCGTGTGGATGAGCTGCTAAGTTCATCAAGGCTTCGGCAAAGGGCCGGGCAAAAGTCGGCGTCCCGTATTGATCGTTTACCACCTTCAACGCCTTGCCTGAACGCCCCAAACGCAACATGGTCTGCATGAAGTTTTGACCGCGCACATCACACAGCCATGCGATGCGAATCACCCACCATCCAGCCTGTGCAGCTTCAAATGCTGCTTGCACGGCACGTTCGCCGGCGAGTTTGGATGCCCCGTAGGCGCCAATTGGACGAGGGGAGTCTTCAGGTCGGTAGGGCCGTGAGCCCGTCCCGTCGAAAACATAGTCTGTGCTGATGTGAATGAGGTCCACTCCTCGCTGAGCACAGGCTCGGGCAAGGATTTCTGCACCGGTGGCATTCACGGAGTGGGCTTGATCACGTTCTGTCTCCGCTTGGTCCACAGCTGTGTACGCTGCTGCATTGATGACCACGTCGGGCAAGTGGGCCTGGAGGGCGGAGTCGACGGAATCCGAATCGGTGAGATCGAGGACTTCTCGGTCCAAACCCACGACTTGGAGGCCGGGGTGAACGCATTCCAGCAACCTCGAACCCAATTGGCCTTTGGCCCCCGTCACCAACACTTTCCGCATGGTCGAAGGTAGCGAATTGTCCATCATCCGTTGGTTCTCATGGCTTCAACCGGTTCCATCTCTGCCGCACGTCGGGCAGGAGCCAGCCCGGCAATTAAACCCGAGGCCACGGCAACACTCAGGGCAACAATGATGCGCGATGGCCGCACGTTCATAGCAAAGCCGATATCGATGGCATTGACAACCAAGACAATGGCCTCGATGGCCAACAAGGCGAACAGCGCTCCAATCACACACAAAGCGACCGCTTCAAACAAGAACTGCAGCATGATGAAGGAAGATTTGGCGCCGATGGCCTTTTGCACCCCAATGATGCGCGTGCGCTCGCGGACACTGACAAACATGATGTTGGCGATGCTGAAACAGCCCACGAGGATGGCAAAAATGCCAATGAACCAGCCGCCGTATTCCACTTGTTGGAAAATGGAATCCAAGATGGTGGTCAACATGTCAATTTGGTTGATGGAAAAGTCGTCTTCCTCCCGTGGACGCAGGCGACGTACCGAACGGAATTGTTGGACAATCTCATCCGAGAGGGCCTCTGTCGTAATGCCTTCCTTCGGCTTGACCATGATTTGCGTGCCCAAACCATAATCCATGATTCGGTGGCCGAATTTGGCCGGCACCAGGGCCGCCCGGTCAAACCCTTCATTGATGGCCGAAGCTCCTTCTTTGGCAAATACGCCTACGACCTCCAGACGCTGACCCTTGACGTCCAAAAGCTGTCCGACAGCATCGGCATCTCCCGTCAACTCAACGGCCACGTCGTGCCCGATGATCATCACGGCCCGGCCCGACTGAACCTCCATGGGCGAGAAATAGCGACCGTTGGCAATGTTCAAGGCAATGACATCGCTGTACCCCTCGGAGACTGCTGCGACAAACACCCCATCCATGCGGCTGTTTTTGGACTCCATGGGCAATGAGGCTTTGGCTTGGAACACAACATCCTTCGCCAGCGTCAAGCGCTCCTCCAAAAGGTCCGCGTCGGCCAAACTAACCTCCCGGCGCTGAACGTATTTCCACCAGGGGTACTCCTCGTCAAACGCCCATGGCCACTTTTGAATGAACAGCACTTCATCGTCCAGCATGTTGAAGGTGCTCTTCAACCCATCTTCCAACGAATCGACCACAGCAAATACCGCTGTGATCATGAAGATTCCCACCATCACGCCAAGCAGCGACAGAAACGTTCGCAATCGGTTGGTGACGATGGCCGACCAAGCGAAGGCAAAACTTTCAAAAAGCAGGCGGAGCCAGAGCATGGAACAAAGCTAATTCCTCCCCGTCAACTCCCGGTATTTGTCCGTGTTTAATTGTAGTTTTGCGCCTTTGATTCGCACAACCAAATTTGCTTGACATGAACGCCCCTCGCCGCATTCAATCTGCCCTCATTTCTGTTTTTCACAAAGAAGGACTCGAACCCATCGTAGCACAGTTGCAACGCCTCGGTGTCACGATTTACTCCACCGGTGGAACACAGAAAGCCGTGGAAGCCATGGGCGCAGAGGTTGTACCCGTTGAATCCATCACAGACTATCCTTCCATACTGGGAGGACGCGTAAAAACATTGCACCCGAAGGTGTTTGGTGGCATTCTGAACCGCCGCGACCTCCCGGAAGATGCGGCCCACATGGAGGAGTACAACTTACCACACATCGACTTGGTCATCGTCGACCTCTATCCGTTTGAAGCCACGGTCGCACAGGGGGGCAGCCACCAGCAAATCATCGAGAAAATTGACATTGGCGGCATTTCGCTCATCCGGGCCGCAGCCAAGAACTTCGAAGATGTGGTGATCGTCCCCAGCCAGGACGATTACAGCACCCTCCTCGAACTGCTCGAAAGCGGCGAAGGGGTTACTTCCCGCGAAGACCGACATGCATTGGCGACCCGCGCCTTCCGAATCAGCTCGCATTACGACACCCGGATTCACGAATGGATGCAGGGAGGTACTTCTGTCGACGAACTCAACCTATCGGAAACCACGTCTAAATCCCTCCGATACGGCGAGAACCCGCACCAGCCGGGCCGCTTCTTTGGCGACCTCGATGCCCTGTTCGATCAACTCAACGGCAAGGCACTTTCGTACAACAACCTGCTGGACATCGATGCAGCCGTGCAGCTGATGCGAGAATTCCAATCAGACGACCCCACCTTCGCCGTGCTCAAGCACAACAATGCCTGTGGCCTGGCGACGCGATCGACGGTGTTGGAAGCGTGGACCGATGCGTTGGCCGGGGACCCGGTATCCGCATTTGGCGGGGTGTTGATCACCAACAGCACCATCGATAAGGCGACCGCGGAGGCCATGCACGAATTGTTCTTCGAGGTGGCCATTGCCCCGGCATACGATGCCGATGCACTGGAAGTGTTGAAGCAAAAGAAGAACCGCATTCTGCTCGTGCAAAAGCCATGCGCGATGCCCGGCGTCAGCGTGCGCAGTGCCTTGAACGGTTATTTGGTACAATCCACGGACACACAAACTGAAGCAGTAGCTGATTTGAATTTGGTTACCAAGGCCAGCGCTTCTACCAGCGAGCAGGAGGACTTGATCTTCGCCATGAAAATTGCCAAGCACACCCGGTCCAACACCATCGTATTCGCTAAGAACAAGCAATTGCTTGGAAGCGGGACAGGTCAAACAAGCCGTGTCGACGCCTTGAAACAGGCCGTGGTGAAGGCCAACAGCTTTGGATTCGATTTGAACGGTGCAGTCATGGCTTCCGATGCATTCTTCCCATTCCCCGACTGCGTGGAGTTGGCCGATAATGCAGGCATCAAAGCCGTCATCCAACCCGGAGGTTCTGTCAAGGATCAACTGAGCATCGACTACTGCGACGAAAACGGCCTAGCGATGTTCATGACCGGTGTTCGTCACTTCCGTCACTGACCCGTCTTCACCCCGCTATTTCTTCTAAGTGGGGCCTGAGAATTTGTGCAAAATTCCCTGCAAGTCGCGGGGGGTGCTTTGTTATATTTGAGTGTTCACTTCGTCACGTTCTCCACACATTTGAAGCCCATGGGTTTGTTCAATTTTTTCATGCAAGAGATCGCCATTGATCTCGGTACCGCTAATACCATTATCTACTACGAAGACAAGGTGGTGGTGGATGAGCCCAGCATCGTGGCGAAGGACAGAGGATCGAACCGCGTGGTCGCTATCGGTCGATTGGCGCAGCAAATGCATGGAAAAACACACAAGAACATCGAGACCATCCGTCCCCTGAAAGACGGGGTAATCGCTGACTTCCAAGCAGCCGAAGAAATGATCAAGGGCATGATCAAAATGATCAACAACCGGAAGTCTTGGTTCACTCCTTCACTCCGCATGGTCATTTGCATCCCTTCCGGCATCACCGAAGTGGAGAAGCGCGCGGTTGGTGACAGCGCTGAACACGCTGGAGGAAAGGACGTGTACCTCATCCACGAACCGATGGCCGCAGCAATCGGTATTGGCATTGACGTGGAAGAGCCGATGGGCAACATGATCATCGACATCGGAGGGGGTACCTCCGAAATTGCCGTCATCGCCTTGGGTGGCATCGTCACCGACAAAAACATCCGCGTGGCTGGAGATGAATTCACCTCTGACATAGAGGAGTACATGCGTCGGCAGCACAACATTCTCATCGGAGAGCGCACAGCAGAGCAAATCAAAATTGAAGTCGGCGCAGCTACGGCGGATCTTGATAACCCACCGGAGGACTACCCGGTGCGCGGCCGCGACCTGATGACGGGCATTCCGAAAGAAATCCTCGTCTCCTACGTGGAAATCGCCCAGGCACTCGACAAGAGCATTTCCAAAATTGAGGAGGCCATCCACAGCGCACTGGAACAAACGCCCCCAGAATTGTCCGCTGACATCTACAAGACGGGCATCTACCTCGCGGGAGGCGGCGCCTTGTTACGCGGATTGGACAAGCGCATCTCGGCCAAGACGAAGTTACCCGTCCACGTGGCGGATGACCCGCTGCACGCAGTTGCCAAGGGCACAGCAATCGCCCTGAAAAACATCGACCGCTTCACCTTCTTGATGCGCAACTAATCCCAGCAGGTAGCGGATGCGTAACCTCTGGAACCTCATCGTCCAATACCATGTGGCCTTGGTCTTCATCCTGTTCCAAGCTTTGGCCATCTCGTGGTTCATCGGCAGTCATGGATACCCCAGGGGAAGATGGGTCCAGCGTTCGCTTGCCTGGCAAGGGAGCTGGAATCAACAGCTGAGTCAGTGGGATCGGCGGTCTGAATTAGCAGATTTAAACCGTGAACTGCTGGCGGAAAATGCCACCCTGCGCGCTGAATTGCATGCAGTGCGTGGGGAAGCCCCCACAACGTCCTACCAAGCCGCGGAGGTCATTCGGTCCACATGGAACCGAGGTGCGAACTACCTCGTCATCAACCGAGGCTCCGCAGAGGGGGTGAGTCGCGGACAAGGATTGCTGCGCAACAACAAAGCAATTGGACGGGTCATTGAGGCGTCGGAACACTTTGCATTGGCTCTGCCATTGATCAACCAAGAGGTGGAATGGAGTGTCCGCATCGGGGCAACCGGTCCCGTTGCTCGGTTGGTTTGGGAAGGAGGCGATGTGACCCGTGCTGTGCTCTACGACGTCCCTCGAAGCGCGGTCTTTGCGGTGGGCGATTCGGTGGTTTCGTCCGGTTTCCAGGGCTATTTCCCTGCAGGACTCATGGTGGGCAACATCGCGGAGGAAGAACCTGAATTCGATGGGCAATTCCTCAATGTCCCTGTTGAACTGGCTGCTGATTTCCGATCCATCCGCTACGTTGAACTCGCCTCCGTACAGGGGCAAACCGAAGTTCAAGCGCTTAACCCCAGCAACACCGGAACCCTGCCATGAATTCCCAGCTTCTCACATACGGTCGGGTTCTGCTGCCTTTGCTGCTGCACATCTTTTTCTTTCAGCATGCGACGTTTGCCGGGGGATGGTGGTTCCTCGGCTTCCACCTGTTGGGCTTGTTGCTCATTCCCCTGCAGGCATCTCCCCTGTTCCTGCTCCTCGTTGGGGCCAGCTTCGGTGCCATCGTAGACGCGGCCACCCTGGAGGGTGGTTTGTTCATGTCCTCGGCTGTCTGGATGGCACTCGCGATTCCAGCTGTGAACCGGTTGCTGGCTCCCCGGGAAGGGTATGAAATCACCGATCAACCTACTATCGCCTCCATGGGCATTCGGTGGTTTACCGTGCGAACCCTTTTGCTCCTGTTCGCTCACCACGTATGGCTGTTCACATTGGAAGCGGGAAGGTGGGACCTATTGGGCCAAGCGTTCGGAAAGGTCATGGCCTCAACTTTGCTTTCGACCACGGCTTTCCTGTTGGTCTTGATGCTCACACAAAGCCAACGCCGGAAGCGATGAACCTCAGGGAACGGCAATGGATTATCGGGGGCATTTTCTTGCTCATCACGCTCATTTTCATGGGGCGGCTGGTCCAAATGCAGTTGTTCTCCCAAGAATGGAAGGCCTATGCTGCGCGACTGACGGAGGAAACTGAAACGCTGGAACCCGCGCGTGGATTGATCAGGGACCGAAACGGAGAGATACTCGTCAACAACAAAGCAGGGTATGACATTTGGTTTACCCCGCGCAAATGCAAAGCCGCTGGGGGATTGGATTCCTTGCGGCTTGCTGAAATGATTGGCTTGACGGAAGCGGAATTGGCGCGCGCCTTCCGACGGGCTGAGGCGTATGCCACCTATCGCCCTTCGCGCATCCAAAAGCAACTCACTGCTGAGGCTTATGCGCGAATTTCGGGTGAACTATGGCGCTTCCCGGGGGTGGAAGTCCGGCGAAGGTCCATCCGCACAAACCCTTCAGGGCTAGCCAGTCACTTGGTCGGAGAATTCAGAGAAGTAGACCAAAACGATCTCGCTGCCAATCAAGGGTACCGCCTCGGAGATTACAAGGGCAAATCCGGTTTGGAACTGCAATGGGAAACCCGCTTGCGTGGCGCACGCGGGGCCCGGCACCACATCGTGGACATCCGAAACGACTTTCGGGAACCCGCCCAAGCAGGACGACTGGACACCATGCCTGTCCCAGGCGAGGACCTGCACCTCACTCTTGATCTTGACCTCCAAGCATACGGCGAACAAATCATGACCAACAAGCGCGGTGCCATTGTCGCCATTGATCCCGCGACCGGAGAGGTGCTCGCCATAGTCAGTGCACCGAGCTACGGCACCGACCTGCTCACTGGACGGGAACGAGGTGCGAATTACGACAGCCTCATCAATCACCCGAACAAGCCCCTGTTCAACCGCACGCTCCGAGCCACGTACCGGCCTGGGAGTATTTTCAAGATGGTCCAAGGGCTGATTGCGATGGACCAAGGGGTTTTGCGGCCCACGCACCGCATCGTCTGCGACCGCAACATCATCGGGTGCCACGGTCCCCATTCCTACGACAATTTGGAGGAGGCCATCGTGCATTCGTGCAATCCCTACTTCCATGAGGTGATGAAGCGCATGATCCAAGACGGATCGACGGGGAGCATATTCAGCGACGCGCACAAAAACCTGGCGGAATGGTCGAGTTCCATCCGCAAATTCGGACTCGGCACGGACCTCGGTGGGCATTTTCCAGCGCTGCGTTCGGGAACGGTTCCGGACACCACCGATTACGACCGCATGTACGGGCGCAAGCGCTGGGCGTATTCGACCATCTATTCCATTTCAATCGGGGAAGGTGAGTTGTTGACCACGCCGCTCCACATGGCCAACCTCGCAGCCACCCTCGCCAACCGCGGGCATTACATCACCCCCCATGCCGTGCGCGGCAGTGATGGCATTGAGCGCATCGAGACGGGAATTGCACCGGAACTATTCACTTCCGTGATCCGCGCCATGTCCACGGTCATCACCGCATCGGATGGCACTGGCCGCCGAGCAGAAACGCCGGGCGTGGAGGTGTGCGGAAAAACAGGAACCGTGCAAAACCCAGACGGAAACCACTCCGTTTTCATCGCTTTTGCACCCAAGGACAAC
>CALJFZ010000014.1 GCA_938074325.1 uncultured Flavobacteriales bacterium | reverse complement strand
ATCCAAGACCTGCGTTCGCAGCGGATTGCCGGTTTCGATGATGCGCTCCTTGGGGAACCACCGCTCCAATCCCGGAAAGCCCGCGCAAATCAAGCGCACGCGTTTGGCGAGCAGGCGGTTGGTGATGCCGGGGAAAGAGTTCTGTTCTTGTACGGCTGTGGGGATGCCCATGCGGGCGGCTTGGTCGAGCACTGGTCCGCTGGCAAATCCGCCCACGCCGACAACCAGCTCCGGTCGGAATTTCCGCAGGATGCGGCGGGCGTTCCACAGCGAGTTGATGAGCTTCAGCGGGAAGATCCAATTCCGCAAGCTGCGCCAATTCCGGTCTACTCCTGTGATCCAAAGGCCTTTGATCGCATACCCGGCGGCGGGAATTTTTTCCATTTCCATGCGCCCTTTTGCCCCCACAAACAGGATGTTGCAATGGGGATGTTTGCGCTTGATCTCGTCTGCGATGGCGAGGGCCGGGTGGATGTGGCCACCGGTGCCGCCGCCGGAGATGATGACCCGGTTCAGTGGGCGCTGCGTATCAGCCATTAGCTTCGGGTTGTCGCACGATGCGGTTCTTGGCGGGGCGGGCTTTCTGCGTGGCAGTCGTCGAACGGTCCCACCGTTCCGGGTCCGTTACGGAGCGCGAAACAGCGAGGATCATCCCGATGGCGAGGCACGTGAAGATCATGGAGGTCCCGCCGTACGAGACCATGGGCAACGGTTGGCCCGTGGTGGGGAACAAGCGCACAGCAACGGCCATGTTGATCATGGCCTGGAACACAAGCATGAAGCCCAATCCCATGGCAAGTAGCCCTCCAAAATGCCGCGGACACCGCGTCGCCGTCCGCATCGTCCGGTACAGCAAAATCAGGTAAGCAAGGACCAACCCCAGTCCTCCAACAATCGCCCCCCATTCCTCAATGATGAAGGCGTAAATCATATCCGAGTAGGGGTGGGGCAAGAAATTTCGGGATGTTCCGGTGCCCGGACCGGTTGGCAACAAACCGCCGCGGTTGATGGCCACCTGGGCCAATTCGATTTGGTATTCCAGTGCATCGCCGTGTTCAGCCGCCCCTACGCCAGCAAAGCGCTCCAAACGACCTGCCCACGTCCCAAAACGCGGAAGCGCCTCCGGCACCGCCTTGCCGATGCCATAAAGTAAAAATAAACCGGCTAGGCCCAAACCAGCAATGCGCGCCATGTGCCGCCATGGCACTCCGCCGATGAACAGCATACCTACGCACACCACACCAAGCAGCGCAGCCGTCGAAAAGTCGGCGGGCAAAATCAGCCCGCAAATGATGCCAATGGGCACCAAAATCGGCAGCACCCCGGCACGGAAATCATGCAGTTGGGTACGCCTGTTGTTCAGTTCTCGGGCGACATACGTTACCAAAACCACTTTCGCGAAATCCGAGGTTTGCAGCGTTAACCCTACGAAGGGGATGCGCAACCAGCGTTTCGCGTCGTTGATGTCGGCGCCGAAAACCAGGGTCAACACAAGCAGCACAGCCGCCACCCAAATCAACACCTGGGAGATGCGGGAAAAGTACCGGAAGTTGACCTTGTGAACGACCAGCATCACCCCCCATCCGAGGGCGAGCATCAGTCCTTGCTTGAACAGGAAACGCAACGAACCGCCGTCTGACTTGTAGGCCAAAGAAGAAATGGCGCTGTATACCGCCAAAAGCGATAACAGGCTGAGGATCAAGGTGACCATCCAGATGACCTTGTCCCCTTCCAACCAAGCGCCAATGCGCCGGTGCAGGTTCATGCTGTTCCCGTCGGGCATGTTCAGAGGTTGCGTACCGCGGCCTTGAATTCGCGTCCGCGCTCCTCATAGGAACCGAACAAGTCGAAGCTGGCGCACGCAGGCGAGAGCAACGCCGTGTGTCCGGGCATGCCCAAGCGGTAGGCCAATTGTACGGCCTCAGCAGCACTGCTCACCTCGTGGTAGCTTTCCACGCGATCACCGAAGGTGTCGATGAGCTTCTGGTTGTTTTTGCCGAGGCAGATGAGGTGGTCCACTTTGGAAGTCACCAAGTGCATCAAGGAGCTGTAGTCGTTGCCTTTGTCCACACCACCTGCGATCCAAATGATGGGCCCCTCGGTGCTTTCAAGTGCGTACCACGCGCTGTTCACGTTCGTGGCCTTGGAGTCGTTGACGAACTTGATGCCGTTGGTCTCGACGACAAACTCCATGCGGTGTTCGATGGCGTCAAATTGCGCGAGGCTTTCGCGAATGCCTTCGCTGCGGAGTTCGAGTGCGCGGGCAGCGACGCTGGCTGCCATGCTGTTGTACAGGTTGTGTTTGCCCTGCAATGCCAATTCTTGGATGGTCATGGTAAATGGGTTTTGATGAGGAATGTTGATTGTGAATTCTTTGGGTTGATCCGGGGCGTCGACCGAAGCCGTTCCCCAGGGTTGGAGGCCGCGTGCGGCCAATGTGTGCGCGAGTTGCTCCGCCGATTGCTCGGTGGAGACAGCGACGACTTGTGCGGCGAGTTCGCCCTGTTCGGAAGCCCGCTTCCAGCGTGCCATCGACAACACATCGTCTGCATTCAGGACGAGCACGTCGTGCGCGTTCTGGTGCGCCGTGATGTTCCACTTGGCATCGGCGTACCGTTCGATGTCGTAGCCGTAGCGGTCCAAGTGGTCGGGGGTGATGTTCAACAACACGGCCACGTCTGGTCGGAAGGAAGTGGTGCCGTCCAATTGGAAGCTGCTTACTTCCACCACTTGGTAGTCGGCGGGCTGCGTGCGCTCACTCAAATCGCGGGCCCAGCTCTTACCGATGTTTCCCACACAGGCCACCTCGCATCCGGCATCTTCGAACAATGCCGCAATGAGTGCGGTGGTCGTGGTTTTGCCGTTGGATCCCGTGACAGCGACAACGCGTTGTCCGGCGGTCCGTGCGTATCGGCTGGCTAATTCGATCTCGCTGATGAGCTCTCCGCCGGCGGCTTTGACACGCTCTACGAGCGGAGCGGTTTCCGGGATTCCGGGGCTTTTGACGACGATTCCACCGGCTTCCGCTGCGGCAAGTACCCGCGCCTCGTCGTGGCCGTTGGCTTCCCATTCCACCCCAGCGGCATCCAACTCGGCGGCGCGGTCGGCGTGAACCGCACCCGCGTCGCTGACCCACGGCTGCAAACCGTGGCGCACCGCGAGCAGGGCAGCACCTGTGCCGCTTTCGCCTGCTCCGAGTATGGGTACGATGGGGTGGGACATGGGGTTATCTAACTTTCAGGGTTACGATGGTGACAACGGCCAACAGGATGCCAACGATCCAGAACCGCGCGGTGATCTTGGATTCGGGAATGTTTTGCTTTTGATAGTGGTGGTGAAGCGGGGCCATCAAGAAGATGCGGCGGCCTTCACCGGTTTTGCGTTTGGTGTACTTGAACCAACCGACTTGCATGACAACCGATAGGTTTTCAATGAGGAAGATGCCGCACAATACCGGCAGCAACAGTTCCTTGCGGATGGCGATGGCGAATGCGGCGATGATGCCGCCCAAGGCCAAACTGCCCGTGTCGCCCATGAAGACCTGGGCGGGGAAGGCGTTGTACCAGAGGAAGGCGATGCACCCGCCTACAAACGCAGCGATGAAGACCACGAGCTCCGCGGAATTTGGGATGTAGTGGATGTTCAGATAATCGGCCACCACGATGTTGGAGCTGACGTAGGCCAACACCGCCAAACCCAGCCCGATGATCGCGCTCGTGCCGGTTGCCAACCCGTCGATGCCGTCGGTCAGGTTGGCTCCGTTGCTCACGGCCGTGACGATGAGGATCACGAGTGGGATGAAGGCGAGCCATCCCCAGCCCGCTGCCCAATCGCCCATCCACGACACCAGTCGATCATAGTCGAAGCTATTGTCCTTCATGAACGGAACGGTGGTTTCCGAAGACTTTTTGGCCTCCCAAATGGGCAATCCGCCGTCGGCTTCGAACACTTCAAATACCGTCCCGTCGGTGGCGGTCATTTCGACGACTTGACCGGAGTATTGCCTGTCGGCGGGATCCTTGATGGTCACGTCGGGGTGCCACCACATGATGGCGCCGACGATGATGCCTACGCCGACTTGGCCGATGACCTTGAACCGTCCCGCCAAGCCTTCCTTATTCTTTTTGAAGACCTTGATGTAGTCATCGATGAAGCCAATGGCGCCAAGCCAAACCGTTACGAGCAACATCATCTGCGTGTAGATGTTGGACAGATCGGCAAAAAGCACCGTGGGAATCAAGATGGCCGCGAGGATGATGAGGCCGCCCATGGTCGGAGTGCCCTGTTTGTTCATTTGGCCTTCTAAGCCCAAGTCCCGCACGATTTCACCGACTTGCTTCAGCTGCAGCCATTCGATGATGCGCTTGCCAAAGAGGATGCCAATGATGAGCGACGTGATCAAGCTCATGCCAGCGCGGAACGAGATGTATTGGAACAAGCCTGCGCCGGGCACGTCCATCACGGAATCGAGGTAGGTGAAGAGGTGATACAGCATCAGGCAGGGTTAAAAGCGTTCAGAAGTTCTTCGCGGTCGTCGAAATCGTGGCGTACGCCTTTGACTTCTTGGTAGGTCTCGTGGCCCTTGCCAGCCACCAAGACGATGTCGCCTTCGCTGGCGAGTTGGGCGGCCATGCGAATGGCTTCTCGTCGGTCGGCGATGGCGATGCACTTTTTCGCATCAATCGGGTCGAGGCCGGCTCGCATGTCGCTGATGATGGCGTCGGGTTCTTCGTCCCGCGGGTTGTCGGAAGTCAGGAACACCCGGTCGCTCCACTTTGCAGAGACGCGCGCCATGACAGGACGCTTGGTTTTGTCGCGGTTGCCGCCGCAGCCCACCACGGTGATGACCTGCGTTTCACCCGCTCGGAACGTGTCGATCGTCTTGAGCACGTTGTCCAACGCATCGGGCGTGTGCGCATAATCGACCACGGCGGTGATGCCGTCCGGAGCCGCCACTCGTTCAAACCGTCCAGCCGGCGGTTTCAACAGGGACAAGTGCGTGAGGATTTCCATTTCCTCCATGCCCAATTCCACGGCCACGGCATAAACTGCGAGTAGGTTGTACGCATTGAATCCGCCGATGAGTTGGCTGTAGAGGTCGTGTCCGTTGAGGTGGAGTTGAAGGCCTTCGAGTGTGTTTTCTACCACTCGACCGCGGTAGTCGGCCATGGAGGTCAAGGCGTAATCCTTTACTCGGCCCTTGCAATCCAGGACCATGTCCGGTCCATGCGAATCATCTTGGTTGTACAAAGCGAATGCTTCTGCACCGACCAAATCAAACAGGCCCTTTTTCGCTTGGATGTAGGTGTTGAAGTCACCGTGGTAGTCTAGGTGGTCGTGCGTGATGTTCGTGAAGACGGCACCGGCCAACGTCGTACCCGCCAAGCGGTGCTGGTCAATGCTGTGCGAACTCGCTTCCATGAAGACGTATTTGCAGCCGGCATCTGCCATGCGGCGGAACAATTGCTGCATTTGCAGGGCATCGGGTGTGGTGTGGCTCGCCGGAACCACTTGGTCCAAGACCCGGTTTTCGACCGTGGAGAGCATCCCGGCGCGGCGGTCCATGGAGCGAAACAAGCGGTGCAACAAGCTCACCGTCGTCGTCTTTCCATTTGTGCCTGTCACAGCGACTACCTTCATGGAGGCGCTGGGGTCGTCGTAAAATTTCGAGGCGATGTTGCCTAGCGCGATGCGCGCATCCATGACCCGCACGTAGGTGATGTGTTCGGCGCGTTGCTCCGGGAGTCGTTCGCACACGATGGCGGTCGCACCTTGGGCGGCAGCTTGCTCGATGAAATCATGTCCGTCGACGCTTACCCCGGGGATCGCAACGAACAAGCTAAACGCCTTGATCTTGCGGCTGTCGAAGGCGATGTCCTCGATGGCCACGTGGGTTTTTCCCACGATGTCGTGAATTCGCGTGCCGTACAGGATTTCTTTGAGGAGTTTCATGCGGTCAGGACAATTCAAGAATGATGGAAGGCGAACCGTTGATGGCAGAGCCAGGAGCGATGCTTTGGCGGCGCACGGTTCCGGCGCCTTTGGTTTGAACCCGTAAGCCTGCGTTTTCGAGCAAATACAGGGCGTCGCGAAGCCCCATGCCGCGGACGTCGGGCACGTGGGCGGGCTGGATGCTTCGGGCGGTCAAGGTGGCGATGCTGTCCCCCGTGGTGACGGTGACCCAGTCGCTCGTGTTGTCCCCGGTGTAGGGCAGTCCGAATGCCGAGTACAATTCGAGCAGTTCTTCACGCGCTCCGTCCTTGGCACCGGGCAACCGGTGTTCCGCAGTCAGCAAGCCAACGCTGCTTTGGTGGAACGTTGGATCGGTGGCGTACACTTTGTTGGCCAATTCCCGGAAGACGGGCCCCGCAATGCTGGATCCGTAGTAAATGCCGCTGCGGGTGTCGGCGATGACGACAATGCAGGAGTAGCGCGGTGCCTCCGCAGGGAAGTAACCAGCAAACGACGCGCGGTACCGGCCGTCGTACCCGTTGGGGCCGGCGATGCGGGCGGTTCCTGTCTTGCCGGCGACGGTGTAAGGACTTTTCGCGAAGATGTACTGCGCCGTTCCCTTGCCGTTGGGGTCGGCTACGCGGCGCATCATGCGCTGACAGGCTTCCAGGGTCGCTTGAGAACAGATGCGTTCATTGATGACCTCGGGTTCAACGGTGCGTACCACGGTGCCGTTGGTTTCAAGGCGCTCCACAAGTTGCGGCCGCATCATGCGTCCTCCATTGGCGATGGTGTTGTAGAGGCTGAGCGTTTGGAGCGGTGTTTGAGTCACCTCGTACCCGATGGACATTTGGGTCAACGACAGCCCAGACCAGCGACCCGATCCGACCTCCGTGTACACCTGCGGTTGGGATTCGCCGGCTAATCGAATGCCGGTGGGTTCGTGCACGCCAAGCGATTGCAGGCCATCCAAGAACCGCTGGGGTTCCTCACCAAAGGCGCCTTTGACGGTCAGCGCAGTACCTACGTTCGAGCTTACCTCGAAGACTTCTTCGGTAGTCAGTACCCCGTTTCCTCCTTGGTCCGCATTGGAGTCGGACATGCGCTTTCCGTAAAATGAGATGACGCCGTTGCCGGTATCGATTTCGTCGGAAGGGCTCACACCTCCCTGTTCCATCGCGGTGAGGAGGGTGGCCAACTTAAACGTTGAACCCGGTTCGACGGCGGTGCCGATGGCGTGGTTGAATGATTCTTGGTAGACGGAAGGGATCTCATCCGTGCCTTCTTTCGTGCGGGTCAAATTGGCCATGGCCCGGATCTTCCCCGTCGCCACTTCCATCAAAATGACGGTGCCCCACGCGGCATCGTGCTCCTGCAACTGGCGCTTCAGGGCGCTGCTTGCAACGTCCTGGAGGTGCATGTCGATGCTGCTGATCACATCGTACCCGGCGACCGGCTCCACGATGTAATCGTCCGAAACAGGCATCCATTGTCCTCCGGCCACGCGGCGCTGCAATTGACGACCGGTCACGCCGGAGAGCTCTTCATTCCAGCTGGCTTCGAGGCCCACGCGCTTCTCGTCCCGGTCGATGCCGATGGTTCGTCCGGCGAGGTCCCCAAATGGCTTCCGACGTTGCTCGATGCGGTCAAACGTGAAGCCGCTTTTGAATCGGCCACGGCGAATGAATGGGAGCTCAGCGAGTTTCTTTTGTTTGATGTAGGAGACCCGACGAGCAACCAGGGTGTTGCGGCGTCCCAGGTTGCGGCCTTCGCGGAGGATTTCGCGGTATTCGCTCGCGGATTTGTTGCCCAGCACCTCACTCAGCCCTTCGCACAATGCCGTGAGTTCGCGGTCAAACGTATCCCAATCAATGGCCTCGCTCTTGCTGTCCCAGCGAACTTCGAAGACCGGGACGGATGTGGCAAGCACACTGCCGTTCGAGGCGTAGATCTGTCCGCGGGCCGGAGCGATGGATTGCACGCTGGATTCAAAGCGTTCTCCCACCTCGGTCCACTGCTCGTGTTCAGCGCCTTGGATCCATAAAATCCGCCCAAATA
Organism: uncultured Flavobacteriales bacterium; assembly: GCA_938074325.1. Classification (GTDB taxonomy): domain Bacteria; phylum Bacteroidota; class Bacteroidia; order Flavobacteriales_D; family Sanyastnellaceae; genus UA16. The sequence continues at coordinate 12,332 of CALJFZ010000014.1, read as the reverse complement.
CGGCCAGCCCAAGGACCACGAAGAGCCCGAAGGTGAGCCATGTTCTGTTGCTGAATTCCCGTTCGTTCTTCATGGCGATTCGGGTTGGTATTCCAGCAGGAACGGGGGTTCAACGGTCTGGCGCAGCCCCAGTTCAGCGATGTTCTGCTCGACGGTGCTTTGTTGGAGCTGGGTTTCAAATTCGGCCTTGAGGGTCTTGTACTCTGCGCTCAACTCTTCCAGTTGGCGCTTGGTCTTCAGCTTTTCGCGTTCCAATCGCTCGAACTGGTAGCCCATCGCGATGTACGCGATGAACAGAACGCTGACGAAGATGAGGTAGGGGATGTGGCGGGTCACACCTTCTTTGGTGAGGAATTCGCCGCTGAGGATGTCGCGAACCACCGGACCGATGGAGTTCTTCGTGCGCCGGGCTTCTTTTTCCTGTGCTGACCGCTGCTTGCGCTTGAACCACTGCTTTCGCTGGGATGCGGCAGAGCTGTTGTCTTCCCCGGAGACAATCCGGTTGCGTGGCTTCGCGGCCTTTGCGGTCCGCTGGGCTTTTTTACGTGCAGCTGCCAAGGCTTGCTGTTCCTCGAACTTGCGCTTTTGCTCTTCTTGGGCGGTGATTTCAGCCGGGGTCAGTACGCGGTTTCGTTCTGCCTTTTTATCTGGGGTGTTCTTGCCCCGTCGGAAGGAGAAGAACTTTTTCATGCGGCCAAGGTGTTGATCTCGTCCAGCGACAAGGCGGTTCGGGTTGCAATGCGCAGGCGCGCGCTGCGTGAACGGGGGTTGCGTTCTTGCTCCTCTTCATCCGCCACGATGGCTTTCCTGTTGACGGGTGCAAACGGGCACAAGGCAGCGCCTTTCAAGTCGCGCTTCACGTCGTCCTCGAAATTACCGGAGCGCATGAAATGCTTGACCAACCGGTCTTCTAAACTGTGGTAGGAGATAATGGCCAATCGCCCGCCTTCCGCCATGAGCGGAATGGTGGACTCAAGCAAGGCTTTCAGCGCGCCCAACTCGTCGTTGACTTCGATGCGGAATGCTTGAAATACTTGGGCGTGAAATTGATTCTCCTTACCACGCGGGGCGAGGTGCTTGGTGGCATCCATCAGGTCGCTGGTGCGGCTGATCTTTCGGTCTTCCCGTGCGCGGACCAACGCATGGGCCACTTTGTCCGGTCGCTTGAGTTCTCCGTACAATCGGAAAATTTGGGTGAGGTCAGAAACGCTGTAGCTCGCTGCGATGTCGGCAGCAGACATCCCATCCTTTTGATTCATGCGCATATCGAGCGGGGCGTCGAAGCGCGTGGAGAAACCACGGGCACCTTCATCGAATTGGTGGGAAGACACCCCGAGGTCAGCCAGTAGGCCATCGATGCGGCGCACGCCATTGAGTCGGAGAAAATTGCGGGCGTGCCGGAAGTTTTCTGGAATAAGGGTGAACCGTGAATCGTCCAATGCGTTGGTGTGTGCATCGGCGTCTTGGTCGAAGCCGAACAGCTTGCCTCCACCGTTCAATTGGTCCAGAATCAACCGGGAATGCCCACCGCCGCCGAACGTGGCGTCAACGAAAATGCCGCCGGGAAGTTCAGGGGCACCAATCCCTGCAATGCTAGCGTCGGCCAAAACAGGAACGTGGTAGGTGCCGGGATTCATGGATCAGTTCTCGTTGTTGGGTTCAAGGTCTTTGCGGACCTCTTCGGCCAAGGAGCCGAAATCAAAGTCTTCGGAGTCGTCGATGACGCTCTTGTCGTAGCGGGCCTTGCTCCAGATCTCGATTTTCTCGCCGAGTCCGGAAACGATGATCTCGTTGTCTGCAGGCAGCTGAATGCCGGCATGCTCCAGGAGCAAAGACGGAATGTTGATTCTGCCCGAACCGTCGAGTTCAACGTGGGTGGCTCCCTTCATGAACTTCCGTTGGAAGAGTTGGTGTTTGCGGTTGTAGCGACTCAAACGCGACATCTCCTGATTCACCTTATCCCACTCGGGTTGAGGGTAGGCAACCAGGCAACCTTCAAAAATATCTCGGTTGATGACCAGCCCATTGTGCAACACCGCATCGAGTTGCTTGCGCAACCGTGCAGGGAACATCAGGCGCCCTTTGGCGTCGATTTTACACGTGTATTCTCCGAGTAGGTTGAGCATGGTCGTTTGGAATATCAAAAATACCCAACAATTCCCACTTTCTCCCACTCTCTGACACTTTCTCCCACTTTGTGGAAAAGTTTTGAAGATGGGAATAGGGATAAGTCAGTCAGGGCGCGGTTTTGGGGGATTTACGTGAAGTGGGAAGGAATGGGCTATCAACACGTTTTCAACAGGTGGTGTGAACAGCCGTTCCCACCGATGGAGCGAATCAGCGCGGATTGTTCGAACTTTGGCGCTTCAATCAAATTCCATGGAGCAACCATCCATCATCGAACGCGGACCGTTCAAGTATGTCGAAGCCGGCGAAGGAGAGCCCCTCGTCGTTCTGCACGGGCTTTTTGGCGCCTTGAGCAATTTCAAGGACGTTTTCAGTCATTTCTCTGACCGATTCCGTGTCATCATCCCCATGCTTCCCATTTACGAGCTGCCCATGCTCAGCACCAGTGCGAAGAGCTTGTCGGAGCACATTGAGGGGTTTTTGGAAGAAATGGGGCTGGAGAAGGTCCACCTTCTGGGCAACAGCCTGGGCGGACACGTGGGGTTGATTTTCACGAAGAACAACCTTGAAAAGGTGGCGTCGCTCAGCCTGACCGCCAGCAGCGGGCTGTATGAAAACGCCTTTGGAAACAGCTTTCCTCGCCGTGAGGACAAGACCTTCATTCGGGATAAGGTGGCGGTGACGTTTTACGACCCCAAACACGCCACAGAAGAGTTGGTAGACGAATGCTTTGAAGCGGTCAACAGCCGCGAAAAGGTGTTGCGGATTTTGGCCATCGCCAAGAGTGCCATTCGCCACAACATGGCCAAGGACCTGCCCGCGATGAACATTCCCGTTTGCCTGATTTGGGGCAAAAACGACATCATCACCCCGCCCGAAGTGGCCGAGGAGTTTCAAGCTGGATTCCCTGACAGCGATTTGTTCTGGATTGACGAATGCGGCCACGCTCCTATGATGGAGCACCCGACGACGTTTAATGAGATCCTCGAAGCGTGGTACGATGCCCGGGGCATCGTCGCTAAAGTTTAAACGCAGATGGAAGTCAAGACAGCGGAATTCCTGAAGTCTAGCGCCCACCCGAAAGAGTGTCCGCCCGCCGACCGTCCGGAATACGCGTTCATCGGCCGCTCCAATGTTGGTAAGTCATCGCTCATCAACATGCTTACCAACCGCAAGGCCTTGGCTAAGATTTCCTCCACGCCGGGTAAGACGCAGTTGATCAATCATTTCGTCATCGATGAAGGCTTGGACACGAAAAACGAAGGGAAAAGCTGGTACCTCGTGGATTTGCCGGGGTTTGGGTACGCGAAAGTGAGCAAGAAGAGCAGGGTCAAATGGCAGCGCACCAGTGAACAATTTTTGACAGGTCGCCCCAACCTCATGTGCGTCATGATGCTCTTGGACAGCCGGCATCCTCCGCAGAAAGTAGACATAGAATTCATGGCATGGATGGGGGAAAACCAACTCCCGTTTGTGATGGTTTTCACCAAAGTAGACAAGCTCAATCAGGCCGAACGCGCCGGCTTCTTACCGCGCTATGAAGTGGAGATGTTGAAGCAATGGCACCGCATGCCGCCGGTGTACGTGACCAGTTCTGAAAAAGGGGAAGGGCGTGAGGAATTGCTGCGCTTCATCGAGCAGACCAACGCGCTCTACGAAGCCTAAGTCAGTCCTTCAGTACGCCCAATCGCTTGGCGAGCTCCTCGGTGAAGCTGCGCATAGCCAGCGCGTGGGCTTTGTCGTTGGTTGCCTTCTCGAGGGTGTTGGCCAAGGTCATCATGGTTTGGCACACAAAATGCCGCATCTCTTCAACGCTCATGTCCTTGGTCCAGAGGTCCATGTGAACGGCATTGCCCTGGGCTTTGTCCCACATGGCTAATGACATGGCCTTCGCTGCCTGATCGGCTACATCGCTGTCATCTGCAGACCAAGCAATGGCGGTGGGAACTTTGTTTTCGTCGGTGGTGACGTGGACGGTGATCTGTGAATCGGCCATGGATGCTATCAATTGAGGTGCAAAGGTGGTGAATTACTCGGGTCGGTAGGCTTTGATAACCGGATTGATGTCGGTCACCTGCATCAAATCAGCCAAGGCTATTTCAGGGTGCCTGTCCATGTAATCGCTCACCATGCGCCACCCCATGTACACGCCCAATCGGTCCGGACTGTCTTGGGGAATGGCGCCGTACCGTGTGAACGGCCCTTCCGTGAACCACTTGCCAAAGCGGGTGCGGTCCGATTCGAACAACACGTCCTGGGGTTGAAGTTCAATCCACACATCCCGTTCGTGTTCGCGGGCCCATTGCCACTCCGCTTCCGACCAATTAAACAGCGCTGCTTTCGGTGCATCGGGCATGCATTGCTCCAAAATGAACATCGCCTTGCCCCAGAAGAGCATTTCATCGACGCACCGCTCTGTTCGGTACCAAGGTTGGCTGAAATGAACCAGCAGCCAGCCTCGGAACGCAGAGGTGGGCACCCGATCCGGTTGCATGCGGTTGCGCATGTATTGCGGGAACATGTTTGGTGCCAAGGTCTGCACGATGGGGTGTTCGGTTCCTAAGAACCACTCGAGGCCCACGCCGAGGTAGCCGGGCATGGGGTAAACGGCGTAGTTGAATCCACTGTTCATCCAAGCAACCTGGGGCAATTCGTCGTCTGGGAACCAGTGGTGAAAACGTTGGAAGGCCTGTCGGAGGGTCACTTCATGCTGCGCCAAACGCTCGGGCAGGCCGCTCGTTGTGTCAATGGCCGCTTCAATCGGGGCGACGTCCGGGTGCGAGAGGAACCGTTCAAACTCCAAGAGGGTGGTGGGGTCGTCACCGGCGCCGATGCGCAGAATGTCTTCCGTGTAGGCCATGCCGAACTCCCCAGTTTGGGCTTGCCAGGATTTGAGCTCGTTTGCCGCCGCCTGCCGCATCAGCGACCGCACGTTGACCGCTTCAGGAACAACGTGGTCATACGCCGAAGCGGGTACATCATACGTCCGCTCGCCTCCACAGGAATAAAGTCCTGTCATCAAGCATGCGGCAAGGAATCCAAAGGTGGAGGTTCTTAAACAATGGGGCGTGAGCATTGGCATGGTCTTCGATGTGAACGTTGTGAACCCAAGAATTAGTTTTGAATTGTTGCAAAGATGAAGCAGTCCCCGCGCAATCCCCATTTCATGAAGCAATTCCTCTCCATTTCAACCAGCATCCTGCTGCTCGCAGCGTCTCACACGTCCGCGTTTGCCCAAGGCTACCACCTGGGGCTGACCGTGTCGCCCAACGTGTCCTTTGCGGATGCCCGAGAATTGTCGCACGTGTCCAACGGAGGCTTGACGCATTTCGGTTACGGGTTCATTTTTGATGCGATGTTCACGGACACCTACGCCATCGGGACCGGGGTGAATGTCTTCTACAATGGCGGCCGCGTCGCTTATTTTGAAGGTGCCCCAACCGCTGAAGGAACCGTCGTCAACCGCGTGGAATTGGACCTCAAGCAGCAATACGTCGAGATTCCTTTGACCTTCAAAATGCGCACGAAAGAGATCGGTTACAGCACCTATTTCGGGCAGTTCGGAATAGGGCTTGGATTGAACGTGCGTTCCGAAGGCACTCGCTCGGCGACGCCCATTGCGGTGTCGGACTCGTTGGGTTGGGCGTTCGTGAATACCGAAGCCAGTGACCCTGCATTGGTGTCGCTGGTGGATCAAACGTTGCTGTTTCGACCGAGCATGATCATTGGGTTGGGCGTCGAACGGCGTTTTACGGGCACCACGGCGCTTGCAGTTGCGTTGCGGTACAACATGGGATTGCGCAATCAATACCAGGCCTTTCCCGTTTACCAAACCCGCACCGGCGATGAGGTCATATTTGAATTCGATGAAGCGTCCGGACAGGAGTTGCCAACAGCAGGTGAAATGCGCGGTAAGACCGGTCAGATTGAACTTTGCGTAGGCGTGATGTTTTAAGAGGTATGAATGCATTGGCCCAACACATCGTCTCCTGGCTCAAGGACTACGCTGACCAATCCAAAACGAACGGATGGGTCGTGGGCGTAAGCGGAGGCATTGACTCAGCCGTCACATCGACGTTGTGCGCACATACAGGTTTGCCCACCTGCGTGGTCGAAATGCCCATTCACCAGCACATTGACCAAGTCGGCCGGGCTCAAAGACACATGGACGCCTTGGCCGCGAAATTTCCAAACGTGAGCAAGGCGCGGGTCGACCTCACCGAGGTGTACGACGGCTTGGTGACGGCGTTGCCGGAATCCGCTGATGCATCCGGTGGATTGGCATTGGCCAACTCGCGTGCACGGTTGCGCATGACGACCTTGTATGCGCTGGCTGCTCAGCGTGGTGCTTTGGTGGCCGGTACCGGCAATAAGGTGGAAGATTTCGGGGTAGGATTTTACACCAAATACGGGGACGGCGGGGTGGACCTAAGTCCCATCGCGGACCTGGTGAAAACGGAAGTTTTTGCCCTCGGAGCTGCTCTCGGAGTGGACGAATCTATTTTGCAGGCCCCTCCCACGGATGGGCTTTGGGGAGATGACCGCACAGATGAGGACCAGCTGGGAGCGACGTATCCGGAATTGGAATGGGCAATGGCCCACGTGGACACTGATCCAGAAGGCTGGAGCGACCGCCAGCGCGAAGTCATGGCCGTTTATACCCGCCTCAACCGGGCCAATCAGCACAAAATGAACCCCATTCCGGTGTGCTTGATTCCCGATAGCCTTCGCGGCTGACCAATCAGCTTATTCCGCTTCTTCCACAGTCACCCGGGGGCCTTCGACGGTCACCCCGTTTTCGCTGTGAAACTGCAGCTGGTAGGTACCTAATTCAGGGAATTCCAAGGATCCGTTCACGGTCCATTGAGCTGGAACGTTTAGGTGTTGCCACCCTTTCGCCACTTCGCTCGGTGCGTCAATAGGTTGAGTTTGGCCGGTGCTGTCCACCCATTGCCATTGGCCGGACGTCGTTTCAGGTGCGAAGGCGCTGAAGGCAACTTCGACCGTTCGTGGCTCGCTCCATGCCCAGCCTTTTTCTCCCCACCGTTCGTTCCAAGTCAGCGTCACCAAGGTGTCCGTGGCCCAAGCGTCGGCGATGGGTTCTTGTGCGTGGTCCAGCCATGGATTCAAGTCAGCGACCCAGATGCTGCGGCCGTGCGTCCCGATGACCAACTCGTTTTCGCGTTCTTGGATCACCAAGTCGTGCACGGGGACACAGGGTAAATCAGTGTGCAGGGTCGACCAAGACTGCCCACGGTCAAGGCTGGCGTAGCAGCCTCCATCGGTACCGACAAACAGTGCTTGCGCCCAATCTGCGGACTCTGCGATGGCATTCACAGGTTCCGCAGGAATCCCATCCGCCATGGACCGATCGCCCAGCCGCGTCCACGTGCGGCCGTCATTATCGGTGGCGAAGACGTAGGATTCAAAATGGTCCAATCGGTAACCGTTCAATGCGACGTACAAGCGATTCACGTCGTGCGCACTCCAAAGCACTTCACTCACCCACAGCGTGCGGTCATTTTTGGGGTCTTGCGGCACAGGCGACGTCAACGCATTCCAGGAATACCCGCCGTCTCGGCTTATTTGGATGAGTCCATCGTCCGTGCCGATTGCGAGCTGTCCGAAACGCATGGGGCTTTCGTGCAGCGAGGTGATGGTTCCGAACGGAACATTTCCCGGAATGCCGCCTCGGGTAAGGTCGCCGCTAAGGGTTTCCCAATGGACTCCTTGGTCGAAGGAGCGGTGGACGCGGTTGGATGCCATGTACAGGATGTCGGGCTGGTGTCGGCTGAGCCAAATGGGCGTTTGCCAATTCCAACGCAGCGGTTTCTCACCCAATTTGTGTTGAGGGTGGATGCCGGTGTAGTTGTCCGCATTTAGATCTTGCCGGCTGTAGTAGCCAAACTGCGAACCTGAAAAGACCACGTCGGGATCCCGCGGGTCGACCTCAATTTGCATGCCGTCACCTCCTCCAATGGAGGTCCACGCGTAATGTCCGCTTTGGTGCCAACCGGGGGTGGCGCGGTAGTTGGATGGTCCGCGCCAAGTCCCGTTGTCCTGGAGCCCGCCGTAGATGCGGTACGGCTCAGCATTGTCCACTTCTACGGCGTAAAACTGTCCGACCTCAGGGCTGTTGCATTTGACCCAGTTCTCTCCGCGGTCCCAACTGATGTTGACGCCGCCGTCGTTGCCGTTGATGAGGTGGTCGGGGTTGTTCGGGTCAATCCACAAATGGTGGTGGTCGACGTGCACGTTGGGCGCACCGATTGACTGCCAGGTCTCGCCGCCGTCCTCTGACTGAATCAAGGGCACACCGGCAATGTAAAGGCGATCGGCATTCGTGGGGTCGACCTCGATCAACCCAAAGTAGTAGCCATAGGTGTAGCACACATCTTCCAGTGGTGCGGTGTGGGTGCGGTTCCACCGTTGTTCGGTCATGGCCAAACGGTACACTTCAGCGCCAGCGATGTCGGCTTCAAACAAGGCGCGATTGCCGTCGGTCAAGTAGTCATAAAAATCTTGAGGGACCAATTCACCCGAAGCGACATCCGCAAACGCAGATGCGGCGCTGACTTCACGTGGAAAATTATTGGCATCCAGGTAATCCGCAAGCTTCGCTGTGTCCAGTTCTGCAAACGCTGCTGCGGTCATGGATTGAAAAGCCTCGGGGGCATAGCCGTCTTGGTCTGCATCATCGGTGGGCAGAGGAGCTTGGTTGTCCACCAAGGCGAAAAGCTGTTGGCTGTCCGCATGCCAAGCCAACCCGATGCGCCCCGTGAATGCTGATTTTGGAAATCCTTCGAGGCTGGATAGTTCCGACCAAGATGCCCCGGCATCCGTACTTTCCCAGATGCCACTTCCTGTTCCGTTTCCGCGGAAATCCCACGCCCTCCGGGTGCGGTCCCACAGCGCTGCGAAGAGGTGGTTGGGGTCAGCAGGGTCCAAGATGAGGTCGACTGCACCGGCGTCGCCGTGGTCGCCGGCTTGGTGCAAAACGCGCGTCCAATCGGTTCCTCCGTTCTCCGTTTTCCAGACGCCGCCCGAAGCATTTTCGGAATACAGTGGTCCGAGCACAGCTGCGTAGGCTACTTCTGGATTGGTGGAGTCCAATGCGATGCGGCCGATGTGGTGGGCATCTGCAAGGCCGGCGTGCTGCCAAGTCGCCCCATTGTCGTCACTGGTGTACATGCCGCTGCCAGCGTACGAGCTCCGTGAACTGTTGACTTCTCCGGTGCCGGCCCAAATGCGACCCGTCCCAGGATGGACGGCTACGGCGCCTAACGTGATCGTCAACGCTTCATCGAAAAGCGGTTCAAATGTGGTCCCGTGGTTCTCGGTATACCAAAGCCCGCCGGAAGCATATGCAACGTAGAAGGACTGTCCGTCCGCACTGTTCACGGCCATGTCCACAACGCGACCACTCATCACGGTTGGTCCGACACAGCGCAGATCCAACCCCGATGTCCAAGAGGCAGCGTCGCTTGCTCGGCGTTGCTCAGAAACGGCTTGGCGCGCTTCGGAAGAAGTAGGGGCCAGGCGGTTGCGCTGAGAAAAACCTGTGGTGGTGAGCAGGGCCGCAATGGCGATAAGGAGTATGCGCATCATTGGAGTTTGGGGTTGTTGATGTGGCGATCGGCGTCGCGTTGGGTCTTTTTTTCGAGGTTGGCTTGGAACGCCGCTGAGAGGTCTACACCGGTTTGGTTGGCCAATGCAGCGAGCACCCACAGGATGTCCGCCATTTCGTCTGCGAGGTTGGCGTTGCGGTCGGACTCTTTTTCACTCTGGTCCCCGTACCGCCGGGCCATAATCCGGGCCAATTCACCCACTTCTTCGGTTAGAATGGCCATGTTGGTCAATTCACTGAAATACCGAACACCAATGGTGGTGATCCATTCGTCCACTTGGGTTTGGACCGATTCAAGAGTAGGGGATGGTTTCATGTTTTGTCTTTGGTATCAATCCAAATGGTTACCGGCCCATCGTTGACAAGGGCCACTTTCATGTCAGCACCGAAGATGCCCGTCGCTGCAGGCGCTGAAGTGAGTTTGTTCATGCCGCGGATGAACGACTCGTACAATGGGATGGCATGTTCCGGTCTTGCCGCTCGAATGAAGCTGGGGCGGGTGCCTTTTTTCGTCGCCGCGTGGAGGGTGAATTGGCTGACGATCAAGGCGCGTCCTCCAACGTCGACGAGGGACCGATTCATCTTGCCCTCGTCGTCACTGAATATGCGCAAACCGGCAATCTTACGCGTGAGCCATTCCACGTCCGAATCGTCGTCTGCTTCTTCCACGCCCAACAATATCACCAAGCCGCCCTCGATGGCGCCTTGAACATCTCCATCAACCGTGACGGAGGCCTCGCTGACCCGTTGGATTAAGGCTCTCATGGTCCCGAAAATACAACACCCCTGATACCGTTGACAAATGGTGAGTAACCGGGTAAAAAAACTGTGCCGTAGGTCGCAGGCTCGGGTTAATTTTGCGAGCAAATTCCCGCACCATGAACGCCTCAACCGCGCCGGCCACATTGGAACAAGCCCAGGACATGGGCTTGACCGCTGAAGAATTCAAGAAAATCGAAGAAATCCTCGGCCGCACCCCCAACTTTACGGAGATGTGCATCTACTCTGTCATGTGGAGTGAGCACTGCTCGTACAAGAACAGCATCAAGTACTTGAAGACGCTGCCGAAAGAGGGGCCGCACATGCTGGTCAAAGCAGGCGAGGAAAACGCGGGCATCGTGGACATCGGAGACGGACTCGGGTGCGCCTTCAAAATCGAATCGCACAACCACCCTTCGGCGCTGGAGCCGTACCAAGGTGCTGCCACAGGTGTCGGAGGCATCAACCGAGACATCTTCACCATGGGCGCTCGGCCCATTGCGCAGCTGAATAGCTTGCGGTTTGGTGATTTGGAGAACCCTCGGACAAAGTGGTTGCTCGAAGGGGTCGTAAAAGGGATTGGCGATTACGGAAACAGTTTCGGTGTGCCCATCGTCGGAGGCGAAGTGTTTTTCGATCCGTGCTACCAGGTGAACCCTTTGGTGAATGCCATGTCAGTGGGGATCCTCGAAACCGATAAAATCATCAGTGCGACGGCGTCTGGCGTTGGGAACCCGGTGTACATCGTCGGTTCGGCAACAGGTAAGGACGGCATTCAGGGCGCTTCTTTCGCATCGAAAGACATCACAGCCGAGAGTGCTGAAGATTTGCCAGCGGTGCAGGTCGGTGACCCATTCCAGGAAAAGTTGCTGCTCGAAGCCACCCTCGAGCTCGCAGCAACGGACGCTGTGCGCGGCATGCAGGACATGGGTGCGGCAGGGATTACCTGTTCAACATCTGAGATGTCTGCAGCGGGCAATGTGGGAATGGACATCAATTTGGACAAGGTGCCGCTCCGTCAGTCCGATATGCAGCCTTTTGAAATTCTCTTGAGTGAGTCCCAAGAGCGTATGCTTGTTGTGGTTGCCAAAGGACAAGAGGCCGTTGTGGAAGGCATTTTTGACAAATGGGATTTGCACGCGGAGTGCATTGGAGAGGTGACCGAGGGCAACCAAATTCGGTTCTACAAAGCCGGAGAGTTGGTGGCAGAGGTCCCCGCCGACACCTTGGTGTTGGGCGGAGGAGCACCCGTGTACGACCGAGAATTCAGCGAGCCTGCTTGGTATGCGGATGCCCAAGCGTGGGATGCGTCAGCGGTACCTGTCCCGTCGATCGAAGAGGCGAAGGACATCGCAGAACGCATGGTCCAATTGCCCAATATTGCTTCGAAGAAATGGGTCTGGGAGCAGTACGACAGCATGGTCGGCACCATCAATCGCAGCACCAACCGACCTTCCGATGCCGGGGTGGTCAGCGTTCGCGGCACGAAGAAGGCATTGGCATTGACAGTGGACTGCAATGCGCGCTACGTGGAAATGGATCCAGAAATCGGCACAGCAATTGCCGTGGCGGAAGCGGCACGGAACATCAGTTGCTCAGGCGGCGTGCCCAGCGCCATTACCAATTGCTTGAACTTTGGGAATCCGTACAACCCTGAGGTGTACTGGCAATTCGTGAAGGCCATCGAAGGCATGGGACGTTCTTGCCGACACTTCAATACGCCGGTCACGGGCGGAAACGTCAGCTTCTACAACCAATCGGCGCAGCCCGATGGTACGGCAGTTGCCGTCTTCCCAACGCCAACCATTGGCATGATCGG
>CALJFZ010000013.1 GCA_938074325.1 uncultured Flavobacteriales bacterium | reverse complement strand
GATGGCATCTGCAACCAGTTGGAAGTTCCCGGGTGCACTGATTCGGCAGCCCAGAACTTTGACGCAGACGCCACTGACGATGATGGTTCATGTGAATACCCCGGTTGCACCAACCCGAACGCCGATAACTACGACGCAGGTGCAAATGTGGATGATGGTTCTTGCATCGCTGGCGGCTGTGCCTATCCGAACGCATCGAATTACGATCCAGCGGCTACCTATGACAACGGTACTTGTTCATTCGAAGGGTGCACGGATGAGTCGGCGAGTAATTACTGCCCACTGGCATTGAACGACGACGGTTCCTGCACGTATGAAGTGCTGGGTTGCACATACCCAGAAGCTTCGAACTACAACGCAGAGGCAACGGCAGACGATGGCAGCTGTGAATTGGTGGCTGACAACAGTTGCCCATTCGATGTGGATGGCAACGGATTGGTGGGCTCGGGTGATTTGCTCGAATTCTTGGCAGCGTACAGCTACCCGTGCCCAGAATAGAAATAGACACACCTGAAAGCGAGAAGCACCGGGCCTTGGTCCGGTGCTTTTTGTTTATAACTGACATGGTGTTCAATTGACACGAAGTCATAAATTGGGGGCAGAAAACTACCCTCATGGCGAACGAACAAAAACGACTTTCATTCTGGCAAATCTGGAACATGAGTTTCGGATTCTTGGGAATCCAATTTGGCTTTGCGTTGCAGGGCGGCAACATGTCCCGCATCTTTCAAACGCTGGGGGCAAGCCCAGAAGAGCTGCCGGGCTTGTGGATTGCGGCGCCATTGACGGGGCTTCTGGTCCAGCCTATCATAGGCTACTGGAGCGATCGTACGTGGAGTGCACGGTGGGGAAGAAGGCGTCCGTACTTTCTGATTGGTGCCATCTTGAGTTCGGCTGCTTTGTTCGTGATGCCTCACAGTTCCGCATTGTGGATGGCGGCGGGCTTGCTTTGGGTGCTTGATGCATCCATTAACATCAGCATGGAGCCGTTTCGGGCGTTGGTAGCCGACAAATTGCCGGAAGACCAACGCAACTTCGGATTCGTTCTTCAAACCTTGATCATCGGCATCGGGACCTGGGTGGCGAGCAACCTTCCTTGGATGGTCACTCAGCTGGGGGCTAAGAATGAGGCGCCAGCGGGCGAGATCCCAGATTCGGTCTTTTACTCATTTGCGATCGGAGCCGCGGTCTTTCTTATTACCATCCTGGTCACGGTTTGGACAACGGAGGAGGATCCACCGGAAGATTTGCAAGCGTTCGAGGCAGCCAAGGCAAAGTCTGCCGGTTTTTTGGCTGGCGTAAAAGAGATTTTTGGCTCCATCTTGGGAATGCCCAAAGTCATGTTGCAGCTTGGACTGGTGCAATTCTTCAGTTGGTTCGCGTTTTTCACCATGTGGTCATTTGCGACTCCTGCTCTCACAGAACATGTGTTCGCATCCCCAAACCCTGCAGCAGACGCCGCAAACTATGAAGCGGCCAACGCCGCCTTCAATTCGGCAGCCAATGCTGTGTCGAGTGCCATGGGCGTGTATGGATTGAGTTCCATGGCCTTTGCGTTGATTTTGGCCTTCTACACGAGCCGCTTTGCCATCAACCGTCGGTTGGTTCACGGCGTGTCCCTCATAATTGGTGGATTGGGGTTTGCGTGGATGCTGCAGCTCGGTCCAGAGTCGTCGCACCTGCTTAAGTGGTGCTTTGCATGCATCGGAGTTGCGTGGGGTTCCATCTTGTCCATGCCGTACGCGATGTTATCCAGTTCGGTGCCCAAAGACCAAATGGGCATCTACATGGGTATCTTCAATATGTTCATTGTCATTCCACAAATCCTTGCCGCCTTGGGCGGCATCAATTGGTTGAATGGCGTGTTATTCAGCGGAAACATCGCCTTCACCATGCTCATCGCCGGCCTTAGTTTGGGCATTGGGGCGGTGTCGTTAGTACTGGTTGATCGTTCCGTACACTGATGCCAATATGTTGTATTTCAGACACCTTTTAGGGGTGTATATGAAATTCCATGTTGTTTTTACACGAATTAGTCGTTATCTTACGGCGTTGAAAAGTCCATGCTCAATGGTAGAATAAGGGCTTTCATAGAAAAATAAAAACTTCTAACCTCATGCGATTCTTTAGTTTCCTTGCGTGTGTCCTCATTGGATTCGGCGCGCAAGCTCAAAACCTCGCTGACACTCAATGGCAACTGTACCCAGGTGCGGGCGCGATGGGTGTTGGACCCAACCAAGGCGACATTGGCTGGTGGTCTAACAGCGAAGCAGATGTCCAAACACGGGCATGTCTTTTCGACGACATCTACGCGTTTAACGCAGATGGTTCTTTCCAAAACATTCTGGGAGCTGATACATGGCTGGAAGGATGGCAGGGTGTAGCAGAAGGCTGCGGTGCACCTGTCGCTCCACACGACGGTTCAGGTGCGGCTACTTGGTCATCTGACGGTTCGACCGTTACCCTTGATGGCACGGGTGCTTTCATGGGCCTCGCCAAAGTGCACAACGGAGGAGAGTTGGGCAATCCAGCGGATGCTCCTGCATCGATTACGTATGAGATCACTTCTCTTTCCGATGACGCTATGACATTGGACATCAACTTCGGCGCAGGTTGGTGGCGTTTCCAGTTCGTGCCGGTTGGTACTGAACTCGCTACCTATGACCTTACCCTAGAGGTTAACACAGCAACCATTGAAGTAGGACCTAATGGTATGTATGCTGGTGGTGGTGTCTTGGGTGATGCCCAAGCAGTTGCCCTTTCCGATGATGATGCCGATGGCATTTGGAGCGCTACGATTTCAGTGACTGAAGGCCTGTCTGGTAACTACGTTTTCTTGAACAGCCCAGCCAATGGAGGCGATTGGGGCACGAAGGAAAACTTGGCGGGATTGCCGTGCGGAGATCCTGCGAACTTCAACGATCGCATTTTGGCTCCTGTTACAGGAAACACAACCTTGAGCACATGCTTTGGCCAGTGTTCAACCGATGGTACGTGTGAAGCGCCTGCCACGACGGTAGACGTTACATTCCGAGTGGACATGAACGACTACCCATTGGGCTATGGTTTTGTCAACGTAAGCGGTAACTTCAACGGTTG
The DNA here is from genome assembly GCA_938074325.1 of uncultured Flavobacteriales bacterium. Taxonomy (GTDB): domain Bacteria; phylum Bacteroidota; class Bacteroidia; order Flavobacteriales_D; family Sanyastnellaceae; genus UA16. Next base: position 43,202 of record CALJFZ010000013.1, on the reverse strand, counting down.
GTGTGGAGATTGCGCGCAGATGTCTGATGCTGATGGAGACGGTGTTTATGAATTGACTGTCGGTCTTAACGAAGGTGCTACATACGAGTACAAGTTCACATTGGATAACTGGAACGTTCAAGAGCAGTTCCAAGACGGTGATGCTTGCACCTCAACCATCGACGGTTACGTAAACCGCACGCTGACAGTAGGCGCTGAGGCAACGACACTTGACTTGGTTTGCTTCGATTCATGTGATGCATGCACTGGAGTTGTTGCTGAAAACATCATGGTAACTTGGCAAGTGGATATGTCTGTTGCGGGTGCAAACCCTGCCGGAGTGTTCATCGCCGGTGGTTTCCAAGGTTGGGACGGCGGCGGAAGCCAAATGACCGACGCTGGTAATGGAGTATACACTTACACACAGGAAGTTGCTGCAAACTCCTACCTTGAATGGAAGTATTTGAACGGGCCAGGATGGGGCTTTGAGGAAACAGTTCCCGGCGCTTGTGCGAATGCTAGCACAAACCGCTTCTTCCAAGCCGGTACTGAGGATGCTACAATCGACTTGGTTTGCTTCGGGGAGTGCTTCGGTTGTGATGTTGAGGTTGTAGAGTACGAAGTGACTTTCAACGTGAACATGGCGAACGAAACCGTGGCTGAAACTGGTGTTTACCTTGCTGGCGGAGGCAACTTTGGCAACCCGGGTGAGAATGAAATGACAGACCCTGATGGGGACGGCATTTACAGCATCACCGTGATGTTGGATGAAGGCTTCTCAAGCTTCTACACGTTCACTAACGGTGCGTGCGGCGATTGGTCCTGTAAGGAGAACTTGGACGGACTTGAGTGCGGCGATCCAGCCAACTACAATGACCGTTTCCTCCCATCAATCACCGGTCCAACAACCATTTCAACCTGCTTCGGACAGTGCAGCACTGACGGTACCTGCGAAGCGGTTGATTCGACTCCGTTGACCTTGACTGTTGATGTTTGTGATGCTACACCAAGTGAGGTTCGTATGACAGGACCTTGGTGGGGATGGGATCCAAACAGTGGGCCTATGGCTACAGATAACGGCGATGGAACTTGGTCGGTTGTTTTGGACCCAGGTCCAACCGAAAACATGGAGTACTTGTGGGTCGTTGACGGCGTTCAAGAAAACTTGATCCAGTCAATGGTTGACGGTGGAACTTGTGCACCTGTCACAGACTACGCTAACTACGCTAACCGCCTTTGGGAGGTAGGTGCAGGTGACGCTTCAAGCGTCTACGGAACGTGCGGCTCTTGTGATGATTTGGTTGTTGAACCTACCATTGTAACGGTTGACTTCGCCATTGATATGAATACCACCGGATTCCCGAATGCCGATTACGACAACATCGTAATCAACGGAAGCTGGAACGGTTGGGTTGGCTGGGGTGTTACCCTCGCCGACGCTGACGGCGATGGCATCTTCACAGGTTCACTTGACTTGGAAGAAGGCACGACTTTCGAATTCGTTATCGCTGCAACTGGAGCGGCTGACGGATGGTCTGGATGGGGATCAATCTTCAACGCTCCAACTGAGTGTGAGGCAAACCCAGGTCAACCCATCGGACAAGGTGGTGGAAACTACATCCACACGGCCATGGAAGGTTCCGTCGTAGCATACTGCGCTGGAAGCTGTGAGGCGACATGCCCAATCCCAGGTTGCACAGATCCATTCTACGCAGAATTCGATTTGGCAGCTACGGCAGATGACGGTTCTTGCATGACGCCAGTGGTATTCGGTTGCATCTACGAAGCAGCTGACAACTACAACAGCGAAGCCAACACTGATGACGGTTCTTGTGAATTCACATTGAACGCTTGCCCAGGTGATTTGGACGGCGACGGATTGGTGGCTACACCTGACTTGTTGCAGTTCTTGTCCGTATTCGGAACGGCTTGCGAATAAGCATAGACTGAGAACAAAATCATGGAAAGCCGGTTCCTTAGGGGGCCGGCTTTTCTGTTCTCATTCGCCCGTACTTCTGACTACCTTTGCCCCGTGAAAAAGCTCGTTGAAGCCAGACTCCCCGTTCCCCGCGCTCAGTTCACCCTCATTGCTTTTGGTGAAGAGGGGGACCGCTATCCGCATTTAGCACTCGTGGCGCCGGTGACAGCGAACGGGAAGGAGCCCTTGGTGCGTGTGCATAGCGAGTGCATGACTGGAGATGTCTTTGGCTCCACACGATGTGACTGCGGAGAGCAGTTGGACAGTGCCTTGGAACAGATTGGAAAGGAGGGAGGCTGCATGGTTTACTTGCGTCAAGAAGGCCGTGGCATCGGGCTGGTTGAGAAGCTAAAGGCTTACAACTTACAGGACGAAGGAATGGACACCATTGAGGCCAATGAGGCCTTGGGCCACAGCGCCGATGCACGTTCGTTTCGTGCGGCTGCGGTCATTTTGAAGGAATTGGGATTTCCTTCGGTTCGTCTGCTCACGAACAATCCCCAAAAAGTATCCGAACTCGAATCCAATGGGATCGAGGTAGTATCCCGGGAACCTCTGATCATTGCCCCGGTAGAAGAGAATGCTGCCTACCTCGCAGTCAAGAAAGCGGCAATGGGGCATTGGCTCGATTGAGCCAGTTCACATGGAAATGGCGTGCATGAGTTCCATGCAGACAATTGCGCCGACGGTCCCTACAGCATAGCCCAATACAGCCAACAAAACGCCCACCGGTGCCAAGGCAGGTGAAAATGCACTCGCCACAATGGGAGCGCTTGCCGCCCCGCCGACGTTGGCCTGGGAACCGACAGCGACGAAAAAGAACGGTGCCTTGATGATTTTGGCCACTGCGAGTAAAACCACGATGTGGGTCAGCATCCAAATCAAGCCAATCAAGATCACGGACCAGTACACGTCCCAGTTGTGGTAAAGTTCAACCACGTCCATTTTCATTCCGATGGTCGCCACGAGTACATAAAGGAAAACGCTGCCGAGCTTGCTCGCGCCGGCACCTTCGTAGTTGCGCAGCTTGGTAAAACTCAGGGCAATTCCTACGGCTGTAGCGGTCACGACGATCCAAAAGAAGCCCTGTTCGAGGCTGCTCAGGAATTGGACAAAGCTGTCGGGATTACGGTCAAGGATTCGACCAAACCACGCTTTGAAGGCCGGCCCCAGCGTGTCTGCTGAAACATGTGCCAGCGCCACCGATCCGAAAGCGACACCACCGATTACCATCAAGTCTGTGAACGTGGGAATGCGCGCAATGCCCAGTTGAAACGCTTCGACTTTCTTTTTGAGTTCGTCCACGGCGGAGGAATCCGCCTTCAAGCGGCGATCCAGTGCTGCACTCATGCCGGCACCTACGAGCAAAAACGGCATCCAGAGGTTGGCGACGAACACGTCCACGATCAACATGGCGGAGAATTGGTCGTCGGTGGTCATCGAAATCTCCTTGAGCGCCGCTTGATTGGCGCCCCCACCGATCCAACTGCCAGCGACAGTGGAGAGCCCTCGCCAGAAGGCATCGGGTGCATCGCCGCCCAGCACATTGGGTTCAATGAAGCTCACTGCCCAAAGCGCTAAAGGCCCGCCAATGACAATGCCTATGGTCGCCGCGAAGAACATGATGATGGCCTTCGGTCCGAGGTTCCAAATGCCTTTTAAGTCGATGCTCAAGCAAAGCAAGACGAGACTGGCCGGCAACAGGTAGCGAGAGGCTACGAAGTAGAGGTTGGACGCTTCGCCGTCGACGAGGCCGAAACTGTTGTACATCGCGGGCAGGAAGTAACACACCAGCAAGGTGGGGATGATGGTGTAGAACCGCTTGAAGCGTGGCAACGTGCTGCTATGAAAGACCAATGCCAATGTGGCTATTAGCAAGCCGAGGACGACGGCGTCGTTTGTAATAAATGCATCCATGGGCTGCAAACTAAGGAATTTCTCTTCCAACCGGACACGAAAAAACCCCAGCAGTGCCGGGGTTTTCTCAAGTGACTCAGTGGCCGTGATTTACTGGAATGAAATCAGCTCGACTTCGAAAATCAACGCGGCGTAAGGAGGGATGGGGCCGTTGGGGTTTGGGTTGGCACCGTAGGCCAAATCTTGTGGGATGAAGAATTTGGTCTTTCCACCGGGCTTCATCAACTGTAACCCTTCGGTCCAGCCTTTGATGACGCCACCGAGCGGGAAGGAGATGGGTTCTCCTCGCTTGTACGATGAGTCGAATTCAGTGCCGTCGATCAAGGTGCCGCGGTAGTGCACAGTGACCGTTGAAGCTGCGGTTGGGTGTTCGCCCTCGCCTTCAGTCAAGTGGGTGTATTGCAAGCCCGACGCTGTAACGGTCACGTCTTTGTTTTTCGCGTTCTCGGTCAAGAAGGCTTCGCTGTCTGCTTTTGCAGCAGCTCCGGCGGCTTCCTTTTTGGCCTGGAAGAATTCGCCGACCATGGCGTTGGCTTGTTCAGGGGTCATGCTCGCCGATGCGCTCATTTGTTCGCTGAGGCCTTTGGCCATGTCATCGGTGGAGATTTCGTCAAGGCCTTGGTCTTGCAAGTTTTTTGCAAAGAGAATGCCGAGGGCGTAGCTGATGGATTCCATGTTGGGGGTGTTTTGGGCACTGGCGCTTGTTGCCAATGCAGTGATAATGGTGAAAAGCGTTGCTGCTTTGAAAAAATGTTTCATGGTGTTTTTAATTCTGCTTTGAGGTGTCACGGGTGAAGATCCACTCGTTTTCGTTGGAGAGGGCGGCGTGGTAGGAGTAGCCCATGCCGGTGAATGTTTTCAGTGCTTCGGGCTCGGTCCAGCGGTTTTGGACGATGTGTCGGGCCATGGTGCCACGCGCTTCTTTCGCATAAGCCATTTTGGCTTTGTATGCGTCCCCCACGAGTTCCTTGAATACCGGCGTAATGATCCTCCCATTAAACGATTTGGGCAATGCTGCTTTGCTGTATTCCGTGCTGGCCAGGTTGATGATCAATCCGTTTGCAGCTGCTGTGATTTCGTGTTGGACTTTTGTTCCCCAAAACGCGTACAGATTCGGTGTTTTTGGTGTGATGTCCCACTTAAGCCCCATCTCCAAACGGTACGGTTGCATGCCGTCCAAGGGTTTCAACACGCCATACAGTCCTGAAAGGATGCGAAGATGTTCCTGTGCATAGGCTTGGTCCGCTTTCGTCCAATTGCGGGCATCGAGACCCGTGTAAACTGCTCCTTTAAAACAATTCGCTGCTGGCCTGGCATTCGATTCGGTGAAGGGCACTGCCCAATCGTGAAACCAATTGGCAGCTTGTGCAGCAATTGCAGCATTGGCTTTCATGAGCTTTTCAATTTGCCCAGAAGACAGTCGCTTCAACTTTCTCATCAACTGTTCAGCCTCTCGCAGAAAGCACGGTTCCGTCATTCCTGGTGCCGTCGGGGCATCGTGAAAGGACATGGTTTTAGAGGGAGAGAGCAAGATGAGCATTGCGGGCGCAAAGCTAGCGGTTCATGTGAGTGATTCCAATTCACGTATCTTTCCAAATCATAAACTGAAACCCGCTTCGCATGAAAAACCTCTCTGCCTTATTTCTGATCAGTTTCGCTCTGTTTTCCGTCCAATCGCAAGCGCAATGCGAAGACGGAGAAGTTGCCATTGATTTCGTGATTGACACTGATCCGTGGGGGTACGAAATGTACTGGGAACTGACCCCATCGGGTGAGCCTTGCGGGAGTGAGAATTTCATCGCGAGCGGCGGAAACTCTGACAATGTTGGGTGCGACGGCGCAGGCACAGGAGGCAACGGCGGTACCACTTATGGGAACAACGCCATTTATACGGAAGGTCCTTTTTGCGTGGCCTCAGGCACGTCGGTGGATTTGATCCATGTTGACAGTTACGGGGACGGTGGGAATCGGTTTGACTTGTACATGGACGGGGTGCTTTCAGGCATTTTCAATGGCACCGGTTATGGGAACGTATGGACGTTTACGGCGGGTGAGAGCCTGTTCATCGATCACGATGTGCCGTGCGACGCTGCCGCTATTGAAATCGATGGTCCTTCTGTTGTGGTCGCTTCAGGGGGCGGAACCATTCAAGCGGGGGAAGTGAGTCCAGATGCTGCCCCGAGCGGCTCTTGCAATCTACCGGGTTCATGGTGCGGCTCCGACGGCAACGCGACCAGCTCGGTCTGGCTGACATTCACTGCGGAGACAACGGACCCCGTGACCATCACTACCTGTTCGGATTCTTCCTCGTTTGATACCCAATTGGCGCTGTACCGAGCCAGCGACTGCGGTGACTTCTCGACGTATGAGATGGTGGGAGCAAACGATGATTTTTGCGCCGGCTACCGCTCTACGATGTACACAAGTTGCTTGGAGGCCGGTGAAACGTACTACATCCAGGTCGATGGCTGGGCAGGTCAGACGGGCAATGCTGATGTCTCTGTCTACACTTCGGAATCCTCTGATTCTTCAGCGGACGCACAAGTTCGAAATGTATCCTGCCCGTTGGATAAGGATACAGCCCCCGACGGCTTCCTCCTTGCCTTTGTGAATGAAGGCGGATCGGATTTTGATTGTTCTTGGACCGGTCCGAATGGGTACGCGGCTGAAGGGCGGTGGATTTTCGATTTGGCGCCTGGTGATTACACCGCCAACATCACCACCACTTGCGGCACGGAGTTCACATTGGAGCGCACCGTTTTGGCCCCAGAGGCGTGGAGCGTGACGACGGTAATCCAGGAGGCCAGTTGCGAAGTGGCATCGGATGGGTCCATTCAGATCGAGGTGGAAGGCGCCTCTGATCCGTATGAATTTGCATGGACGGGCCCCAATGATTTCACAGCTGAAACACAAAATTTAGACAGCTTGGCCCCGGGTACGTACCAATTGGGCATCACAGATGCCAATGGCTGTGCACACCCAGTAACGGCCTTTGTGCCGGAAGTGGAGCCGAGTGACTTTACCATTGGAAACGACACCATTGTTTGTGAAGACGAACCGTTGCTGATTTACGGTCCCATCGGCTACGATTACGAATGGCAAGACGGCTCCAACAACCAGTTCTTCTATGTAGCTCCGGGTGATTTCGAACCCGGAACGTACAGCATCGTCTTGAACGGCACAACGGATTCCGGTTGCTCGTTTGCAGATGCCATGATCTTGACGGTGCATGATTGTTCCATGGGCGTCGGTGAAGTGGGGTTGGGCGAAGCGAATCTGTTCCCGAATCCGGCGAGCGATGCCGTTTTCTTTGAGGTAGACCCCAGTACGACGGGGTGGGCCGTGCGCGCATTCGATCGCGCAGGCCGAGAAGTTGCAGCGACCATGTGGTCGGGTCAGTCGACCCAGGTGTTTGATGTGTCAGAGTGGACGAATGGGCATTACGTCCTGCAGTTCCAGAACGGCGACCGCGTCATCACCCGACCGTTAGCTGTTCAGCACGGATTGCGCTAATGCATCGCAGCTAGCGTCGATCTGGGCCTGTTTCAGATCGCGGTGCACCACAAGGCGCACCCGCTGCGGTCCGAATGCAAAGCAGTGGATGCCCATGGTAGTGGCTTCTGCAACGAATTCTGCGGCTGTGAGTCCCGATTCGATTTCAAAAATAACGATGTTGGTTTCGACTGGATCGACTGCAACGACGCGTTTCAATCCCTTAAGGGCTTGACCCAACTGCTGGGCGCGGACATGATCCTCGTAAAGGCGCGGCAGTTCGTGATCAAGCGCGTAGTCGCAGGCGGCGGTCAGTACGCCGATTTGGCGCATACCGCCTCCAAAAACTTTCCGGGCGCGGTGGGCCTCAGCGATGAATTTCTTGGAACCGATGATCACCGAGCCGACGGGAGCGCCCAGGCCTTTTGAAAAGCATATGGAAATGGAGTCGAACAGCTGCCCGTAGGCTCGCCATTCCGCTTCCTCTGGCATGTTGCCACCCGCCCGCGCCACCATTGCGTTCCAGCAGCGCGCACCGTCGAGGTGCAGGGGCAAGCCCGCAGCCGAGCACCCCTCGCGGATTGCTTTGATTTCGGCGAGGTCCCAAACAGCACCGCCGCCACGGTTGACGGTATCCTCGACGCATACTAAGGAGGTGCGGGCATAATGGCTGTCCGGTGGATTGATTTCTGCCTTCACATCGTTCCAGGAGAATCGGCCGTGATTGCCGTTCAACAGCCTAACAGAGGCACCGGAGTTTCGAGCAATTCCGCCGCCTTCGTAGTTGTAAATATGTGCCATGCGATCGCAGATGACCTCGTCTCCAGGTTGGACGTGGACGTTGATAGCGATCTGATTGGTCATGGTGCCGGAGGGGCAGAACAAAGCCGCTTCGTGTCCAAAAAAGCGTGCGCACCGATCTTGGAACGCTTCGGTCGTGGGATCCTCTGCAAAAACATCATCGCCTGTCCGCGCATTACGCATGGCTTCCAACATGGGAGGGGTCGGACGGGTGAGTGTATCGGAACGGAAGTCAGCATTCAAATCCATGCGAACAAAGCTAATCCTGGCCTGCTTATCTTCAACCCCGCAAACCGAATTCCGATCCCATGAACTACCGTTTCATTCCTCTATTGTTGGCCCTCTGTCTCACTGTTTCCCAATCCTCCATGCAGGCAAAAGAGGGCATGTGGATTCCAACCCTGCTGCAGGCAGTGGAAGGGGACATGCAGGCCATGGGCCTTCACCTGAGCGCAGAGGACATTTACAGCATCAACGAAGGGAGTTTGAAGGATGCCATCGTGCATTTCAATGGAGGATGCACGGCGGAAATGGTCAGCAGCGAAGGGCTCTTGCTCACGAATCACCACTGTGGATATGGCCAGATTGCGTACCACAGTACGGTCGAAAATGACTACCTGACGGATGGGTTCTGGGCCATGAGTCGAGCGGAGGAATTGGCCAACCCCAATCTCGTGGCCACCTTCATTGATCGCATCGAAGACGTGACGTCTGCCATTCGCGATGCGGAAGACGAAAAAGCGGCCAAAGAGGCCTTGATTGCTGCGGCGACCGACGGCACGGGATTGGATGCCGAGGTCGTTGCGTTTGATTTCGGAAACAGCTTTTACTTAATCACGACCAAGACGTACCGCGACGTGCGCTTGGTGGGTGCTCCTCCTTCAGCAGTGGGTAAGTTTGGCGGGGATACCGACAACTGGGTGTGGCCGCGGCATACTGGTGACTTCAGTATGTTCCGCATATACGCAGATGCCAACAATGAACCAGCTGACTACAGCGAATCCAACTTTCCGTTCCAACCCAAGCACCACTTTCCTGTGGATTTGGGAGGCGTAAAGGAAGGCGATTTCACAATGGTCTTCGGATTCCCGGGGCGCACAGAGCAATACCTCACCAGTGACGCCGTGAGCTATGTGGTGGAAACCTTGAATCCCGCCCGCATTGAAATGCGGGATGCCTCGCTCGCGGTGGTCAATGCCGCGCGCGCGAGTTCACCGGCACTGCGCATTGCTTATGCAGACAAACAGAGTTCCATTGCAAATGCTTGGAAGAAGTGGATCGGTCAGAACAAAGGGCTTCAGGAATTGAATGCCATTGGAAAGAAACTGGACTTGGAAGCTGAGTTCATGGCACGTGCCGCAGCAGCGGACGACGTGCCGATGATGCAGCTCATTGCCAAAATGCAAGCAGCCAACGACGAGCGCAATCCCTTCATGCTGGCCCGCAGCCTGTTCATCGAGTGGGTGTATTATGGACCAGATGTGTTGAATTACGCTTGGTCGTTCGCGCCATTGGTAGAGCGCTGGGAAGCCACGGCTGAAGCTGGAGAGATTGAAGCCGCTCTTGAAGCATTGAAAGGCAGCACGGCAGACCATTTTCGGCAATACGACGCCGAGGTAGATGCAGGCATTCTTGCGGCATTGGTTGCGCCCTACATGAAGCACATCGATGGGCGGTTCATCCCGGAAGAATTGCTCCCTGCCGCTTCGGATCCTACCGGATGGGCATCCAAGCTCTTCGATAAATCCATTTTTGACGACCAGGAAGCGATGGAGGAATTGTTGGCCAAGGGCAACCCAAAGGCCTTTGCAAAGCTCACCAAAGACCCGGCGTACAAATTGATCAAGTCCATGCGCAATGCCTATTTCGAGCGCGTGGCGGCCGGTTACGGAGCAGCTTCATCCCAGCTGGATTCGTTGACAGGTGTGTACACAAATGGCCTCCGAACATTCTTCCCGGAGCGTGCATTCTTCCCGGACGCAAACAGCACGTTGCGATTGACGTATGGTAAGGTTGAGGGTTCTTCTCCCTACGATGGCATGACGTACCTGCCCTTTACAACGGCAAAGGGCATCTTGCAGAAGTACATTCCTGGAGACGCCGATTTTGACTTACCAGCTGATTTGGTCGCCGCCCTTGAAGCAGGCAATTGGGGAGGCTATGCCAACGAGAGCGGAGAATTGCCAGTGTGCTTCACCGGTTCGAACCACACAACCGGAGGCAACTCGGGTTCACCCGCGATCGATGGCGATGGCCATTTGGTGGGCATCAACTTTGATCGTTCGTGGGAATCAACCATGAGTGACATTTTGTTCGATGGGTCGCGTTGCCGCAACATCATGGTCGACATCCGCTACGTCTTGTGGATTACAGATGTGTACGCAGGGGCGGGTCACCTCGTCGAGGAGATGGACGTGGTGAGGTAAGACAGGGTCGGAGTGGAAGGAAAGGCTTACGCCAAAAAGGCGATGGCCGTCACCACGAGCCCAAACAAAATCAACGCGAAAACGACGGGTCCGCCGATTTCATTCTGTTCTGGTTCTCCGTGGTGTCCGTGGTCGTGTGAAGGGTCGTGTGCCATGCGGCAAAAATAACAGATTCTTCTGCATTCTGACCCAATCTTCGATGCAACCCTTGGCGGTGCAAGTGTGTTTGACTGTAAAGGTTTGATTATCTTCGGAGTTTGACCACCAAATTGATACCAATGCCTGCAATTAACCCTGCTTTTTCGGCGCGTGCATTCGCCTTGTTTATGTTTATGGCGACAGCTGCCATTTCGGCTTGGAGCCAGTGTTCTGAAGGCGAGACGGCCATCGAGGTTGTCATCGTTTCGGATAACTACCCCAACGAGATTTCGTGGGAGCTTTCCTATCAGGGGACAGTTCTTGGATCGGGGGCGGCCGAAGGCGCGGTAATCTGCTTTGATGCATCGATCGAGGCTCCCTGCCTTCAGTTTTCCATTTTCGATTCTTACGGCGATGGCATTTTCGCGCCCGGTGGTTACTGGCTCTATCAAGACGGAGTGGAAATCGCCTCAGGGGGAGACTACGGTGACGGAGAAACCGTCAGTTTCGATTGCTTGCCCGGAGCTACATGCAACGATGCCTTCCCGCTTACTGAGGCTGATTATGGCACCATTGAACAAGCCACAGGAAATGCGTGGTACGTCTTCACGCCGCCTGCAAACGGCATGTACTCGTTCAACACCTGCGGAACCGGCTGCGATACGAAGTTGTGGATTTACGAATACTGCAACATGGGCACCTTCGACAACACCAACGAAGGCACCATCTACTTCGACGACGAAGAAGGGGGATGCGGCGATGAAGCCAATCTGACGGTGCTGCTCCAAGGGGATGTGCCGGTATGGATTCGAATGGGCTTAGGGGCTCCGGATTACATGTCTTTGGTGGATTTGGAGTCCGAATGGGCCTACAGCGATTCGGGGGATGACCTCGGTTCCGATTGGACGGCTGCCGATTACGATGCCTCCGCATGGGCAACAGGAGCAGCAGAGCTCGGGTACGGTGACGGCGATGAAACCACTGTCGTGTCCTACGGCGACAATTCATCGGATAAACACATCACAACCTACTTCCGCCACACCTTTGATTTCGAAGGAGAAGGAGGGTCCAACTTGGATGGCCTGTTGCGTTTGCGCAGGGACGACGGTGCCGTGGTTTACTTGAACGGTGTGGAAATCGCTCGAAGCAACATGGCCGATGGCGCGGTGACCTCTGAGACGCTAGCGTTGAGCGAGATTGTCGGAGGCAATGAATCCAACCTCTATGAATACCCCGTGGCATTGAACGTCAACAACGGTGTAAACGTCTTGGCTGTGGAGATTCACCAGGTCGCGGCGACCAGTTCGGACATCAGTTTCGACGCAGAGCTTTTGCTGTCGGATCCCAACGGGGCTTGTGCAGACGGGTTTGATTGGGAATTTAATTTTGAAGGACCGCCCACAGGTTGCACGGATGAAGAGGCCTGCAACTACAACCCGCTTGCAGAGGTGGACAGCGGCGATTGCGTCTACGCGGGCGATCCTGAGTGCACCGGTCCAGACCTCATTGTGAGTGCAGAAGCCATTGTCAATAGCCTGTCGACCCAGGTCATGCAAGTGAGCGAGACGGATTGCTACATCGACGAAGGGTGTTTGAACGGGTACGGCGACCGCGAGTTGGTGCGTTTCACCACCCACATCTTGAACATCGGGGAATTGGACTACTACATCGGAGTTCCCAGCCAATCAGATAACAACCAGTTCGAGTGGGGCGATTGCCACAGCCACTGGCACCACAAGGGGTATGCCAAATACGACCTCTTTACGCTGGAGGGCCAGTACATTCCGATTGGGTTTAAAAACGGATTCTGCGTCATGGACCTCGAGTGCAGTGGTGGCGGAACCGGTCAGTACGGTTGCGGCAACATGGGCATTTCCGCAGGTTGCGGTGACATCTATGGTTCAGGCCTGAGCTGCCAATGGATCGATGTGACCGATGTCGCAGATGGCACCTACTACCTCATCGTCCGCGCCAACTACGATTTCATCCCGGACGCACTCGGCCGTGCAGAGATTTCGTACGACAACAACCACGCAGCCGTGTGCATCAACTTGGACCGTTCTACCGGTGAATTGGAAGTGGATGTCATCGGTGATTGCGCGCCGTTCAGCGATTGCGAGGGGGTCGAATTTGGAACAGCGGTTGCGGATTGCAATGGCGATTGCAATGGCTCTGCTTTGATGGGCGACCTCGATGCCAACGGTGCCCAAGAGTTCGCAGATGCTGTCGCATACGTGGAGCATATTTTGGGCGATGACATCGAGGCGTTGCCTTGCACCGATGTCGACCAAGACGACGAGATCACCGTGACGGACGCCGCTCACCTCGCCTTGTGTCAGCATTTCAATGAACTGCACCAGCACCCGGATAGCTCTGGCTTCCACGACAAGTGCAACTTCCCGGTCAATCACATTGTCAACCCATTCGACACCGTACACTTCACAATTGGTGCAGTCAACTGGGGCCAGCAATACATGGACATCCACGTGCACAACCCAAACAACCGCATCGTAGGCTACCAGTTCTCCATGAGCGGCATGACCATTTCGAGCGCTGTGAGTTTGGCGGATCCCATCGAGTACTCCATCGCGCCTTCCTTCACGCCCGGGGGCGTAGAGGTGATCGGCTTGTCGTTCGACGACATGAGTTTCCCCAAGCACTATGAATTTGCACCACTTGTGCGGTTGTACTGGGCATCTATGGGAGATGAGGTTTGCATTGATTTCATCACCGATGTCGTGAACGACGACTACCACAACACGTTGAATCTCATTGAAGAGGGTTGTGTTACTGCGAGCGGCGTGTCTGAGTCGCTGGACGCAGAAGCACCGATGCTGTATCCAAATCCCATGACGGATCAAGCGACCTTGCGATTCTCCAATCCAACGCGAAGCGCGATGGACTTGACCATTACGGACCCAACCGGCCGCGTAGTGTACACCGCACGCCCCACGGGTACGCTTCATACCATTGACCGAGGCTCACTGCCAGCCGGCACCTACATTTACACCCTCGTGGGACCTGCAACCCCAACGTTTACGGGACAATTGAATATCCAATAATGCGAAACCAATTCGTACACATTCTCAGTTCATGTGCCTTGCTCTTGTGCGCCTCTGTGGCGTCCAATGCGCAGGTTGTCATCAATGAGTTTTCGGCGAGCAACTACACGCTCGGCGTCAATGGGGACAACGAGGACTACATCGAATTTTACAATCAAGGACCGACCGAGGTGGACTTGGACGGTCACTGGCTTTCGGACAATCCGGACAACCCCCAGATGTTCGAGATTCCAGCGGGTACCACCATTCCGGCCGGAGGCTATCTTCTCATTATTTGTTCGAACGAAGGCGAAGTGCCCGAGAATTTATACGTTGGTGGGAACCTGAACACCAACTTCAAGGTGACCCAAACCATGGGGGAATCGGTCGTCTTCTCGGATCCTTCAGGGAACGTCCTCGAGTCCTACACGTTTTACGAAGATTGGACACCAACGCAAGCGGACCACAGCTGGTCGCGCGACGCCGATGGGGTAGGAGGCCAATGGAAGGTGTGTACCGATCCCACGCCGGGCAATTCAAACGGCGGAGCGTTCTTCGATGAATACGCGCCCACGCCGCAATTCGAACAACAGTCTGGTTACTACGCTGGCGGCACCAACGTTGCCATAACAGCTCCTGCTGGGTACGAGATCCGGTACACCACCGATGGGTACGCCCCAAATGCAGGAAGTCCGCTTTACACCGGGCCCATTGCAGTGAACGCGACGACCGTTGTCCGGGCACGTTGCTTCGATCCAGCGGGTGCATTGGCAGATTCGCATACCAACACCAATACCTATTTCACCGGGGACGACAACCACAACATCATTGTGGTGTCCGTTTCAGGAGATGGCCAAGAAGACGGCCAGTGGCCCGGAGGCTGGGGTGGAGGTGCGGACGAGCCTTGCCACATTGAATTCTTCCACGCGGACGGCACGTATTGGTGCGAAGGCTTGGGCGATTCAAACGAGCACGGAAATGACTCCAACGCCTATCCTCAGAAAGGATTTGACTACATCACACGCGACCAAATGGGGCACAGTTACGGGCTGCTCGCTCCCTTGTTCCACGTGAAGGAGCGCGATGTTTACCAGCGCTTGATTTTCAAGGCAGCCGCTAACGACAATTACCCGAGTTCAGGCGGTGGCCATATCCGCGATGCCTATGTGCAGACATTGAGTCACCTGGCCGATTTGCACATTGACGAGCGAACCAACGAAAGTTGCATTGTCTACCTCAATGGCGAGTATTGGGGTGTTTACGAATACCGCGAAAAGGTCGATGACCTCGACTTCACCACCGAGTACTACGACCAGCCTCGTCACTTCGTTGACTTCATCAAGACTTGGGGCGGTACATGGGTTGAGTACGGGGACGATGCGGATTGGATGCCACTCGTGAACTTCGTGACCGGTCAAGACATGACCGATCCGGATAACTACGACTACGTCACCAGTGTGTACAACGTGATGAGCTTGATTGACTACTACTTGCTCAATTCCTTCACGGTGTGTGCAGACTGGTTGAATTGGAACACGGCGTGGTGGCGAGGCCGGCACCCGGACGGAAGCGGCAAGAAGTGGCGCTACGCCTTGTGGGACATGGACAACACCTTCGGCCACGGAGCAAACTACACTGGTGTTCCATCGCAGGGTGCGGACGCGGATCCGTGCAACCCTGAATCCCTCGGGAATGTTGGGGGACAAGGCCACATCCCCATCTTCAATTCCCTCATGGAAAATGAGGATTTCTGGGCGACCTACATCAACCGTTGGGCGGACCTCAGCAACACCCATTTCAGCTGCGACAACATGCACGCCGTCTTGGACAGCATGATCAACGTCATTGAGCCAGAAATGGACCGACACATTGATCGTTGGGGCGGCGATTACGACGGTTGGATGGCCAACGTTGACGAAATCCACGATTTCATTGAGGAACGTTGTGCAGAGATGCTGATCAACGGGTTGGAAGACTGCTACGAAGTGGAGTCCGTGACGTTGACGCTCATCATCGATGGCATGGGCGAGGTTCAGGTCAACTCAGTGGATATCGGTCCCTTTGACGTGCCGATGGACGCCACCTACTTTGCAGGGGTTCCAATGGAGCTCACGGCCGACGAGTCGATGGGAGAGGTCTTCCTCTTTTGGCAAGTGTTGGATGGGGACATCACCTTGAATGATCCCACGAATCCCTACCTCGGATTTACCTTGAACGGGGATGCGACTTTGGTGGCGTACTTCGCGTCCAATGCAGATCCGCAAGAGGTCACATTTGTGGTAGACCCTCCTGGAGCAGGGGACATCTACGTCGACGGAACCGCACTCCTCAACTACCCAGCCACGGAATTGCTTTCGTACGGAGCTCACGATGTGGAGGCCGTCGGGTTGGACGAATGGCATGTCTTCACGGGATGGTCTTCTACGGGCACCGATGTGGCACCTTCCATGACCAATCCGGTCGGTAGCATCTCCGTTACGGAACCTGCAACCTACACGGCCCATTTCAACGTGATTGAACACAGCGACTTGAAGGTCCGGGTTGAACCGCCAAACAAAGGCGTGGTTCGCATCGAGGGCGGTGCGGTCATTGTAACGGATGAATGGGAAGGCGGATTGGAAATTGCTGGACTTCTGAACGCAGAAGCCGCCGCCGTCGAGCACTGGGCATTTGACCGATGGGAAATTGCCAATGCGGCACCGAACCCAGGCCCCACTGCAGATAATATCACCCTGCCTAAGCAGGATGAAGAGGAAATTGTAGCCTATTTCAAGCCCATTGACTTCGCAGTCTATGTTCCTACGGCCTTCAGTCCCAACAACGATGGATTGAATGATGCTTTCCTCCCGGTTGGAACGTCCTTCGTAACCGAGACCTACCACTTGGTCGTCATCAATCGATGGGGTGAAAAGGTGTTTGAGTCTTTCGACCCTGAAGAGCCGTGGATTGGCCAACATCAAGGAGGTGATCATTTTGTGCGTGACGGTCAATACATGTATCGATTGAAGGTGCAGTCTGTGCACGAGATGGTGCCGAGGACGTATTCAGGAAGTGTGACTGTCGTGCGCTGATTGGGCATGATCGTTTCGCTGTGGTCCGGCCCTCGCAATTGCAGCACTGCGCTGATGTACAGCGTGGCGCAACGGCCGGATTTTCGGGTGCTTGACGAACCCTTGTTCGCTCACTTTCTACAGCACACCGGTGTGGATAGGCCTTCGCGCGAGGAAGTTCTCGCGACCATGCCAACCGAGCGACAGGATATTCTTCCTGCCTTCCGCACAGACGAAGGCCATCTGTTTCTGAAGCACATGGCCAACCACCTGGAGGGGTGGCCCTACGACGACTTCGCTGCTCACCAGCACGTCATATTGACCCGTCATCCGCGGCGCGTGCTCAAATCGTACCGAGCGCACATTGACCAACCTACGGCGCTTGATTTGTGTTATCATCATCAACACGCTTGGTTGAAGCATTGCCAAGAAGCGGGTTGGCCCGTTGCTGTGTTGGATTCAGACCGTTTGGTGGCGAATCCGGAGAAATCCTTGACGGAATTGATGCAGTGGCTGGGGCTCAAATTCGATCCTGGCATGCTCTCATGGGCCCCGGGCCCCCGCGTAGAGGATGGAGTGTGGGCGAAATACTGGTACCACCGGGTGCATGCATCCACGGGGTGGAACTCACATGCTGCCGTTGACCGCTCCTTGCCAGAGCTGGAACCACAATTCAATGCCTTGATCGAAGAGTTGGAGCCCCTTTACGTTACTTTAAGCCAGCAAGCAATCAACTGATCCATGGCCAAATTCAATCAACCCGACCCCCGCAACGCCGTGACCCAAGTCTGGGTGAATGGACTGGTGCCACGCGCTGATGCCAAAGTAAGCGTGCTCGACAGCGTGGTGCAAGGGGGAGATGCCGTGTGGGAAGGCTTGCGCATTGCCAACGGTCGGGCCTATCAGCTGAGCGAGCACATCAGCCGGTTGTTGGATTCCGCTCAGGCCTTGGCATTTGCTGACATTCCCAGTCGCGCCCAGGTTGAGGACGCGATTTTCGCTACGCTCCGAGCGAACGATATGACCGACGGTGTTCATTGCCGGATCACGCTGACCCGGGGTGAGAAGAGCACCAGCGGGATGGATCCAAGGCTCAACGTGTTTGGCTCTACCCTCATTGTTTTGCCTGAATACAAGGGCCTCGTCTATGGCCAAGAGGGAATACGCTTGGTTACGTCCGCAATCCGCCGGAACAGTCCGTCGTGTTTGGATTCGAAAATCCACCACAACAACCTGTTGAACAACATTTTGGCCAAAATTGAAGCGAACGTTGCAGGGGTGGATGACGCGCTCATGTTGGACCTCGAGGGGTTCATTGCGGAGACGAATGCAACCAATGTCTTTGCTGTGCGCAATGGTACATTGCTGACGCCTACTGCGGTCGCCTGCCTACCGGGGTTGACCCGTCAGTTGGTACTGGAATTGGCGCGCCAGCAAGGCATGCCGGTCGAAGAACGCCGGGTGAGTTTGACGGAATTTTACACGGCCCAGGAGGTCTTCACGACAGGTACGATGGGGGGATTGGCCCATGTCACGGAAATTGATGGCCGGAGCATCGGTGCTTCCCAGGAAATGGGCCCCATCACGCAAAAGCTACAGTCGGTCTACCAGCGCCACATTTGGGAAAACGCCACCCCTCTGCGCTAACCAGCGCTCGATCCTCGGTCCCAGCGCCGTTTCAGGACGGTATTCAGTGTGACGGAGAGGATGACCAAGCCCATGCCGGCCAACGCCCACTGGTTCAAGCGCTCGTCGAAGAGCAACAAGCCAAACGCAAACGCCAGCACCGCCCCGAAATATTTGAACGGCATGATCACATTGGCCTGACCTTGGTGCAAGGCATAGGTCATGGCAATTTGAGCGACCACGCTGAGCAATCCGATGGCCAGCGCAAGCAGCCATTCTGAGCCCACCGGCGGCACCCACGTAAAAGCCGTCCAACCTCCGGTCACCGGCACGGCCACCAAGTGAAACCAGATGACCACGCCCACTGGATGGTCGGTTTCGCGGCATTTCATGGTGGCGAGGTAGGCCACGGCAGCGGCCATCGCGCTGCTCACTCCCAAACCGAAATACAACCAGTTGATCCGCGGGTCAAAGCCTTTCACCATCAACACCCCTGCAAATGCCGTTGCAAAAAAGGCCCACTGGACCGGGCGCATGGACCGTTGCCCGTCAAAATACCGGGCCAAGAGTACCGTGAAGATGGGAGAGAGGTATTGGATGACCGTCGCACTGGCGATGGGGATGAAGCGAAGCGTGTGAAAAAACGTCGCCAACCCGATGGTTCCGAAGATGCCCCGGACCAACAGCCACTTGCGGTTCACACCAAGTAGGTTGTAGCCCTTCCACCACAGCCATCCTCCGGTCAACACCAGGGAGATGATGGAGCGCAAAAACACCAATTCCTGGGTGGGTAAGTGCGCCAATGCTTTGACGCAGAGGTTTGCCGCGGTGTACAAGACCGTGGCCAATAGCATCCAAGCAATGCCCGAAGTGGCCTTGGGTGCGGTGTTCATTACATGTTCCGGCGGTACGCACCACCTACCTCAAACAGGGCGTCACTCAACTGACCCAAGGTGCAGAATTTTGCACTCTCGAGCAGGGTTTCGAAAACGTTTTCGCCGGCGACTGCCGCTTGCTTCACCGCGGTGATGGCCTCGCTGCTTTCTGCCTCGAACCGGGTGTGGATGCGTTTCACTTGCTCCAGTTGGCCTTCCTTTTCCGAAGGTTCAGCCCGGATAACTTCCCCAGGAGTAAGCGTGGGCGAGCCGTTCTTGGCCAAGAACGTGTTGACGCCAATGATGGGGAATTCGCCGGTGTGCTTCAAGGTCTCGTAATGCAAGCTCTCTTCTTGGATGCGCGAGCGTTGGTACATGGTTTCCATCGCTCCGATGACACCTCCGCGTTCCGTGATGCGGTCGAATTCGGTCATGACCGCTTCCTCGACGAGATCGGTCAACGCTTCAATGATGTAAGATCCTTGGAGGGGGTTTTCGTTTTTCGTCAAACCGAGCTCCTTGTTGATGATGAGCTGGATGGCCATGGCCCGCCGTACGCTGTGTTCCGTAGGTGTTGTGATGGCCTCGTCGTAGGCGTTGGTGTGCAGGGAATTGCAGTTGTCGTAAATGGCGTACAACGCTTGCAGGGTCGTCCGAATGTCGTTGAAATCGATTTCCTGAGCATGCAAGGAGCGCCCTGAGGTCTGGATGTGGTACTTCAGCATTTGGGCACGCGCAGAGGCTCCGTATTTTTCCCGCATGGCCTTGGCCCAGATGCGCCGTGCCACGCGACCGATGACCGCATATTCCGGGTCGATGCCGTTGCTGAAGAAGAAGCTGAGGTTGGGCCCAAACTCATTCAAGTCCATGCCACGGCTCAAGTAGTATTCTACGTAGGTGAACCCGTTGGCGAGCGTAAAGGCCAATTGCGTGATGGGGTTGGCACCGGCCTCTGCAATGTGATAGCCACTAATGGAGACGCTGTAAAAGTTGCGAATCGAGCGGTCGATGAACGATGCCTGTACATCGCCCATCAGGCGCAGGGCGAATTCCGTGGAGAAAATGCAGGTGTTTTGGGCTTGATCCTCTTTCAGTATATCGGCCTGGACGGTGCCGCGAACTTGGCTCATCGCCTCAGCCTGCAGTCGTTGGTAGTCGGCCTCAGGCAGGACTTCATCGCCTGTGCAACCGAGCAGCAGGAGGCCGAGTCCGTTGTGTCCTTCGGGCAAATCTCCTTGGTAAACGGGTCGCTTCAAGCCTTTGTCTTCCCACTTCGCTCGAAGCACACCTTCGACCTTGTCCTCCAAACCGTTTTCCCGGATGAATTTTTCGCAGTGTTGATCGACTGTGGCATTCAGGAAGAAAGCCAAAAGGATGGGAGCGGGGCCATTGATGGTCATGGACACGCTGGTCGTGGGAGCGCACAAGTCGAAGCCGCTGTAGAGTTTCTTCGCATCGTCCAAGCAGCAAACGCTGACCCCGCTGTTTCCCACCTTGCCATAGATGTCTGGGCGTCGGTCGGGGTCGCGGCCATAGAGCGTGACGCTGTCAAAGGCCGTGGAGAGGCGCTTGGCGGGCATGCCTTGAGAGACGTAGTGAAAGCGCTTGTTCGTGCGCTCGGGTCCGCCTTCTCCGGCAAACATGCGGGCCGGGTCTTCCCCTTGTCGCTTGAACGGATAGATTCCTGCGGTGTATGGAAAGCTGCCGGGCAGGTTTTCCTGCAGCGCCCACCGGGCCAAATCCGACCAGCCGCTCAACCGCGGCACAGCGATTTTCGGGATGTTGAGGTGGGACAAGCTCTCCGTCGTGGTTTCAACCGAAATGTCCCTGCCTCGAACCTGGTAGGTGTATACTTCCGACTCATACCGAGCCCGGAGTTCTGGCCATTGCTCAAGCCATTCCAACACCTTGGGGTCCATTTCGAGTTGAACTTCGTGGCTTTTCGCCTCGATGTTGGACGCATCCCCCTCCAAGAGGGTCATGGCCGTTTGCAAGGCCTGAAGTTGGCCTGCAGTGGCCGCTTGGCGTTCTGTCCAGTCGTTGTAATGGCGCACTTGCTCGGCAATTTCACTGAGGTACCGCGTGCGTTTTGGCGGGATGACAAATTGCTTTTCGCTCGAAGCATCCGTTCCGGGAAGGGCCACGTTTATTTCTGCGGCAGTGCGCTCGGAGATGAGGTTCATCACCATGGCGAACAATTGGTTCGTTCCCGGATCATTGAATTGCGAAGCGATGGTCCCAACGATGGGCAACTCCTCGTCCTTCGCCTCCCACAGGTCGTGGTTGCGTTTGAATTGTTTGCGAACATCCCGTATGGCGTCGAGGCCACCGCGCTTATCAAACTTATTGATGGCGACGATGTCAGCAAAGTCCAACATGTCGATCTTTTCCAACTGCGTCGCGGCGCCGAACTCGGGTGTCATGATGTACAAGGCCACATCGCTGTGGTCCATGATTTCGGTATCGCTTTGGCCAATGCCACTTGTTTCCAGGACGATGAGATCAAACCCAGAGACGCGCAGGACATCCAACCCCTCGGCCACGTGCTTGGAGAGGGCGAGGTTGGACTGGCGCGTGGCCAGCGAACGCATGTAGACCCGTTCGTTGTTGATGGCATTCATCCGAATGCGGTCACCGAGCAGTGCGCCGCCTGTCTTGCGCTTGGAGGGGTCCACGCTTATCAAGCCAATGCGCTTATCCGGAAATGCCGAGAGGAAGCGACGGACCAATTCGTCGACCATGGACGACTTGCCAGCGCCACCGGTCCCGGTGATCCCCAATACGGGAACTTGCGGTATCTCGGTATGCGCCGCTCGGAATGCTTTTTGGAACCCTTCTGAATCCAATTCCGCGGCGGTGATGCAGCGTGCAATCGCTTGCGTTGAACCAGACGAGAGTTCGCGGAATTCATCCTTCAATGTAGTGGCGTCTTCAACGGTCCGGAAATCGCTTCGTTGGATGAGATCGTTGATCATGCCCTGCAGCCCCATGGCCCGACCGTCGTCCGGATGGTAAATGCGTTCGATACCGTATGCATGCAGTTCTTCAATTTCTTCCGGTAGGATGGTTCCTCCGCCTCCTCCGAAGATTCGGATGTGGCTTGCCCCGCGCTCGTCTAAAAGGTCCTTCATGTATTTGAAGTACTCCATGTGGCCTCCTTGGTAGGACGTCATGGCAATGGCCTGTGCATCTTCCTGGATGGCGCAGTTGACCACTTCGTCGACGCTCCGGTCGTGTCCGAGGTGAATGACCTCGCATCCGGATCGCTGCATGATGCGGCGCATGATGTTGATGGCGGCATCGTGCCCGTCAAACAAGCTCGCAGCCGTGACGATTCGGACGTTGTGTTGGGGGGTGTAGACGGTTTCCTTTTGCATTGAAATGAACCTGTATGCATGCAAAGGTAGCAGGTTGAGGACCGTTGAGTGCATGGCCTATTTTCGCACCATGGAAAACGACGAGGGCATCCGGATCAATAAGTATTTCACCCAGGTTGGCTATTGCTCTCGGCGTGCGGCTGATAAATTGATCGACGCGGGGGCGGTTAAGATCAACGGTCAAGTTCCCGAGAAGGGAACCAAGGTGATGCCCGGTGACGTCGTGACCGTTCGGGGGAAAGTGGTTTCGCCCGACCAAGACAAGGAGCACGTCTACTTGGCTGTACACAAACCCGTGGGCATCGTCTGCACCACCGACCAGCGCCGCGAAAAAGACAACATCGTCGATTTCGTGAATTACCCCACTCGCGTATTCCCCGTTGGGCGCTTGGATAAGATGAGTGAAGGGCTCATCATCATGACGGACGACGGCGAAATTGTCAACCACATCCTGCGGGAACGCCACGGGCACGAAAAGGAGTACATCGTAACGGTGAATCGCCCCTTCGATGATGCCTTTGTTCGGTCTATGTCCCGAGGGGTTCATATTTTGGATACGACCACCCGGCCTTGCAAGGTCGAACGGCTTTCACCGACCACGTTTCGCATCATTTTGGTGCAGGGCCTGAACCGCCAAATTCGGCGCATGTGCGAGGCCCTTGGTCATCGAGTTGTGCGGCTGAAGCGGGTTCGAATCATGCAGCTGGAACTCGATGTGCCACGCGGAAAGTGGCGCCACCTCTCGGAGGCGGAGGTCAATCGGCTGTGGGGCAAGGGTAAATGATGCTCATGTAGCGGAATTCCGCTATTTTGCGCTTTCATTAGAACAAGCAACGTTTTGCTCGTACCGCTTGTTTTGTGTGCAGACCCTGAAACGCCGTTCATGAAAGACCTCGTGAATTCTCAACCCCAACCCCTCCGCGGCCTTGTAGCCGCATGTTCGCGCTTGCTCTACTTGGTATCAGCGCTCACCCTATTCTCCTCCATCGCCATGGGCCAAATGACCGGTGTCGTGGTGGAAGTGGATACTGCTTTTTACGAGCCGACGACGTTCGATGCACTCGGGGAACCGATTTATGCTGAATTGGAGGGGTACGTGACGTACAGTTTGTATGCCGAATTCACGAACCCGACCGATGAACTGAGCGCGATCTACTCCGATGCCTTGGTGCTTGGTACGTCGCCCTTTTACATCGACGCCCCTTGCGGCTGCTTCAACCCAACGTTGGGGGATGTACTGCTCGGCGGGACGCAGAACCCGGCGCTGCTTGATTTTTTTCCCGACGTAGCCTTCGATACCTACTGGACGTTAGGGTATGCTGTCGGGGAACAGTACACCGGGACCAATCCTGCTTACACCTCTACTGGGATGTGCTCTGAACAGGAAGATGGGGGACTCATTTTTACCGTTATCCCTGAAGCAGCAGGTGACGACTTGCGCATCAAATTTGCCCAAGTGACGACATGTGGCGATTTCGAGTTCCATGCCTGTTTCCAGGTATTCGTGGAAGGTGTACAAGCTCCCTACCAGGAATACTGCATGGAAGGGGATGGCGACGGTCCCCAAGCGGTGCAGAACCCCTGCGAAAACTATGCGGAAAACGACGCGGCCATTGAAGTCAACAGCAACATTGATTGTTTTGGAGACATGGCCGCCGTGGAAGTCAATGTGAACGGAGCAGCGCCTCTTACTTACGAACTCTTCAATGCAGCAGACAGCACATTGATTGCGTCCCAAGTTGGAGACAATCAATTCGCAGACTTATTGGAGGGCGACTACTTCGTTGCGGTTGTGGATGGCAATACGTGCCGCGACTCCTCAGAAGTGTTCTCGTTTGTTGAACCTCCGGAGTTGGAAGCTTCTTGGGAATTGATTCAAGACAACACCTGCCCAGGAGATTTGAACAGCGTGGTCCAAATCGATTATGCGGGCGGCACCCCGAACTACCAAATTGTCACCTACTCCGCGACGGGTACGGGCAATGGATTACTGCCGGATCCGAGCAACCAATGGGTTGGACTCGAGTGCATCGATGGAAACGGCGAGTGGGAATTTGAAATTACGGATTTCAATGGATGTTCGCTTGATACGGCCATCACCATTTCCTGCCTCGATCCGCTTGTATTAGAAGTAACCGCTGAGGACATTACTTGCTTCTCATACGACGATGGCATCATCGAAGGCTTCATGAGCGGCGGAACCGGTGAATTGACCTTGGGAGCTTCCCCAGCATTGGGTGTAAACATCTCAGGAGAAGGCACCGTCAATTTCGAAGTAACGGATTTAAGTGCTGCGGATTACCTCTTGCAGGTAGAAGATGCCAATGGCTGCATTACGCAGACCAATGTCTCCATCGCTGAACCTGACCCAGTAACCATCGAGTTGCTCGTCACAGATTTGCCCTGTGCAGAGGCGTGCGATGGTGAGGTGAACATTGCTGCCTTTGGTGGTTCCGGTGTATTCGATTATTCGGTCACGGATTCTGAGGAAAATGAATACGCTGACAGTGGACTGTGCGTAGGGGATTACCTTGCTAATGCCACCGATGAAAATGGATGCGTGGTGCAAGAGGCCTTTGCTGTAATGGCACCGGATTCGATTCTTTTCGACTTGGTCGTTGAAAATGTCACTTGCTTCGGTGAGGCCAACGGCTCCATCTGTGTAGAGAATGCAACCGGGGGGACTGGGGCCTTGAGTTTCCAAATTGATCCACCAGCGGGGGCTTTCCAATTTGAACCGTGTTTTGATGTCGAAGCAGGCACGTACACCATCACGGTGATGGACGAAGCGGGTTGCGAGGTGGAATCGGATCCTCAGTTGTTGATTGAACCCGATGCCATTCAGTTGATCCTCACCCCAACCGAAATCTCGTGCACATCCTTCGCCGATGGCATGCTGGCTGTTGAGGGCATTGGAGGAACTGGAGCATTGACGCTCATCGAACCGGAAGACGGTGCTTTGCCCTACACCATTGAGAACTTGGATGAAGGTCCCATCGGTGTCACCGTGCAGGATGAGAATGGATGCATCATCACAGAGGCGACTGAAATTACTGAGCCTGATTCTTTGCAGGTCGAGACGTTGTTGTTGGAAGATGTCGTGTGTGGAGGCGATTGTGACGGCACGGCCATTGTCGATTTCAGTGGAGGGACGGGAGCAGTCCTGCTCACATTGAACGGAAACGAAGATTTCAACTTCGGAGCGCTGTGCGCAGGTGAATACACCGCCACCGTTGTCGATGCCAACGGTTGCCAGGATTCGACACAGTTTGAAATCATGGAGCCCGATCCGATTGAAGTGCTCATCGATGTTACCGATGTGACGTGCACGGGCATGAATGATGGTGAAGTCAATATTTTCCCCATCGGTGGGACCGGGGATATTTCGTGGGATGTACTCGAAGAAGGCATTGACCTGCTGAACCTCTACGAAGGGGTGTACAACATCACGGCCATCGATTCGACCGGCTGTGTTGAGGATACAGCCTTCACGGTTGCGGCTGAAGTCGATACCGACATGATCATCAATATGCTCAGCTCACCAGTGACGTGTTGGAATGAACAGGACGGCACAGCAACGGCCTCTGTCGTTGGAGGATTTCAGCCCATTGAGTACCTGTGGAGCGATGAGTCGGCACAAACCACTGCAACGGCCACCGGCCTGTATGAGGATGCGTATTCGGTCGTGGTGACGGACAGTTTAGGTTGCACGTTGACCCGAGTGGTTGAAGTGGATCCGACCATCGGTTGCTTCTTCATCGCTGAAGCCATCACGCCAAACGGAGACGGGTACAACGATGAATGGATTGTCGGTGGGCTTGAATTCTTCCCAACTTCGAAAGTCCGTGTCTTCAATCGATGGGGACAAGAGATTTTCTATTCGGTCGGCTACCAGGAACGTTGGGACGGCCGATACAACAACGCGCCGCTTCCCATGGCGGACTACTATTACGTGATTGAATTTGTAGGTGATCGTGACCCCATCACCGGAACCGTAACCCTCAAATACTAAGGCAACCATGAAGCAATTCATCTTACCCCTGTTTTTTGTGGCCTTGGGCCTTGCTTTGGTAGCTCCAGAGAGCCAAGCGCAGCAGTTGTTCCGCCGATCGCAGTTCATGACCAATCCGTTTTTGAGCAATCCGGCCATCGCGGGGACACTTCCAGAGACGCCCATCACGATGCAATACCGCAACCAATGGACCGGGTTCGAAGGAGCGCCTGAAACCATGACGTTGAGCGGGCACACCGCCCTTCCGAACCGAATTGGAGTAGGGGGCATTGTGTATTCGGACGATACCGGCGGGGCGATCAAACGCACCGGAATTGAACTGGGAGGCTCGTACACCATTGACTTGAACAATTACGACGCGGTGTCGTTTGGCCTGAGCTTGATGGCGAACCAATGGTCCTTTGATAACAACTTGGATGTTTGGGATGTGGAAGACCCCGCTTTGAGCTATGGAATGGAACAATCGGTTTCGCTGGATGCCCACTTCGGAATGATGGTTTTCAGTGAATCGTATGCTTTTGGATTCGCGATTCCCCATTTGATTCAGAGTTCGTCGGGACTGGGGACTTCAACCTTGCAGTCGGGCTTGGACAACAAGCAAGTGCGTCATTTCCGCTTCATGGGCCATTACAAGTACCAGGTGTCCAATGATGTGATCTTGGAGCCGTCGGCCCTCGTGCGCGTGACTGAACGCACCCCTGCGCAACTGGACTTGTACCTACGTGGTTGGTATGCGGACATGGCGTGGGTGAGCCTCGGATTCCGTACCAATGATGCCCTCGTGATGGGGGTAGGGGGGCAATATGGACCCTTCGGTTTGTCTTACGTCTACGACATTACAAGTACAGCCGCGAGTTACTTGAGCCCGCATTCGCATGAGATTTGCTTAACCTATTTTGTACCGCGTTCAACTGGATTCCGTTCGAGTTCGATGAATTCTCGCCGTATATTACAACGTAACCGTATTGTGAAATAAGGAGCAGTCCAAATACATCAGGCATGAAAAAGTTGAAGTTGAGCGTATGCGCATTCTTGTTGGTCCCCGTCCTGACTTGGGGGCAATTCTCGCACATCGAGGTGGATGAAGTGGAGAATGGTGGAGTTGTAGCGGGTCGCACGTACCGGGTTTATGCGGTCATGGAAAGCGAGGGCGACGTCATCGACGCCATCTTCGGAGAGGCCGGAAAGCCGATGGAAATCTCCTGCTCGAGCACGTTCTACCAACATCCCAAAGGCGGCGCGCTGGCAGCAGAGGTGCAGCGCTACGACATTCAAAACGATGCAACCCTCGGCTACGACTCGTGGGTGACCATCGGATTGGAGGACAATTACATGAACTCCTTGACCGCGTTCCCACCAGAGACGACCTTCCTAAAAGCTTTCGAAGAAGGAGGGACGCTAGCTACGGATAACGGTGCATGGTTCGTGCTGCCGGACAAGCGCCAAGCATTCGCTCCAGAGGATAAGCGTATTCTGATTGGCCAATTCACCACCACAGGCACGGTGAACGGCTTGATCAACATCCACGGCCGTACCAAAGCCATCCTCGATGCCGACGGCAACGTGGAGAGCGGTGCGCAGCTGATCCAAGCGGAAGGCGTGACCTTCACCTGCGGACGCTAATTCACATTCTTATTGTCCTTGAGCCGCTACGGAGTCCCGTGGCGTGAATTGGAGCGCAGCACTGTTGATGCAGTACCGCAACCCAGTCGGCTCTGGCCCGTCCCGGAAAACATGACCTAGGTGGCCTTGGCAAGCCCGGCAGAGCAACTCAGTTCGGGGGTAACCCAATTTGTAATCCGTGCGCGTGTCGATGGCCTCTCCTGCGATGACTTCGAAGAAACTGGGCCAGCCACTGCCGCTGTCGTATTTCGTTTCGCTATCGAAGAGCGCTGAAGAACAGCCCGCACAACAATAGACTCCGTCTTCGTGATGATCCCAAAAGGCACCTGTAAAGGGGGGCTCCGTGCCGCATTGACGTAAAATCCGATATTGTTCATCGGTTAGCTTTTCGCTCCAGTCAATCGCCGGTTGAATCTCGGTTTCCTGCGCCGTGCCACATTGTGTGAATGCGCACATGCACAGCAGGAGGGTCCATACAGGGTTTTTCATTTGTCTTTCGTCCATTTCGGGGCAAGGTGTTTGCCTGTAAGGGAAGCCGTACATGCGACGATTTCCTCTGGGCTTCCTTGGCATACGACGGTCCCGCCAGCGTCTCCTCCGCCAGGTCCCATGTCAATAATGTAGTCGGCTTGTGCAATCACATCCAACTGATGTTCGATAACTAACACGGTGTGGCCCATTTCCATCAATGCATTGAGCGAAATCATTAGTTTCTGAACGTCAAAAGCGTGCAATCCTGTGGTGGGCTCGTCGAAGACAAACAGCGTGTGTTCTTGGCGGTCTCCTTTGCTCAAGAAGGTGGCCAGCTTGATCCGTTGGGCTTCACCGCCGCTCAATGTGTTGCTGCTCTGGCCCAATGTGACATATCCGAGTCCAACGTCAAGAAGGGGTTGCAGTTTGGCAAGTAACCGCGTCTGCGCTGCACTTGGCTTCTTTTCGTCGGGCTGGGGCTGGAAAAATTCAATGGCATCGGCAACGGTCAACTGGAGGACGTCAGCAATGTGCTTGCCCTTCCATTTGATGTCCAAGACTTCGTCTTGAAATCGGCGTCCTTTGCACACGTCGCATCGCAACTTTAAATCGGCCATGAATTGCATGCCGATGGTGACCTGCCCTTCACCTTCGCACGTTTCGCATCGCCCGCCGGCGACATTGAAGCTGAAGTGGGCCGGCTTGTAACCGCGTGTTTTCGCTAAGCCTTCGTTGCTGAACAGCTGCCGAATCTCGTCGTATGCCTTGACGTAGGTTACGGGGTTGCTGCGCGATGACTTCCCGATGGGGTTTTGGTCTACGAATTCGAGGGCGCCAATCTTATGCACACTTCCTTTGAGGGCGCCCAAGGAGGATTTGCCTCCGCCCAATCCTTCCAACTCTGCTCGAAGCAGCGGGAGAAAGACCTGGTTGACCAGGGTGCTTTTTCCCGAACCGCTGACACCTGTGATGGCCGTCAGGGCATGCAGCGGAATGCGGATGTCAACGCCTTTGAGGTTGTTTTTGTACGCCCCCTCGAGTTCCAGCCAATCGGGGCCCAATGCACGCCGAGGTATCGTTTCATCCCCGAGTTGGCCATTGAGGTAGGCCGCAGTCAAGGAGGGGTGATCGGTCGCCAGGGATTCCCATCCCGGAGAATCGCCGGCAAAGACCACCTCGCCACCGAGGCTTCCTGCGCGAGGCCCCATGTCGATGAGGTGGTCTGCAGCACGCATAATGTCTTCATCGTGCTCGACAACGACGACGGTGTTGCCCAGGTCTCGGAGTTGTTTTAAAATGCCGATCAGGCGATTTGTGTCTTCTGGGTGAAGCCCAATGCTTGGTTCATCCAATACATATGTACTTCCAACCAAACTGCTCCCCAAGCAGGTGCTCAATGAAATCCGCTGGGATTCGCCGCCGCTGAGGGTTTTGCTGGAGCGGTCCAAGGTGAGGTAGCCAACGCCCACGTCGCAGAGGTAGCTCAAACGCGTTTCCGCCTCCTGCAACAAGCGCTCACCGATTTCCATTTCAGTAGGGGAAAGCTCCAATGCTCGTGCCCAATTCAAGGCGTCCGCTGCGGACATCCTCAGTACCTCAGGCAGGGTCTTCTCTCCGACAAAGACATTTTGGGCGCCTTCGCCCAAGCGGGTTCCCTGACAGGTGGGGCACGTTGTCCGGCCGCGGTAACGGCTGAGCATCACGCGGAACTGGATTTTATAGCTCTTTTCCTCTAGGTAGGCGAAGAACGCATTCAACCCTTTGAATCCGCGCCCACCTTCCCAAACCAGCGATTGCTGTTCACGGGTCAGGTCGCGCCACGGTTCATGAATGGGGATGGCATTGTCACGGGCGGCAAGGCAAAGGCGTTGTTTCCACTTGCCCATGCGTTCGCCGCGCCAGCAGGCAACCGCATCGTCGTAAATACTGAGTTTGGGATCGGGAATGACCCGCTCCGGGTCGATGCCGATGACGTGTCCAAAGCCCTCGCACCGGCTGCATGCTCCGATGGGACTGTTGAATGTGAACAGTTCGGGGCTGGGTTCGGGAAAGGTCATCCCGTCGCGTTCGAATCGATCGGTGAAGGCCCACGGCTGGCGGTCGCTGTCGGCAAACCGGATTTCGCATGTGCCATTGCCTTCAAAAAAGGCCGTCTCGACGGAGTCGAATACACGGGAACTGAAATCGCCTTCGTCACCCGCAGGGGGTGTTACCAAGCGATCGACAACGAGCCCCCAAGTTTCACTTTGTGCAGGGTCTTGGATGGCGTCGGCAATGGCCACAGCACGTCCATGGGGGTTCATCACGCGGCTGAATCCCTGCTGTTGCAGGATTTCCAATTGTTGGACCCACGTGCGATCCGCTTTTTTGGTGATGGGGGCCACAACGAGGAAACGCGCCCCTTCTTCCATGGCTTCCAGCCGATTCAGTACATCTTCTGGCCGGTCTTTCTTGACAACTTCTCCGCTAATGGGAGAGATGGTGGTGCCAATGCGAGCGAAGAGCAGTCGAAGGTGATCGTGGATTTCGGTCCGAGTGGCCACGGTGGAACGCGGACCGCCGGAGGAGGTTCGTTGTTCAATGGCAATAGCAGGGGAGACTCCATCGATGGAGTCTACGTCCGGTTTGTCCAACCGGCCCAAGAATTGGCGGGCGTAGCTGCTCAAACTTTCCACGTACCGGCGTTGACCTTCAGCGTACAGGGTGTCAAAGGCCAATGAGCTTTTGCCCGACCCGGACAAGCCGGTGATGACGGTCCATTTCCGCTTGGGAATGTTTACGTCAATGTTTTTCAAGTTGTGCTCTCGGGCACCTTTGATGCGGATCTCCATTCGCTTTTGTTAACACCCCTAACCGGCTCCGGGTTTCGAAGGGACGAAAATATGACGTATATTAGTGGGAGTTAATCGAAAAAAGCTCGCGATAGAAACATTTTACGCTTCAAAGTAAGGCCCCGACGTTCACCCATGATACTCGGGTTGTGTATCACCCTTAACTGCGTAAAATGATGCGAGCATCACTTTCAGACCAACAGTTGATTTCCTTGTACCTCTCTGGGGACGAGGCTGCGTTCGAAACCCTTTTGAATCGCCATCAACAACAAGTGTATTCCAAAATCTTCTTCATCGTCCGTGACGGCGACCTGGCAAACGACCTGTTCCAGGACACGTTCATCAAGGTGGTGAACACATTGAAGAGTGGAAAGTATAACGAGGAAGGAAAGTTCTTGCCTTGGGTATTGCGCATCGCGCACAACTTGAGCATTGACCATTTCCGCCGTGGAAAGAAAATGCGCATGCTGCGCGCTACTGACGAGTTTGATGTGTTCGACACCATGCATTCCGACGAGCCGCACATGGAAGACCGCATGATCCAAGAGCAGATCCACCAAGACGTGCGCGACCTCCTTGAAACCCTGCCCGAAGAACAGCGGTTGGTGGTCAAAATGCGCATCGAGCGGGATATGAGTTTCCAAGAAATCGCTGACGAAACCGGCGTGAGCATTAACACCGCTCTTGGCCGCATGCGCTACGCTTTGATCAACTTGCGGAAGGCCATGGACGAGCGTGGGGTCCAGCTCACCTTGAATTAATTCGGCACGGGTGCAATAGTTGCCAAATGCGTGCGTTATGGGGATACGAAACCTCAAAAACAAGCGCCCATGGCCCATTGTACATTTGAAGATTTGACGTCCGAATGGTTTGATGCTTCCGTCGCCTCTAACTTGAAAATGCCGAGTTCGAAAAGCGTGCGAAACATCCTCAATTACTCAGCGGGATTGAAGGCCCAAAAGACCGAGCGATTCGGAACCTTCCTCTCCTTATCGAATTGACCACATTGGATTGAAACAAATCAAAAGAGACCGCTTCGGCGGTCTTTTTTTTTTATCCATTTTCGAGGTCTGGAGCCCAAATGTCGAAACGGAGTTTCCCCAATTCTCGCTCTTGTAGGGCATGCTGCACAATGGCGTCGGCGGTCGCTGAGCCAGTCTTCAAATCAATGAGCTCTTCGATTTCTTCAAAACGCGATACGGTTTGATCCGTGAAGCACCAACCCTTCACATGTTCGTTTTCCATCAGGACCACAGCGCGTTCGTCTGAGGTGCGCCCTCGGTCAACAATGGCCCAGACGGACTGGACCTTGGCGGCGTCAATGAGCTTTTGTACTGCTGCATTGTGCCTTTCTTGGTTAGCAGAATCGTCAACCGGCGTGCGTCCGTCACTGCCTAGCCCAAGCAGCTCGGGATTCAGCTCGAAAGCAAGGGCCTGTGCATGCAACCAAGCCCGGGCTTCGTCTTCTTTTCGGAACCATCGAATTGCGTGTTTGACATGGCGTTGACGTTGCAGATGGAGCCGTTGAAATCCCCGTTGGTCCGTGTAGGCCACAATGGCGGTTCGGATGGGAATGGACTTCTGTGCGCGGTTATGAATTGGCCAATGGGTTCGGATCAATTCATCTTCAATGAGTCGCGCCATGAGCACAGACCCCGTGACTTCTCCTTCAATTCGATGGATGTCCCGCAAAAACGCTTGGCGCCGAGCGGACTTCATGGACCCGTTGAAGTGGGTGCGAACGCGGTGGCGCACATTGTGCGACATGCCGATGTACAGAGGCGTGCCCTTTTGGTTCAAGAAGCGGTAGACTCCGGGTTCAGTAGGTAGGGCTTCAAAATCGGAAGCAGGGACATGCTGAGGCAACCAAGACTCTCGTTCTCCTCGTTGCAGCATTTTGGACACCACCTCTTCCCCACGCTCACGCTCCATCATGCGATGGAACAGGACGGTAGTGGCGGCGCAATCTCCCATGGCTCGGTGCCGGGCGTCATTCGGAATGCCCAAATCTTCGCAGATGCGCCCTAAACTGTAGCTGGCGTGACCCGGTAGGAGCTTTCTCGCCAACCGGACGGTGCACAATTTGGGGCGCTTCCACACCCGTCCCATGGTTTCAAAATGACCGCGTATGAAGGCATAATCGAACCCGACATTATGCGCGACGAAAACGCAGTCCTCCAACAGCTCTTCCAATTCGTCTGCAATCGCTGAAAAGGTCGGCGCGGCCTCTACCATGTCGTTGGTAATGCCCGTCAGTTCCGTGATGTGCAGGGGAATGTGCAGCCCGGGATCAACCAGGGATTCCCAACGTTCCAGCTCTTCCTTGCCATCGGTAATGACGACGGCAATTTCGGTTATGCCGTGACCTTTGGCGTGGGAGCCGGTCGTTTCGATGTCGACGATGGCGTAGCGGGTCATGGGTTAAAGTTACCTAGGTGGGTTCGTACTGTATGTACGTGGTGCCGGTCGTGATCTTTGCGCCGCCTAAATTTGCACCATGCATACGCAATACGTGTTCTTAATTTCATTGGCGTGGCTATTGTTCAGTGGATGTGCCGAAAGCCAACCTGCCTCAACACCGAGTGCTGCACCACAGGAAGGAGTTGTGCAGTCGGCTGCAGATTCAGCAGCTATTGCTGCGAAGGCCAAAATTTTGGCTTACCCTCCGCTTTCAGATGATAATTGTGAGGCATTCTTGAGCCAATGGGAGCCCGATGATCCGGGTGCGTTGATCCAAGTCGACACGAAGTACGGCCCGATGACGCTCGAGTTGTTTGAAGATGTGCCTCTGCACGCAGCCAACTTTCGCTACAAAGTGCAACGGGGCTATTACCGACCCAGTGAGTTTGTTCGTATTGTGCCTGAGTTTGTGGTGCAAGGAGGCAATTCTGAGGATCCGAGAGCACAGGAAATGCGCTGGTTGATTGGCAAGCATACGTTGCCCAGTGAATTCAGTGAGAAACACCGGCATGTGCGCGGCGCTGTGGCCATGGGGCGCACGTACAAAGGCAACCCCGACAAGCGTTCGGCTTCCTACGACTTCTACATCGTCGTCGGACGAAACGTTTCTTCTATGGAGTTGCAGCAAATAGAACGCGAGAAAGGCATCACCTATTCAGAAGCGCAGAAAGCGAGGTATTTGGCCGAAGGAGGAACGCCGCATTTGGACAACGAGCATACGGTGTTTGGTCGTCTGGTGGACGGGTGGGATGTCTTGGATCAATTGTCCCAAGTGCCAACGGATGAAAGTGACTGGCCGCTACAACGTCTGGAAATGCGTGTTTCGGCCGTAAATTAGAGGGTATGCGGAACGCCATCTTTTTCAGTGCAATGTGTTTGGCCTTGGCTTGGTCTCCGGAGGGAGGAGCCCAAGACTGGGACGACTGGGACGATTATGATGCATACGTGCCGGAGCGAAAGGGGGTTGAGTTTGCATTGAATTTTGGCGTGTATCAGGGCCACCACAAGGCAGCCAACGAATTCTTCAGCGGAATCTCTGGAGCGTTTTATGAGCTGACCGATCCAACGGCCAATTTGATGACCATCGAAGAGCGCCTTGGGGTCAACAACGTAAACAGCCTGGTATGGAGCCAAATCATGAGCAGCATTGGGCTGGAGGCAGGGGAGTTTGAATACATCGAATACCCGATCTACAGTGACGCGCTTCGGTTGTATGGCATGCGGTACACACCGGGTACCCTCATGGGATTGCAGACCCTGCTTTTTTTCAATCCGGAAAGTGCCTTTGTGCTGCACATTGATGCCATCAACGGGCTGAAATCGGAGGGGGCATGGAACATGGTGACCAATGAAATTGTCCAAGGTGCTGGTTCGGAAAACCGCCGCACCTACGGCATCTTTTCAGAGGAAGATAGGTTCCAATTGTCGTTGGGATACAGGACGGCTGCGTACATCGTGGACGAGGCAAGTTGGACCTTCGAAATCGGAGGAACCATGCTGGCCACTCAGTTGAAGCGCAATTACGTACGCATCATGAACCAAAACTACCAACTGCTCGCTGCCCCGATTGGAAACGGTCAGTTTACCAATCCGACTTCGAGTTTGACCTCTACCGGATTTGGCTTTTATGCTGCGGTAGGAGCTGAGTTATTTTTTGAGGAAGGCGGAAACCTGATGCTGACGGCGCGCGTGAGCCGCGATCGCGTCATCATGGGGACCTACGAAGACAACCTCATTCAAGGGGCGCTGTACCTCACTTGGGTGATTCCTCCTCAGCTCGGCGATTTTGTGCGCGCCAGCTTCTGACGAAACCGCGCTTCATATTGAATCGCGCACCGCTCGAGCGGTGTGCTGTCTCCGGACAATTGGCGTCGCAATGCGCGGACTGCCTCCAAAGCCAATTCCAGCGCCTCACCATCCAGCGCGCGGGATTGTAGGATTTGCAATGCAGCGTAGTGCACGGCTACCGGAACATCTACCACATGCAAGAATTCCACCGCCAGTTCCAGCGTTTCTTGTTGTTGGTAACGGGTTTCGATATCGAGCCACACGGCATGGGCCAATACCTTGAGCAATTCGCGCAGGGCTGAGATGTCCTCTGTGGCATCCAACGCTCGGCCGAGTTCTCTCCTGAGCGGTAAGAAACCTCTGTCATCCAGTTGAAAGGCGTGATTCAAGATCCATGCGGCCTTTTGAAGTTCGATGGGTTTGTAGCCCTCGGAAAACTGCAGCATGCTCAATAAAGCCTTGATTAGTTCTGAATCCCGAGCGACGCGACCCGCTGCCTCCTTCACTTCATGGATGGGCACTCCGCGCCGAAGAACAGGTCGAATGAGGTCAAATGCTTCGGGAAATT
The DNA here is from genome assembly GCA_938074325.1 of uncultured Flavobacteriales bacterium. Classification (GTDB taxonomy): domain Bacteria; phylum Bacteroidota; class Bacteroidia; order Flavobacteriales_D; family Sanyastnellaceae; genus UA16. The sequence continues at coordinate 6,749 of CALJFZ010000013.1, read as the reverse complement.
CGTGCATGGGGCAGGCGGTGAGCTGAACCAGAAATGATAACTTGTAAGCGATTACCAGAACCAAATTAGCATGAAAATCAGAAACTGCATTGCCGGGCTGTCGCTCTTGGTCGCCACGGTTGCGGGTGCGCAAGGCCCAGAAATTGAAATTGACTTGACCGCCACGGACGTCATCAGCCAAGGACGCACCGGTACATGTTGGAGTTTCAGTACAACGAGTTTTTTGGAATCAGAGGCGTTTCGCGTTTCCGGCGCGTTGCATGATTTCAGTGAAATGGCCGCTGTGCGCGTGATCTACCCAGAAAAAGTCGAACGTTACGTACGCTACCAGGGAAAGCACCAATTTGGCCCCGGTGGGCTATCGCACGACGTCACGCATGCAGCAGCGAAATACGGCATCGTGCCTCAGGCCGTGTACGGAGGTGGCCAAGAAGCAGGAGCCTACGACCATGGAGCGCTGGACGGGATGTTGGAGGCCATGGCCAAAGCATTGGTTGAACAATCCGGTCGCATCGATCCCGCAGGCATGGAAGCGGTGGAAGGCGCCCTTGATGCATACCTGGGTGAGCTTCCCGAGTCGTTTACCTACGAGGGGCAGGAGTATACGCCTGTGTCTTTCCGCGAAGCCATGGGGATTGATCCCGAGGCGTATGTAACGTTGTCCAGTTTTACCCACCACCCGTTCGGCGATTCGTTCGTGCTGGAGGTTCCGGACAACCACGCGCACGGTCGATTCTTCAATGTTGAATTGGATGCCTTGGAACAGGCCATTCACCAGGCACTCGAAAACGGGTTCACGGTGGCTTGGGATGCGGATGTTAGCAACAAAGGCTTCTCGTTCAGGGACGGATGGGCAATCATGCCGGAAACCGCGGCCACAAAGGAGGACTGGCAAACGTTGGATGCCATGCCAACGGAACCTGCTGTGGACCAAGCGATTCGGCAGGCTGCTTTTGATTCGCAAGAAAACACCGACGATCACCTCATGCACATCGTTGGACGCGCAAAGGACGCGCAGGGCCGATCTTACTTCATCATCAAGAATTCATGGGGCCAAGGCAATGCGTACGGTGGTAAGCAGTTTGTGTCGATGCCGTACTTCCGTCACCACACCATCGGGGTGATGCTCCACGAAGACGCGCTGGGCAAGGATTTGAAGAAGGCCATGGGGCGCTGATTAAAATTGATGAGGAGAAATTGCATGAACCGTTTGGCGGTTCAATGTGAGTTGGTATCTTTGCCCCCCGTTTCGGCGGAACTAACGGCTCTGTAGCTCAACTGGATAGAGCATCGCACTACGGATGCGAAGGTTTGGGGTTCGAATCCCTACAGGGTCACGAAGAAGCCTGTAAGTCATTGACTTGCAGGCTTTTTCATTGCGTCATGTTTCGATGGCTTGGGGGTACTACCTGTGGCACATCACATACCTAGACCGCGATCAATGGTGAGGTGTTTTCCGGTTGTGGACATCAAATGAACCGTTCAATCAATTAGGTATAACAATAGATTAAATGAGTTTTATTGCTGTTTAAGTTGTGTTTGTAGTATTTTAGTGGAAATCGCTGAATTATCACCATGCGCCTTTTCACCAAAACCTCAAGCGCAGGCATGGGATCCGTATCCCGTTTTGCCTTGCTCACATGTTTATCACTCATTGGATTTGTTACTTCCAGCTTCGCCACGGAGGCGGAAGAGCCATTGGCTCCTGCTGTGGTCGTGAACGATCAATACAAGTTCACCCAGATGAGTTTTACGCCATTCGTATTCGACGGATTCTCCGGCTTTGACTACGATGGTTACCAAGTTTATCGGGTTCACGTACATACGGTCAACGAAACCGATTACGTCAAGCGAATTTTTGGAAACGCTGATCACCCGGCCGGCATTCATGCTCCGGGGGGTATTTACAATAACAATTTCTGTGTTGGAGCCACCTCTGGTGGAGCACCGCCTGCTGGTTTCTTCGTAGGTGGCTACAACGCCTATGAGTTCGATTCCTGGGTGGGGATTGGACTGAGCTCATTCCCAGACGAATTTATCGGAGAGGAGGATGCGCTGATTGACAGCACCGGGGCAAATCCGTGGTCGGAAAACTTCGTTTTGGAATCCATGTCCAGCGGCAACTACGGTCCTGTAGACATTTTCTTGGATGACGCAGCCACAGAAGGCGGCTGGTACCTGGCCAGCGACGATGCCTTGAATGGCTATGCCGGTGATGACTACAAATCCATCGTGATGCAATTGACCACGAACAGTGCGTTTACGTGGACATTGAATGCAGAAATTTGGATTGAAGGCGATTCAACCAATGCGGTCATTTTGACCCAATCATACGATGGGACTTCTTTGGGGTTGCCCATCATTGAGGGATGCACAGACGTAAACGCTTGCAATTACTATGCTTTAGCCAACACCGACAACGGCACGTGTGATTACCCGGAAGCATTCTACGATTGCGACGATACTTGCCTTGCAGACAGCGATGGCGACGGCGTGTGCGATGAATTGGAAGTGGTAGGGTGTACGTCTGCGCTTGCATGCAACTACAACGTCAGTGCTACTGACGATGACGCATCATGCGTACTCCCAGAAGGATGCGAGTCCTGCTCCGGGGCCCAAGACGGCACGGGCACAGTATTGGCCAATGACGACGACGGTGACGGCGTCTGCAATACCAATGAAGTGGCAGGATGCCAAGATTCCACCGCTTGTAATTACAACGCTGCTGCGACTGACGCAGGGGCGTGTTTGTACGTAGATGGAATTTGCGAAACGTGTTCAGGAGAAACGGACGGCACCGGTGTGATCCAAGACAACGATACTGACAACGACGGTGTCTGCAATACCGAAGAAATTTTGGGGTGCCAAGATTCCAGTGCGTGCAATTACGACGAAGACGCCACCGATGCGGGCGATTGCATTTACGCGACGGGCTGCGACTTCTGCTCAGGGGAAACAGACGGTACAGGCACCGTTCAGGTCGGTGATACTGACGGGGATGGAGTGTGCGATGTGGATGAAGTGGCAGGATGCCAAGAATCCACTGCATGCAATTACAATTCCCTTGCGACGGATTCAGACGGTTCATGTGACTTCTGTTCATGCGGGGCGTTGACAGGATTGTCTCCTTACAGCTTGACCGTTGAAGAGCACGCTGTAGATGGTATTCCTGGCCACACAACGTACCGTTTGTACGTCAACATGGCGCATCCAAATGACTACCTAAACGCCGTGTTTGGAGAATCACCGGGCAGCACGTCTGAGCCGTTCGTATTGACCTCTACCTCCACGCCAAATTGGTACAACAACGATTCTGCAGGAGTTGATCTGGGATGGGAATTGACGCCTTTCCACTTGTCTGCACTCCCCGTGTTGGCCTATGATAGCTGGATGACCATTGGTCTCGAGTTTGGTCCGTACAACGATTTCTACACAGCTGCGGGCACGGCAGGAGCAGGGTTCTGGCCTGGTTTCAATGCGGGTGAGGATATCAACATCACCTCCGAAGCAGGATTCTCTATTTACTCTACGCCGAATTGCGATCTTCCACCTGGAAGCCCTGCGGGGTCGTGCGATCCGGACCATCCAGCCGTAGGTGGGGACGATGGCCGCGTATTGATTGGCCAAATCACCACTGCCGGTGTCCTCTCAGGTGAGTTCTCAGTCTCCATTCTCCAGAACGGCAACTATGGAGCCGGGGTGTACCACACAGAGCATTTTCAGTTCAATGGCGAAGGCACCTTCTCGTCGGACGGTTGGGCAGGAGCAATGGCTTCAGATTACCAAGAATGTGGGTGCACCGATGCGACAGCACTCAACTACGATGACGAGGCTGTACACGACGATGGCGGATGCATTCCTGTGATTGAAGGGTGCATGGATTCAGACGCATGCAACTACATGGCCACTGCCACGGTAGATGACGGCAATTGCGTCCTGCCTGTCGGATGTGAATCGTGTTCAGGCGAAACCGATGGCACCGGAACCGTGATCGACAACGATTCCGATGACGATGGAGTGTGCGATGTAGACGAAGTGGTGGGATGCCAAACAGAAGGGGCATGCAACTACAATGCGTCCGCGACAGATGCCGCTGAATGTGTTTATGCTTCGGGCCCATGCGATGTTTGCTCAGGTGCTGAGGATGGCACAGGAACGGTTGTCGACAACGATGCAGATGACGATGGCGTGTGCGACTTGGATGAAATCGTGGGTTGCCAGGACGTCGATGCATGCAATTACAATGCTTCGGCCACTGATGCGGCTGACTGCGTATTTGCCTCCGGTTGTGAAACGTGCTCTGGCGCTACCGATGGCACGGGCACTGTTTTGGCCAACGACGACGACGGTGACGGCGTGTGCAATGCCGACGAAGTGGTTGGATGCCAGGACTCAACTGCCTGCAATTACAACGCTGACGCGACAGATGGAGCCGAATGCTTGTTCGTGGACGGCATCTGTGAGACGTGCTCGGGTGAGACCGATGGCACCGGCACAGTGGTCGACAACGACAGCGATGACGATGATGTGTGCGATTTGGATGAGGTAGTGGGATGCCAAGACTCAACAGCCTGCAACTACAACGCCGCCGCCACTGATGCTGGGGAATGCGTTTATGCTTCTGGTTGCGACTTCTGCTCGGGTGACACAGACGGCACAGGTGTGGTTGTCCTGGGTGACACAGACGGAGACTCCGTGTGCGATGTAGACGAAGTAGCCGGTTGCCAAAATGCAGAGGCGTGCAACTTCAATGCGCTCGCTACTGACGATGACGGATCCTGTGCGTTCGCAATAGGTTGCGATGTGTGCGGAGGAGGCAGCGAGGATGGTACAGGTTATGTAATGGACTTGGATGCCGATGACGACGGTGTGTGCGACGCAGACGAAGTAGAAGGCTGTCAAGATTCAGATGCTTGCAATTTCAATGCAGCAGCTACCGACGCCGGTGACTGTGTGTATCCACAGGGATGCGATTCGTGTTCAGGCGAAACCGATGGAAGCGGAACCGTTGTATCCAATGACGCCGATGGCGACGGTGTATGCGACGCCGATGAGGTTGAAGGCTGTCAAGACGAAGCTGCTTGTAACTACAACGCGAGTGCTACGGACGCGGGTGCATGCACCTTCCCAACAGGATGTGATACATGTTCCGGTGAGTCCGATGGAACGGGCGTGGTGGTTGACAATGACGCGGATGACGATGGCATTTGCGATGCCGATGAAATCGTTGGATGTCAGAACGCCGACGCTTGCAACTACAATGCGCAAGCGACCGATGCTGGAGAGTGCTTCATCGCTGCTCCGTTCTACTCGTGTGCGGGTGAGTGCCTGAATGACTTCGACGGAGATGGCATTTGCGACGAAATCGATAACATGCTCTGGGAGGAATACCAAGATGGCTACATGGACGGCATTGGTGATTGCACCGGAGGGCCTGAATACTGTGGTGAGGGAACCGTTTGGAGCGATGCATTCCAGACGTGTGTGGAGGACAGTGCTTGCCCCGGAGATCTCGATGGGGACGCCGTTGTAGGTACCAACGACTTGCTCTTGTTGCTGATGGATTATGGATTTGCCTGTGGCGAATGAGAATTAGATGAATTGCCTATTTGTTAAGACGAAAATTGGATTTATTAAAAGATTTTTCGTAACTTAAGGTTTCGCCGCAAGGACTAACGAAGTGCCACTCCGAAATTTTTGGCACTTATTCGTTGGAATCCTGCGTCGAATCTCCCCTTTCAAAGGTCTGCCGCTCTGGGTGGACCTTTTTTTTTCTGCCTTAATTTTCGAAGGGATGATTCAAGCTTCCGTCACCTCAACCAAGCGTCGATTGATGGCTTGATCGTCTGAACTGGTACGGTCCCATGGAACGGCTCAATACGATAGCAGTCTTGCCATTGCTTGGAATTGGATAGGCCTGCTGGTTTCCATCCTGGTCTGTATATCCAGTCCTCTATGCAGTCGGATTGAATGTGTGGTTGCTTTGGCAGGGCAGTGCATACTGACTGATCAAACTTAAAATTCTGCGGGGGGAGTCCGTTGATCAATGCGTTGAATTGAAACGCTTCAATCGATGGAAGCATCAAAATTTATTGTGGTTTTATCCCATGCTCATTCTCGCGCCAATTGCATGGTATTCGACTCCGCCGAGCGTGGTTGAAGTGTATTGGGAGTTTGGATTGACGCTGCTGGCTGTCGCAAAGCACATCAACTACTACGATGTGCAGCTCATGATGGATAATGCATCAGATGTGCGTTACTTCGCCTTGAACAAGTGATTGAAGGAAGCATCGCTGACAAAAGATCTACGCCAAGGCCGGTTATTAGGCCTTATGCACGGGCCAATGGCAATGTTGTATGCTCTGCACTATTTAGAAGGCGTTCAAATGTGCCTGTGCAGAGCCCTTCAGCGCTTCTTGGCTTCTTTCCGTTATCTATTGCCATGGGCGAAGTAGGTGTTGCAGGCTCGGTGCCGGATGCAATTCAATTGAATAACTGCCACCTGCAAACCCGGGCTAGTTGTTTGAGCGTGGAAGGAACAGGGATTTGGTCGTTGAGGAATTGAGGCAAACAAAAAAACGCTCCTGCATGAGCAGGAGCGCTTTTCGCTTTCATTCCTTCCTGGGGAGGGGTGTCTATTCTGGGCAGGCGGTTCCGTAGTAGAGCAAGAAATCCATCAGGTCTTGCAATTGGACCAGGCCATCTCCATTCACATCGTAAGGGCAGTCATCTACCAAGGCAACGCAGGT
>CALJFZ010000012.1 GCA_938074325.1 uncultured Flavobacteriales bacterium | reverse complement strand
AACAAGCGTTGTTGGATACCGCAGAAATGAATTTGAATCGAATAGAAGAGTTGTGATGAGAGCATTGTATTGGTTTAGAGAGGACCTGCGGTTAGAGGACAATCCGGCGTTGGTCGAAATGTGTGCAGCGGCAGACGAGGCTGTGTTTGCCTTTGTCATGCCCGACAATGCGGAATGGAGCCGAGGGGCCAAACGCATGGGCACGTACCGACGTCGGTTCATGCTTGAAAGCGTTGCAGCGCTCGATCGGGCACTGCGAGCCCACGGGAATCAATTGGTCGTACTCAATGGGAACCCCGATGAGGCGATCGTGGAAGCGGCCAAAACTTGGTCGTGCTCCGCGGTGTATTCCCAGCGTTGCCATTCGTACGAGGAGGAAATCGCCGCAGACCATGTCGCCGACGCACTACCTCATTACACGTTTGAAGGAGCCACTTTGGTGCACCCTGACGACCTGCCCTTCGACGTGGAGCATCTGCCGGAAATTTTCACCCGGTTTCGGAAGAAGGTGGAGAAGGGCGGACTGATCGTCCGCGATCTTTTCACGGTTCCCGGCATTCCGCCACCCCCCGCAGATTTGCCGGATGAAGCGCTGGATTTGGAGGTGCCGGAACGCATGAGCGGGTTGCCCAAATCGACCATGCGATTTGTCGGAGGCAGCGAAGCCGGTTGGAAGCGTTTGCGTCATTATTTCTGGGGCATGAAAGGGCTGAGCGAATACAAAAAGACCCGCAACGGAATGATGGGGTGGGACTATTCGAGCAAATTCAGTCCGTGGTTGGCGTGGGGCTGCTTGAGCCCGCGTGAGGTGTACCATGCTGTACTGGACTATGAGGAAGAGGTGGAACAGAATGAGAGCACATACTGGTTGATTTTTGAGTTGCTTTGGCGCGATTACTTCCGCTTCATTGCCATGCAACACGGCGATCACATTTGGCACAAGACCGGCCTCAAAGACGCTTCGCGCAACCCGGTCCAGCACCACCCCCTTCAGTGGAAAGACTGGTGCACGGGAAACACGAAAAGCGCCTATGTCAATGCCAACATGCACGAGTTGCGTTTGACGGGATTCATGTCCAACCGAGGCCGGCAGAACGTTGCCTCGTACGCCATTCACGACATGGGGTTGGACTGGCGTGCATGCGCGGCATGGTTTGAGCACTGGCTCGTTGACTTCGATCCCTGCAGCAACACAGGCAACTGGCTGTACGTCGCAGGAATCGGAAATGATCCGCGCCCGCAGCGCAAATTCGACGTGGATTGGCAAGCTGAACGCTACGACCCCGACGGGGTGTTCCAACGCCATTGGAACCGGTTGGGTGAGAAGTTCCCATTGGATCCAAACGACGTGCCGTGATGCACTGGAATGTGACGTACAACGACCCCAATCGTTGGAAGGAAGTGCATGCCTTCGCGGGGCCGAGGTTGCCGTGGTGTAAGGGCATACGCGAGACGGTCGCTGGCAGGTCGCTGGGTTCGCCCAAATTGGACTTGGTCCACATCACCGGAATTCCAGAACTTCAGGCATTGAGGGATGGACTTTCAGAACGCACGGCAATCAACTTCCTTCGCACGGCTGAAGGCCTCATCGCCTTTACCAAAGTCAGGTTGGAGGTGTACGCCATTCCCATCCACTGGAACGAGGCGGTGAGCTGCACGCAGCAAGGAGATTTGACCGTCGCATTTGAGCGAGATGGGCACCGCGTGGAACTGGTCATGCGCGGATCGAAATCTGCGGAGGCGAGGTTCCGAAATTGGTTTGAGCAAGCCGCAAACGAATTCCATGTGAGCGATTAACTTCGTCACATGATTCCCGCAGCGTCCGATAACCGGTACATCAACCGTGAGCTCAGTTGGCTCGCCTTCAACCACCGGGTGCTTCAGGAAGCAGAGCGCGAAGACAACCCTTTGGTCGAGCGGGTGCGGTTTCTGGGCATCTTCTCCGATAACATGGATGAGTTTTTCCGTGTGCGGGTTGCGAACCTTCAGCGGGCACTGCTCGTCGACGAAGAATCGACCACTACCTTGGGGTTTGGGGTGCGGGACACCCTGACGGCTGTGAGTGCACGGGTGCTCGAGTTACAGAAACAGTACAATGCGGCCTATGACACCGTCTGGCAGGCGATGAGGGAGGCGAACATCCGCATCCTGAATGAGTCGGAGTATTCGGAGGCCCAGTGTGCATTTGCATCCAATTACTTCAAGCACCGCATTCGGACGCATCTCGTGCCCATCATGATCGATGAAAATCGGCCATTCCCCGATTTGAAAGACGGGGTGGTATACTTCATGGTGGGGCTCAACGTGGATGGCGCGAGAGGGGTGGAGACACGTTATGCGTTGATCCAATTGCCCAAGCACCTGCCGCGCTTTGTGATTTTGCCTTCCGCTGAGGAAGGTCATGCGGTGACGTTCATCGACGACGTCATCCGCAACGATTTGGGCCGGGTATTTGGCCTGTTTCGGCCCATCGAGGTGTATGCGCACGCCATCAAGGTGACACGCGACGCGGAGATTGACATGGACGATGACCTCTCCACTTCATTGATGGATAAAATGGCAGCGGGGATTGCAGCACGTAAAAAAGGAGGCTTCGTGCGGGTGATTTACGACCGCGCCATGCCGGAGCCCATGCTCGAGGTGGTCAAGGAGAAATTGGGCTTGCATGGTTCCGATAATGTCATCTCGGGAAGTCGATACTGCAACCGCAAGGACCTCATAAGTTTCCCCGATTTCGGGCGAGAGGATGCCGTGTTTTCCCGGAGAAAGCTCATCCAGCACCCGCTCCTTGAGGGAAAAAGCAGCTTGATTCAGCAGGTTTTGCGCAAGGACATTCTGCTCAATTACCCGTACCATGATTTTGGTCATGTGGTGGACTTGTTGCGCGAAGCGGCCATCGATCCTGCGGTTGAGTCCATTCACATCAATTTGTACCGTGTTTCCTACAACAGCCGCATCATCAATGCGTTGATCAACGCGGCGCACAACGGAAAACAGGTGAATGCGGTAATCGAGCTTTATGCCCGCTTTGATGAGAAGAATAACATCCGGGTTTCAAACCTGCTTCAAGAGGCGGGCATCAATGTTGGCTTCGGGGTGACGGGCTTGAAAGTGCATTCCAAGCTCTTCCTCATCACCCGACGGCACGGGGTGACCACAAACCGCATTGCGTACATCGGCACTGGTAATTTCCACGAGCAGCGCGCCAAAGTCTTTTGTGATTTCGGTTACCTCACCTCCGATGCCGGCATCACGCAAGAGGTGGCGGAATTGTTCAGTTTTTTTGCCCACAATTACGAGCGCCCACGTTTCAAGCAGTTGGTCGTGTCGCCCTATACCACGCGCAAAAGCTTCACGCATTTGGTCCGCCAAGAAATGAAGCATGCCAAGTCTGGACAAAAGGGACACATTATCTTGAAGCTCAATAACCTGGTCGACGCGGCCATGATTGAGTTGTTGTACGGAGCGAGTCAGGCAGGGGTAAAGGTGGATTTGATCGTCCGAGGAATCTGCTCATTGAAGCCGGGCGTCCAAGGGTTGAGTGAAAACATTCGGGTACGCAGCATTGTGGGGAGGGATCTGGAACACGGACGGGTGTTGTACTTCGCGAACAACGGCCAGCCACAGTACTTCCTGAGTTCAGCGGATTGGATGGGACGAAACCTCGACCGCCGCGTTGAGGTGAGCGTGCCGATTCGGGACCCCCAATTGCAGGCACAGGTCGCTGCAATGTTGGAGTTGCAGCTGAAGGACAACGTCCGGGCCCGTAAACTGGATGTGAAGCTCCAAAATAAGTTCGTTTCAGGACGTTCGAAGAAGGTCAGGATTGACAGCCAGCAGGCGTTGTACGAGCATTACCTCAAAGAATCGCAGCAAGCAAATGGGAGCATCTAAGTCCTCCAACGCAGCCCGGCGTTTTGGCGCCATCGACATCGGATCCAACGCGGTTCGACTGCTCATCAAGGACATTGAGTGGAGCAAAAAAGGACGCCTCAAAGAATCCTCCGTTGCCTACTACCGCGTTCCGTTGCGGCTTGGATCCAAGGTGTTCGATTCGGGTCGCCTAGCCGAGTCTTCCATCGATCGATTGGCCAAGGTCATGCAGTCGTTCAAGCTTTTAATGGAGGTGCAGGGCGTGGAGCGGTATAGAGCCTGTGCCACAAGTGCCGTTCGTACGGCAGAAAACAGCTCCGAGGTATGTGCAGCCGTGAAAGCGGCGAGCGGTGTTGAAATTGACTTAATCGCCGGGAAGGAAGAAGCGGATTTGATTTTGAGCAACTTCAAGAACAACAAATGGAACGACCGTCCCAACCTGTTGTGCATCGATGTTGGAGGCGGTTCAACGGAGCTGTCGGTCTTGAAGCACGGTAGCTGTGTGGCCCGCAAAAGTTTCAAATTGGGTACGGTGCGTGTACTGAATGATGTCGTTGATCCCAACGAATGGAAGCGTATCGAGCAATTCATCTTGAATGAGGTGGACCCGAAGGAATTGGTCGTCGTCGGAACGGGCGGCAACATCAACCGTTACCACAAAGTCGCCCGCATCAAAAAGCACAAGCCCTTGCCTCTTGAGGTCTTGGAAAAGTGGGTCGAACGGATTGCCCAAGTCCCAGTCGACGAACGGTCAGAAATCTTCGGTCTCAAGCACAACCGTGCAGACGTCATTGTACCCGCTGGGGTCATTTACCGCAGCATCATGAAGATGTCCAAGGCCTGTGAGATTTACGTGCCGAAAGTCGGTTTATCCGACGGCATAATCCTAAAGCTCGCGCAACTTGAGCGCACCGCTGAATGATGCGCGGATTACTTCAGCATTTCTGAGAGGTACTTGTCAACTTGGAAGTAGCGGCTGGGTTTTAGCACGATTTTCCCTTCTTTGTCGAGCAAGAAATAAGTCGGCGTTGCGGTGACTTTGTATTCCGATACCACCGGGCTGTTCCAGGCTTGGAGCTGGCTTACATTCGGCCACGTCATGCCGTTGTCCTTGATGGCTTTTTCCCACGTAGGGCGCACTTGGTCAAGGCTCACACCGACAACTTCAAATCCCTTGTAGTTGTACTTGGAGTACATAGGGACAATGTTCGGGATTTCCTGTTCGCACTTGTGGCACCACGAAGCCCAGAACATGAGCAGCGTGTACTCGTTTTGGGCACACGTCTCGTACAAGTCCAGCGTGCCACCGTCCCATTTGTCGATTTGGAAGTTGGGTGGGGTCTTGCCGAGCTGCAGGTTGATGATGCCTTGGGCACGGATTCGGATGGCATCGCTCAAGTCGGCGCCGCAATCTTCGTCGAAGATGTAGTTGTCCAAGATGTACTGGCAAATGGTCTCTTTGCCCGTGTTGTAGAAACCGTCCAACATGGTGTAGAGGACGCTTTCCAATGCAATCGGATTCGGCTCAAAGTGCGCCTTGACGATATCGATGCAAGCGAGAAAGCCACTATCGGTGCCTCCGCTGAAGGTGCGCATCATGTTTTGAATGCGGTCGCTGATGGCCAACGATCGAACGGCACTGTTGTCCAATGGATCGATGTCTTCGAAAAAGCGGCCTTGATTGCCCGGGTACATGGGGTTTTTCCAACCGAGGATTTTCGCCAAGTATGTGCCGGGGTATTGATCCATCAATTCGTGCTGCTGTTGAACGAGCTCTTCCTGCTTCGCCTTGATTTGCTCCTCAATGCGGGCCCGGAAAGCGCCGGCATCCTTGATGCTGCTGCGCAGTTTGCGAACTTCGCTGTTGTTGGTGTTCTCCATCATTTGGTAGGCAAACCAACCCGTGTTTTCGATGGAGTTTCCCGCGGATTTGTTCGAAGACAACCGGGAGGAATTGAACATCAATTCGACGTCGGCTTCATCGGGGTTGAGGATGATGTCCGTCGCGTTCGATTCGCCGTTCAGGCTGATTTTGTAGAAACCGCGGCTGACCTCAACTTCACCGAAATCAAAGGCGCGATTGGACAACCGCGTCTTGGCGATTTCAATGGTGTTTCGTCCTTCTGTTTCGTAGAGCGTGACCTCACCACCGGCGGGTGAGTTGATGGTGCCGTGCACGCGAACCATGCCCGTTTTGTCCCCGCTGTTCGCTTCGTTGATCCCGTTCTTGTACAACGGAGAGACGGCGTCGTTTTGGGTCGTCGCAGCTGGTGCATCTGAGGCAGAGGCGGTGGCTGCAGGGGTGTTTTCATTTGTAGAAGTTCCGGCGTCTCCGCATGCCAACAAGGTGGCGCCTATCATCAAAATCGCTGCAAACGAAATCATTTTCATCGGTTGTGGGGTTTTGCTCCAAATTTAACACCTGAAAGGCAACGGCAGGAGGGATATCTTCTTTGTTGACGTATCTTCACTTTTTGCGAATTGATAGCATGGATAAAGGAACGGCATTGACATTGCTCGGATTGAACGATTCTGTGGAGCAAGAGGACATCATGGAGCGATTGGACGCGGAGACCTTTGCAGTGCGCGATCATTTCATGCGGCAACCCGTGATCCCCACCTTGTTTCGATCCCGAGTCAACCGGTTGGTTGAGCTCAGTGATGTGGGGCGCGTGTTGGGCGTGAAGCCGCTGGGTGCTGCAGTTGATTTGCCGGCATTGCTTCCTTCTGGTGAGAATTTCGTCTTGCTCGTTCGGAACCACGTAGAGAACATTCGCCGGTTGCGAACGGCCATGGCTGCCACACTCGATCCGGATATGTTGGTCCAATTCGGTAACTCCATGTGCAACCTGCAGGTGCGTTACATGGAGCAGTTTCTCGTGTTGTCTCTGGATGTTGCTGGGGAGGAAATCCACGAGGGACGGGTGCCTGCTCGGGAAGAAGCAGATTGGCAAAAGCTGCTTGGCGCCATTGATTCAAATGAAACTTGGGCAGAGGCGTTGATTGCCCGTGAGCGTGCCCGCATGGCGCAAATTTTGGAGCGCGAGATCAGCTGATCATTCCCTTCCCAACGCCACGATGGGGTCAAGCCGAGCGGCCTGGCGCGCTGGATAGTATCCGCTGACCAGGCTCGTAATCAAGCTCAACGCTACCCCAGTGAACATCCAGCCCCAAGGGACCACGAACGGTGTGCTCATGGCATAAGCGATGCCATTTCCTGCTGCTACTCCGCAGGCGATGCCCACCAAGCCACCGAGTTGGCCGATGATGATGACCTCAATGAGGAATTGCATCCGGATGGCGCGCGGAGAGGCTCCCAATGCCTTCCGGGTTCCGATCTCTCGCGTGCGCTCCGACACGCTTACGAGCATGATGTTCATCAAACCAATTCCGGCACCGAACAGGGTGATGATTCCGATGATGGAAGCCGCAGCTGTGATGCCACCGATGGCCTCTTCCAGTGTAGACACCATGCTGTTGCTCATGGAGAGATTGAACGAATGGTCCTGACCTGGCCGGTCCCTGCGCACCACGCGCATGACGCCCGTGCTGGCTTCAGCTAACTCAATGACTTCCTCCGGACGCGGTGCCTTGCACATGACGCGGTAGCTGCTTCGCTCGTCCGAAAATTGCTGACGGACGCAGGGAATGGGGATGTAGCATTGGTTGTCTTGTGACATGCCAAATGCCTGCCCACGCGCTGCCAAAACTCCGATGACGGTGTACCGCTGAGCTCCGATGGAAAATTCCGCTCCGATTGGATCTTCCCACGCATTGAATAATTCGCTCACCAAATCGGACCCGATGATGGCCATCCGGTTCGCACTTTGGGCTTCTTGGCGGGTGAAGTTTCGACCGAATTCAATGTCAAACCCGCTTACCTCGAGGTAGTTCTCTTCGATGCCCAGAACTTGGATGTTGGGGTTGGTGCGTTCAGTGCCCTTGGTCAATGTGGCCTGGGAGGTTCCGAAAATGGAATAGGCGACCGTTAATTCGTCGGGTGCTTCGTCCGCGAAAGCTTGAGCCTCTTCGTAGGAAATGGGCTCACCTACCGTGACCCGTCGTCCGCGGTTCACCCCGGTTTCTGTGCGCTGAGAGAAGGTGAATACGTCGGTCCCGAGCGATGAAAATTGCTCCACCACATTGGCCTCGAGCGATGAGGTCGCCGTGGTCATGCTGATTAAGGCCATGATACCCAGGCCAATAATGCCGATGGTAAGGCCTGTTCTCAAGCGATTTCCCAAGATCGAGCGGACCGCGATCCGGGCCATTTCAATAAGCAGTTCACGCTTCATGTAATGCGAAAGTACTGCTTACCTTTGCACTCCACTGAAAACCCACAGCATGACTTTTGATCTTGATATGATCCGCGCCCATTACGAGCGCATTCCCGGACGAGTAGAGGCCGCACGAGGCAAAACTGGAAAGGCTCTGACCCTGGCTGAGAAGATTTTGTACAGCCACCTCTGGGAAGGCGACGCAGCGCGAGCATACAACCGAGGAGCGGATTATGTGGACTTCGCACCCGACCGGGTAGCGATGCAAGACGCCACCGCGCAGATGGCGTTGCTGCAGTTCATGCAGGCCGGCAAGAAAGCGGCCGCTGTTCCCTCGACGGTTCACTGCGATCACTTGATCCAAGCGAAAGTGCAGGCGGATTCAGATTTGCAGGAAGCCATTAACAAGAACAACGAGGTCTACAATTTCCTCGAGTCGGTCTCCAACAAATACGGCATCGGATTCTGGAAGCCGGGTGCAGGGATCATTCACCAAGTGGTGCTTGAGAACTACGCATTCCCAGGCGGCATGATGATCGGTACGGATTCACACACCGTGAATGCTGGCGGATTGGGCATGGTGGCTGTGGGTGTAGGCGGGGCGGACGCTGTGGATGTCATGGCAGGCATGCCTTGGGAATTGAAGTTCCCCAAACTGATTGGTATCAAGCTCACAGGCCGTTTGTCTGGATGGGCTTCTGCGAAGGATGTGATCTTGAAGGTAGCCGGTGTCTTGACCGTGAAAGGCGGCACGGGATGCATTGTCGAATACTTCGGCGAAGGGGCGGAATCGCTCAGCTGCACAGGCAAAGGCACCATTTGTAACATGGGGGCAGAAATTGGGGCGACCACGTCAACATTCGGCTACGATGAGAGCATGAAGCGTTACCTCGAGGCGACTGGCCGTGCGGACGTTGCGGCATTGGCCGACGGCGTCAAGGAACACTTGACCGGCGACGCAGAGGTGTACGCCAACCCAGAGCAGTACTTCGACCAAGTGATCGAGATCAACCTCAGTGAATTGGAACCCCACTTGAACGGACCATTCACCCCGGATTTGGCCACGCCCATCAGCGAGATGAAGGCAGCAGCTGAAGCCAACGGCTGGCCAACGGAATTGGAATACGGCCTCATCGGTTCGTGCACCAACTCCAGCTACGAGGACATCAGCCGCTCGGCGAGCATCGCCAAGCAGGCAATCGAAAAGGGCATCAAGGCGAATGCCACGTTGACCATTACGCCGGGCTCCGAGCAAGTGCGCTACACCATTGACCGCGACGGATTCATTTCGATCTTCGAGGAAATGGGCGGCAGCGTATTCGCTAACGCATGCGGGCCGTGCATCGGCCAGTGGGCGCGTTCAGGCGCCGAGAAGAAAGAGAAGAACTCCATTGTCCACTCGTTCAACCGAAACTTCGCTAAGCGTGCAGACGGCAACCCGAACACCCACGCGTTTGTAGGTTCTCCGGAATTGGTCACGGCGCTTGCCATTGCAGGCGATTTGACGTTCAATCCGATGAAGGACAGCCTCAAATTGTCCGACGGTACAGAGGTTATGTTGGAAGAACCTACGGGCGATGAATTGCCAACTTCTGGTTTTGCTGTAGAGGATGCCGGCTACTTGGCTCCGGCTGAGGACGGCAGCGGTGTAGAAGTTGTGGTCAATGCTGAGTCGGAGCGTTTGCAGTTGCTGACGCCGTTTACGCCATGGAATGGTGAAAACATCCGAGACGCGCGCCTGCTCATTAAGGCGGCTGGTAAGTGCACCACCGACCACATCAGCATGGCCGGTCCTTGGTTGCGCTACCGAGGTCACCTCGACAATATTTCGAACAACACCCTGACAGGTGCCGTAAACGCGTTCAACAGCGAAACGAATTCGGTCAAGAACCAATTGACCGGTGCCTACGGAGAAGTTCCAGCGGTTCAGCGCGAATACAAGGCCGCAGGTGTCCCCACGGTCGTTGTCGGTGATTCGAACTACGGTGAAGGCAGCTCACGTGAGCACGCCGCTATGCAACCCCGTTTCTTGGGCGTCACTGCGGTGTTGGTGAAATCGTTTGCACGCATCCACGAGACCAACCTCAAGAAGCAAGGCATGCTCGGCTTGACCTTTGCGAATGAAGCCGATTACGATTTGATCCAAGAGGACGATCGCTTCCACTTCGTGGACCTCGATGCATTTGCTCCGGGAAAGCCGCTCACCATTGAGGTAGAGCACGCGGACGGTAGCAAGGACACCATCGTTGCGAACCACACGTACAATGCCCAGCAAATTGACTGGTTCCGTGCGGGCTCTGCATTGAACTTGATCAAGCAGCAGCGGTAATTGGATCCGATGACCAAATCCGGCTGGGAGTTCCTCCCGGACCGTGCCATTTGGTGGCCTTCGGAATCAACCTTGATAGTATCGGACTTGCACCTTGGCAAGGCTGGGCACTTTCGCCGGCACGGCATCGCTGTACCCAATGCCGTCAACACGAATACGTTGGAGCGCCTTACGGTGTTGGTCGAACAGCACAGGCCACGCCGCTTGCTGGTGTTAGGAGACCTCTTCCACAGCGAGGAGAATCACGAATGGCTGGAGTTCAAGTCGTGGCTGTCCGACCTGCATGCCCAGTCGTGGTTCAATGAATTCCGCTTGGTGGAGGGCAACCATGACATTTTACCGGCTTCCGCCTTTGCGGGCATGGACGTGAAAATGAGCGCCAAATGGCGCAAGGGGCATTGGGTGTTCGTACACGATCCAAAAGATTTAGCGGAGTTGCCCGAAGGAGCCGTAGGCGTGGCCGGGCATTTGCATCCGGCAATCAGCATGGTGGGCAAAGGACGACAAAGCTTGAAGTTGCCTTGCTGGTGGTACGATGCGCGCCGCAGACTGATGGTGGTACCCACTTTCGGAACCTTTACAGGCTCGGTGTCCGTTCAGCCGAAAAAAGGAGATGCGTGCTGGGTGACCACGGGAGATGCGGTCGTGCCGGTGCCCATGTGAGGGCGTAGCTTACTCGATGATGCCCGTAAAGGTGCCGGTGAATGCAATGGGCAAGCCTACCAGGATGCTGTCAACGGATTCGCGAATCGACAAATTGAATTCCACCGTTTCTTCGCCGCCGTTGTACGCCGTGTTGATTACGATGGAACCGTCTGTCGCTTTGTAATTGCGAATGGGGAAGAGGTCATCGCCTTGGTTGATGATTTGCACCAAATGCTGCACGTCGTCTTGTTGCACATAATAGACCACATCATCCATTACAGGGAACGAAAAGTGGAAGGTCAAGTCATGCGCTGGCACGTGGGCATCGACCTCGTCTGCCGTGCGCAAATCCGCCACCAAGTGATAGCTGCGTGACAGGGGCTCGAGGCTATCGGGAACGACGGCTTCGGCCATTTTTAAATTGTAGAGGCTGTCGCCAAACGTCACCGTACCACAGTCGCAATTGTACACGGGATTCACAAATTCTGGTGCCTTGTAACATCCTGCGAGCGCAACGATCAGCGCTGCCGTGATAAATCCAAAAAGGGTCCGTTTTGCAGTCATGGTCTTGGGTTTGGAATCCGCAAGATAGCGCGGACGCAGGGTGTTTCAAACTAAACCGTTTCAGGGCACAAAGCGTTGCACGGGATAAAGAAGGTACGGTTGCCGCAACTTATTAAAGGCAATTAAGTCAGGCAGCCAACTTTGGATATATGTCTCCATGGAAAGGTGTCCGTCAATCACTTGCTCCATGTCTTTGTTTCCGGTCAACCGTGCCAAAGAACTTTCAGCGGTGACAAAGGGAGTGTCGGGTCGCGCGGATTGCCACATGCGTGCATATTCCGGTACGTAGGTCCAATCAAATCCTCCAGCTTGGGTCATCCACAGGCCGCCGAGCTCACTGAGGTTTTGACCTAAGCACGTGGTGCTTTCGTGTTTGGGGTGCGGAGCCGCGCCTGCAATGGGCACTGGTGTAAACGCAAACGACCCCACTGAACCGTTGGGCATGCCGATGCATTCGAATGGGTGGGGTGTTCCCCGGCCAACGCTCACGGTTGTAGGCTCAAAAGGACAGAGCGAAGGATAGAGGGCAATCGATTCGGCCGTGGGTAGGTTGGGCGAAGGGGCGATGCGCGGGTACCAGGCATCGCTGTGGGCGTAGCCTTCGCACGGGATCACGACCAAGTCGCACCTCACACCGCCCTCGAGCCAGCCTTCTCCGTTGAAAAGTTGTGCCATTTCTCCAAGGGTCATTCCGTGAAGCACTGGCACGGGCACTTGACCGACAAAAGACGACCATTCTTCTGACCGAATCGGCCCGGCGATTTGGTGCCCATGGGGGTTGGGTCGGTCCAAAACGACCACAACTTTTCCGTTCTCTGCTGCAGCCTCCATCACCAAAAACAGCGAACTGAGGTAGGTGTAAAACCGGGCTCCGACGTCCTGAATGTCGAAAATGACCATGCGGACGTCTTCAAGGCTCTCCGCGGTGGGCTTGCGATGTTTGCCGTGAAGGCTCAGGATGGGAAGGCCGGTTTTGGGGTCGATGCTGTCGTCGATGTTGGCTCCGTTGTGAGCTTCGCCGCGAAACCCGTGTTCCGGGGCAAACACCTTGCGAACATCGACGCCGAGCGCCAACAACGTATCCACCAAATGCACCGAATCCCCTGAGCGGCCGTCGCCGATGACCGAGGTCTGGTTCGCGACCACCGCCACGCGGGCCCGGCTGCACGCTTCGTACAGTGCCTTGATGTTTTGGTTTCCGAGGCGCACTTCCATGGGAGGGACCGTGCGGTGTTGGACGTGGAGCACCCCGTGGAGGGAGTCCATGACTAAGCTGTCACCGGATGCCTGGCCAGCAAGCACGGAGAGGATGCCAAAGGATAATGTGAGGAATTTCTTCACCGGACGAATGTACCAACGTAATTTGCCAACGCGAAAACCATGCGATTCAATCCTTCACTTTCTCAAAAAATTGCCAAGCGATTAGGGGCGCGGTCATCGGCCGTGTCGTGGTCGAGACCTGTAGTGCAGATTGCGACCGTGGGTGTGGCCATTGGCATGGCCTTGATTGTTGTCGCTACTTCGATCGTGCATGGGTTTCAGCAAGAGGTGAAAGAATTGGTGGTGGGGTTTGGCTCAGACATCCAAGTCCTGCATTCGGATTATGAAGACCAAAAAATCCAGCGCGACCCTGCATTGGAAGCAAGACTCGGCGCGTTGGAAGGGGTGGATTCCGTGCATCCCTTTTATACCATGCCGGGAATTGTGGAATCCGGGAAAGGGGTGAAAGGCGTCGTGGCAAAAGGGTTGAACGAAGAGACTTCGGATGCATTTCTTCAGCGCTTTCTCGCAGAAGGAAACCTTGATTTGGGCGATGACGGGGCGGTCCTGTCCGCCGAGCAAGTGCAGCGGTTGGAATTGAAAACGGGCGATCGATTCACATTGTACTTGGTAGGCGGACCAAAGGGAGTGCGTCCCCGGAATTTTCGCTTGTCGGGAATTTACCGGACCGGGCTATTGGAGTACGACCAGGAATTCATGTTTGTCCCCGCATCGTGGATACAAGAAGCTGCAGGCTGGGGCGTTGAAGTCGTACCCGTGTTGGATACGGCAGGAGCAGAACTTCGGGCGTTTGGTTCCCGTTCTGCGCCGATTTACCAATGGAACGTCCAGCGTGGGACGGCCGATTGGCAAGTTGCAGGCGACTTGGTAGGTGCAAGCATTCAATGGGCGGATGCCGAAAGCGATGCCTACCTCCTCACCGCCGTTTCGCGCCACGCGGATGAACACCTGATCCCAGACTCACTGCGCATTTTCAGAAAGGACAGCACGTGGTCTTGGGAACGTACGGGAGGAAGCTGGGCCGCCGCCGCGAGTGGTTTGGAAGTCTACGTTGCGCAGGATGCAGCATTGTGGGACGTAGAGGAACAGGTGTATGCAGCATTGCCCATTGGATGGCGAACAGAGACGGTGCTGCAACAGGCTCCAGAGATGTTCACGTGGCTGGGTATGTTGGACCTGAACGTGGAGATCATCATTGGTTTGATGGTGTTGATTTCCGTGATTAACATGACATCGGCCCTGTTGATTTTAATCTTGGAACGAAGGCCCATGGTGGGCATGTTGAAGGCCTTGGGCATGGGCGATGCACAAGTCATGCAGGTCTTTTTCTGGCAGGCCGTCCGCATCATTGGTCGGGGATTTGTGTTGGGCAATGCCGTTGGTCTCGCCCTCGTCTTCCTGCAAGCCCAAACCGGTTGGCTGACCCTCAATCCCGAGGCGTATTATTTGGATGTCGTCCCTGTACAAATTGACGCGTTGTACCTGCTCGGTGTTGAATTTGTGGCCTTTGCAAGTTGTGCGCTGATGATGTGGTTGCCCAGTTTGGCATCCTTGCGCATTCGGCCGGCGGAAGCATTGCGCATCAACCGTTAAAAAGACGGCGTCGAATTGTCAAGAATTTTCATTTCTCGGTCGTTTCGGCTTGCTACCTTTGCCGCCAATGCAACCCGAACGCAACGTCCACTCCAACATCTTGTCGACCATTGGCAATACGCCCATGATCCAATTGCAAAACGTCGTGGAAGGATTTCCATGCCCCGTGTATGCAAAAGTTGAGTACTTCAACCCTGGACACAGCGTCAAGGACCGCATGGCCTTGCGCATGATTGAGGATGCTGAAAAAGCAGGGAAGCTCAAGCCCGGCGGTACGGTCATTGAGTGCACCAGTGGCAATACGGGCATGGGGCTCGCATTGGCTTGCGCCGTGAAGGGGTACAAGCTCATTTGCACCATGAGCGACAAACAGTCCAAAGAGAAAATCGACATCCTACGGGCAATGGGCGCTGAGGTCCACGTTTGTCCCACGAATGTCGAAGCCGATCATCCGGACAGCTATTACAGCGTCGCCAAGCGGTGTGAGGAAGAAAATGAGAACAGTTTTTGGTGCAACCAATACGACAATCTCTCAAACCAAGAAGCGCATTACGCGTCCACGGGTCCGGAAATTTGGGAACAAACGGAGGGGCGCGTGACGCACTTCGTCGTCGGTGTGGGGACGGGAGGCACCATCAGTGGCACGGGCCGGTTTTTGAAGGAACAGAATCCTGACGTTCAGATTTGGGGCATTGACTCGTACGGCAGTGTATTGAAAAAGTACCATGAGACGGGTGAGTTCGACGAAAACGAAATCTATCCTTACATCACCGAAGGGGTGGGTGAGGACATCCTGCCCGAGAATGTGAACTTCGATACCATCGATCACTTCGAAAAAGTGACCGACAAGGACGGGGCACTGGCCGCGCGCGAGCTTGCACGCAAGGAAGGTCTGTTTCTCGGCTACAGCTGTGGGAGTACGTTCCAAGGACTGCGCCAACTGAAAGACCGCCTCAAGCCCACCGACCTAGTGGTGTGCTTGTTCCACGATCACGGCTCGCGTTACGTAGGTAAAGTGTACAACGACGAGTGGATGGCCAGCCACGGCTGGCTCTGATCCACGGCGGCTCAGCCGCGTTTGAATTCCAATACGGTCTTTCGAATGATGCCAATGCAGGCATCGAGTTGCTCGCGCGTCATGACCAGCGGCGGAGCGAAGCGAATGATATTACCGTGGGTGGGTTTGGCGAGCAATCCGTTGTCCTTCAACGCCACACATAAATCCCAAGCCGTCGAGCTGTCCGGGGTGTCATTGATGACGACGGCATTAAGCAATCCCTTGCCGCGTACGTGCGTGAGCAAAACCGATTCGTCGATCAATTCGCGCATCGCTTGGCGGAAATGTTCGCCCAACTCACGCGCATTTTGCGCCAGGCCTTCTTCAACGACAACCTGCAGGGCAGCAATGCCCACCTCAGCAGCGACGGGGTTCCCGCCGAAGGTGGAGCCGTGTTGACCGGGGTGGATGACGCCCATGATTTCGTTGTCCGCGAGGACTGCACTCACTGGGTAAGCACCACCGGACAGGGCCTTGCCCAAGATGAGTATGTCCGCTTTTGCGAAGGTGGCTCGGCGCTCGCAATGTCCGGCGCAGGTGCAATTGCCGCATGTTGCGAGCAATGAGCCCGTACGGGCAATGCCTGTTTGGACTTCGTCGGCAATGAACAAAACACCCGCTGCCTTACAAGCGGCCGCGGCACGCTTCACAAAGTCCTCGGAAGGGGTGTAAACACCGGCCTCGCCTTGAATGGGTTCCACCATGAATCCGGCAACATTCGGATCCTTGAGCGCCTGTTCCAGTGCGTCGATGTCGTCATATGGAATGACTTCGAACCCCGGAGTGT
This sequence comes from uncultured Flavobacteriales bacterium, assembly GCA_938074325.1. Taxonomy (GTDB): domain Bacteria; phylum Bacteroidota; class Bacteroidia; order Flavobacteriales_D; family Sanyastnellaceae; genus UA16. The sequence goes on along the minus strand of CALJFZ010000012.1, from coordinate 40,225 downwards.
AGGGGCCAAATCCTGTGGTGGAATCGGGATCGGTGCTGAAGCTCACAATGGTCGTAGTGCGGCCGTGGAAGTTGCCCTCGCACGTGATGATTTTCGCCATGCCCGCAGGTACACCTTTCACATCGTAGGCCCACTTCCGCGCAATTTTGATGGCCGTTTCGACTGCCTCGGCACCCGTGTTCATCGGCAGGACCTTGTCGTAGCCGAAGTAAGAGGTCACGAATTGTTCGTATTTGCCGAGGTTGCTATTGTAGAAAGCCCGGGAGGTCAAGGTGAGCTTTTCCGCTTGGGCGTTCATGGCGCCGACGATGCGCGGATGGCAGTGGCCTTGGTTGACCGCAGAGTAGGCACTCAAAAAGTCGTAGTACTGTTTCCCTTCGATGTCCCAGACAAAAACGCCTTCGCCTCGGTCCAAAACCACCGGTAGCGGGTGGTAGTTGTGCGCGCCATGCGCGTTCTCCATTTCCATCGCTTGCGCGGAACTCTGCGGTACGGTCAACTTCATGCGGCAAAGATACGGTAGGCTCTGCCCTCAGAGATGCATAGGGTTATTTGGCAATCCGATTTCCTGGTTCTGCCAGCGAATAAAGAATTGGAGAGTACTTTTGCACCGCAATTCAAACAAACACCATGGCCACAAACCGTACTTTCACCATGATCAAGCCGGACGCCACAGGCGCCGGTCACACTGGAAAGATCATCGACCGCATCATCGAAGCGGGCTTCACCATCAAAGCGATGAAGTGGACGCAACTCAGCATTGAGGATGCTCAAGCCTTCTACGCTGTACACGCTGAGCGTCCATTCTACGGCGAACTGACCGAGTACATGTCCAGCGGTCCCATTGTTGCTGCCATTCTTGAAAAGGACAACGCAGTGGCCGACTTCCGCGAGTTGATCGGAGCGACCAACCCAGCTGAAGCTGCTCCCGGTACCATCCGTGCGGACTTCGCGGAAAGCATCGCAGCCAACGCCGTTCACGGATCTGATAGCGATGAAAACGCCGCGATTGAAGGCGCGTTCTACTTCAGCACACGCGAGCTCGCATAACCAAGCGAGTCCAACCGATTTTGAAAAGCCTCCCATCGCGGAGGCTTTTTTCATTCAAAAAATTCGTCTGAGAAGTTCAGAAGGGCAAGCTCGGACTGAGCGCGCGTGAAGGCCGTGTACAGCCAACGCAGCCACTCCACGTTCAGTGTTTCCTCGGTTACATACCCCGGGTCGATGATGACGGATTGCCATTGGCCGCCTTGGGCTTTGTGGCATGTGAGGGACCACGCGAATTTGACTTGCAGCGCTTGGAAGCATTCGTCGGCTTTGACGGCCTTGAGGATGGCGGATTTGGAGCCCAAATGCATGTAGTCCTCAGCAATTGCATCTTGGAGGATTTGGACATCGGCATACGGAATGGAAGGCAGGTCAGATTCCAAGATGCTGAGGTTGACTGTGACTTCAAATACGCCCCAATCCGGGGCGTCTGAAAACTCTACTTCGACTTGCGCAAAGGCCACCCCGAATCGTTCGAATCGTTTGAGCACTTTGGTCACGACCAACACATCGCCGTTTGCGAGGAGGGTAGTGGGGATGCGGTCGACGGCTTGGAGCCAATGGTAATTGTTCTTGACCACCATGAGGCGGTCTCCAGCCTCGAGCGACTCTTCTCGCCAAAGAATACGGTGGCGGATCTGTTGGTTGAAAGCTTGGGCGCGTTTGTTTGATCGGGTGATGATGCTCACATTGTCTTCCCCGTACTTGGAGAAGGCGTCTTCGATGTACTCCTGCAATTCATAACCGTCGATGCGGCGGATGTCCGACATGCCCGTCAGCTTGAAGCGCGGCCACGTTCCGTTGTTCGCGTCGATTTGGAGGCGAAGCCGGTGTGCATTGAACAGGATGCCACTGTCCATTTCTTGCCGCACTACATCGGTGAGCCGCATGGTGGCCACGGTAAGGGCGAAGTCGCGGCGCATTTGGGTTTCATTCAATGCAGGACTTTCCGATTCTCCGACCGGAGGCAACTGCGCATCGTCGCCCACCAGCACCAAACGGCACCCTTCACCGCTGAATACGTACTCCATCAGATCATCCAGCAGACTTCGGTACTGCATCGTACCTCCGTCGCTTCGTTGGCCGCCCTCTCCAATCATTGAGGCTTCGTCGACGATGAAGACGGTGTTTTCCCGTGTGTTGGGGGCAAGCCCAAAGGCGGGCATTCCGTCTCCGCTTCGCTTGGTTCGATAAATCTGGCGGTGAATGGTCGAAGCGTAGAGGTGGGAGTACGATTGCATCACCTTCGCTGCTCGTCCTGTAGGGGCAAGGAGAATGGGTCGCTGGCCGTATTCGCGCAGCACCCTTACCAAGGCGCCGACGCTCGTGGTTTTCCCCGTCCCTGCATACCCGCGAATCATAAGCGTACACCGGGGTTGCGTGCTGCAGTAGAACCGAGCCAAAGCATGGATGAGCCGACCCTGTCCGTCCGTGGGGGCGTGCGGAAAATGCCGGGCCATGCTGTCGACAAATGCTTCGATTTGGTCGGTGGATTCAACCATGAAGACGAAGGTAGGTGGCGGGGGTTTTGAAACGAAAGAAACTTCCTTGCTGTGGGAATTTGAGGACGTCGGGAATCGTCGTAGATTCGCATCCGGTTTACCCGGCTTAGGCGTTGCGCGCCAAAGCCATTTGAATGAAATTCGATGGATAGCTTTTTCAAAGAAATCAACAAGTACGTTGTCTCGATCTTTCTCTTCTTCTCCGGTCTGAGCTTTTTGCTCAAGTACCTCAGCGGAGACGAGTTGGAAAGCCAACCCACTGCTATGCTCTTGGCTTCCTTGGCGTTGATCGCCGTTGCGATTCTAGCAATGCCTGCTGTTTTGGCGCGAATGAGCAATGCGCACTACCGCATTTTGTTGGTCGTCGGCTCGGTCTCAGCGCTTTGGTTGGGCTACGAAGTATTCTACAGCGTTGACGAAGAAATCGAGTTTCGCGAGTTGAAGGCCCGTGTGGATTCAGAGACGGTTCAAGCACTGAAGGACATTCGAGATGCACAGGATGCTTACCACGACGTGAACGGCATGTACTGCAGCAACTTCGATTCCTTGCAGGCGTTCTTGTACCAAGAGGTGATTCCGGTAAGCTTCAACATGGGGTCGTTCAATGACACCCTTCCAGAAGAACAAAGCCGGGACATGGGATTGGTTTTGACGCGCGAGGAGTTGGCTCCAAAGGCCGAGGAATTGGGCATGACAGAAGATGCCTTTTTGGATTTGATTTCCGCAGACAGCACGACCTACAAAGTGCGTGACGTCATTTACACTTCGTTCTTCGCTGAGAACTTTGCACCCGAGGTGCGCGCAGCGAAACGCTTACCTCGCGTGTCGGTAGATAGCCTCTGGTTCAACCCATTGACGGGAGAACGCTTCCTGCTCGAAACGGATAGCGTAGATTCGGGCGGTTTGATGCAGTCTACGGTCTTGGTGAAAGACCCCACCCCATTCGGACGTGAGAAGGTAAAAAAGGATACCTTGCGCTTTGGCTCCTTGACGGAAGCGCACACCGATGGCAACTGGCGAAACTGAACACTCCCGCTTCAACGGTTCCCTGCTTATAGGCTGGGACGGTGAGTGCCTGCATTGGGTTGCGGCATCCCCGGACGCAGAAGTCATTGACCACGGTAAAGAAGAAGAACTGGCCGCACTGGATGTGCTGGCCCAACGGTTTCCCGAGTCAAATGCTGTGCGCCTCAGCTTGCTTCGCCCGGTTTGTTCGTTGATTCCCTCTGCCGTATCCACGGGCATCGAGTCGAATGTGCTCGCCTTGCAGCACGGTCCCAAAACAGAAACATTCGCGTCCAAGTCATTCCATTCCGAGCGATTGGGAGAGGATGTGGCATTGATTGAGTCGGGTCATTGGGTTGAAGAAGACATGTTTCTGAAGGCGTTTCCCATGGCCCAATGGACCTCCGCCACATTGGGGGCTATTGAGGCGGGATTGCAATCGGCTCGTCGGGATGGGTGGGATTCCTCCGTTCACATCGACGTAGGCGAAAAACGGGCCTTGATGATGCATTTTCGCGGAGATACACTTCGGTGGTGCTCTGTGACTGAAGACCTAGCGGGAGACGGCATTTTGTACCACGTGGTCAACGCACTGCACCGCGACGGGGTGGAGCTGGAAAATGCCCGGTGCCATGTGGTCTTCACCGGAGTGCCTGATGAGCGAATGCTGAGTCAGTTCCGGCGATTCTTCGCGTCGGTTGAGCGCGGTCTTCACGTTGAACTGGGCAGCACCGCCCTGTTAATGCATGCACGCACATGAGGATCACAGGAGGCAAGTGGAAGGGCCGCAGGCCGAAGATCGCCAAGGGCTTCAAAGGGCGTCCAACAACGGATTTTGGCCGGGAAGGCCTATTCAATTTGCTGAATGCACGCGTGGATCTCGAGGGATTGCATGTGCTCGAATTGTTTGGAGGTACAGGCATGGTGGCCTTGGAATTTCTCAGCCGCGATTGCGGCTCGGTAACGTCCGTCGAGGCGGACCCCAAGGCGGTGCGCGGTATGATGACCTTGTCGCGCGATTGGGAGGTAGAAGATTGGTCGGTGGTTCGGGGCAATGCCCTGCAATTCGTCGGTAAGTCCTTGACGCAGTACGACCTGGTTTTTGCCGACCCTCCATTTGATTTACCGGAACTTCCCGACTTGCCGGCGCGCGTTTTGGATGGACCCTTGTTGGTGCCGGGGGGCTGGTTTATCTTAGAGCACGGTGAGCGAACGGATGTGTCGCATTGTGCGCATTACGTTGAGACACGCAAATACGGGCACGTGCACTTCAGTTTGTTCCGCACCTGAAAGCGATTTACACCATGAAACGAGCAGTATTCCCCGGTTCCTTTGATCCCATTACGCGCGGCCATTTAAATATCTTGGAGCGGTCTGTACCGCTCTTCGATGAAGTCATTTTGGCGGTAGGGGTGAATTCGGCAAAACGCTCCATGTTCTCGCTGGAACAGCGCATGGCTTGGCTCGAAGCCGTTGCGAAGCGCTTTCCAACGGTTCGCGTAGAATCCTTCGAAGGGTTGACGGCAGATTTTTGCAAACGGCATGAAGCGGGTTGGCTCATCCGTGGGGTTCGAAACGGAGGCGATTTTGAATACGAGCGCACCATTGCACAAATGACCAAAGTGCTGCACCCGGGACTGGAGACCGTGATCCTATTCACCGATCCTGAATTCGCCCACATCCACTCGAACGTTGTCCGGGAAATCCTCAAGAATGACGGCGAAGCGAATGCCTTTGTGCCAGAAGAAGTCTCCTTTTCTCGTGGCTAGGGTTTTCAAGCGTTTTCTCCTTGGGTGCGTGATTTGCGCGGTGCCTGGATGGTCGTCGTCGCAATCGGTGGTGAAGGGCAGCATTGAGGACGAATCGGGTTTGCCAAGTTTGATCCACGTGAAGCACGTCGACTATCCTGCGCTTCAATTGGGCACGTGGCAAAGTGAAATTTTAGTGGATGAGTTGGGCCAATTCGAGTGGACCCTTCCGGAGGGACTCACGGGAGGATTGTACGAGTTGGTGGCTCCACCATGGTCGTGGATGGTATGGGTCCGGGCCGAAGAGACGGCGACGCTGCACCTCGAGCCGGGCACTTCCACCGCTCGTCGCTTGGTGGGCAGTCCAGGGCAATCCCGGTGGGAAGGGCCGCATCCGACCCAATGGATGGATTCCTTGGTGGGGTTTCAAATCCAAGCCAATCGGCTGCGTGCTGAGGCGCTTGTGCTGCGTAGCAGTGGTGTCTCGCTGAATGAACGCGATTCGCTCAAGGAACTGTCGCGTGCATTGGAGGAGGAGTTCGAGTCACGTTGGTCAAGAGCGGTGGCGAATTGCGAAGGAGCATGGGCCTGTGATTTGGCCTGGCAAATCAAGTTGAACGAATCGGTCAATTCGGGCCGGCCCATGCAGGAGTTGGACTCCTTGTGGAAGAAGAGCAGCATGGGGCAACCGGACCGCACGTGGGAAAGCCGCTTGGCTTCACCGGGTGCCTATTCCGGCTGGCGTGCGGTATTTGGCGGTTGGTGGCAAGGACGGCAAGTGGATTGGGCCAAACTCAACGAGGCGGTTTTCACTGCGAATCTGGACTCATTGGCGGCTGGTATGGGCGGTCGTTGGGTGGAAGCAAGCAGGGAAGAGATGGCGGCTGCCTGGTTGGACAAGGCAGTGGAGGAACCGGATGCCCTGGTGCGTTCGGTTTGGGAGACCTTCCCGTTTCCATCGGCATTTTCGACCGCTTACGAGGAACTCCGGGAGCAACGCAAAGTCGGACGCGATGGTTGGGAAGTGGGCGACCTTGCTTGGACCTTGCCCAACGGAGAGCTCGGAAGCATCCGCGAACAATGCCAACAGCCCTGGACGGTGATCCTCGCATTGAAAAACGGATCGGGGCTCGCAGCGCGTGAACGAGAGATGTTCACCCAAGTGGCCGAAAACATGGAGCGAAGGGATGTGTGTTGGGTCGTGCTCTCCTTGGATGAGAACGAAGGGGATTGGCGGCAAACACTTTCGGGCCGACGAACACTTGATGAGACCGTGGGTTGGGTAGGCAACAGCCCACGCGCTATGGAATCTTTAGGGCTGGCTGTGGTGCCACAAGTTGTCGTGTTGGACGAGGACGGAAGGCTGGTCGGAAGGAATGTCCCATTGCCCAGTCAAGGCTTGCAGAAACGCCTTTCCAATTTGCTTCCAAAGGACTAAGGAGTATCAATCCTCCTGTGAGGCGACCGCCCGGTCCATCAGCGACAAGATGCTGGGGTAGGCATTGGATCGGACGCTCTCATCAACGGGTGGACTCAACCAATGCACACCGGTGATGCCTTCAATGGCCTGAGGGGCTCCAGGTGTTGCTGCCCCGTCGTGTTCCGCGAAGAACCAAAATGTGGTCTTCAGGATGGGGACGCCGTTTTCCTCGTACGTGTGGTAGGTCTGGCCCAAATCGCGGGTCAAGGTCAACCGACCGATGCCCGTTTCCTCTTCCACCTCTCTGACTGCTGCAACTTCGATTTTTTCGTTTGGTTCGACCTTGCCTTTCGGCAAGTCCCATTTGCCGTTGCGTTCAATCCACAGGTATCCGCCTTGGTTGTTTCGCACCACGCATCCCGCTGCGAGGATTTCGCGGTATCCGTAACAAAAGTCCATCCAACGCGATTCCGGATCTTCGCTGAGCAGCACGACGCCTCGAAGTTCGGGGTGTTGGCGGATGAGGTTGGGCAAGTTGTCCAACGTGGATTTTCCAGGCTCACGAATGACCAGTACGTCCTCCGCTTCGGGGGTATTTTCTTGAAAAAATACCGGCCGGTTCATGATGTAAACTTCATACATTCGCGCCATGGTTTTGTCCGTTGAAAGTAGGCGAAAAGTTGCAGAATTCCTTTTGAGAATCAAGGCAATTCAACTCAGTCCAAATGAGCCCTTTACCTGGGCAAGCGGGCGGAAATCTCCCATCTATTGTGACAACCGAAAGGTGCTCAGTCATCCGACCGTTCGCACGTTTGTGCGGCAACTCACGGTGGAAGGACTCGAAAAACAACACGGTAAGGTGGATGCCATTGCCGGTGTGGCCACCGGTGGGATTGCCCTCGGTGCCTTGGTGGCACAGGAGCTGGGACTGCCCTTTATTTATGTCCGGTCCAAGGCCAAAGGCCACGGTTTGGGCAATGCCATCGAAGGGGATATGAGTGTCCTCTCCAACGTGGTGGTCATCGAAGACCTAATCTCTACCGGTCAGAGCAGTTTGAAAGCTGTGCATGCTTTGCGTGAAGCCGGTATAGAAGTCAAAGGCCTCATTGCCATCTTTACCTACGGTCTTCCAGCAGCGAAAAACGCTTTTGAGGAGGCGCAGTGTTCTTGGATGACGTTGACCGACTACCCGACCATGCTTGATCAAGCATCGGAAGAAGGGTACTTGAACGAAGAGCAGCGCCAATTGTTGGATGCTTGGAACAGCGATCCAGTCGCTTGGAGCGAACGGTTCGACGCAAAAGCCTGAAGCCATGATCATTGAGAGCCCTGTCATTACCTGCGGGAAAACCCCGGAATTCCTGCACGCCCACATCAGTGAGCCAGGCAACCTGGAGGCCTTGCTTCCGAAGGAGCACGTTCAGTCGTTTGCTGCGGAGGGAGATGGCTGCACCTTTAAAGTCACCGGTGGGTTTGATATCGTATTGAAGCGCACCGAAGGAGAGGCACCGCGGGTGGTCCGATATGCTTCGCAGAAAGGGACGCCCATTCGATTCAATTTGGAAATCATCATCGAGGCTTCAGGCGATGCCGAGAGTACGGTCCAAATCCAATGCGACGCAGACCTTAATCCCTTCATGAAGATGATGGCCGAGAAGCCATTGCAAAACATCTTCCAAGGCATGGCCGCTGCAGCAGAAGAGGCTTTTCCCGTAGGGGGTTAATCCCGCGCGGAAAGCCAGAGACCGTCCCATTTTAGCTCATTCGACTGCGCCACTTCGAGCCGTTTCGCTGAGCTGCCTTCTGGCTGCCAATTGAGTACGAGTGAACCTTTTGCATTCACGCCTTCAATGATCCCAATTCCGGGGTGCTCAAGGTGGCAGAAACGAAGCGGATTTTTCAATCCAATGAGGCGCCGGTTGTATTCGGCCTCGCAATCAGCTTCTTCTAGCGCTTCCAAGGCCGCTTCGCACAGAGCGGAGGCGATGGATGAAAGCGGAAAAGTGCTTTGGGTGTAGTCCCTCAACGAGCATTGGCGAGGTGCTCCCTCACGATCGGAATTCACATTGACGCCCAGTCCGATGCACACGCCGTCCCAGCGGCCGGCTTTCCAGCTGCTTTCGATAAGCAAGCCGGCGCATTTTTGCCACGGTTCACCCGCGCGACGCAAGAGGATGTCGTTGGGCCACTTGATGCCGCATTCTACGCCATGGCCGGAGATGAGGTGTTCTACGGCGGCGCAGAGGCGTGCCGTCACCGCCTTATTCAATGCAATGGGGTCGGCCTCGATCGCGCTGTCAGCCCATTTGATGGCCAGGGACCAAGCAAGGTCCAAGCCTTCCCGTTGTTCCCATTCGTTGCCCCGTTGCCCGCGTCCATGGGTTTGATTGGACGTCCACACCGAAAGCGCTGTTCCGGGTGGCGCAGTTTTGAGCCACGCAATGGCTTCGTCATTGGTGCTTGTGGTGCGAGGAAGGTGGCGTTCGGTTAATACCATGGATGCGTTTTGCATGTCGATTGCGAATTGCAAAGTTGGCATGTTTTCGCTTTCCATTGAGCGGTGCATCGGTGGCCACATCGTATCTTTCGACTTGAATCTTAGTGAATGAGCAACCCTTCATTGGCACAACACCCTCCGTTACTCAGCACCGTCATCCATGGCTTGCAAGAAGTGAAGGGGAAGGAAATTACCATCTTGGACTTACGTGAAGTCACCCACGCCGTGGCGGGGTGGTTTGTCGTGGTGCACGGCACTAGCCGCACACAGGTGGAAGCATTGGCATCCTCTGTCGAAAAGCAAACTGCCGAAATCCTTAATGAGAAACCTTGGGGCAAGCAAGGCCTGAGAAACGGTGAATGGGCCATATTGGATTACAGCGACATCGTTGTGCACGTTTTTCACCAAGAGGCTCGCGAACGGTATGCCTTGGAAGAATTGTGGGGAGACGCGAACATTGAGACCTTGGAAGAAGTTTGAGTTAGAGCATGGAAGACCAAAATCGACAACCCGCGGGAGGCAAAGGGGGCAACAAGCCCTCCATGAGTTTTTACTGGATTTACGGCGTCATAGGTATCCTGCTGTTGGGCATGCTCATGCTCAATACAAGCGAGGGTGGAAGGGAAATCCAGTGGTCGGAATTCAAGCAAAAAATTGAAGAGGGCCAGGTAAAACGCTTGGTATTTGATGGCCAACGTGCCAGCGTCTACCTCACCGACGAGGCACGCCAAGCACTGGAGACTGGCCGGGATGAAGAAGGATTGCTGAAGAACGTGTACCAGGGGGCTGACTATTGGTTGAACGTTCCTGCAGGGGATGCCTACCTCGAGGACCTCAAAAACATGTCGGAGTCCCACGACTTCACCTACGTATATGAACCGGTCAATGAGTGGGGCCAACAAATGCTTACGTACGTCATCTTCTTCGCCTTAATGATCGGGGTGTGGGTGTTGCTGATGCGCCGACTCGGTGGCGGCGGCGGTGGTGGCGGCCAGATTTTCAACATCGGAAAATCCAAAGCACAGCTCTTTGAAAAGGGAAAAGGAACCGACGTCAATTTCAAAGACGTAGCGGGATTGGACGGTGCGAAGGAAGAGCTGGAAGAGATTGTCGCATTCTTGAAAGCCCCAGAGAAGTACACCGACCTCGGAGCGAAAATCCCGAAAGGCGCGCTTTTGGTGGGCCCTCCGGGAACAGGGAAAACGTTGCTCGCCAAAGCCGTTGCTGGCGAGGCACAGGTTCCGTTCTTCTCTTTGAGTGGTTCGGACTTCGTGGAAATGTTTGTCGGGGTGGGAGCTTCTCGAGTTCGCGACCTCTTCAAGCAAGCCAAAGAGAAAGCTCCAGCGATCATTTTCATCGACGAAATTGATGCGATTGGACGGGCTCGGGGCAAGAACGCCAGCATGGGTTCGAACGATGAACGAGAAAACACCTTGAACCAGCTCCTTACGGAAATGGATGGTTTCGGTACGAACAGCGGTGTGATCATCCTCGCTGCAACGAACCGTGCTGACATTCTGGATAAGGCCTTGATGCGGGCTGGGCGATTTGACCGCCAGATCTACGTCGACATGCCGGACCTGACAGAGCGGCGCTCCATTTTCGAAGTGCACCTGCGTCCCATCAAGGCGGATGACACAATTGATGTGGACTTTTTGTCCCGTCAAACGCCTGGATTTAGCGGTGCGGACATCGCGAATGTGTGCAATGAGGCCGCGCTTTATGCCGCGCGAAAAGGCCGTGATAAGGTCACCCATCAGGACTTCTTGGACGCCGTCGACCGCATCATTGGAGGCCTTGAAAAGCGCACCAAGATCATTTCAAACGAGGAAAAGCGCACCATTGCCTTCCACGAGGCGGGACACGCCGTGGTGAGTTGGTTGGTCGAGTTTGCCTCACCGCTTGTTAAGGTGAGCATTGTGCCACGGGGGCAATCTTTGGGTGCCGCATGGTACCTTCCCGAGGAGCGCCAAATCACCACCACAGAGCAAATGCTCGACGAGATGTGCGCTGCCTTGGGTGGACGCGCGGCCGAAGACCTGGTGTTCAATAAAATTTCCACCGGTGCACTCAGTGACTTGGAAAAGGTGACCAAACAAGCATACGCCATGGTCTCTGTTTACGGGTTGAATGAGCGCATCGGTAACCGCAGCTACTACGATAGCCGCGGGGATCAGATGTTCACCAAACCGTATTCGGAGGAAACCTCGCGCATTATCGATGAGGAAGTCGGCAAAATCATCGACGGCGCTTACCAGCGTGCAAAAGAAATCTTGCAGGCAAACCACGAGAAGCTCAGTGCCTTGGCGGATTCGTTGCTGACCAATGAGGTCATCTTCCGGGAGGACGTCGAGCGCATCCTCGGTGCCCGTCCTTTTGAAAAGGCGGAGCCCACCTTCCCAGAATCTGCCTCGGAAACGAAGGCCATTGCAGAAGCCGAACCGAATGCCGAACCCGCGTCGGAAACGGACGCTGAAGGGACCCAAGAGGCTCCTGCGAGTGATGCCAAATCGGATGACTCCACCGACGCATGAACGGCTGGACCGTCGTGTATTCGGATGGGTTCCCGCCCGCAGTTGAGTTGCGACGCGTCATCCTCGAGGAACACGGTATCCCCGCTGTGGTTTTGAACAAGCGAGACAGCAGCTACCTCTTCGGGTTTGTGGAGCTCTTGGTTCAGGAGAAGGATGTAGAAAAAGCAGAAGCCCTGCTGAAGGACGCACCACAAAATTCAGATTCGTAACATTGTGCCATGAGTGAAACACTTGTGCGCAGCCTTTCTGGGGCTGTTTTTGGGGTGTTGGTCATCGGCATGGTGTTCTACCATCCCTGGACCAATGCCGCCCTTTGGGCCGTGGTATCGGCGTTGGCCGTCAAGGAATTTAAAAACGGTGCACGGCGGGCTTCGCTCGCGACCGTTTGGGGATTTGCATCGTTTGTTGCCTTGTGGATGTGCATGGTGATTGGCTTGCCATGGCAAGGGTCTGGTGCCTACGAACCATCTGTCTTACTGAGCTTGATTTTTATAATCTGGGCGAGCGACTCGGGAGCGTATTTCATCGGTAAGCCTTTCGGCAAGCACAAGTTGATGCCATCGGTGTCGCCTGGAAAATCCTGGGAAGGACTTGCAGGAGGCGCGGCATGCGCCGCTGGGGTGGCGTTCTTGCTTTGGGGCCCTGCCATGATGTGGGTCGGTCCATTGATGGCTGTTCTGGGAACGGCTGGTGATCTTTTGGAAAGTGCCTGGAAGCGGCGAAACGGATTGAAAGATTCCGGAACCATCATGCCCGGACACGGAGGGGTGATGGACCGGTTTGATGGATTCACATTCACGGTGCCGGTGTACTTCGTCCTGCTATCTTTGCTGCCTTTCGAATTCGCATTGAAAGCCATTTTGCCATGACATTTCACCGAGAAGGAGTTGCTACACTGATTGTCACATTGATCGGAGGCGGAGCCTTGGTTTATGCCGCTCGCACTTGGCTGCCAATGTGGGCTTTTGCGTTGATCGCGACGGCTGTATTGGTGGTGTTGGGCTTGGTGATCAATTTCTTTCGGTATCCTTCCCGTCAGGTGGGAACGACCGATGCCCGTGAAATTTTGGCCCCAAGCGATGGAAAGGTGGTGGTCATTGAAAAGGTACACGAACCGGAGTGGTTCAAAGACGAACGCATCCAGGTGAGCATTTTCATGAGCCCGCTCAATGTGCACGCCCAGTGGGCGCCCATTGCGGGAGAGGTCAAAGCAGCCCGTTATCATCCAGGCAAGTACTTGGTCGCGTGGCACCCCAAGAGCAGCACTGAAAATGAACGCACCACCCACGTCATTGAAGGCGAGAAGGGCACGGTGCTTTTCCGCCAGATTGCCGGAGCGGTTGCACGCAGGATTTGCCATTACATGCACGAAGGCCAAACGTTGGCGCACGGGGATGAAGTGGGGTTCATCAAGTTCGGCTCCCGCATCGATGTTTACCTGCCCGTCGGGAGCGAAGTGTGTGTGGATTTGGAGCAGGCGGTGACGGGCCGGGAAACGGTATTGGCCAAGTTCCCTGAGGCAGAGGCATAAGTATCGCCTCCAGAATTGGACATTTTGGGTTCTTTGGGGTACTTTTTGACCTCAAAACCCAACCTAAATGAAGCATTTTACCCTTGTTCTGTTGATGGTGGGGGCGGTGGCCCTTACCGGATTTGCACAGTCCATCCAATCGAGCGGACAAACGTTGCTCGAGGACGTGCCCCAACTCACACCTGCGATGCGAGTCGCCGCGCCCATGCCCACTAAGGCCATCGCGGATTTCTCGGAACGTCCACAGCAGCCGCTTGAAGGCCAATCCGATACAGACATCGAGCACATCCAAAACCGAGATTTGGTCATTCAACGCCAAGTCATCGGCTACACCCAATACGATTTGCAGTCGAATGCGGCCATCGATGACCGCATGGCCGGAGGAGCTGAAGCGGTGTCAGCGGCTTGGACAATGAGCCTTGAATTGACGCCGTTCAGCGACCGCGGAACAGGATACAATTTCCACGACGGGACGGCTTGGGGTGAGATCGCTTACGAACGGGTCGAATCGGTGCGCATCGGATGGCCATCCATCGTTCACACGGCGAGCGGACGCGAAGTCATCGTGAGCCACCCTGGCATCGATACGCCTTTGCACATGGCATGGCGCGACGCTGGTACAGGTGCATGGAGCGAGGCCTCCATTCCCAGCGATATTGCAGTCGGAAAGTTGTGGCCCCGCATGGCAGCGGGCGGCGAGGACGGCAACAGCCTCCACGTCATTTGCATCACCACCCCGGAAGCCAATGGAGGAGCCATCCACAACGGCCAAGACGGTGCCCTTTTGTACTACCGCTCGCAAGACGGCGGCGATACTTGGGACGTCATCGACTACGGTTTTGCCGAGTTGGACAGCAACAACTTCGCGGCCTTCAGCGGAGACACCTACGCCATCCACGCACGCGGCAACACGGTTGCCTTTGCGGCGTTCAACGATTTCGCGGATTCCTTCGTGATGATTTCTCAGGACAACGGAGACACGTGGGAGAAGCAGTTGTTGATTGATTTCCCGGTGGACTTGTACGTCGCTGACATGGGCTTGCCGGAAGGCGAGGAATTCGCTGAGGACTACAATGAAGACGGCTTGTTCCAAGAGTACTTCAACACGGACGGCGGGGGCGATGTGCACATCGATACCTACGGGCAAGTGCACGTTTCATACGGCAGCATGTACTACATGGATGCGGACACCATCGACGGCACCACGAGCTACTTCCCCAGTACGAACGGATTGGCCTACTGGAATGAAAGCATGGGGGCGGACAGCGCCCAAATCATTGGCTACTCGTTCGATTACGACGACAGTGGTACCCTCGATTTCGATGAAATCGCACTGTACTACGTGGGTTGTGCAGGTTTCCCAAGCATCGCAACCGATGCTGCGGGCAATTTGTATGTGACCTACTCAGCCATCATGGAGAACTTCTCAACTGGCGCACAGAACTACCGCCACCAATTCCTCGTCCACTCCATGGACGGCGGCATGACGTGGAATACAGACGAGGCATGCGACTTGACGCCGGACGAAGACTTCGATGGCTATGAGGCGGTCTTCGGATCCATCGCACCGGACGTGGTGAATGGCCAGCTCGAAATCATCTACCAACGCGATTTCGAGCCTGGTTTGCACGTTCGTGGAGACGAGGATCCAGCGGACATCAATGACATTGTACACCTGCGCATTCCAGCGGACGACTTGGGCGATTGCGCCACGTTGGAGTATGAGGATTGGGTGGGCATTGCTGAGCCGATTGACCTCAATGATATTTCACTTTATCCAAATCCGGCTGACGACCAAGTTGAATTGGTGATCAACCGCCCGGGTGCTCATCAGATTGACGTTTGGAGCATGACAGGTAAGCGTGTGCATTCCATGCAAACCACGGCTTTGGTAGAGCGCATTGCGACCGGAGATTGGGCGCCAGGGATTTACTTGGTAAACATTGCACAAGGCGATCACACCGCCGTGATCCGCTTGGCGATTCAATAAGGGTGCCATTGCCCGAACAAATAGCCCCTTGCCTTCACCGGTGAGGGGCTTTTTTGTGCCCGGAAGCGGCGCTATTTTCGCGGCATGCTAGCTGAAGTAATCACAATTGGGGATGAGTTGTTGTTGGGCCAGACGGTCGATACCAATTCTGCGTGGATGGGAGAGGTTTTAGCTGCAAACGGAGTCGCGCTGCACCGCATCACATCGATTTCGGACCAAGCAGACGAAATTGTTGCAGCGTTGAATGAGGCGCGTTCCCGGGTTGATCTTGTTTTGATGACGGGCGGACTGGGACCCACGCGGGATGACATCACGAAGCATACGTTGACCGAGTACTTCGGCATGTCCCTGGCTATGAACCACGAGGTGCTCCGAGGCATCACGGCGTGGTTTGCGGGAAGGGGGTTGCCCATGTTACCGGTGAATGAAGCCCAGGCTATGTTGCCGGATGGGTGCACGGTTCTGCCCAATCCCCGAGGGACCGCAGCAGGCATGTGGTTCGAAGTTGAGAAGGAAGGGCGCAGCCAGGTAATCATCAGCATGCCCGGTGTGCCGTATGAAATGAAAGGGCTGGTAGAGGACGAGGTGCTGCCCGGCGTAAAGGCCAAATGGTCACTTCCGACCCGGTATCACCGCACGGTGCTTACACAAGGCATCGGAGAAAGCTACTTGAGCAAAGTGGTGCACGATTGGGAGGAAGGCTTGGCGGATCGAGGAGTGGGCATTGCCTACCTTCCGGCGCCAGGGCAGGTGAGGGTGCGCTTGTCCGCTGTTTCTGACGGGGCAGAAAGCGTGCAAGACCGAGTGGATGAGGCGATGGCTGATTTTCTGAAGTTGGCCGGGGAGCACGTGGTCGCAGAAGAGGATGTGACCGTTGCAGAGGCCCTGGTCCAACAACTCATAGCCGCTGGAGCAACGATATCCACTGCGGAATCGTGCACAGGCGGCTCGATCGCTTCGGCCATCACAGGAGTTGCAGGTTCAAGTGCTGTATTCGAAGGAAGTGTAGTCGCGTATGCCAATTCCGTGAAAGTTGCGGCGTTGGGGGTCGATGCTGCATCGATTGAACGGTACGGCGCAGTGAGCGAAGCGGTGGTAACGGCAATGGCAGAGGGGATTCGGACATCGATGGGTACCACTTATGGCCTCGCCACCTCCGGAGTGGCTGGGCCTGGAGGGGGGACGCCGGACAAACCGGTGGGGACCATTTGGATTGCATTGGCCACGCCAAGCGGCACCAAAGCGCGTCTGCTGCAGCTCGGCAACCACAGAGGAAGAAACGTCCGGCGAACGGTGCTGGAGTGCTTGGCCTGGTTAATTCGCGAAGTGCGCACAGTTTCTGTCGATTAAGTTGGTTGCTGTTGTTGGAATCAAGCAGATTCTTTCGTTTCTTTGCCGTCCGAAAAAAGCTAAGCTATGAGCCGCGTATGTCAACTCACTGGTAAGAAAGTAATGGTAGGAAATAACGTTTCTCACTCGAAGCGTCGTACCAAGCGCACTTTTTACCCCAACTTGCAGAAGAAGCGTTTCTACAACGCAGAGGATGGATCTTACGTTACGCTTCGCGTATCGACATCGGCCATGCGCACCATCAATAAGATTGGTTTGAAGGCCGCCATTGCTCAAGCAAAAGAAAAAGGAACATGGGTGGAAGCTTAATTTGAGCGAACACCACTTCATAAAAAAACCCCGCCACTGGCGGGGTTTTTTGTTGCTCGGAATGTCGAAGATCAGTTATCTCCGAGGATGAGCGGAAGTCCGTCTTTCGCGGAACCGATCACCACCACCTTGGTGTTTTGGCTATTGGCCAAGGCAGACGTGGCCTCGATGCCCTTCCACTTCAACAATTCTTGGCTGATGCCGCGGGAAACAATTTCTTGATAGTCCCGGATGCCTTCTGCTTCGATGCGCATGCGTTCGGCTTCCTTCGCAGCCTTGTCCAAACGGAATTCGTACTCCAATGATTCTTGTTCTTGTTGAAGCTTGCGCTCAATGGCTTCTTCGAGCTTTCGCGGCAGTCGGATGTTGCGGATCAACACGTCATTAAGCTGGAGATAGTTTTCCGACAGCTTTTCGCGCATGCGGTCATCGATTTCAGTCTGAATTTCGTCGCGCTTGGTCGTGTTGAATTCCTCTGGCAGGTACTTCGCGATGACTTCACGGGCGACGGAACGCATGGCCGGGACAATGACTTTCTCTTCATAATTCTTGCCGCGTTCGATTTCTAGTCGTCCCAATTTGTTGATGTCGGGCTGGTAGAACACGGTCATGTCCATTTCGATTTTGAGGAGGTTCGAGCTCAGGACCTCGAGTTTTTCCATGCGCTCCTTTTGGCGGATTTCGTACTCATATACTTTGTTCCAAGGTGCTTTGAAGTGAAATCCAGAATTCATGGGTTGCTCTTCGGTGTTGATGCCATCGCCGAAGGTGTGGAACAATAATCCGGCATGACCGGACGGGATGGTGACGGTGAGGGAGCCCCACAAAATGAGGACGGGGCCGAAGACCAGCGTCAAAATGAGCAGACGCCGCGTGAGCTTGGGATTGGGTTGTTGTGACATGATTCGAAATTAAGGAAGGGCGCTGTGCGGTGCAGCACAAAGGGCGTTAATATCCGAGGTTCCTCCGCCGGATGATCCATTCAAGGGTGAGGAGTGCCATGGCGAGTAGCAACCAGAATGGCCAATCGATGGCCTCGCGCAAATTGGTCTGTTCGTGGCGTACGACTGCCGGAAGGCCGCCTTGAAGGAATGCGTCGCGTACGGCTGCGGCGTCGGCGCCTCGCCAATCTCCTAGGTGGTTTCCTCCTGTGGCTTCTGAGATGCGCTGCAGGGTGGTATGGTCCGCCGCCAACTGTGCGCGTTCGATTTGGGTGTCATTGACGATGACGAGGCCGCTGGCATCGAAGGCGGTGCCGTCCAGTTCGCTCAGTGCTTCCCAACGGTAGGTGCCTGCCGGCATGCGCCCGAAACCAGCGGCATACCCCGAAGCAGATGGGAGCATGGTCTGGGTGTAGGCTTGTCCCGACTCGTCGGTAAGGGTCAATTCGATGGTGGCGTCGCGGAAGGGGGTCCACGCCGCATCGTATGCTTGCGCTGTAAACTCCAGGCGTTGATCTGCTCCAATACGCTTCTCGGTTTGCACGGTCAACCGTTGGCGCGCATCCTCAGCGGCCAGAAATTGCACCTGCCGTTGAACGAGAGCGTCGAAGGAGTCGTGGTTCTGCTCCAATGCGTAATTGCGCATTCTCCATCGCCACAGTCCCTCGCCGATGGTTAAGATTTGTTTCGTGCCGCTTGCCGATCCCCGCAGGCCCCAAAACGCGTCTTGGGTTTGGACATCTCCGAATTGACGGAACAAGAGCTGTGACCAAGCGGGCGACCATGTTGCTTGCTCAAAGGGACCGAAGAATGGCGGCCACGAACGCACAGCAACGGAAACGCCCTCTGGCCACTCCAACAAGGAAAATCCTGGATTAAGCCGTGCGCGGTGGGTTTGGTTGAGGTCCCCGCTTTGCGTGAGTTGCACACCGAGGTCGTTGTTTGATTGCAAGTGACCCCATGCCGTTTCGTCTGCAGCCCACCACCAGACCGGGAGGTTGTTCATGGCCAGCAGTTTCGTCCACTCCATTCCGCCCCAGCGCTTGCCCAAAAGGTTGTGAGCGATGACCACGTCGGCTTCATTTAAGGCGTCTGTGAGTGCATTGGGGTTTTTGAGCGTTGACAAATCAAAGAGCCTCAACTCATACGACTCCATGGCTTCCAAAGCCATCCGCAGCGCTCCAATGTCCGGATGCGCAGCGGCGCTGATGCACGCCACAATGCGCCGGCTCTCCAGTACTTCGATGTACACGGTGCGGCTGTTGTTTGTCTTGTCATACTCACCATCTAGGGCGGCAACGCGCACGGTGTAGCGCTGCAAACCAATGGCGTCAGCCGGGAGCATGAAATCGAATTTCGTACGTTCGAAGTCACCATCGGAGGTCCAAGACTCCGAGGCAATGGTGCTTCCGTTGTGGACGATTTCGATGCGCCCACCTTGGTCGGCCAATCCTTGGGATTCCACAAAAGCTTGGAGCGGAAAGGCGTTGCCCAGGTAGGCAACCGTGTTGTGGTTCACCCGGTGGATCCAGCGGTCGCGCACGGCGGTGGTGTCGCCCAATCCCACGGTGTGCACCGGGAAATTCGGCCACTGTACGCCATAGATGGGCGATGCTCCTCGGTTGACGAGTCCATCTGAGGCCAGCAGCACACCTGCAATGTTCCGGTTCTCCAAGCGCGGTGATAGCGACCGGATGGCCTCGTCGATGTTGGTTTGAGCGCCAGTCCAAGCATAGGTCGAGTCGCTGGAGGATTCAAGCGGGCGCAATGCCGACCCAAACCCATAACGTTCCACCACCAAATCTTCCGAAACGAGGGCTTCGTAAACCGCATCGGACCAACCTTTCAAAGCACCCGCCTCCGATGAGTCCGCGCGAACCAAAACCGATTCGCTCTCATCCATCAAGACAATCGCCACGGGTTTTTCCTCATCGTATTGAACGCTGCGGATGAGCGGCTCCAACAGCAGGAATCCTAGGATGCCGACCGCGCTAAAACGCAAAATGCCCATGCCCCAGCGCCCCCAAGCGGGCAACCCTTGGCCCGTCGAGCGTTTGCGTATCCGGGAATTCCATCCATAGAGGCCGATGGCAATGGCCCCGGCAATGCCCAAGACGGTCGCCCATTCCCAGGCTTCGGCCTCAATGATCCAATCCTGCGGAATGTCGATTTGAAAGGGCATGGAGGCGGTGCAAATCCCTTAAGCGGTGATCATGCCGCCATCGATGCAGATGGTTTGGCCGGTGATGTACGAACTCATGTCACTGGCCAAGAAGGTGCAGAGTTGAGCTACATCTTCTGGTTGGCCGCCGCGCTTCAGAGGAATGGCGTCGCGCCAGCCTTGGACAGTCGCTTCGTCCAGTGCCGCGGTCATTTCCGTTTCAATGAAGCCGGGTGCAATGGCATTGCAGCGAATGTTCCGGGATCCCAATTCCAGTGCGACGGATTTGGTGAATCCGAGGATGCCTGCTTTCGATGCCGCATAGTTGGCTTGGCCTGCGTTGCCTTGTACACCGACAACGGAGCTCACGTTGATGATGC
Organism: uncultured Flavobacteriales bacterium; assembly: GCA_938074325.1. GTDB lineage: Bacteria > Bacteroidota > Bacteroidia > Flavobacteriales_D > Sanyastnellaceae > UA16. The sequence continues at coordinate 19,810 of CALJFZ010000012.1, read as the reverse complement.
TTCCGGCGCGCGCTTTGAGCATGGTGCGCATGACGGCTTTGGTCAATGCAAAACACGATTTGAGGTTCACGCTGATGACGCGGTCCCATTGTTCTTCGTTCATGCGCATCAACAAGGTGTCGTCGGTGATTCCGGCGTTGTTAACCACAATGTCGACGGTGCCAAATGCGGCAACCACCTCGGCCACGAGCGATTCCGCTTGGTCCATTTCAGCAGCGTCGGACTTGAACCCGCGTACGGTGCCTCCATTCGATGTCAGTTCCGCCTCGAGGGCGCGCGCTTTCTCTTCCGATGAACGGTAAGTAAACGCCACGGTCGCGCCTTGGCTTACAAATTCTTGGGCTATGGCCTTGCCAATTCCACGGGATGCCCCGGTGATGATGGCTACTTTTCCTTCTAATAGCATGGGTCAGGTTTATGCGGTCGGAGCTTCGAGCAAATCTGCTGCCTCTGCAATGAGTTCAGCGATGTCTTTGACTACGACGTTGGATTCTTGTTCTGCGTTCTTGACACCGTCGGTCATCATGGTGTTGCAAAAAGGACAACCGGTGGCGATGACTTCGGGTTGGGTTTCGAGGGCTTCGTCGGTGCGCGCGTGGTTGACTTCGCGTTCTCCGGGCTCCGCCTCCTTGAACATTTGTGCTCCACCGGCACCGCAGCACATGGCGTTTTGCTTGCAGCGGCGCATTTCCAGAAGCTCTGCGTCCAATTTTTGGATGACCTCACGCGGTGCGAGGTATTCGCCATTGGCCCGTCCGAGGTAACACGGATCATGAAAGGTGATGCGGCGGCCCTTGAAGGGAGTGTCGCCACTCATGCGAAGCTTTCCTGTTTCGATGAGTTCTCTGATGAATTGGGTGTGGTGCAGCACCTCGTACGTTCCGCCCAACTCGGGATATTCGTTTTTCAATGCATTGAAGCAATGAGGGCATCCGGTGATGATGCGTTTGATCCCATATCCATTCAGGGTAGCGATGTTTTGAGCCGCCTGCATTTGGTACAGGAATTCGTTTCCAGCGCGCTTCGCGGGATCACCGGTGCACGATTCTTCTTGGCCAAGGACGGCAAAGGAAGTGTTGGACGCATGCAAGATGCGGGCGATGGCCTTGGTGATGCGCTTGGCCCGGTCGTCGAAACTTCCAGCACACCCAACCCAAAAAAGGACGTCGGGCGTTTGACCTGCTGCCGTCAATTCGGCCATGGTGGGAATGTGAAATGCACTCATGGTTATACTTCTTGGGTCCAATCGCCACGGCTGCCGGCTGGGAAGGCCCAAGGCGCACCGTTGTTTTCGATGTTGTTGAACATGGACGTGATGGACTCGGGCGATTTACTGTCCTCCATGATGAGGCTGCGGCGCATGTCCAAAATGATGCCCATGGGCGAGATGTTGATGGGGCAGGCCTCCACGCACGCTTGGCAACTGGTGCAAGCCCAGAGTTCTTCTTCCGTGATCCAATCCCCCAACAGGCTTTTTCCATCGGGCTGCCAAGTGCCGCCATTGGCTTCGCGTTGTTGGCCAATTTCTTCGATGCGGTCCCGGGTGGACATCATGATCTTTCGTGGGCTCAAGAGCTTGCCCGTTTGGTTCGCAGGGCATTCGCTGGTGCACCGTCCGCACTCGGTGCAGGTGTAGGCCTCGAGCAGTTGCTTCCACGTCAGATCCGGGGCATCCTTGACGCCGAACCGTGCAGGAGGTTCGTCCGATGGAGGCGCCGCTGCAAATGGATCTGCGGTGGGGTCCATCATCAGATCGACTTCTTTTTTGACCGCCGCCATGTTGTCCATTTGGCCCTTTGGGTTCAAATTGGAAAAGTAGGTGTTCGGGAAAGCAAGGATGATGTGGAAATGCTTGGAGTAGGGGACGTAGACCAAGAAGGCCAAAACGCCAGCAATGTGGAACCACCACATGCCGCGCTCCACCGCAATGATTCCTGCATCCGATAACCCACTGTACAAGGGCATCAGCCACGAACTGACCGGAAACGATCCGGCCATCACGTAATGCTCGAGTCCGCGCGATTGGGCGATGGCATCGGCGGCATTCATGCTCAAAAAGGCGAACATCAGGAGGACTTCCACCACCAAAATAATGTTGGCATCCAAGGAAGGCCAGCCGCTGAGGTCCTTTGAGGCCAGCCGAGCGATCGCCATGCCGTTTCGACGGATGAAGAAAACGACACACGCCAGGATAACGCCGGCGGCGAGCCATTCAAACGATGCAATCAGAAAGTTGTAGAGCGGCCCGAGGAAAGCGAACACACGGTGTGTGCCGAACAACCCATCGATCAGGATTTCTAGGATTTCAATGTTGATGATGACAAACCCCGCATAGATTAGGATGTGCATGAATCCTGCTACGGGTCGTGTTGTCATCTTGCCTTGGCCCAATGCCACCCGCGCCATGGTTGCCCACCGCTCGCTTTTGCGATCCGAACCGTCCCAATCGCGGCCGGACTTAATGTTCCGCCGGATGACGCCAATGCGGCGAGCGAAGAAGAAGATGCCCGTCGACAGGAGCAAGAGGAATAGGAGCTGGCTCAGCATACGTCTTTGGTTTATTGTTCTTCAGCGGAGCGCTTCTCAATCTCTTCATCGATGATCTTCCGCAGCTTGCGTAACTCTTTCTCGGAAAGGTTCTTTTCTTGCTTCTTGCCGAAGACAGAGACGCGCACATACCGCCAGGGGTTCAAGTACAAATCGTTGATGAGGTATTGCAACTCCTGATTGGTCGCGATCAAGCCGTTGTGCAAAGAGTCGCTGTTGACGAGCTGACCCAAGGAGCCTTCTCCCGCATCGATTTTGCGGGTGATCTCATCCACGTGACTCAATGCAGAGTTTGCACGCTGTATGGTTTCCGCAAAATTCGAAGCAGCCAAGGAATCTGAGATCTCCGAGAAGTTCTCCATGACATTGGCCAGGTCGTCGTTGTGGTTTTTGAGGTTGTCCGTGATTTGGTCAACGTTGGTGAAAATGCTCTTCAACGTGGAGCGATTTTCGGCAACCATCGCATCCAATTTCAATGACGTTTGTTCCAGGCTTTCGACCGTGCGTTGGATGCTTTCAAAGGCGGTGGGTAAGCCCAGTGTGGCATCTGCTTCAAAGACAGCCTTGAGGTTTTCGAGGATGTCGTCTACGCCATCGATGAGTTGGTCGGTCTTGTTTTTGAGCGGAATCAATTCAATCCTCACGGCATCAGCCAGTCCCACCTCCAAGTCGCTGAGCAATGTGTCACCGGGTTGAGCGAGTTCTTCGCTGGTGCCGGCGATGAGGTCGATGGCCTTGGTGCCAAACAGGTCGCTGGAGATGATTTTCGCCTTCGCATCGACGGTCAGCTGCAATGCAGATTCTTCGATGTCAAATCCTACGACCAAAGTGCCGTCGCCTGCTGGGGCAAACTGTACCTGTGTAACCTGGCCTACCTTGAATCCATTGACGAGAACAGGATTTGAAACGGCGAGCCCGTCGATTTTTTCGTAGTGCGCGTAGTACGTGTTGGACGGTGAAAACGGATTGAACCCTTTCAGGTAATTCACGCCGAGCACCAGCAAGATCAGGCCTGCGATGACCAATGCGCCGATGCGAAATTCTTTTGAAACTCCAGTCACGTGAATCAGTTTTTGCCGAGGGGTTTGACGCCTTGTTCTTCCCACGTTGTGCCTTCGAATTTGACGACAAACGCATCTTCAAATCCCAACCGTTGGATTTCGGATTTGTGCAGACTGGCTTCAACCGAAGAGTCAAATGCTCCTGCGGCGTATTTGTAAAGACCGTTACGAATATACTCAACCACCGGTCCCACACCGGCAAGACGTGAATCGTCTGTGGATAAGGGGTCTTGGGATGCCAGGATTTGGATGCGGTAGGTAGGCGAGGACAGCGGTTCCGACTCGATTGCCTCATCCACTTCAGCAGTCGCTTCGGGCGTGGGCTGTGCTGGGGGAGTTGGAGCCGGAGCGGGTTCAAGCTCAGGCTTAGGCTTGGGCTCGATGGCGGGTGGACCGGGGTGGTGCTTTTCCTTGTACGTTCGGAACGCCCGCAAGAGGGCACTGGCCATCAATTCCTTTCCGTTCTCCGAATTCAAAAAGTCTTCCTCCTCAGGATTCGTCAAAAAGCCCAATTCCACGAGTACGGACGGCATGTTGGTGAAGCTGATCACGTAGTAACCCGCCTGCTTGACCCCGCGGTCTTTTCTGCCAACGCGGTTGGAGAATTGGCTTTGGATGAGGCTGCCGAGTTCAAGGCTTTGGTTTAAGTAGACCGACTGCTTCAGGGCCAGAGCAATGTAGGTGTCGGGGTCGTCCGGGTTGAAGCCGGCATAGCGGGTCTCGTAGTCTTCCTCTTTGAAAATGGATGCGTTTTCCCGCATGGCCACACGGAGGCTTTCTTCGGATTTGTGCATGCCCATGACGAAGGTGCTCGACCCGCGGGCTTGAGGGTTGTCGAATGCATCGCAGTGAATGCTGATGAACAGGTCTGCCTGTGTGTCGTTGGCCAAGGCGACTCGACGCTGAAGGGAGGGGTATTCATCCCGGTCACGCGTCATGACAATTTTCACATCGGGGAACCGTTCTTGGATGTAGCGCCGAAGCAGCAATGCCACATCCAATGTCACCTCCTTTTCCGTGGTTCGGTACCGCTTGGTGCCCAGATTTCCGGGGTCGGAACCGCCGTGTCCGGCGTCGATTACCACGACCATGCTCGGTGCAACAGGGGTATAGGCCACGGACAGCAGAATGATGGCCGCCATGCCGCATAGCACCCTCCGTTTGGTTAGTTTTGACAGCCGTTTCATGGGTAAGTTCAAATCTAAAACGTGGTCCAAGGCCTGCTTCGTCTTACAGCAGGGGATTTTCCGTGCTATTTTGTGGATAAGCCTGCCCTGTGGAGCCCTTGCCCAGGAGGCGGTTCCGGACAGCGTGGTCGCCCGCGATGCCCAGCAGATGGATGTGCGGTGGGACGCAGCGGATTCCACGCGCATGGACGTCACTCAATCAGAAGTTGAGCTCTTCGGTTCGGCCTACGTGGCGTTGGACGACATCCGTTTGGAGGCCGATCGCATTGTTTATTCGCAATCCACGAACCAGGCATGTGCATACGGGCGCCGCGATTCCACAGGCGCTTGGATCGGTCGTCCTGTCTTGACCCAGGGTGGGCAATCGTTCGAGCAAGATGAATTGTGCTTCGATCTCAAGAGCCGAAGGGGATTGAGCCGGCAGGCGGTCACGGTTCAAGGCGAAGCTGTTTTTCACGCAGAAGTAGCCAAACGCCAAGCCGACGAGCGCATACACGTGGCCAATGCCAAATTCACCACGTGCGACGCCGAAAACCCCCACTTCCATTTCCACCTGAAGCGAGCCGTGATGATTCCCGGCGAGAAGGTCGTTTCGGGGCCTTTTTACTTGAAATTCAGGAAGATTCCTACGCCGCTCGCGCTGCCATTTGGTTGGTTCCCAACACCGCCTGAAAAGCGCAGCCACGGCTTGTTGATGCCCGGATACGGGGACGGAGGGAATTTGGGTTTTTTCCTCAAAGATTTGGGGTATTACCTGCCCTTGGGTGAGTACGCCGATACCCGCATCACCGGGGACATTTATACCGGCGGTTCGTGGGCCTTGCGCAACAGCACGAACTACAAAATCCGGTACTGGGCCAGCGGAAATTTCAACGTGAGTTTCCAGCGGCAGCGCATCGGATTCACGGGCTTGCCCAGCTTGACCAAGCAGAACCAGTTTTTCGTCCGGTGGACGCACAACCAGGACAACCGCGCCCGGCCGAACAGCCGCTTCAACACCAGTGTGAATTTTGGTTCCAATAACCACTTTCAATCCAACCTGAGCAGTACCCAACAGGACTACTTGACGAACACGTTTCAGTCCAGCATTCAGTGGTCGCGTTCTTTCCCGGGAAAACCTTTCAATATCGCCCTGAGTGCCCGGCACGCACAAAACTCGCAGACGGGCAATGTAGACGTGACCCTGCCGGCTTTCACGTTCAACCTCCAACGGACGAGTTTGGCCAAACTGCTTGGGACCTCTCAATTGAACAGCCGCTTGCTCGATGAAATTGCTATCACAGGATCGTCTCGGTTTGAGCAGACCATGCAGGCACCCGACAGTGTCTTCACATCCGGTAATTGGGACGAAGTGACCTTTCGGAATGGCCTCAAGCACACGGCGTCGGCTTCGAGCCAAATGCGCCTGGGATTTGTGAGCATCACGCCGTCGTTCAATTACAATGAGTTCTGGGCCTTCCAATCCTTGGAGGGCGATTTGGTCGACACGGAGGAGGGCGTGGTGCAGGTGTTGGATACCCTTCAGGGATTTGACGCTACGCGGGATTGGCGGCTGTCGGTGAACGCTTCCACTCGTTTTTACGGCACCTTCGAACGGGGCAAAGACAAGCGGATGCAGGCGTTGCGCCATGTCATAAGCCCGACGTTGGGAATGAGCTACACTCCGGAGCGTCAGCGCACGCAGGAACTGTCGCTCAACGACGAATACTGGGAGTACAACCCCTACAGCCTCAACCGATTTACGCCACAAGACGTTCGGGCCTCAGGTGCCATCAACTTGGGGGTGTCGCAGAACCTCGAAGCGAAGGTGCGGGACCGGGAGACGGGCGAAGTGAAGAAAGTCCGGCTCATTGACAACGTAGTGACCTCGGCCAACTACAATTTGATTGCAGATTCGTTGGGCCTCAGCGACATTACGACGCGGGCCAACACCGATCTGTTCAATCGGATGCGGGTCAACTTCGGTGCGACGCACAGCGCTTATGCCCGGGATTCCACGGGTCAACGCATCGATCAATTTCTCTGGGAAACGGGAGAGGGGCCCTTGCGCCTGACCCGCGCTAATATGGCGTTTGGGAGCAACTTCAAAGGCGGTGACGGTACGTCGTTCCCTTGGAATTGCCGCGTGGATTACAACTTTGACATGCGCAAAAATTGGCAAGTTGCAAGCCAATCAGACACCCTCATCGTCAATCAGTCCGCTCGCATTCGCGGATCCATTCAAATTGCCGATAAATGGCGGGTGGACGTCAACGGCGGCTACGACTTCATCAACCGGGAACTCACTCCCACCCAGCTCGACATTCGCTGGGACCTCCACTGCTGGGAATTGTCGGTGAATTGGGTGCCCATCGGGATCCGAAAAAGCATCTATGTGCGGCTGAACATCAAGTCGTCGATGCTCAAGGACCTCAAGTTGGAATTCCGCGACAGCGACCTCCCGTTCTTGTACTAACGCGAAGCACTCAGCGTCCGAACCAACGGACCAGCATCACCACCAAGCACACGAGGAACATCAAGAAGCTGATCTTGTTGACGCCGTGCATCATGCGCAAGCTCATTCCAGCTTCTGGATCACGGTGAAACAAATTCGCAGGGTTCAAGTAGTAGAGGATTTTCTTGAAAAACATGGTTCAACGGTTTCGGTGGGCAATGACAGAAATTTCTACGCGGGCGCCTTTGGGCAAGCCCTTGACGAACACGGCTTCCCGGGCTGGGAACGGCTCGGGCATGACCTCCCGGTAGGTGGCATCCATGCCGGCGTAGTCGCCTGAATCGATGAGGAATACCGTGGCTTTGACCACTTGCTCCAAAGAGAGTTCGGCCGCCTCCAAGATGCGGGTCACGTTGCGCAGGCTTTGTGCTGTGGCGGCTTCGATGGTGTCAGAGACAAGCGTTCCTGTGGCAGGGTCCATGGGAATCTGTCCGCTGACAAAAACCAAATCGCCCGCGTTGACCGCTTGGCTGTATGCAGCTACAGGCGCTGCTGCATCGCGGGATGAAATCGGATCAGACATGGTGCGAAACTACGGAGGGATTTCCCACCTTTGCATCCGAAAGTTCGCAGATGCGCATCCTGCTGGTAGACAATTACGATTCCTTTACATGGAACATTGAGCACATTTTGGTGGCGGCAGGCGCACGCGTGGATGTGGTCCGAAACGATGTGATCAATCCGCATGCTGTGGTCCAATTCGATGGGCTGGTGTTGTCGCCCGGTCCGGGCGTGCCGGATGAGGCCGGACAGCTTATGCGCATCATCCCCATTGCCGCGGCTCACCGCGTGCCGACCCTGGGGGTGTGCTTGGGCATGCAAGCCATCGCTCAGCATTTTGGGGGTACGCTCCGTAACCTCGACGAGGTTCTGCACGGACAGGCCACACAGCTTACGCAAGTCACTTCCCAAGGGGTGTTTGCGGGCTTGGAGGCGCCGGTCCAGGTCGGTCACTACCACAGCTGGGTGGTCGACGACACAGAGCTCCCGGCGAACCTGCACATTACCGCGCGAAACGCGGACGGCTTGCCCATGGCGTTGGCGCACCAAACCTTGCCGCTCGAGGCGGTCCAATTTCATCCCGAATCGGTCCTGACCCCCGACGGGAAAGCCATGTTGCGCAATTGGCTGCAAGGGGTAGCGAAGCACCGCGCTGTGCATCCAGTCGATCGATCGGCCATACCGATTTGGTTGGAAGAAAAAAGCCCCAGCACCGAGGGGTACTGAGGCTTCAAAATTCAGTGATTCGAGTCTGGCAGGAGAATCACTGGTTCTTGTAATTCGACATCACTTCTTCGAAGGTCTCCTTGAATTGGTCGTAGTTGTATTCTGCACGGATGCGCTCCTCTTGCTTCAACCCTTCGACGTATGCATCCGCCAATTGTGAGCCGCTCAATTCAATGGCCAGGTAGGCGATGTACTTCTTGTCTTCCGTCATGGTCAACTCTTGGCAGATGGTGATGGCACCAGTGAGCTTCTTGTTGACGATGGTGCGAGACAATTCATTGAACTTACTCGTAGCCTCCTCCTTGGTGTCGTAGCCCAATTGCGTCGCTTGGTTTTCAGCTACGATTTCAACGGTCGCTTCTACCGCACGGGCCAACGTAGCCTCCGCGTTTTGACGGGCAATCTTCTTTGCGATTTCTCGCTGTGGGCTGGTACCTGTTGCTGACGCACGGAAGTAATCGCCATTGGTCAAGTATTCGGGGCCAGAGCAATATTCAACGATGCGCACTTCGCCGCGTGAAACGGGAGTTGAAGCGGTGTCTTTTTTGCCTTTGCAACCGGTCAATGCGAAACCAACGGCGGCTGCGCAAAGCATGAGGGAAGAGAGTTTCATATTCATGGGATTGGTATTTCTTCGTTCGATATGCTGCATACTTCAATTAGCATGCCAACTTTAAAGGTGCGCAATTCTGCGGTTATTGGTACAAAGCCTGGATTAATTTCTTCAAGAATGCACCTTGGATTTCTACTTGCGCTTTGCGGTATGCCTCGCTGTGGGCCGCTTCCCAGCTGAGTTGCACCCCTTTTACCTCGGACAGGTTTTGCTGTAAAATCGGCTGGCCGTCGGTGTTTTTTAAGATGGCCGATGCGTTCAGCATCACCGTGAAGAAGCCAGATGCAGATCCTGCTTCGCGCGTGTCGGCCTCGAGGGTCAGGAACATATCTGCTTCGCTTGCGTCATCTACCCACTGGATGCCCCGGTCATTCAGGCCTTGAGCGATGGCGTTTTTGAGGACGGGATTGGCAGCACGCTGTCCCTTCACGCGCTCCGTGGTTTGGAGGAATACGGTCGGGGTTTGCATGGAGATGGGCACCGTTGCCACCGGAGTGGGAAGGCTCTGAATGAGCCGTTGAACGGGCGATTCTTTGAGCCGGGGAGAGAGGTCGTCCATTCGGATTTCCAGGCGCAATTCCGAGGACTTGATGCCGGGTTCGAACTGGCCAATTTCGAATGTGCAACGCCCTGCGCTGTTGGTCGATAGCGCGGCTGTTTTAGGCAGCGTTCCACGGTTGAAGCGCGACCAGACGGGCACCTGAGCAGCCGGCCGTCCCTCGAAGGTCACATCGCACGCCAAGGTTCCTTGGTAGCGATCTGCGAAAGAGAGTGCCAAGTCTGTTTCTGAAGGATTCAACTGCAAACCAGCCAAAACCTGTGAGATTCCGTCAAGGCAGGCCCGGTCCAACACGACGGTTCTTCCCATCGTCTGCCACTCGTTGAGCTCGCCCCAATAGTTCTCCATGGTTTCGAGCGCGCGGATGTAAAAGTCGATGGCTGCAGCCACACGGCCTTCGGTGCGCGCGTTTTGCGCGCTGGTCCAATACCCGCCGGCGACTTCCATTGTGGCTGATTTCCGCTCGTTTCGAATGCGTTCGTACGTGGACTTGCTCAATCGGTAATATGCCCACACATCGGTTGCGTTTTCGTACGTGCCCATCAACTCATAGCCTTCCAAATCTTCTGCGCTCGCGCTGGTGATGCGTTCGGAGAAGTTTTGGCCGGCCACTCCTTGGAATTGGGTGGTGTGCAAGATGGATGTGCTTTCGATTACGACGCGGATTTGGCCCGCCATGTCCGCCAATGCGCGTTGCTTGGCAGTGGATGAGGCGTCGGCGCCGTGCTGCATTTTGTTTGCACTGGATACACCGATGTAATAGCCCGGGATGGAAGGGCGCTGACCCACCCAATCCGGCGCTTCGGCCCACTTTTGAGCGCCGCCGCATCCGCTCAGAACGAAACTCCAAACGAACAACGCAATCAACGGAACAGGGACAGAGCGCATCTTCATGGCACGAGTCGTTTTAATTCCGTCTCCACCAAGGACCGAATGCCATTGGAGCAGTCAACGACCAAGGCATCGACCATGCTGGATTCCGAATTCAATTCGGTTCGGGCCTTCATCTTTTTCGCGAGCGCAGAACGCCCGGCACGGCTCACGTTGCCACTCGCATTGGAAGGGTAGAGGTTACGCGCATTGCCGCTGTAGCGCACGTATTCGACTTGGTCCCTTGAACTTCGGGTCAAGATTTCGGACAGTTCGGTTTTGCCGGTCTCAAGGGAAATGAGCTGGACTTGGATGGTCACGTCAACGGCGCGTGTGCGACGGTATTCTTGGTACGTCACGTTTCGGTACCGCGTATCATACACCTTCTTTCCCTCCTCATTCACCTTTTCTACTCGGTAGCTTTCAAAGCCTTGTCGGTCGAACTTCTGCAAGCTTGAGGTGCGAACATCGCATGAAACGACCGTGCCTTTGAGGATGGCCCTCGCACCCAGCATGCCGCCAACTTCCACCGTGGTATTGCCATCCAAAACCCCGCTCAATGCCAATTGCTGCTCTTGAAGGATGAGGTCCTGGTTCTCGCGGTCGACCAGCAGCAGGAAGGGGTCGTTACTCTCCGCGACGGATTGCTGAACGAAGGAGCGCAACTTGGTTTCCATGCCCGCGCGGTTCGATCCGTTTTCAAAATCCACCAAGGCAATGGCAAAACGGCCCTTTTCCAAAACCGTCGTTTTCAATTCGCTGGCGTCTTTGAATTCAGCGTCTCGCTTAATCACTGCTTCGAGTGCATTCAATGCAGTCCGCCAATGCGATCGATCCATGGCGGATGTGCCTTCTCGGTAACGGGGCTCGCAGAATGCGACGTCTGCCAAATGAGCGGCGTCTTCGTATTCTGGGTCGAGTCGCACGACTTCTTCAAATTGGGTGACCGCCTCCTCAAAGTCCTCGGTTTCCAATGCAGTAAGACCGGCTTGGTACAACTCGTCCATGTGGGCGTCTTTGACGAGTTCGTACGCTTGGCGTGCAGATTCCATGAAGAGCAGTCGGATGCCCAATTTGGCAACGCGTGCGTTGTAGGCCTCAGCCGCTTCAAATGCCGCGACTGCTCGGGCGCGGTCGTTGGACATGCGCGCCTCATCGAATTGGCGCAGGTGATCATTGAGGACCCATTGGCCAGCACGTTGAAGACCAGCCAGCGCATCCGTGTTGGTCGGTTTTTTCTGAACTGCCGTGTAGTAGAAACTCGCTGCCTGCGGCATCATGCCCACCTCTTCCATTTTCAGGCCGCGTTTGGTGTACGCTTTTGAACCTGAGCAGCCGGAAGCCAGCACCATAGCGCTGAGTGCAATCCAAAACAAAGGCAAGTGGAATTTGAGCATGGCAAAAGAATCGAAGCGCAAGTTAACGCGTTCTCGTGCGATTCATGCGAATTTCATGCCAAGCTCCCCGGCTCGCGGAAAGCCCTGTGCATACCTTTGGAGAGAACCAAAAATTTCTTCCCATGCGCAAAGTATTGGTCCTCGGAGCCGGTCGTTCCAGCTCCTCATTAATCTCCACCTTGTTGGAGCGTGCGGAACGCAACGAATGGGAAGTGTACGTAGGAGATGTCGATCAGCAAGTGGCCATTGCCAAATGCCAAAACCATCCTGCAGCGCATCCCTTCCGCATCGATCCGAAGGACGACACGGCTCGGGACGCACACATTGCCTCCAGCGATGTGGTTATTTCCATGGTGCCGGCCTTTATGCATCCGGCCATCGCTGAGGTGGCCATTGAGGCGGGCGTCCATGTCATTACACCGAGCTACGTGAGCCCTGAAATGAAGGCCTTGCACGACCGAGCGGTGGCTGCGGATGTTTTGGTGCTGAATGAGATTGGTTTGGATCCTGGCATTGATCATTTGAGTGCCAAAGCGGTGTTGGATCGTGTGGCGGAGCAAGGCGGCGAAATGCTGGAGTTTGAGTCGTACTGCGGCGGTTTGATTGCCCCGGAATCCGATGACAATCCGTGGCATTACAAATTCAGTTGGAATCCGCGCAACGTCGTGCTGGCCGGGCAAGGCGGATCAGCGACGTTTTTATCCGGGGGTGCTGCGCGACTCGTACCGCCGCATCGGACTTTCCAAGATGTTCGCCGAATTGAAGTGGGAGGAACCGTGTTCGAGGGGTACCCCAACCGCGATTCCATCGCCTACGAAGAGATCTACGGACTGCAGGGCATCCAAACGTTGATCCGAGGTACGCTGCGCGGCGACGGATTCTGCGCCGGATGGAACATTCTGGTGCAGTTGGGCTGTGTTCGGGACGACGCGACCATGGAGTGGGCACGGGGCACGACTTGGGCGGACTGGATGCGCACGTTCTTGCCAGCGGCCACGAACAGTCAATCCGTGCGGCAAGCTATTGCAGAACGCTTCGGAGCGGATGCGGAAACCCTGGATCGATTGGCTTGGCTTGGGTTGTTTGACACGGAATCAGGTCCGGTGCGGTTGAATGGCACGCCCGCAGAGGTGATTCAGGCATTGCTCGAAGAGAAGTGGAAGCTTCAGTCCGATGACCGGGACATGATTGTGATGTGGCATCGGTTTGCCTACCAAATGAACGGCGAGCGCCACGAGGTCATCAGCTCGTTGCGACTGGAAGGGCGCGACGCGACCTACACGGGCATGTCGGATACTGTGGGTTGGCCGGTGGCATTGGCTGCGGAGGCGTTGCTGCAAGGGAAATTTACCGACCGAGGCGTGCAGGTGCCACTGCACAAGAAGTACTACGAAATTTTATTGCCGGCCTTGGAATCCATGGGGGTTCGATTTGAAGAAACCCACCGCGTATGCTCCTGACCGCTTGCCTGATTTGTTGGGGGTGCAGCGGTGCACCTGAATGGCCTGCTGAGGGCGTGGCAGACGCGCGTTGGGTGGCTGAGGCATTGGAGTGGCGCCTGAAGACAGGGTTGGACGATTGCGGGGAAAACGCACGCGCAGTAGATGCGCTGACGTTGGAGTGGATTGCCGGGACTTCGGAGGTGCAATTGATCATCGAGACCGACGATTGGCCGGTATTGCGCTATTACCCAGAATTGAAAACCACGCTGATCCAAGCCATGGCTCGGCAGCAACTCGAAGGGGAGGAAACAGATGTGGAATCCCTGCAACGGACCCTGCGCAAAGTGGTGCGCAAGACCGCAGCGTTGAAAAACCGACGGGTCAAGCCCTACCTCAAGGGCAGGCGACCACAAACGTCGTAACGGAGGCGATGAACATGAGGATCATCAAGGCCAAATACCGAAGGGGAATCGCTTTCATGCCCTCCTGTACGAGCGACTGCGTGAAGAAGTTGCAAAGCGATGGTCTTTTTTGGCAAAGGATGAAGTCAACTCTCCCGTTGAACAGTTAGGTTTGAAGAACAGTTAGAGCGATATGCGCAGTTTCGAAGTCCCCGAATTTTACCGTTCCCCCATCATCGCACGCGTCAAGCAGAATCGCAAGGCACGTGATCCTCGGAAGCGAGATTTCACCCCGTCTGTCTTGGATTTCGGGAGCGTTCGGTTTGTAATGGCCCGGCACTTCGGCTTTTGTTTTGGCGTGGAGAATGCGATTGAGATTGCGTACCGTGCCATCGAGGAAAACCCAGGCAAGCGCATTTTTCTGTTGAGCCAAATGATCCACAACCCGGAGGTGAATGCCGACTTGACCGACCAGGGCATTCGCTTCCTTCAAGATACAGAGGGCAATACCCTCACTCCCTTATCGGAGCTGGTTGCTGAAGATGTGGTGCTCATTCCAGCCTTTGGAACGACTTTGGAACTGGAGGCGCAGCTGAAGGAGATAGGGGCAGACGTGGCGACGTACAACACCACCTGCCCATTCGTGGAAAAGGTGTGGAAGCGCTCAGCGAAATTGGCCACTTCCGACTACACCATTGTCATCCACGGCAAGCCTCAACACGAAGAGACCCGCGCCACATTCAGCCATGCGCGGGGTTCGGGCCATGCATTGGTCATCAAGAACATGGCAGAGGCGGAAATCCTCTGTGCATTCATTGAAGGAGAGCGACCGCTGGAAACATTTTGGGACCACTTCGCCGGCCGCGCCTCCGAAGGTTTTGACCCCGCCGTTCACTTGAGCCGTGTGGGCGTGGTCAATCAAACCACCATGTTGGCGTCGGACACCCAAGCAATCAGCGACCGAATCAAGCAATCCATTGAAGCGAAGTCTTCGGACAGCGAAGCATTTGCCAACACGCGCGATACGCTTTGCTATGCCACCAATGACAATCAGCAGGCTACCATGTCAGCGCTGGAATGGGGTGGGTTGGATACGGCCATTGTGGTCGGAGGGTACAACAGCTCCAATACCTCGCATTTGGTGGAGTTGTGCGAAGAAAAAGTGCCTACCTTTTTTGTGCGCAACGAGAAGGAATTCCAGGAAGATGGAACCGTCAAGCACTTCGATTGGCGTGCCGGGGTGCACCAGGAGACCTCAGACCCATGGCCGGTGGCGGCAGAAGGAGAGGTTCCTACACTGTTATTGACCAGTGGTGCCTCTTGTCCGGACGCCACGGTTGACCGGGTCATGCACGCCATTCTCGACCGGTACCCCGGTTCAAAAGATGTTGAAGACGTGTTGATTGCCTTTGAACAAGAATTGGACGCCCAGCCGCAGTCGTGAGCTGACCGGTTGTATTTTCGTTTTTCATGCAAGCCCCACGCCTTCGTTCCATGTTTCGCAACGTTCGCACGGAGCCACGACAGTTTCAATTCAAGTCGCGGCACCTGCCCGAACTCGACCCAAAGTGGTCGGAGCGTAAGAAACGCACTGAGTCGGAGGTGAAGGCTGATCAGAACCCAGAAGGAGCCGCCGCTAGGCCCATTCGATTTCGTTCCTCGCGCCTGGCGAGCGAAGGGGATTCATCGTGGAAGGAACGGCGTCAGGCTCAAATCAAAGGGGCCCGATATGCCATGTTGCGTGCCGCGGTCATTGCGGGTGGCCTGCTGTGGTTGGCTTGGAAGGGCGTAATTTGGGTAGAAACCAGTGATTTTTCGGACGTGCTAAAGTGGATGGAGGATGCCTGAGGTGATACGGCAGTTGCCGGACAATGTAGCGAACCAAATTGCCGCTGGAGAGGTGATCCAACGGCCCGCTTCCGCGGTCAAGGAATTGATGGAGAACGCGGTGGATGCCGGCGCTACGCGCATCGATGTGCGGGTGGTTGACGCTGGCCGCACCCTCATCCACGTTTTGGACAACGGTGCGGGGATGGTAGAGGCCGATGCGAAGCGCTGCTTTGATCGGCATGCTACGTCGAAAATTACCAGCGCCGACGACCTGTTCACTATCGTTTCGAAAGGATTCCGTGGTGAGGCATTGGCTTCCATCGCTTCCATCGCGCACGTGGAGTTGAAGACGCGCCACGCCAGCGACGAATGCGGCGTACAACTGAACATGGAGGGCGGCGAAAGGACCGGGAACGTGCCTGTGGCCATGGAGGTTGGCACCCAGATTGCCGTTCGTCATTTGTTTTTCAACGTGCCCGCTCGCCGAAATTTCTTGAAATCAGATGCCGTGGAAATGCGGCACGTCATCGACGAGTTCCAACGGGTCGCGTTGGCCCACGAGGGCATTCATTTCACGCTGACACACAACGACGGCGAGCTATTTAATCTGCGTCCTGCAACGGTGCGCAAACGGGTCATCGGTGTTTTTGGGAGCAAGTATGACGAGCGCCTGGTGCCAGTTGAAGAGAGCACCGATGTGGTGGGTGTCAAGGGGTTTGTTGGGAAACCGGCCTTTGCACGCCGAACGCGCGGTGAGCAGTTTTTGTTCGTCAATCAACGGTTTGTCAAGCACGGGTTGATCCACCGCACTATCATGCAGGCTTACGAAGGGCTCCTACCTCACGGACAGTACCCATTGTACGTCCTGTTTTTGACCATCGATCCGGCCCGGTTGGACGTCAACATTCACCCCACGAAGACAGAAATTAAGTTCGACGAAGACCAGCACATTCAGTCGCTGCTGTTGCCCTCCATCCGACGAGGTTTGGGCAAACACGCCGTGGCACCGTCGCTGGATTTCGACCAGGAAACTAGCTTGAACATCGCACCGCTTCCCAAGGACCACGTTGTGGCCGAGCCTGTGGTTCAGGTGAATACCGATTACAATCCGTTCAAGCCGCAATCAGCACCTTCCTCATCAGGAGGGGGATTGCGCCCCGGACGCGGGCAGATGGATGCCTGGAAAACCTTATATGAAACCGCCTGGCGGCCCGACGGTGAGAACCCATCGCTTGCTCAAGAGGAAGTGGCTCGGCCGTCCTCCGCTTCCGGCGAAGTCGGGGCTCAGTTATCGGCAGGTGATGAGGTGATGGCAGAGCAGCGTCCGTTGTTTCAGCTCCAAAACCGATACATCGTGACCGCCACGAAATCAGGGTTGCTGCTCATTGACCAACACCGTGCGCACCAGCGCATTTTGTACGAGGACTTGGTCCGTCAATTGGAAGGAGATGTCAACCCCTCGGCTACGCAGCAATTGCTGTTTCCTGCGGTGATCGATCTGAATGCCGCAGACCAGCTGTTTGTCTTGCAGTCCAAGGACTGGTTGGCCAAATTTGGATTGCGCATCGATTCCCATGACGACGGTGTGGAGGTTCAGGGAATGCCCATGGAGGCTGACACCAGCCCGGAGTCGCTCATCCAAGCCATCCTCGAAGAGCGCGAAGAGGAGGTAGCTGGCGTGAGCCGGGAGGAACGCGTTGCCGCACAATTGGCCAGCACAATGGCCGTGCGCGTGGGCAAGTCCCTCAAACCCCAGGAGATGGCAGACCTTGTAGACCGCCTCTTCGGTTGTTCCACCCCCGCGCTCGACCCATTCGGACGCACGGTCATTGTCAATTTTGAGTCAAACGTATTAGAGCAACGTTTCCGCTGATGCTGAACAACGC
Organism: uncultured Flavobacteriales bacterium; assembly: GCA_938074325.1. Classification (GTDB taxonomy): domain Bacteria; phylum Bacteroidota; class Bacteroidia; order Flavobacteriales_D; family Sanyastnellaceae; genus UA16. The sequence goes on along the minus strand of CALJFZ010000012.1, from coordinate 2,296 downwards.
CCCACCGGTGGTCAAAAATTTGATCATCATCAATGTGCTTTTCTACCTCGCCACCATGGCGTTAGGGGAGTACCAAATGCTTCACTATTTCGCCGGAACCTACCCGGGGTCGCCCAATTTTTATCCGTGGCAGATCGTGACCCACATGTTCATGCACGGAGGGCTCGGGCACATCTTCTTCAATATGTTCGCCTTGTACATGTTTGGGGGACAGCTTGAGCGGCTTTGGGGACCGCAACGGTTCTTGAACTATTACCTCATTTGTGGGTTGGGAGGGTTTTTCTTGCACGAGCTGTTTGTGGGCCTTGAATTGAACAACGCCTACGGAACGTTTTTCCCCACATTTGATCAGCCATCGGGTGTTTCGAATCAACTGTGGTTGATGCAATTGGATGCCCAGTTTGGTCGGGTGGTGGGCGCTTCTGGCGCTGTATTTGGCCTGTTGTTGGCCTTTGGCATGCTCTTCCCCAACACGCGGCTGATGCTCCTGTTTCCCCCCATTCCGATCAAGGCCAAGTACTTTGTCATCGGGTACGGGATTCTCGAACTGAGCCTCGCTTTGGACAATAGCACCGGAGACAACGTGGCGCATTTCGCCCACCTCGGCGGCATGCTCTTTGGTTACATCCTGCTCAAGCGTTGGCAGAAAGAACGCGGAACATTTTACTGAGGAAATGACGCAGCGGAATGTGGGATGATTTGAAGCGCCAATGGGCCAGCGGGAACATGTTGACCCGTCTGATTTTTGCCAACGTGGGGGTCTTCACCTTGGTCATGACTTTGCGGTTGTTGGCGCAAGTCGGGGTGCTCGATGCGGCGTGGAGCACAGGGGTCTTTGGTTTGGCCACTTCATGGGACGTTGCGGTTTTGATGTACCGCCCTTGGTCGGTCTTCACGCACATGTTTGTGCACGTCGACGTGTGGCACTTGGTGGTCAACATGGCGTGGCTTTATTGGATGGGACGGTTGTTCATGGTCCAATTCGGAGCGCGCCGGCTGTTGAGCACGTATTGCGTGGGGGGATTGGCGGGTTTCGCCTTGTTTGTCCTTGCGGCGAATGCTGCTCCCGTGTTCCAGCAAAGCACGTTCGCCTACGGCGCGAGTGCTGCGGTCATGGCTATCATGGCGGCCACTGCAACTGCTCAACCCAATTACACAGTCCGCTTGTTTTTGCTCGGTGCCATTCCGTTGAAGTACCTGGCCATTGGCTGGGTGTTGCTGGACTACTTTGCCTTGGGCAATGGTGCCAACGCCGGTGGGAATTTGGCCCATCTAGGCGGAGCAGCTTTCGGGTATTTGATGATCAAACAGTCCCAAGCCGGACGGGATTGGGTCGGCTGGTTTGAACGGTTGCTTGACGCCGTGATGGGGGTGGTTCAAGGCGGTAGCATCCCTTCGCCGCGGAAGAAAACCCGGTTCCGGAAGGTCAAGGACACGCGCACGACCCGGGTCAAGTCCGACGAGGCGTTCAACCGGGAGAAGCGGGAACAGGCCGATCGCATGGACGCCATCCTCGATAAGGTGTCCAAGCACGGTTATGACAACCTCACCGCGGATGAAAAGGAATTTCTGTTCCGTCAGTCCAACCGATGACTGAAGAACGAGCGACCCAAAGGTTTCGCCCGTGGTGGCCCATTTTGCTCCTGATTCCCGGCGGGATCGGTGTGGCGTTGGCCGAGATCGCTGTCTGGGTCTCCCCATCGAGCTTTCCTTTGTTGGCTCTGTTCGGTATGGCTTTTCCGTTCAGTTCAGCGGTTTTGATCATCGGCACGGTGGGCGCTGTTTGGGCCAGGCGCTGGAAGGCTCTCTTGGTCGGTGCCTTGCTCATTGCAGCAGCATGGTCGCACGTGGAAGCGACGTGGGGTACATGGTCGGCTCCTCCCGAGGATGAAGCATCCCGTAACGCCTTGAAAGTGCTGACTTGGAATGTGCGGCAATTCAATCGTTACGGTTGGATCGAACGCAGCGACGTCCGCGATTCCATCCTCAGTTACCTCGCAGCACAGGATGCGGACGTTATCTGCTTGCAGGAATGTTTCCTGGAAGATCGACGCCAACCGTGGATGTCCGAGGCCCGCTTGAAGCAGGCAACCGGATTGAGTCATTGGCAAGAAGAGTTCAAGCTTGGTCGGGGCCAGGACAAATTGTTTGGGCTTGCCATCCTCTCACGCTACCCATTGGCCAATAAATCGGCCATTCGGTTTGCCAACGACAAAAACAACAGCGCGATGCACGTGGATGTATTGGTCAACGGCGATACTGTGCGGGTTTACAACATGCACTTGAGCAGCATCGG
>CALJFZ010000011.1 GCA_938074325.1 uncultured Flavobacteriales bacterium | reverse complement strand
GATGAAAAAACCAATTGTTTACACCCTTGTGGGCGGACTCATCTTGTTCGTCTGGCAATTCCTTTCTTTTGCGATGTTGAACCTTCACGGCTCTGCGTCCGAACACACCCCACTGCAAGACCCCATCCTTGAGCGGTTGGCGGAACTCGAACTCGAAGAAGGCATGTATGCCTTGGGTACGTTGTCGCAAGAAGATTATCAAGATCCAGCAAAGGTGGAGGCTTATTTGGCTGAACAAGATGGCCAGCCTTGGGCCATCCTGAACTACCACAAAGCGTGGTCCAGCGACATGACCCCCAATCTCCTCCGCAGCCTCATCATGAACCTCCTGATTGCATTTGGACTGTTTTGGTTGTTTGGAAAAGTGGGGGCTGATAGCCGGGTGGCCAATGCCCTCCTTGCGGTCGTCATTGGATGCATCGCCTTTGCCTACCATCCATACAGTCAGTTCATCTGGTTCAAGGCACCGGACATTTGGGCCCACCTAATGGATTCGGTGATTCCCTTTGCGGCTCTGGGATTCCTCGCTCCCACCCGAGACTAACTTTGGGAAGTATTGTGTACTTTCGCAGCGGAAAAATCAACACCCATGAAATTGAAAGCACTTCCTTTTGCGCTCACAGCGCTCGGCATTCTGTCCTTGACTGCATGCCAAGACGACATCCTCGAATGCGATGACAAGGCGACCATCGTCATCGTCAACAACACCGTTTGCACACCGGAAATCGAAGTAAACGGCGATTTGTACTTGGAAATGAACCCCCTCGATTCAGTGGAGTATGCAGCGGATGCGGGCACCTATGATTTACGTGCGAAAATGGCATTGATCTCCGCGTGTGTGGACTCAGAAGAGACCTTCAACACCGAGTGCGGCGAAACGTACCGTTTCGAAATCAACTAAGCCGTCGTAGATGAAATTGAAAAGCCCGGCAGTGCCGGGCTTTTTTTTTCGCCTAGTTTCGCTTCATGGAATGGGTCGAAACACAAGGTGCGCTGGAAGCTGAATTTCGCTTTAGGTCGTTCCGTGCAGCGATGGCGTTTCTGAACGAAGTAGCGGATTTGGCCGAATCCCATAATCACCACCCGGAAATATTCAATTCCTACTGCCGGGTCAAGCTGCGCCTCACAACGCACGATGAGGGTTCCATCATCACGGACAAAGATTGGCAACTCGCGAGCGCAATTGACGGCCTACTTTCGGCCACCTGATACTTCCTCATCGCGGTCCATGTGGACCCTGTACCGAACAGCATCTCCGAAGAAAGCCAATCCAGCCATGAAGACGACCAACCCTGCGGTTCCCTCCGTAGCCCAAATCCACCAATCGGCTCCACCCAATCGCTGTGCGAGGGCATCCAAGGTTACAGATAGTCCCGCTCCGATAAGCGTGCACCCGATGGCCCCGCTGCGGAACCATGATGTTCGATTGTTGCGCTGCATACAGCAAGCTAATGCTTGAGCGCTATTTCAACGATTTTTTGACTCAGGAAGAAATCGCCATCTTGTACTTTAAATGATCTAGCATGTTTTTTCGCCCCCAAATCGACCTTACCCCACAGGAGTTCAAATCCAAACTCAACGAAACCAATGGCATCGTCATCGATTGTCGAACCAAAGAAGAGTGTGCTGGCGGAATATGGCCCGATGCAATCCAATGGGATTGGCTCAGTGGCGAAGCCCATGAACATGTTGGAGAACTTGATAAATCAAAAAGCTACTTTCTGTACTGTCGTGCTGGCAGTCGTTCGGCTCAAGCCGCTGCCTTTTTGAAATCTCAGGGTATCCAAAACGCATACAACGTTGGTGCCTATGCATCAGTCATCTCAGAAGCATAGGCAAGATTCAGCCACCTCTTCACTGAATACGCTCATCACGAACAAAAAAAGGGAGGCCAAATGCCTCCCTTTTCGTTTTCGTACAATCCGAATATCACTCCACCTCGACGTGGAATCCCGTCTCAGTTTCGTTGCCCGCACCGTCCGTGGCGATCATTTCGAAGTGGCATTCACCCGCGAGATCGCTTGGAATCTCTACGGTTTCGTCGAATGCGAATTCAGCTTCACTTGCAGGCATTAACTCCACTTCCCACACCACCGTCTCGGTCGCTTCGTCGATGAGTTCCAGCACAGCTGTAGCAATCCCATCGCTGTCAGAAACCGTTCCGACCACTTGTATCGATGAGCCGGGTGCCCATACAGGTTCTCCGTGCCAATCGTCCGGATCCGTGCCACCTACAGAGGTCAGGTTGAACGCGGGAATGTGATCGTTCTCAATGTGCAGGTAGGTGATGACATCCGCAGAAACATTGCCTTCGGCATCCACGAGTGAAACAACGACATCCCATTCACCTCGTACCGTCAAAGGCACATCCACGTGGAAATCGACTTCCGCTTCGGTTCCGTCAATGGCAACGGTTTCCAAGATTTCCCAGTCCGTTCCGCTGTGAAGGGTCAAGCCGTGCTCATGCCCCTCTTCTTCCTCCTCACCCTCGTGGGCGTGGCCTGCGGCATTGTGAATATCGTACCGCACTTCACTCAAGGCTTCGTTGTCGCAGAAGACATCCTCCAAGTCCAAGTGATCGCCGGCCATGACCTCTATCTCTTCGGCGAGGATACTGTTGACGGGGAGTTCGGGCGTGCATACGGTCGGGGCTTCCTCGTCTGTTTTTTGACAGGAAACCAAAATCGATGCAGCGGTGAGGACGGCTGCAGCATTCAAGAAAATTTTCGTGATCATGTTTTTCAATTTTTAGTGTTGTGCTTCAGCGTAGCACTGAAGTTCAATTCGACCCACCGGCCTTGGGCCACGAGACCCAAAGCACGGTAAGCGCTAATGTGATCAAGCCAAGCCGCGTTGAAGACGTTGTGAACCTTGAGTGTCCACTGGCCTAAGCGGTTGGTTTGACGAAGTACACAATCAGCCAAGAACGCCCCATCGGTCGACAGTTCGTTGCGGGCTGTGAGGATCGCCGGCGCCACGGCACGGGTTGACAGCGTCAGCCCCGTACCTTTCGTGTTCCGGCCCTCCCATGATAAAGTCAACTGAGGCGGCGGCGTGAATGGGAGTCCCAACCCTGTGAGCAGGTCCCATTGTCCAATGACCGCGCCCTCGGCCTTCCACGTTTGGGATTTCAGGTTGCGGCTGATGGAGGCTTCCATTCCCGTGCGGAAGGCATCGTTGGCTTCGAAGCGGTAAATCAGTCCCGCATGCGAAATGGGCGCAAACCGAGCACTGGGCGTTAGGGAAATGAAGCCTCGGTGCAAAGCGATGAAGCCGTCGGCAGCCCATGCCCATCCCTCGTCCACCGCTCCCTTTGATAGCTTACCTCGGCCCTCCAAGGTCCATTCCGTATTCAAATCCGGATTGCCCTGCTCAAAGCGGAACGTTCCGTGGTGAATGCCGTTTGCGCCCCACTCTTGGTTGCTTGGAACGCGGCCGTGTAGCGCCATTGTGGTGGTCCCGCGGAGGTTCCTTTCAACTGAGCGAAAAGGACGTTGCCACGTCACCATGCCACCCGGCACCGTGCGCTTCAATGCTTCCGCTCGCACATCCACGCCTACCACCTCGCCCAGTGAGTTATACAGCGGTTCATCATAGGCTTCTTGAACGGAATGCACCGCGTCCAGTCGAACTGAAAGCGTTGACCGGCGCAATGCCTGTTCGCCGATGGCGGACATGCGGAACCGTTGGTGGTTGGGGATTAAAAACTCCCAGCCGTCTGTCTGAACAGATTGGGTTTCAGACTGAAAACCAAAGGAGCGATGAGCGCCCATTCTGCGGACTTCTGTGAATGACGTCCACTCTGTCAGGGACAGGCTCAAATCGGACTCCGGCACCGGCCCCCATCCATGCGCATGCGGAGGGGCATGTTCCAACCGACGGTTCCAAGATGCAGCGGCCTTCACGGCCCACAATTCGCCCGTTTCGTTGTTTTGCTTCCTTCCTTCCAAAACGGTTTGTACCCGAGAGGCATGTTGATTCGGCAACCGCACATCAAATGGATTGGCATTGGGGGCTAAATCCCCTTGCATCGGGATGCCGATGATGCCCGGGAAGAGTCCTTGGTTGACATCCGACGCCCGCGCAGTCCAAGACACCAACCAACCACTGCTCAAGCGGCGCCCAAGTCCAGCGACGGCATGAACTGCCCTACCGCCCGTGTTTGGTAATTCTCCAGTCTCAAGTTGGTACGTACGACCGATGTAAGTGAACGTACGTTGAGGAACTTGGTTGGCGCCAAACTGTGATGCGGAGAGCCCCAGGTGCCAGTGGCGGTCCCTGCGACTATCAGCATGCAGTACGTGCAGTGCGCCTTTCGGATTTCCAATCCGCGCAGTCATTCCAAACCGTGTGGAGACGCCTTTCGTGTTCAACAAGGACGGCGACTCAAAACGCAATCCCCCTCCCATAGCATTAGGTCCCATCCAAGCGTGCCCGCCTCCAGCCACCCAAGCATTCGCGACTTGAAGCTCAGGGGCGACCAAAATGCCGTGGTCACTGCCCCAACGTCCGCCTTGCTGAGGGACACCGTTCTCAAGCACAGCCACCCGCGAACCGAACAATCCGCGAATCACCGGCTGGATCATCCCTCCACCCAAGTCCAAACTTTGCAGCCCTGGCGTCGCGTCCAATGCGGCCATCAGGTCGCCTGACCGAAGTTGCTGGCGCTCTTGTTCTAGCGTGCGGGCAGCCGTGACAAGGGCCTTGTCCAAATTCACTTGCAATTCCTCCAACCACACATCGACGTGATCATCGGCAGCCGCCACAACTTGCGAAGCATACCCGATGCAAGTCACGACAATGGAATCAATCCCGTGAGGACAGGACACGCGAAACGCTCCCGAAGCATCCGTCGAAGTTGGGGTGCCACAGGGATGCGCGACGACGAGAACGCCGGGCAACTTGGTATGGTTCGTCGCGTGGAGAACGTGGCCTTCGACGGTCGTCAACACCTCTGACTGCGCACGCACCACTCCCAAGGACCCAATGAGCCCAGCGAGAAGTGCGACGAGAAGACAGAATGCTTTTCGTTGTAAGAACCCGTTTTCCCACGCCAACAGCGGCAGAATTGCCATTTGATTGGTTTGAGTCTGTGGAGGGGGAGAATAAGAAAGGCGTTAAGCGCTTTCCGGCGGCCCCCTGCGGCTCCAATCAGCCTGCCACGTTGTGGTGACAAAACCTGCTCGCGTCCAGCCCAGCAAAGGCTGCACTGCATGGTGCACAACTTGCTTATCCCAAGTCGTTTTGGTCGGTGCAGATAAGGGCGAGAAATCCCATTCACACAGCGTGCACATGTGCTCATGACTTCGCCATTGGTCCTGGGCATGACTACCGCCCCACTCCTTGCAGCCGTGGTGGTGATGCTCAGTTTGTCCGTGGTGATGGTGATGGGTGCATCCTGAGATGACGTGACCGAATTGGTGGTGCACCTCCAGTCCGAGGACCAGCGCCCAAACGCACAACAGTGTGCTGGCAAAAAACGCATTTCGCTGGGTGCTTGTAGGGCCACTTTTCACACCGCAAAGGTAGAGTGAGAAAACGTTTCAACTTTCCAATTTTCGGAAACTTCTCGGCCTCCATGTAGTCGTTCACAGCTTAATTTTGTCTCATCGTGCCAAAGCCTCTCCGCTCCCTTCCCCTCGCACTGACTTTTCTCCTCGCTTTCTGTTTCATCCGCGGACAGGGAATTCTGGAGGGGACGGTGACGCATCACGGCAGTCCGCTAGGTTTTTCCGCAACTGTTTACATCGAAGGCAGCAACCTTGGAAGCGCAACCGATGCAGAGGGAAAATTTAAAATTTCGGGGGGCCAGCCCGGCGCATGCGTAGTGGTGGCATCCGCTGTGGGATACGTTCCGCAGCGACGGACCATAACCGTCCGCGCTGAGGGAGTGAATCAAGTCGACTTCCATCTGGAGGAAGACATGACCCTCGTGGGAGAAGTGGTGGTATCCGGAACCATGAAGGAGGTAAGCAAACTGGAAAGCGCCGTTCCCGTTGAAGTTTACAGTCCCAAATTCTTCAAGGCCAACCCCACGCCTTCTGTGTATGCTGCGCTTCAAACCGTCAACGGCGTGCGCCCGCAAATCAATTGCTCCGTATGCAACACAGGGGACATCCACATCAACGGCCTCGAAGGCCCGTACACCATGGTCCTCATCGACGGCATGCCGATCGTCAGCGGGCTGTCCACCGTCTACGGGCTCAACGGCATCCCCGCCTCGCTCATTGAACGCGTTGAAATCGTGAAAGGTCCGGCGAGCACATTGTACGGCTCAGAAGCAGTGGGTGGGTTGATCAACATCATTACCAAAACCCCTACCAACGCCCCAAAGGTTGCCATCGATGTTTTCGGCACTTCCTGGGGGGAAGTAAATGCAGATGCAGCCATGAAGGTTCAGGTTGGCGCCAAGGCGGAGACGTTTGTGGGCGTAAATGCCTTTCACTTTGGCCAGCGCGTGGACAAGGACGGAGATGGGTTCACGGACATGACGCTGCAAGACCGCATCTCCCTCTTCAACAAGTGGAACTTCTTGCGCAAGGACAATCGGCTTTTCACCCTAGCGGGAAGGCTTGTGCATGAGGACCGATTCGGCGGTCAACTCGACTGGGATGAGGACCTCCACCGCGGCGGTACCGACGTCTACGGGGAGAGCATTTACACCGACCGGTGGGAGCTTTTCGGTGCCTACGAATTGCCATTTGACGAGGACCTGCAGTTTCAATTCAGTGCCAACGGGCACCATCAAAACTCGGTATACGGCGACACCCGATTTCTTGCAGACCAACGCATCGGCTTCGGGCAGCTTGTTTGGAACAAGGACTTGGCCTCGGGGCATGCGCTATTGGCTGGATTGACCCTGCGCTACACCTACTACGACGACAACACCCCGGCGACAGCATCCCCGGACAGCGTCAACGCCATCAACCAACCCACACGCACTTCCCTGCCCGGCTTCTTTATCCAAGATGAGTTTTCCTTCTCGCCACAGAGCAAGTTGCTCGTGGGCATGCGGTACGACCGCAATTCCCTTCATGGCAACATCTTCACCCCACGGCTGAATTACAAATGGAATTCTTTGGACAAGGGTCATACGTTGCGGTTCTCCTTCGGGACTGGCTACCGCGTTGCCAACGTGTTCACGGAAGACCACGCTGCCCTCTCTGGCGTGCGGGAAGTGATCATCGCGGAGGACCTTCGACCGGAAACCTCGGTCAATTGCAATGTCAATTACGTGCGCCGCATTTACACCCGTAACCAAGCGATCATCGGAATTGACGCGACCGCCTTTTACACCCATTTCGATAACAAAATCATTCCTGATTACGACGCTGATCCGCGTCAAATTCGATACGCCAACCTGGGCGGATATGCGGTTTCTCAAGGGGTGTCGTTGAACATCGATGTGCTGAAAAACGGTTTCAAAATGCTCGCAGGTGTGACCGCCATGCATGTTTTTTCCGAACAAGATGGAAATCGGCAGCGTCAAGAGTTAACCGAACAATTCTCTGGCACGTGGTCCATTGGTTACACGTTCTCCGAGCATGACTTGCGCGTAGATTACACCGGCAACGTCTACAGCCCCATGGAATTGCCCACCCTATCAGATGACAATTTCACCGATCCTCGGCCCGCCCAGTCTCCATGGTACAGCATTCAAAACGTACAGGTCACCAAAGGATTTGGAGACCACATCGAAGCCTATGCCGGTGCCAAGAACCTCTTGAATTGGACCCCGTGGAATAACCTACCAGCGGGCGTCTCCTACATGGGCAATACCTTCGACCCCTTTGGCACGAACCCTGAGCCTGGGGTTTTGGCATTCGACCCGTCCTATGTCTACGGACCGAACCAAGGGCTCCGCGTGTTTTTTGGGCTGCGGTGGAATGTAAATTGAAGCCATGACCCGCCCTGCACTCTTCAGCACGCTTTCTGCGCTTTGCCTTTTCGCGAGCACGATAAATGCATGCTTTGGGCAGCTTCAAACCGTTTCGATCCAAGACTTAGAGGTACGCATGGCAAATGAGGGCAAACTATCGCTGGCCTTTTTCCATGCGGATTGGTGCACCATCTGCGATGGAATGCGCCGAACCACTTTAAGCGAACCACGCGTCGTAGAAATGCTCAACACGCACTTTCTCTTCCTTCCGTTTGATGCAGAGCAACGGGAATCGATTGACTTTGCAGGCCAAACATTTCGTTACCGCCCAAATGGAAGCACTTCGGGCATGCACGAATGGGCCATGGAACTCGCCACGATCGACGGCCAAATCCAATTTCCCACGCTCACAGCATTCAATGCCCAGCATGAAATTGTGTTCCAACACCAAGGCCTACTGGCCCCGGATGCTCTGATGGTCGTTTTGGAAGAATTATTGGCAGCGCAACGCAACTAACTCAGCACGGCTCACCAAAGCCGCTCAAGAGGGCCAAGACATCCGAAACGCCGACCTGCTCGTCTCCATTGACGTCTGTGGTGCACCCTGTCGTGCAACCAAACTCGGTGAGCAAAAGGAGCAGATCAGCTACTGTCACGGTGTCATCCCCGTTCAAATCCAATGGGCACGCTGAGACCGGCAACAATTCATCGTCAGCAACGACTCCATCGCAATTGTTGTCCACGCCTAAGCCGGTGCCGGGAGCGCCCGGGTAGCTCGTGGAATCGTTGTCATCGCAGTCGCAGATATTGGACTCCCCATCCGCATCTGCATCGACGATGCCAGCGCAGGATTCAAACCCTGCTTGGCAATTGGCTTGAACGCACGCTTCGCATTCTGCCTCAGAACCAAACGCACAGGTGAAAAAGCAATTGTTCGTGACGCACGTGCTTTGCTCGGCGAAACATGTGACGCATCCAGTTGACATCTCCGGCACCCCAGCGGAAATACAAGACTCAAAGCAGGCCGTCACATCGCTGGACAGAAAGCAGGAAAATCCGCAGTCAAAAACGACGTCATTCACCAGATCGCCTTCATCGCAGAGCAACTGCAAATCTTCGGAATTGCACTGAGAAAATGCCCTTGGAGATGCAAACGTACATCCACTAAGTAAGGTGAGAATCAGAAAGGTATGCCGCAGCTTCGCCATAGTAACAGAACAACTCAAATCAATTAACGTTCACATCATCAATGTCCTAAAGAGCACGCTACATTTGCCCGTCATTTTATTGAAGCAAAGCCATGAACATCATTGGTAGTGTGGAATGGTGCCGATTCCACGAATTGGGCATTCCGGCTGTTAAAGCCCGCGTCGATTCAGGGGCGAAGACCTCAACCATTCAAGCAGACAAAATCAAGCCCTTCATCAAAGACGGACAAGAATGGGTCAAATTCGAAGTCACCCCCATCCAAGACAACAGAAGCATTGTCATAACGTGTGAAAAGCGTGTGACAAGCCGAAAGGTGGTCAAGAACACGTCGGGCATTTCCGAAGAACGCTACGTCATTCAGACGGCTGTACAAATTGGAGAGCATAAGCTGGACATCGAACTGACGTTGGCCAACCGCGACACCATGGAGTACCGAATGCTTTTAGGAAGAGAGGCATTCATGAATGACTTTTTGGTCGATGTTTCGAAGGAATGTGTTCAAGGTGATATCTCGGAAGCCGAACTAAAAGCGGCCTACAAGGCTTTTGACCGTGAGCAATCGGGATTGCGCATCGGGGTGCTCGCCTCCAACCCCAACCTATACAGCAACCGGCGATTGATGGAGGCAGGTGCCTCTCGAGGTCACGAAATGGTTTTCCTCAATGTCGAGCATTCGTACATGAAGCTCGATGTACACTCTCCCGAAATCCGCTATCGCGGCGGCAACATATTGAATCAGTTTGACGCCATCATCCCGCGGATCAAGCCTGCAGTGACCTTCTACGGTTGTGCCCTCTTGCGACAATTCAAGCATCTGGGGGTGTACTGCCAAAATTCCGCCGATGCCATCTCGCAATCGCGTGACAAGTTGTTTGCCTCGCTCCTTTTCTCTGAGAACGACATCAACATCCCAATTACAGGATTTGCCAAATCCCCCATGGACACCAAAGACCTCATCCGCATGGTCAACGGCGCTCCCCTCATCATCAAATTATTGGAATCCACTCAAGGCCGTGGCGTGGTCCTTGCCGAAACCGACAAGGCTGCAGAGAGTGTGATCAATGCATTCAAATCGGTCAAAACCAACATCCTGGTCCAGGAATTCATCAAGGAGGCCAACGGCCAAGACATCAGATGCTTTGTGGTCAATGGGAAGGTGGTCGCATCCATGCAGCGTCAAGCTGAGAAAGGCGAATTCCGCGCCAACCTGCACCAAGGTGGCCACGCATCGGTCATCAAAATCACGCCTGAGGAACGTAAGTTGGCCATTAAGGCCGCGAAGACATTGAATCTTGCTGTCGCGGGGGTAGATATCATCCGATCGAACAAGGGCCCTTTGCTCCTGGAGGTCAACTCCTCACCAGGTTTGGAAGGCATCGAAAAAGCCACGGGAATCGATCTTGCGAATTCCATGATCCAAGCGATTGAACGGAAGCTGAAATACACCGCATAGCAGAAGCCACATGAAAACTGTCTTTATCGCCGGAGCAACAGGGATGGTGGGCGGCCACGCGCTTCAGATACGCCTTGACGGTACCGCCAAGGGGAGAACTTATACCCCACAAAAGGACGTAGTTCCTTCGTGCCGACGGGCCAAGGATACACCCGCAGCCCCGTAAAAGTCCCCATGTGGAGGCTGTTCTCAACAGCGTCTTCCTCGAGTTTAATGGGAACCGTGTTGATGGACACGTAAAAGTCTGCGTGCCCCCAGAAATGGGTAGCACCTATGTTCACTGCCGGTGAAATGAATCCGCTGCGATTGAACTCGCTCACCGCGCCTGCTGCGATTCCTCGCCCCATGGAGGGCACACCAATCATGTTCAGTCCGTAGTACGATTTGGCAAAGGCGTGCCTCCGTTCCCAATCCTGAGCAAAGACACACGAACTAAAAAACGGAGCACAGATGACACTTAAAGTGAATCGCTCTATCCGACGAAAGTATCAATTGTCGGATGGACGGCTCCCCTCGAGGCGCACCGGTCCTTGAGGCAAGACGGTACCCACCGGTACGTAGGTGACGGTCACTTGACAACTCCCGTCAGTGGCATCAACAAGCAATCGTTCCCCTTCGCGTATTTCGAGGACAAGCTGCCCCATCGCCGCCATGGGCAACTCTTCGAGCACCCTCTGATTTGAGGCATCCATGACGCGGATGCTTGCAGCCATTTCGCCGGTTTGCAGAATGGCGAGCGCAGGCAGAAAAGGTGCAGGCACATCGTCTTGTCCTGGGCCACCTCCTGTCAAGAGCCAAGAGCCACCTGAAGGCACGTTTACGGTCACAGGCCCCTGGGCCGCACACATGTGTACAGCAAACAGCGCCCAAACAATCAATGCAAACCGCATGAGAAAAGAACAGGGAATCAATGCGGATGTTCGAAATCAACCCAGCAGCTTCGCCTCAATGAGTGCCGTTGCCTGGTCCGACAGATACGGCCTCAACACTGTGAAAATGTGAGACAGTCCTTTCTTCCGCAGCATTGGCCCCGGCTCCGCCGGGTACTTCTTGTGCGAAAAATCCATCCAATAGCGCCCCATGACCAGGATAATTTCAGAGACGTCTTCCGCTTGTCCCGGTTCGAATTGCAACAGCCCAGCGGACTGAGCGTGGCGCATACGCCCTTCCGTCCATTGATCGAGAAAGTCATTGATGGTGCGCACCCGACTGAGCGCATCTGCATCACCCGCTAGAGCAGTTTCGAAGTCATCCCGCAGCAAATAGCGGAAGTCCCAAATCACATCGTAGGAGCGAAAGATTCCGTCGATGATGCCATCAGCATCGCCGTCATCTGATTGCGCGTTCTCCCGAACAAAGACCCGCTGCAACAAGGAAATATGGGCATCTAAGATGTCCTTTTTCGCCCGGAAATGGTACCAAAGTGTGCCCTCCAGCACACCTGCCGATTCAGCAATGGCTGCCGTGGTCAGCGCACCGTACCCTTTTTGGTTGAATGCCGCGAGACTTGAAGCGAGGATCCTGTCCCGGGTTTTCTCCGAGAAAAGCTCCAGTGTACCGGGGGTCAGCAACCCGCTTTTTGCATCAGTCATGGGCCAATTGGGGTTTCATGGAAGTAGGGACCCGTGGGTTCATTACGTAGAACCACAGCGGAGGAACCATGCTCAACAGAATGGACGCCGGGTATCCCAACGGCAGCGTTGGGCTTTCTTCATGGCTATTGAGCACTTGGTACTTCTTCGCTGATTTGAAGTGGTGATCGCTGTGGCGCGTCAATTCGTACAGAACGATGCGCCCGATGTGGGAATTGGAATTCCATGAGTGACGCGGCTGGACCCGTTCATAACGTCCAGAGTCCAGTTTATTCCGCAAGAGTCCGTAATGCTCGATGTAATTGATGCTCTCCAAAAACAAAAACGCAATCACCCCTGCCCCCGCAGCAAACAGCATGGTTTCAAAGGAGAACGCATACCACACAACCCCGAGGTAAGCCGGCTGAATCAAATGGTACCACAACATGTCATTTTTCGTGGAGAGGAAGGACAATTTTTGGCGGCTCAACAATTGCAACTGGAGGCGCCAAGCATTGGCATATTGCTTCGTGACGGATGTGAACCAAAAACCGTACACCGTCTGGTTGTAGCGGGCCGTGGCTCCATCCTTAGGCGTCGCCACGTTCAGGTGGTGGCCAAAATTGTGCTCAATGAAAAAGTGCATATACAAGCACGGCATGTACAACAGTTTGCTCATCAAGCGTTCCGGCAGGGACGAGCGGTGGCCCAGCTCATGGGCAACGTTGATGCCGTTGGTGGCCAATAAAATGCCCGCTGAGAGCAAGAGTCCCACCTGCTCGGATGTCGCGTAGGAATTGGCTTGCACCTGAACAAAAAAGACTCCTAACAAGCCAAAGACGATTGGGACATTGGCATACAGCATCGCGTCAAACACCCACATGCGGTTCTTCTCCTGCGCCGCATCCTGGTCCAAGTTCGTCGCGCTTTCACCAGCGAGCACATCCAAAACGGGTAGAACTAAAAACGCGTAGAAAACAGCAGAATAGGTCCAGATGCCTTCAGACATAAAGGAGAGGTAGGCTGAAATCGGAACAGTGTAAGCAAGGAGGTACTTCAAGTCTTTCATAGTGATGGGCACTTTTTGGGTAAACACCCAAGAGCAAGGTAGGCGCATTTGGGTAAACGCCCAAAACTTACATCCAAGGAAGATGTTAGAACGCTGTGATTGCAACAGAAGATTTCGAACAAGTACCCGTCTCATCGCAAGACGAACTCAGGCAGTGGCTCCTCTCACACCACACCCAAACGGAAAGCGTGTGGCTCGTTACCTACAAGAAGAGTGTGCCCGAGAAATACCTCGGGCGTTGGGATGTGCTGGATGAACTCATCTGCTTCGGTTGGATCGACGGCATCCGAAGGAAACTCGACGAGGACCGTACCATGCAGCTCATCTCCCCAAGGAAGGTTCAGCACTGGGCGAAAAGTTATAAGGA
Organism: uncultured Flavobacteriales bacterium; assembly: GCA_938074325.1. Taxonomy (GTDB): domain Bacteria; phylum Bacteroidota; class Bacteroidia; order Flavobacteriales_D; family Sanyastnellaceae; genus UA16. The sequence continues at coordinate 111,612 of CALJFZ010000011.1, read as the reverse complement.
CCGTGCCGCTCAGCTGACAGCCAATGGCCGCATTCACGCACATGGGCTGCGTTCCATTGAGGCGGGCAAGGCGAGCGGGCTGTGGAACTTCATGGACGATGTCGATCGCTTAGAAATCCCTTCCGATTTTTGACAAAGCGCTGAAGGAACAAACCGATGCATTGCCTTTTTTTGAAGCGCTCAATGCATCAAGTAAACGCAATGCACTACGTTGGGTCAAACTGGCAAAAACCACACCCACACGGCAAAAACGCATAGCCGAATTGGCACGGCTCTCCACCGCGGGCAAGAAATTACCGGGATCCTAAGGATTACTTGCTCTCCACCAAATTGAAGCCGACCGAAACCGTCAAGCGGTAGCCGGTCTCACGCATCTTCACATTGCTGAAGTAGTCGTTTGAGCTGATGATGTCAGACAGACCTGAATCCTTGGGACCCAACTTGTCCGGAACAAATGCAATGTTGATCGGAAGGTTCAAATCGCCTTTTGTGTAGTTAAAACCCGCTGCAAAGACGAAGGACAATCCCGTCGGGGATAAGTTGGGACCGGTAGCAAATTCAAATCCACTTTCACCGCGGATCCCCACCAAGCTTGAAACGGAAGGAAGGATCAATCCTTTCTCCATTCCAGCCACTAAAACGACCCATTCCACAAGGCCTACCACGGGACCTCCTGTGTCAGCAAACCGGCTTTCAAACTGCCATCCGTATTGCGTGGTCCAAGTTGCAGGCAGTCCACCGTACTCCGAATATTGCAAGCTATCCATCTCGTGCACGCGATTCAAGATCTGAGACGTACTCCCATCGCCCACCAGGGTAATGCCAAAACGAGGTCCTGACAACGTGGCTACATCGCCCACGGCCTCATAGCTCGTTCCGAGCGTCTGAGCGGACGCAAATGGCAGCGTTAGAACCAAGAGAACAACGCCAATAACTCCTTGTATCAAACTTTTCATAACTGAATGGTTTGCTGCAACATACGGCAAGAATCCGAATCCGACCTTCATTTTAACACATCCACGACCGTAAACCACTGTTAATCAGAAGTAAAGTGAGGAGCCCTCAAAAAGCTCCTTGCACCAGATTTGCCTCCATGAGAACGAGGAAGTGGAGGGATATGGCAAGACCATCTAACATATATGTGTACTTGGCAGCGGTGAGTGTATTGGGATGCAAAAAACCGCAAGAACAATCGGTTCGCGTTCAAATATTGGACGTTCGCAATGCACCTGTTCGCGATGTAGCCGTCATCCCCATTTACTCGGCCATCGGAAGTCAAGGTTGGTGGCAACAAGGGCAGTTCGAACGGTCCGGGGATACACTTTGGTCCAATTCAACTGGGCATATCCACCTGAGTATTCAATCTTCCGAAAACACATGGAATGCACTGCTCATTGAACTCAAAACAACCAGTGGTCTACGTCGCACCTACTACACGCCGCTTCCTATTGAAAGGCCTGTTCCTGTGCTGCGTTGCATTCGGGTTCCTAGCTCTTTGACAGTTCAATTTGTTGGAAATCGCGTCGGTAGTGCAGCTTTGGTTGGATGTTGGATTCAAGACGAGACGGACGGCCTTCAACCCGATTCGTCCTGCTGGTTCACCCCCGGCATTGCCCCCCGCCCCTCCCTTTTCAGAACGGTTTGGATTCACCCCAGTGAACCCTTCCCCGTCCGTCGCGCGTTTCAAATACTGACGCCATCCGGATCCCAACAAGCCCTCCCACCGATTCTCATCCAAGCGGACAACGTGGGCGATACCCTCATTCATTCCATCGAATTCTAAACTCAATGAAGCAATCCATTCTATGGGTGCCGGCTTTGGCCTGCGCCATCATTTCCTCTGCGTCTTGTTCTGGTCAAGACGTGGTCAATACCCAGCGAAACTCCCGTCAAATCCAATTTCTCTGGGAGCAGTCAGGCTCGGCATTTAATGGGAAAGCTCAGGCCCAACTTGACTCCATATTTGCTGTTACTTCCCATCGGGATAAAGCTACAGCCCTTGTTTTGGTCAACCGTATGGAACCCATGCCTACTCATTGGACACAACTCGCGGAAGCCAGCCATGAAAACGAAGTCAACCTGCTGTGCAGCCGAGCATTTTTGCGACCTGGTGAAAATCAATTCCTGATCCCCGCGGGCGCCATTCCTGAAGCATCGATGGGTGGTTATTGGGCGTTCATTTTCAATGGCACAGAACACCCCATCCTCCCCGATGAGGCCATCACCATCGAAGTGCCATCTTCTGCCGAATCTGTTACCATTGGACTTCGGCATGTTTTGGGAACCGACACCTTGGAACACCACTTACTTTTACAAGTGATGGGGTACGCCAGTTGTCCGGAACCGGACCTTCCGCCATGGCCTCAAATAAATTCTGATGATCCCTTTTGGGTAGGCGTATTTGATAACGGCCAGCCAATTACTGGTCAAGCACTCGTGAAGATGAGTCAAGATGGAATTTTTGATAAGCCCTTGATTCTCTTGGAAGGATTTGATCCCGGACTTGGCGGACATTTCCCGGAATACGGATTTGGCGACCTCAATTGGGATGTGATTTGGAACTGCGATGGCGCACATTCTCACGCATTAGACGGCTTATCCCTCGTAATGGACTCACTCCGTACCGAAGGATTCGACCTCGTATTCCTTGATTTTGAAGACGGCACGCAATCGGTATTTCAGCAAACCACGCTTGTCCGCCATGTCATTGAAAAGTGCCGTGACTTTCGGGTTGGGAATTCACCGTTGGTTTTGATTGGCCCTAGTATGGGAGGCGTGGTAGGACGATTGACCTTGCGCCAAATGGAATTGGACGACATGGACCACTGTGTGCGACTTTTCGTGGCCATCGACAGCCCATTTCGAGGCGCCTATTTGCCTGTGGCACTTCAAGAGGCCATTGGTTTTTTTGCAGCCATCTCCGTTGAGGCCGCCAACCTTGAAACAGCCCTGTTGAGTCCCGCTGCCAGCGAATTACTAATCGGGTCGCCCTTGCACCCTTCAACATCCCGAGCGGCTCTTGAATCCGCCCAAGCCGCAATGGGATTCCCCGAGCATTGCACCAATGTCGCCGTCGCCAACTCCCACCCTGGAGCGGCGAACAATCCGCCAGAATTGTGGTACTCCGCACAAGAATCGTTCCTCGGTTGGGAGTATTTAAACATCCAGCTTCATGCGCAGCCTGGCAACGCTGACCATCCTGCTTCCAATGGAAATGAATCTGTGATTTTCGAGGGAGAGTTGATTAACACCGACTGGAACTGGGGCGAAGAATTAATGCTCGATGCGTTGGCCCACCACGCAACTGACGCTCCCATCTATGAAGGCCTCGCAGGAAGCTCATCAGAGCATCTTCAAAAATTTGAACAAGCATTGAACTTGGCGGGAATTCAGGCCTCTGTCTTCCAACCGCTTTCCATGTTCGTTCCCAATCATTCGGCGCTGGACATCGGGTTGTTCGCAGGTTTTGAAACCGAAAACATCCCCTTCGATGACTGGTCCTTGGAGTCGCTTGCGTCGGGGGCCGCTCTGCACTGTGATGTCACAGAGCATATCCCACATCTTTGGAACCACGTTGTTCTCGGCCAACCTGCTCAATCCACGAACAACGACACCATCCAATTGGGGTGGAGCCAACCCTTCAAACGGACATTACAAGGGTCCGAAGAGGACGGAGCGACTTGCTCATATTTAATTGGAACACAGGACACAAATGGTCCAGGGGATTGGCCCACTTTCCACTGCGCGATAAGCACATGTGGAGAAGCCCTTCGCATTGCTCCTGGCACTTCCATGACCATAGGCGACCCCATCGGTGAGGGGAACTCCCATGCGTACTTCACTGTGACCAAAAATGAACTCATGGAAGTCCAAGGGGACATCTATGTTGGCCCGCATTCCGCCTTGATCCTCGAAGAAGGGGCGTCCTTGGTGCTTCAATCGGGCTCCATCCATGTTGCACCATTTGGCCAAATCATTCAAAAACAGAACAGCCGAATTGAGTGCGTTGGATCAGGAGCCATTTATCTGAATGGCGGCACAGCTATGTGGACCAATGCAGGCGTCATTCATGTTCATGACAACGACACCCTCCGCGTGACGAGTGAAGTGAGTTTTGACCCCGGAACGATTCGGTTTGAGGGCCAAACGGGGTATGTCTATTTAGGCATGCACGCTAACCTTGATTTATCAGGGCAGCCACAAACACCCCTGCATATCATCTTTGACGCGCATGCCCGAGCACTGACAGAAGGAACAGGATCGTTGAAAATAGAAAGTGCCAGCATCGACCTCTTGAACGACACTGAATGGCAGGTAACATGCAAAACGATTTGCAAAAACGTCGATGCCCAAGGAATCTCTCCCAACCACCTGTTGCGATTCGAACACCGCTTGAAATGGGATGCAGGAGCATGGAACAACTTGAATTTTAACGGTGCCGATGGAGGAGTTGCTGGCATCATCCTCCGTCACATTTCCAGTACGCATTCCTCTGTTGAACTCGATTCTATTGGCGTTAATATCAACAATTCTGAATTCATTGGAGGCTTCTTTACTGGCACCCACTTGGCCTCATACTCCACCATTCAGTCCTGCTCTTTCTCGGAAGGAATCATCGATCATGCCCAGTTATCCATTGACGAAACTAGCCACCCTGTGCGCCTGGCAGGCAATTCCTTTGAAGGGCATTCGGTAGGCTTAAGACTAAAACAATCAACGGGCAATATTAGCTGCAACACCTGGCAAGCATGCGAAGTAGGCATTGCCCTTGACACCAATGCCTTCTTGAACGCTTCACTCCCTTGGGGGCAAAATCGCTGGTGGAACAATGGCATCCACATTTCTTGCAGCGAAGCCCTGCTGCCGGACCTATCAAGTGGATTAAATCACATGGGACAGGCCGCTGACGCCTTGCTGCTAGGAACTGTGAGTTATTCCGATTCGTTGAATGAATCAAACAGCTCAACGCACACGGTGCATTGGAACAACAATATGTGGCCTAATGGTACCACAGGCCAAGCCATGATGGTGCCATACATCGGGCTGGAATCCACGGTTGATGGATTACCTGTGCATGCATTTGACAGCCATCCTGACTTCGCAACTTGCGACTCGGATTCGCCCATTCAGCAAGATGCATCGCCCACAAAAGGCGCCATTGCCTCCCCGCAAGATGACCAACCGTTTGAGTGGATTCTATTTCCCAATCCTGCAGACGAACACATCTACATTGAATGCCCTGCCGGTTTATCCTTTGATGACTGCAAATGGAATGTTTTCAATTTGCACGGTCAGCGAATGACCCTGGAACCAGCGTATACGCCTGGCACCAATCAGTGGAAGATCTCAACACACTCTTGGGCTTCTGGCATATACATGGTACAATGCACCCTACCCGGACAACCCGCTGTCCGGCGCTCATTCATTGTTCAACACTGACCAGCGAAGCCATGACTGCCATGTACCCAGCAACTCCCAGGCCGCTCACACTGCCAGCACAAACCTCACGGAGCAGCGAGGTTTTACGAAACTCTTCGCGCGCATCAGGATGGGAAATATGTACTTCATAGACTGGGGAGGTGATGGCCGCAACGGCATCGCGCAACGCCACACTGGTGTGGGTATACCCCCCCGGATTGAAGAGAATTGCGTCTGCATCAAAGCCATGAGCCTGAAGGGCGTCAACCAACTCTCCCTCGATGTTGGACTGCAAACACGTCACTTCGACTCCGTGGTCCTTGCCATATGCAATCCATTTTCCCTCGAGGGATTCCAAGGTTACCGAGCCGTAAATACCGGGCTCGCGTGTACCCAGCAAATTCAGATTGGGACCGTTGAGGATGAGGATGCGCTTCACATGTCAAAGTTAGATGAACTGCAACCACTCAGGCAAGACCCACACCCCCCAGAACCAAGCAAGTAAGGCTGCAATTACGTTCAACACGAATCCGACAGAAGCCATCTGCTTCATCCCAATGCGCTGGCTGCCGAAAATGATGGCATTGGGCGGGGTCGCCATCGGCAACATGAAGGCACAACTGCTGGCAATTGTTACCGGGATGACGAGGAGCAGAGGATTCATCCCCCATTGGATAGCAATTTGCCCAACCACAGGGACCATAACGACGGTCAATGCTAGATTGCTCATGACTTCGGTCAAGAGCAAGGCGACACCCGCAAAGACCAGCACCAGCGCTCCTCTGCTAATGCCATCCCATCCTGCCAATGCTTCAGCAACCATTTTCAACACATCAGCTTCTCCCAATGCATTGGCCAGCGTCAAACCGCCTCCAAAAAGCAGCAAAATATCCCAAGGCAAATTGCGGGTGTCCCTCCACGCCAGAAGGGCGCCTTCGGCATGGCTCCGAATCAGGAACAAGGACAGGCCTGCACCCATGGCAATCGTCGTATCATTCAGCGGAATGCCGGTCCACGACACCAGCCACCTCCGTCCTATCCACAGCAGGGCGGTCAGGGCGAACACCACCGCCACCCTTTTTTCTGAGGCGCTCCAAGCACCCAATGCCTGCAACTCATCCCGAATTTCACTTTGGCCTCCTTCAAGCGTTTCGTTCGAAACAGGAGTGAGAACACGCGTGAGCAATACAAACACCACGATCAGCATGGTAATGGAAAACGGCAACGCCATCCATGTCCACTCAAAGAATGGAACAACGACATCAAACTGCTCCTCCAAGACTCCAGCCATCGCCACATTGGGCGGTGTACCAATGAGGGTAGCGATGCCGCCCAAATTCGCTGCATACGCTGTGCCCAAGAGCAAGGCCAAGCCAAACTTGGGATGATGCGCGACGTCCACCTTGTGCAACACAGACAAAGCAATGGGCAGCATCATCAAGGTGGTAGCCGTATTCGAAATCCACATGCTCAGTGCGGCAGTGGACAGCATAAACCCTGCAATCAAGCGGCGCGGACGGCCTCCAGCCAATACCAGAACAGAAAGGGCAAATCGCTTGTGCAGGTTCCATTTCTCCAACGCAAGGGCAATCAAAAAGCCCCCCATGAACAGGAACACGTAATGCGACCCATACGGGGCCGTGGTCTCAGCTATGCCCGCCACCCCTAGCAACGGGAAGAGCACCATGGGCAAAACGGAGGTCACCCCGATGGGTACCGCTTCAGCAATCCACCACACCAGCATCCACGCGGCTGCAGCAAGCACGCGGCTTGCCGGTTCGGGAAGACCTTGCGCTGAGGCCAGGAACCACACCAAAAGGGCAGCAACCGGACCCGCTGCTTGAGCGATGGCCTTCGTTCGCATCATTTAAAAATCGCGTGGTACGGCATGTGATCCGAGATGTAGACGCCGTACTTGATGATTTCATCCGCACAGGCCCAATCGACCTGAACATCTCCTCGAAAGAGGATGTAATCGATGCGGGTAGAATTGGCCAAGTTTTGCGGAAGAAACGTCGCGTATGTCCCAAACTCCTTCCGGCAGCGGTACTTCGCAGCTTCGTATGTATCTGTCAACTCCGCGGCCGCCATCAAGCTCTGGACGGGATCAGAGGTAGGCTCCGCATTCATATCCCCGCAGACCAGTACCAATTCATTTCCGTCAGCTTCATCCCAACCGCACCATCCCGCAAGCAAGGCCGCAGCGTGCATGCGCGCTTCCTCTCCAACGTGCGACCAATGGGTGTTCACCACCCGCACGGTTTGCTGACGCATTCGATCGAAAAGAACCACGACCGTTGCAATTCGGGGCAAGTCTGCATCCCACCCAACACTGCCAGGTCTGGCGGGCTCAAGGGATAACCACCGGGTTTCACCGGTTAAGAAATCAAAGCGTTCGGTATTCCAGAAAATTGGGCAAGCCTCTCCTCCACCATCTGCATCTCTCCCCACCCCGAAAGCCGCGTGGTTGGGCATGCGCTGTTGCAGATCCGCGTACTGATTCGGAAGGGCTTCTTGCACGCCGACGACATCGAAATACCGCACCGCTTGAGCCACCTCTTCCCGCCGCTCGAGCCACGTGATGGTGTCCGAGGGATTGTCATAGCGAACGTTGAACGTGCACACGGAAAGTTCAGCAGCTCTCTGGCCCCTTGCCAATTGAGGCAGCGTTCCGAAAATGGTCACAAGGCCCAAGGCCAATAAAAAGTTGGACATCCGTCGCATGCACGCAAGATACAGCCTTGAACAGCGTACTTTTGCCCCCGTGCGACGCCAACGACTATTCCACAAAAACCAGCTGCTGACGCTTGACATCCAAGACATTGCGTTTGGAGGCAAAGGCATTGCCCGGCAGGAAACAGAACGCGGTCCGTTCGTCATCTTCGTTCAGAATGCCCTGCCCGGCCAACGCGTCACCGCACGTGTGGTCAAATGCAAGTCCAAGTATGCCGAGTGCAAGCTAGAAGACGTCGTCGCACGGGCTCCTGAGGAGGTGGACATTCCGTACCAAGAAATCCCCGGTGCACCGTACGCGCACCTGCCCATCGAACACCAACACCGGCACAAGGAGCAAACCGCATTGGATTTGTACCGACGGATCGGGCAGGTGGAAGACATCGATCGGGTGTACCAAGGGTTAGTGGCTTCCCCCGAACAATGGCATTACCGGAACAAGATGGAGTACAGCTTCTCGGCCATTGTACACAACCCCGCGACGGGAGAAAAGGAAGACCGGTTTGGTCTGGGATTCAAGCGGCGCGGAACGTGGTGGGCGGTGGAAGATTTGGAAGGCGATTCAGGCCTTTTTGACGCCAATGTCGAAAATGCCATGCCAGAACTGCGAAAGTGGTTTGAATCGACGGGGTTACCAGCGTGGCATCCACCCCGAAGGGAAGGCTTCTTTCGCTTCTTAGTTGTCCGAAAAAGCATTGCCTCTCAGCGCATCCTGGTGAATTTGGTTACGACGTCAGACGACCTCGAACGGTTTTCAAGAGACCAATTCGTCCAGCAGTTGCGCACCCTTTTTGGCGACCGGCTGCAAGGGGTATTGCATACCATCAATGACGACAAAGGTGAGCGCGTCGAAGCACGGGCAGGCGCGAGCACGTGCATTTACGGAGACCCTTTTGTTACCGAGACATTGCACGGTTTGAACTTCGATGTGGAGATGGCGAGTTTCTTCCAAACCAACCCCGCCAGCGCGGAGCGTTTGTACGAAATGACCGTCAAAGAAGCCACGTCGCACATGACGAACGAGGAAGACGGAATTGTCATGGATCTGTTCTGCGGAACGGGGACCATTGGCCAATTGCTAGCACGTGCCTCCAACCGCAAGGTCGTCGGTGTGGACATTGTTGAGCGAGCCATCCTCGATGCCCGACGCAGCGCCGAACAAAATGGAATTGAAGGGGTCGAATTCCACGCAGCAGACGTGGGAAAATTCCTGCTTGAGTATCCCGAGTACACCGGAAAAATCAACACCATCGTTCTCGACCCACCTCGGGCAGGCATTTCACCCAAGACCCTGCGCAAGGTCATCCGCCTTCAAGCCAAGCGACTCGTCTACGTTTCGTGCAACCCTGCGACCCAAGCACGGGACATAGCCACTTTGGCCGAATACGGATATGCCCTGCAGAAACTCACGCTTGTTGACCAATTCCCCCACACAGCGCACGTCGAAGCGGTTGGAGTATTCGAAAAAACAATGGAACTTTGAACCATGAGCAGCACCCGCATCCTCGAGTCTGAGCAAATTGAACGCAAACTCCAGCGGATCGCCCGTCAAATTCTGGAGGAGTTCCACGAAGCCGATGTACTCCACCTGATTTCCATTGCAGGAAACGGTGAACCGGTTGGAAAACGCATCGGAGCCATCGTTGCTGAAATTGGTGGTCAAACCGTTCATGCATCCACCTTGACTTTGAATAAGGCCAATCCGTTGGAGGAAGCCATCGCATTGAGCCAACCGCTCGACGAACTAGAGGGGCAGCAGGTCATCATTTTGGATGATGTACTCAATTCAGGAAAAACCCTGATGTATGCGGTGCACCACATTCTGGGTGCAGGACCGGCGCGGGTGGCAACTGCGGTTTTGATCGACCGCATTCACCGATCGTTTCCGGTACGCGCAGATTTTTGCGGGCTCACCTTGAGCACCAACTTGAAAGAGCACATCGAGGTAAGCATTGAAGCATCGCCCAGCGCCTCCGACGCTGCCGTGCTTCACGATTAATCGGATTGCAACCAATTCGCCCAATCACTCAGCACCTGGTCGGTGAGTTCGGCCACCGCTTCGTCCGCTTTTTCATAGCAAGATTGCCGGGACCTGAAGTGCTCCTCTATCCCGCTTTTCTCAGGCCAGCCCAGTTTACTAAGTAAGGGCCTTCCTTCTGGCTTTTGCGAAAGCCGTCGAAAAATGACGTCAAACGGTGTGTTCAACCACACCACACGTCCGTGCTGCTTCATCCGTTCGATGGCGCCCGGTGTACACGCGAGCCCACCACCGCAGGCAATGATCCGATGCGCCGAAGACCCGGCTATCTCCTCCAATATCGCTGATTCCAACCTTCGAAAATCCGCTTCTCCAACTGCGGCGAAGAGGTCGGCAATGGGCTTTTTATGGCGCGCCTCCAACGCTGCATCCAGATCCAGCAAAGGCAAATGGGTCTGCTTTGCTAGCTGGGCAGCAGCCGTGCTTTTCCCCGCAGCCATGTACCCGATGAAGAAAAGCTGATTACCCATGTACTTGGACTCGGAACATGGCCTCGTTTTCTAAAAACCCTTCCAACTCATCGCCATCCGCCACCGGCCCGACACCTGAAGGGGTTCCAGTGAAGAGCACATCGCCCATCTTCAAGGTCATGAATTGGGATACATGGGCAATGAGCTCATGCACGTGAAAGAGCATGGACTCCGCAGTGGCCGATTGAACCTCTTTGCCATTCTTTTTCAGGGAAAACGGCACCTTTTCCCAGCCCTCTTCCTCCCAACGCGATTTGGGCAGCCACTTTCGGCTGATGACCGCTGAGCCGTCAAATCCTTTGGCCTTTTCCCACGGGTGGCCCTTGGCCTTGAGCTGCGCCTGCACATCACGCGCCGTAAAATCAATGCCCAAGGAAATTTCATCAAAATACCGGTGAGCAAACTCCGGAGCAATGCACTTGCCGTTGCGCGTAATGCGAACCAACAGCTCCACCTCGTGATGAACGTCACGCGTCCATGCCGGGATGTAAAACGGATGCCGATGAGGCAAGACTGAACTGTCTGGTTTCAGAAAAAACAACGGCTCTTTGGGCACAGCATTCCCCAATTCCGTTGCGTGATCCGCGTAATTCCTTCCAATGCAAATGAGCTTCATGTGCGTAGCGTGTCGCACAAAGTTGAGAAACAAATCCTTGCAATCATCAATTCCGGTAAAACCGGACTTCGACCCGTCGATCAGCAGGCCCCGTCACGGATGCTCGTTCCTCGCCAAAAAAATTCAGCAAGGCTCGTTCCGGCGCAATTCCACTTTGCAAGAGGTACGTTCGTACGGCTTCCGCTCGCCGTCGGGACAACGCTAAGTTTGATTGACGATCTCCGGGGAGGTCCGCATGCCCTGTGCACACGACTCGGATGGTTGGATAACGCCCCATCACCTCGATGATTTCGTTCAACTGCAATTGAGCCCCAAGGGACAATCGAGCCGATCCCGAGTAAAAGGTAACATCCATGTAATCAGGCAGTCGGAGCGAGGCCCCATTCCAATCATTGGAAACAGGGGCACCACCATCGGCTGCACCCTCCAAGCGATTCAGTCGGCGTTCCTGCTGTTCCAACAGGTCCAGTATCCGATCCAAGACTGCTGTCAAATCATCGCTTCCACTCCCACCCCACGCAGAGGCATCGGCCGTAGACAACGCACTCGACGTGGCCTCCGAAGCGTCCCACTCCAATGAAGGCAGCGGAATCCCGTCATTGATTTCCAACCATTCCGAATCCAAGGCAATTGCCTCATCCGCCTCGGGCATGTTCGGTTGGAGCACATTCATCAAGGTTTGGTTCAAGTACACCTTTAAATCAATCCCGACCTGCATGCGCAATTCGTCCAACGAGGTTTGAACCATGACGTACCATTGTTCGGCTTCAGTGAGTCCGTCGGCCATTCGCCAATGGCGCAGGTCATGGACCGACAAATGGGAAACCCGCTGAATGAGTTCCATGGTTTCCGATGACAATTGAACATCGGCTACCAATCCATCCATTTGCTGCAGCGACGCCGCATTCCGGATGACTTCAACCAACTTGCGCGCAACCTCGCGTTCCGAGGAATTCCATGACACCGTCCCAGACTCCATGTCCACTGCCACAGCTCCTTCGAGGTAGTATCCGACGTTTTCCATGATGAGCTGTTGGGCGCGAAACAACCGCACCGCGGTCCCTCCAGCCAACGAAGTAGACTGCCCCCAAGTAGGCACCGAGGTACCGACCAAGGCAATCAACATAATGGCAATCCACGAACCGCGGAGAACAGGCAAAAGGCGATGGGGTGAGTCCACCCTCAAATATCGCTCAAAAACATTATTGTTTCGCCTAAATTGCTATTTACCGCGACCTTTTAACACGGTCAAAATGGTGTAGAACAGGATTTTTATGTCCAAGGCGATGGACATGTTTTCAATGTAGATGAGATCAAAACGCAAGCGCTGAATCATTTCATCGACATTTTCAGCGTAACCGTACTTGACCTGGCCCCAAGAGGTGATGCCCGGTCGCACCTTTTGGAGGTGGGTGTAGTGCGGTGCGCGTTCCACAATCTTGGCAATGAAGTGGGCCCGTTCGGGACGAGGCCCTACCAAAGCCATGTCGCCTTTGAGCACGTTGAAAAACTGAGGCAACTCGTCCATTCGGGACTTGCGCAGCAATTTTCCCAAGGGCGTAATCCGCGGATCATTCTCGCTGCTCAGCTGAGGTCCTGCCTTTTCAGCATCCTGAACCATCGTGCGGAACTTGATGATTCGAAAGGGCTTGCCGTGCCAACCAATTCGTTCCTGGAGAAAGAAAACGGGGCCCTTGCTCGTGCTCCACACGGCCAAACCAATTATGAGGTACACCGGGAATAAAATCAGGATCGCGACGATGCTCACCCCCCAGTCCATCATCCGCTTCAACGACCGTTGCCATTGCGGCATGATTTCCCGGTCAATTTCAATAAGCGGGGCCCCGTAGATGCTTGACATGCGAACTGAGCCGCTCAAGATGTCGTAGATATCGGGGATGATTCTCACTTCAACCGGAGAGCTCTCCAATTTATTGAGAACGGACTCCAAGATGGCGTGGTCACTTGAACCGATGGCGATGATGACCTCTTGAATGGCATATTCCCGTACGACCCGATCGAGATCGCCAACTTTTCCCAGGTTGGGCATCAACGACTTCAGCTGCGTATCCGACCCGTTGGCCTGGATGAAGCCAATGAAATCAAAGCCCGGGTCTTTGCGCAATTGCCTCATCTCCTGGATCGTTTGGACCGCTCGTTCATTGCCCCCGATGACGAGGGTTCGAAAACTCCACTGACCCGAGTGAATCTTTTTGACCGTTCGCGTCGTGATGGTCATTCGACCGAGAAGCGTGAGGGAACCGTGTCCGACCAACAGAACGCTCAGCGAGGCGTAATACTGCCGGTAAGAGACGATCGCATCATCGAGCAGCAATGCAAAGAAGAGCACTACCACCCCAACCAAGGTCGTCAGCGTCACTTGTCCGAGTTCCAAAATCCGGTGGCGTTTCATGGGTTTGAAATACATCCCGGCCAATCCATGCAATACCAGCCAAAACATCGGAACGAGTGCCAATCCCAACCGATAGCGAACATCCTCCAATACCGCCGTTGCCCCCACCACTTCGGCTTGATCAAAAATCAGTTTGCGGTACACAAACAAAATGGTCCATGATGCTGCTCCGGCCAGCCAATCGGAAATCAAATACGCGAAAAGCAAGCCGGGCCGTGTCATGGGTAACGGAGCAGTTTGAAATTGTCAACTACGACCACCGTGGAATCCGCCGAGCCGTCGTAGTACGCGTCCAGGGTAATCTCATAATGGGTCGCATCCGGCGTGGTGCGTACGACGGGATCCAGATCGAGGTAAATCTTGTTTCGCTCTCCATCGGTGGAATTCAGCACCAAAATGGGGATTCGCTGGGCATTGACCGCGTCCTTGACGTACAAGCCAATCCAAAACGGTTGGGTACAAGCGTAGTCCAATTCCAACCACACCGGTCCGTTCGAGCGCAAGTTGTACTGCTGCTCATTCGTGGAGGACACCAGCGCTTGCCGCGATTCGTCCAACACGATGAGACCGCTCCCCTCTCCGTCCAACACCCAGTTGGAGGATTGCGTTCGGACGACATCGGCCGTGCTGGTCACAGCCGGTTCAAATCGATTCGCCGATTCGAAGTCCTCGGCAATCACGACCTCGGTCAATTCGTTGTAACCCACCGCCATGGTCAGGGTGTCACGCCCCCCGTAGGCCACGGCCATGGGCCACTCCACAGCATCGTAGAAAGGATAAGGCTGACGCGTCGAACTGATGGCGTTCGCACGGATGCCTGCACTCAATGTCAGCGTTGGATTGGGGCCGAGCGAAGCGGGATCCAGTGGAATGTCTGCAGGCAATGGAAACGCACCGAGCACGTCGGTTTCGGAATAAACCCATACCTCTTCGATGCGGCTTGTTGGCTCCCCCTGATCCGATTCGGGTTCGAACACCACCTCATCGATGTGCAAAAAATGCGGTTGACCCTCCCAGGGTTCGATGCACCCGGAAAATGCCGCGGCCAAGGCCACGATGCCCCATACAGGGACCGTTAAGAACAAGTAGTTGCGGTGAATCGATTTCACGGATTTGGTTTCGAGCAGCGGACCACAAAAATAATCGGAGCGGTACGCCGTTCATCGCCTAAAACGCAGCGGAATCTGGAATCGTATGCGAGGTTTCAAACAAATATTCGGAGTTGTACACAAATGGCCTGTTCTGTTGCTTTATTGCGCGCAACGAACGCATCGTGTTGCGCTGGGAACAAGCAGGATCCGACCGATGGGAATCCGCTCACCGCAGGCATGACACAGCCCGAATTTATCGTCGTTCAATCGGTCGATTGCCCGAACCAAATCTGCCTTTTGTTGCTCGGCCGTTCGAAGGGCTGCCTCGTTGACGCTCCGGTTGTTGATGGCGTCCATTCGGCTCACTCGGCCAATGGCATTTTCGGGCGGGATGGGTTTGGTTAGTTCACGGTACTCAGCGATTCGTTCGTCCAACAAGGCCAATTTGGATGCAACGCGTGATCGGAACGTTGCCAATTCTTCTTCCGTCCAGTTCGCCATGTCCTTGTTTTTTATCAAGATACAACCCCCAACATGGCCGAGCAAACCACAGGGATGTGCTACTTTCGCGCCATGAAATTCTTCATCGACACCGCCAACCTCGACCAAATCCGTGAAGCCGAAGCACTCGGCGTACTAGACGGAGTAACCACCAATCCTTCCCTGATGGCCAAAGAAGGCATCACTGGAGACGAAGCCGTAAAAGCCCACTACAAGGCCATTTGCGAAATCGTTGACGGCGACGTCAGCGCGGAAGTCATCGCTACGGATTTTGAAGGCATGATCGAAGAAGGACAGGCCCTCGCTGCCCTTCACCCCAACATCGTCGTGAAGGTTCCGGCCATTGCTGATGGTATCCGTGCAATTCGTTGGTTTACAGACAACGGCATCCGCACCAACTGCACGCTGATCTTCTCACCAGGACAGGCGTTGCTCGCAGCGAAGGCAGGAGCATCTTACGTCAGCCCGTTTGTAGGCCGAATCGACGATATCAGTTCGGATGGCTTGCAGTTGATTGAGAAGATTCGTGTCATTTATGACAACTACGATTTTGGTACGGAAATCCTCGCGGCCAGTGTGCGCCACACCATGCACATCATCGAATGCGCTGAAATCGGTGCGGACATCATGACCGGACCGCTGAGTGCCATGAAGGGCTTGTTGAAGCACCCATTGACCGACAACGGATTGGCCCAGTTCTTGGCCGATCACGCCAAGGCCAACGGCTGATGCTTTTGCGGATTCACCCGGACAACCCGGATGAACGCCGCTTGAGTCAGGCCGTTGCACTCTTGGAGCGCGATGGCGTCATCGTGGTGCCCACCGATACCGTTTACAGCTTCGCCTGCAAATTGGGATCCTCGAAGGGGTTGGATCGCATGGTGCAGTTGAAAGGGCTGTCGCTCAAGACCGCCCAATTCAGCATTGCATGTGCCGACCTCAGCCACCTGTCTGCGTACACGCGTCCGCTGAATAACGCCACTTTTAAACTAATGAAGAAAGCCCTGCCCGGGCCGTATACCTTCATTGTTCCGGCAAACAACAGCGTACCCAAGTGGTTCGTAGGGAAACGCAAAAGCATTGGCATTCGGGTGCCTGACCACGGGACGCTGCGGGCTTTGGTGGAGCGACTTGGCAGTCCTTTGGTCGTGAGTTCGGTGCGCGATGCAGACGAAGTCGTTGAGTACACGACCGATCCCGAACTCATTTCCGAACGATTCGATGGCCGTGTCGATGCGGTAATTGATAGCGGGTACGGCACGATTGAAGCGTCCACCGTTATAGACTGCACCGGGTCGGATCCGGAAGTAATCAGGGAAGGAATTGGTCCCGTAGACGGGCTCTTTTAAGCGTCTTGGGCGCGTGAGGCGAGCATCGGAACGAAGGCAAACTCCCCGTGCTCCTGGCGATTGAAGGCTTTTTCTCCGGTGCGCTCAAAGGTGAACATGCGCTGCGTGTCTCCTTCACCGACCGGAATGACCAGACGTCCACCAATGGCCAACTGAAGCAACAATGCTTCCGGAATTTCCGGTGCACCGCACGTCACAATGATGCCATCGTACGGGCCAAAAACGGATTTGCCCTTGTAGCCGTCTCCGTAAAACAAATCCGGCTTGAAGCCCATGGCCTTCAACAAGGGGCCCGCATTGTCGTACAACAGCCGCTGCCGTTCAATGGAGAATACCTTGTACCCCATGGCGCACAGTACGGCACATTGGTATCCACTCCCGGTTCCAATTTCCAGCACTTTCGCCCCCGGTTCGAGTTGCAGCAGCTCCGTCTGACGCGCAACCGTGTGGGGCTTGCTGATGGTCTGGCCTGCGCCAATTTGAAACGCTTTGTTCTGGTAAGCGAATTGATCAAAGGCCGATGAAAGGAAAAAATGCCGCGGCACTCGGTCCATGGCTGCAAGTACCGCCTCATTGGCAATTCCCATATCCCGCAATTCTTGCAGCATTTTTCGGCGTTGGCCCTTGTGTCGGTATTCGTCGCGCATGGAGAAGTGAAAATACGACCCTTCTTCCATGCCGGATTCATCGCCTGGCGTGCGTTATTGAAGGTCCATTGTGAATTGCGCCTTTGTGAATGAAATGTTCATCGAACAAGCGCATCATATCCGAACTACCCGCGAGGCCAACCATAATTTTGCCCCATGACAAAACACTGGTTCACCTGCAAGGTCAAATACGTTCGACACGATGCCGAAGGCGCAGAAGTCAAGGCCACAGAATCCTTCGTACTCGACGCATACAATTACACCGAAGCGGAGTCGCGCATGACCGGCATCTGTGAGCAGGAAGGCATTCGCCCGTTTGAAATTGTGCAGATTACCAAATCAAACCTGGTGGAGGTCATTCGATTTGATGATGCCGATCAGTGGTTCAAGGTGAAAATTGCGCTCACCTCGTTGGACGAAAAAGCCGGGAAAGAGAAAGAATCGTACCAGCACATTCTGCTCTCAGCAACCGACGTCCGCGATGCTTTCGACAAAGTCCGGAAACACATGTCCACGGTGGGTGTTGGGTTTGTCATCCCCTCCATTGTCTTCCAAAAAATTACTGAGGTTTTCCCCCTTGACGAAGAAGGTGGATCCCATGCGCTGCACGGCGCTCCTGATTTGACACCCGAGGCAGAAGCGGTTTAACTCAAGCGCCAATCCATTCCCAGGCGCTGCGGTAGCTTCCGCTCTTCTCCGCAGCTTCGAATAACGCTGCATAGAAAGCGTCCTGAGCGACTGTCGCTCCGTCACCGATGACGACCAGTCGGTATTTCGCTCGGGTCATCGCCACGTTCATGCGGCGGTACTCCTTCAAGAAGCCAATGTTCCCTTCTGCATTGCTGCGGGTCAGCGAAATCACAATGATGTCCCGCTCTTGGCCTTGAAACGCGTCGACGGTTGAACAGTTTACCCGTTCCAGTTGGCCGGCATCAAGCCCCGCTGTCAAGCATTGGATCAGTGAATCCACTTGTGCTTTGTAAGGGGCAATGACGCCGCAAGAGAAACCGGGATGCTCAACGAGCAGTTCCCGGACCCGTTCCACAGCAAACTTCGCCTCTTCAGGGTTGTGGGTGCTGCCTCCTGCTTCCTCGCGCACTTCATCGTAACCGCAGCCGGATGTATCGATGAACATCAAAGGAGCGACGGAGGAGGATGCTCGGTCCGCAATGCCACTTTCCAATCGACCGCCATAAAATGCATTCGAAGCAAGCTCCATGATCGCCGAATCCATGCGGTATTGTTCGGTCAGCATGTGAACGCCCGCAGCCTTGACCTCGGACATGGCACGTTCCAAAATGCTCACGCTCAATCCCCGGGCGCGTGCTTCATCGCTCTTCACCACGGGCGGCAATTGATGAGGATCTCCAGCAAGTACGATACGCGGAGCACGTTTGAAGGCAATCCACGCGGCCGGCTGCATCGCTTGGGATGCTTCGTCGACAATTACCCAGTCGAACGCCGCCCCGTCCAAGTGGCTGTCAGCAGTTCCTGCCAGCGTCGCACAGACCACTTGGCTGGTTCGCAGGATTCGATCTGCGATGTAGGCCTCCACGTCTTTTGCATCGGAGTCTAGGGACCGGGCCTCGCGCCGTGCAGCCGTGCGCTGAGCCCTCTCCTCTGGCCCAAAACTTCGGTGGAAGCGGTGAGCCTCCTTCCACGACTTCTCTGCCCGCTTCCGTAACTCCTTAACTTGTTTGTACTCGGGATCGCGTTCAACTTGTGCATCCAATCCAAACGTAAAAACGGCTTCGTTCAAGCGCATGGGGTGACCAATGCGTACCGGACTGATGCCTTTTGCAGCGCACCCTTGGACCAGCAAGTCGACTGCGGCGTTGCTCGGTGCTGTGAGCAGGAGGCGTTCTCCGCGCGCCACAGCACGTTCTACAAAAGCGAGCACTGTCGTGGTTTTACCCGTGCCGGGCGGGCCATGCAAAATGGCCAAATGCTCAGTCTGTTCAGCCTGGGCAATCCATGTGCGTTGGCCTTCGTTGAGCGACGTGTGCTCCACTGTGCCCACAGCCGTAGACGGAGACGTCCACTCGGATGTGGCCATTACCCGGTCGCGCAGTGTGCGTTCTGCCTCATCTTCTGTATTGATCCAATGGCTCAAAGCCTCTGCCATGAGCCGGAAGGTGCGGTCATCTGCGCGCTCGTCCAGTGTCCACCGCTCATGCAGCGCACTCGATTCCAGGGGTTCGCCGTCCAAGATCACTTCGAGTTCGCTGCCACGGCCCTTGCGCACGATGCCCCGACGTACGGCCCCAACATCGGCTGGCTGGCCTGCCTCATTTGCTTGGTAAAAATGAACAGGAGATCCCGAGCGAAAGGCATCATCAAGGCCTCCATTTTGCCCTTTTTTCAAGGACAACTTGACCCGACCGCCAAATGTAAATGCCTGCTGCTCAACGGAGACCGGAGACCAGGTGAGCCCTTCAGCCTTCCGAACCCGCAAGCTTTGCTTTTCTAAAACTGCTGCCAGCCTCCGTTCCTCCTCACGCTGTTCTTCAACTAGGGCTTGGGCCAGCTGCCCGAGCTCTTCAATGGAGGACTTCTCCATCAACGCACCAGCGTGAAGGAACCATTGATGTACTTGAACCCTTGGCCTTGATCGATGGTTTGGCCGTTGACATCGTTGATGATCAATTCAGCGTCAACCCGTGCGATGCCCAGGATGTAGAAATAAGTACCCTCGGCAGCTTCTTCCGGTGTAGGCGCCCAACCGGACGTTTTACCAAAGTCATTGCTCGTGTAGACGAGTTGCCCCCAGCGGTTGTAGATGCGGATGGTGCTCCCGTCGTAGCGATCGCTGTCCAGTCCTTGCACGATGAAGGCATCGTTCTTCGCATCCCACTGGCCATTGCCATTCGGGGAGATCACGTTGGGGATGGTTAATTCGCAAATGTCTTCTTCAAT
Organism: uncultured Flavobacteriales bacterium; assembly: GCA_938074325.1. Lineage (GTDB taxonomy): Bacteria > Bacteroidota > Bacteroidia > Flavobacteriales_D > Sanyastnellaceae > UA16. The sequence continues at coordinate 91,420 of CALJFZ010000011.1, read as the reverse complement.
GGTGAATTGACTCGTTGTAGTCCATGTACAAGGCGGTACCATGGACACCAACACTTCGTAGTACCCCTCTTCTGTCGCCTGGTACACTGCACCCGCCCCTACCACTTCATCCATGAAGGTCCACTCATACGTGTAGTCCCCTTCGAGGAGGCCTTCGTTGGTGAAATTGAGTGCCACCAAATCCAATGCGTCATCGGGGCAAACCAAGCCGTTCCCAACCACCGGGTTCGGTGGAGGCAGGAAGTCCACCTCAACGTTTTGCGTCACCTCGCAGTTATCCAAATCCCCTCCTGTCACGGATACAGTCAATGTCATTACGGTGTCTTGCGTCAATCCGTCCACCGTCACGTTGGCGCCGTTTCCATTGACCAAGTCGGCTGGCTCCCAGCTGTAGCTGTAATTGAAACCGGGCTGTTCGTTCAACACGTCGCCAAACAATTCCACGGCAGACCCACAGAACCCCGCTGGTTCCGCGACCGACACCTCGGGACCGTCTACGACGTTGACCTCGACGTCCGTGCTGTACGTGCAGCCAAAGTTGTTGGTCGCAGTGTACGTGTACGTGCCGGAATCAACCGCCACAATGGTGATTTCATTGCAGTCCTCACTCTCATCGTAGATGTTCGGACCAGTCCAAGAAGCGCTGTCGCAGTCCAATCCGAACTCCGGGGTGAAGACCACCGGCTCAGGGTAGAGCTCAGGATCGAAATTGACGTTCCATTCGAAGATGTACCCATCGTCCGCTCCCCAGCTGTCGCACACCTCAATTTCCCAGGTGCCGTTCAACGGACACCCTTCAAGCAACGTAAATGGCTGCGCGGATTCATACGTGCCTGCTGCGAGGGAACCGCCTCCGTTGTCGCCCCAGGTGCCATTGGTAGCGAGCGGGGACCAATAGTAGTCCCAACCCGTGCCAGGCCCCGTTCCATCGCCTTGATCTGGGACACCTAAGTTGGTTCCGCCACCGCCCTGCTGGTGCACGGCCATGCTTTGACCGTTGGGGCAAATGAACGTGATGGTCAGGTCGCCCATGAAGCTGTGTTCGAAATTGATGAAGAAGTCCACAATGTCTGCGTTGGCATTTTGAACAACCGCACCCGGTGAGAATGCCGTAAACGTCAGTTCAGCATTGAAGCATTGGGTTTGATCATCCGGGATGAAAAGGCCGCCGCCGAAATCCCCTGAGGGCTCAGAGTTATACGTAACTCCGTTGACGACTCCATCCAAATCGAACAACTGACCTGAGCATATGGTCGCATCCAAAGACGTCCCTGTCCAATCTGGATCTGTCGACACCAATACCAAATGATCGATGAGGTTGTTGTTGGAGCAACCGTCCGGGTCGTCCTCTGTGATGTTGTTGTCAGCGATGGACAGCTGAACCTTGTAAGCACCAGGGTTGTCAAAAGAGTGCGTGACCACTGGCCCTGTGCCCGCTGTGTTGTCATCGCCAAAGTCCCACTGCCATGAGACGATTTCGAAGTTATCGGCGACCGTAGAGCCGGAGGCATCAAACGTAATTTCTTCGCCGGGACAGGCCAAATGCGGGACGGGCTCACCGCTTTCAACGATGGCAAAGGGGCGTTCACACGGATAGCCGCAGCTCATTTCAGCCACAAAACTTCCTTCACCCGCAGCGTCGGAAGTAAAATGCAATGTCAAGCAACCGGTCGGGTTGTCTTCGGAACCAAAGATTTCGAGGCCCTGCGCATCGTATTCGATATACGTACCCAAGAGCGGTGCAGTATCATCTGGACCGTCAAAAACTTGAAGGATGTCGCCAGGTCCTAGGTTCGCCAGTGCCCAATACAACGTAATAATCGTTTCAGGTGCCTCTGGGCACACCGTCATGGTGATGTCCTCGTTGGGACCGTAATCCCCGGCACTCAGTCCGGTGTCCACCAAAAAGCCTTCGCACGTTTCCAAGGTGGTATTGGATATGGCAATCTCCTGTGCGAAAGCTGCAGCATGGCAGCACAGGACGGCAGCGAGTAGGGCTATCAATCGATTCATGAACAGATGTATCAGTGTTCTTGCGGGTTCCTATTCCGCTGTGACCATGTGACCACAGGCGAAATTTGTCCGAAAGATAAACAACTACGGCACTGCGATGGTTGCAATGGCGAGCGGAAATCCTGTGGCGTTCAATCCTTTGTGTGCGTGCATTCATCACTTTTTCGCATCCGAAGGGTTGCAGATAAAAAATCTGTCTATCTTTGCCCCCCCGAAACAGGGGAATGACCTCTTAGCTCAGCTGGTTAGAGCATCTCACTTTTAATGAGAGGGTCCTGGGTTCGAGTCCCAGAGGGGTCACAAAAAGAAGGTGTCAACGACGCCTTTCCTTTTGCACCGCCCAGGTGCTGAAATTGGTAGACAGGCATGGTTGAGGGCCATGTGTCCGTTAGGGCGTGCGGGTTCGAGTCCCGCCCTGGGCACTTCACTCCTACCCGGGTGGCGAAATTGGTAGACGCGCAGTCTTCAGGCGGCTGTGCCTTCGGGCGTGCTGGTTCGAGTCCAGTTCCGGGTACGAAAAAAGCTTTGGCTCAGCCAAGGCTTTTTTTACGCCATCTGTGGAGGCGTGACAGAAACACACGTATTCAAATCCACAGAAGCACCAATTGCGGGTACAAGGTCTGTATCTTTGCATGGTGGTAACGAACAACCCCATTGGCTCGCCGCACAACACCATGAATATCCATGGTGTCCAACGCCCCTTTTTGATCAGCGGACCATGCAGTGCCGAATCTCAAGACCAAGTCTTGGAGACGGCCGTTGCGCTGAAAGAAAAAGGAGTGCACTTGCTGCGTGCAGGCATTTGGAAACCACGCACTCGACCCGATGCGTTCGAAGGGATGGGTATCGAAGCGTTGGAATGGCTGGTTCAAGCGCGAGCAGAGACCGGAATCCCGGTTGCCACCGAAGTCGCCAACAAAGAACACGTAGAGGCCTGCTTGAAAGCCGGAATTGATGTTTTGTGGATTGGTGCTCGCACCACGGTAAGCCCTTTTGCCGTCCAAGAAATCGCAGACGCACTCAAGGGTACATCCTTACCTATAATGGTCAAAAACCCTATGCATGCGGACTTGCCCCTTTGGATGGGAGCGATTGAACGCGTGCAAAAAGCAACCAACGGACCTGTTTGGGCCATTCACCGGGGGTTCAGCCGCTATGGACAACAGGAATACCGCAACGCCCCGATGTGGGAAATTGCCATTGCCTTGCAAATGGCAAAACCCGAATTGAAGATTATCTGCGACCCCAGTCACATCGCGGGCCGCCCAGACTTACTGGAGCCGGTTGCCCAAAAAGCCATGGACCTAGGAATGCATGGCTTAATGATCGAGAGCCATTGCCGTCCAAGTGAGGCGCTCAGTGACGCCGATCAACAAATCACTCCTACTGAATTCGGTGCGCTTCTCCAGCGACTCGCCATCCGGGACATTCATCGCGGTCCTCAGGACTCCGCCAGCTTGGATGCATTGCGCTTGCAAATGGATTCAATCGATGAACAGGTCATTGAATTGCTTCAAGCGCGCATGACACTGGCCCGAGAAATTGGGCAATACAAAAAGAGCCACGGCATGACCATTCTTCAGATGAGTCGTTGGAAGGAGGTATTTGAGACACGAGGGGATTGGGCAAAAGCAGCCGGTTTGGGACCCGAGTTCATTGCCACATACCTCGAACAGGTGCACAAAGAGAGCATCCGCGTGCAGAACGAGGAGATGACTCAAAAAAATATCGATAAATAATAAGCTGATTTTCAGCTACTTATCGGTAAATCAAGATTTTTTTTCAGAAAAGTGAAACCAAAAAAGAGCTGCCCCCGTAATAGCAGTTAGGTTTTGGTTTTGCCACGCTCGAATAGAGCGTAATGAATCAGGCGATTTGGTGAGAAGGGGTCCCTCAACGGAGGGGCCCCTTTGATTTTTTAATCCAATCGCAAAAAATCAATCGTGCTTGGTAAACATGTGGAGCCAAATCGAACGGCTCAGTCGCATCAACACCGGCATGAGCACCACGAGTAGGCCAATGCCGGTGGTTAAGAAAAACGGCACATCGTCAAAAAACGAGAATGCCATCCAGCCCCACCAATCAAAACAGGTAAGCGCTACAAACAGGGCAATCCAGAGCGCAACGGTGAGCGCATAAGAGACATAGGCCGCACCAAAGTAAAAGCCAGGCTCACGCCCGAAATCCTCTCCACAAACGGGACAATTCTTAGGCATTTCGCTGACGCGCTTCAAATCGTACGCGCGGGCACTGAACATCTTGCCTTCATAGCACTTAGGACAACGGTTGTTGAGTAGAGCGCCGATGCGGGTCTTTTTCCTGGACATTGTTTCGGGTCAGTCGTGTACGTTTTGCATGGTAACCAGCTTGTGGTACAAGCCGCCCTTGCTCATCAACTCCTCGTGCGTTCCGGTTTCGATGATGCGGCCTCGATCCAGTACAATGATTTTGTCTGCGTTTCGGATGGTGCTCAATCGATGTGCAACCACCAAGCTGGTTCGACCTTCCATCAGACGGCCTATGGCCTGCTGGACCTTGTGCTCTGAAGCGGTATCCAATGCCGACGTCGCTTCATCGAGAAGCAATACCGGCGGGTCTTTGTACAACGCACGGGCGATGCTCAACCGTTGCCGCTGACCTCCACTGAGCTTGCCTCCGCTGTCTCCCACATTGGCCGCCCACTGACCGTCCATGTTTTCAATGAACTCGGTTGCATTGGCGGCATCGGCAGCATCGGCAAGTCGCTCCATATCAGCCTCATCGCCTGCCAACGAGGCCAGATCGATGTTTTGCGCGACGGTCGCGTTGAACAGCCTTGACTCCTGCGTTACCAGTCCCAACTGTGCTCGATAGCCTGCCGTTTCGAACGAATCAATGGAGGCTCCATCCCAGGTAATGGAGCCTGTTTGGGTATCGTAAAAGCGGGCCAACAAATGGATGAGCGTGGTCTTGCCGGAACCGCTTGGGCCGACCAATGCCACCGTCTCGCCTTTCTTGACCTCAAAGCTCACGTCCGACAGCACTTCCTCTCCAGCGTAGGCAAATGAGATGCCCTCAAAGCGAATGGCCGACTCCAAGGGTAGAGCCTTCGTGCTTCCATTATTGACCTCCTCCGCGGCATCCAGGATTTCATCGAGGCGATCCAATGAGGCTGCTCCTTTTTGAATGCGGAACCAACCATCGCTGATGGCGCGTGCAGGTGGGATGATTTGCGAGAAAACAACCAAGTATCCGATGAACCAATCTCCGGTCAATCCGCCGCTCCCATCCAACACCAATTTCCCCCCAAACCACAACAGCACCGCCATCACAGTCAATGAAACCGTTTCCGAAACAGGGGACGACAAATACTCCCGCTTGTAAAGCCGGCGCATCAATTTGAAGAACCGCTGATTGGAGGCATCGAATCGCGCATGAAAGCGTTCCTCCGCGTGGAATGCCTTGACCACCGCCATGCCCGAAAGCGTTTCATCCAGAATGGATACCAACCCGCCGAGTTCCTCCTTGCCTTTGCGCGCCGCGTACTTCAGGCTTTTTGCAATCCGGCTGATCACGTAGCCACTGAGCGGCAGAAACAAAATGGAAAACAGGGTGAGCTCCCAGCTCAAGTAAAAAAGCGTGCCGAGTGAAACCGCGATGGCAATGGGTGACTTGAACAGGATTTCAACCGTGCCAATGATGCTGAACTCCACCTCCATCAAATCGTTGGTCATTCGGCTGATGGCATCTCCCTTTCGAGCATCGGTGTACCACGACATGGGCAACCGCAACACTTTGGCATACATCGCATCGCGCAAATCGCGACTCACGCCTGTTCGGATGGTCGCCAGCGAGAACAACGCCGCGTACCCTACTACATTCTTCAGCACGGTGATGCACACAATTCCGATACAAATCCAAAGCAATGCGGTCTCTGCGCCGGCTGTTCGCACGAACGCGTCGAATTGACCACTGAGCTGTTCTATAACAGCGGCCTCTGAATCCAACGTTGGGGTCAACTCACCGCCTCCGAACAGGATCCGAAGGAAGGGAACAACGCTGAGGAATGTAAACAGGGACAGGAAGGCGTTGAGGACATTGCAGATGATGTTCACCGCCAAGTTGGCCTTGTACGGCAACACATACCCAATTAACTCCCGCAATCGCTTCAAATCAGTGATCCTTCAATCCATCCACCAACTGAGTGGACAGCCCAATGTAGTTACTCGGGGACAAACGAAAGAGTTCCTCCTTTATTTCTTCCGACACCTCCAACGTCGCAATGAATGCCCGGATGCTCGCTTCATCGATCGTCGTGTTCTGACGTGTAAGCGCCTTCAAGGCCTCATAGGGTTTGGGGTACCCCTCCCGGCGCAAAATCGTTTGAATGCCCTCGGCGACAATGGCCCAATTCGCTTCCAAATCGGCCTGTATGGCTTGGGGATTGAGGAGCAACTTGTCCAATCCTTTTTGCAACGACTGAAGGGCGACGAGGCTATGACCAAGCGGCACACTGAGGTTTCTCAAAACGGTTGAATCGGTCAGGTCCCGCTGAAGGCGGCTGATGGGCAATTTCTCCGCAAAGTGTTGGAGTACGGCATTGGCCACCCCCCAATTGCCCTCGGCATTTTCAAAGTCGATGGGGTTCACTTTGTGCGGCATTGCGCTGCTGCCTACTTCGCCTGCCTTGATCCTCTGCTTGAAGTATTCATGGCTGATGTATGTCCACGCATCTTTGCACAAATCCATGAGGATCACATGGATCCGGCGCACGGCATCGCACCATTCCGCCAAGCCATCGTAATGCTCAATTTGCGTAGTGATCTGACTGCGCGTGAGTCCAAGTTGACCTTCAACAAACGCATTGGCAAAACCGATCCAATCCACGGCTGGATACGCAGCGACGTGAGCGTTGAATTGGCCTGTAGCTCCGCCAAATTTAGCTGGGTAATCCAAGGCCTTCAACTTGCGCAACTGGATGTCCAAACGGTCTACAAACACGGCCCACTCTTTTCCCAACGTGACGGGAGAAGCCGGCTGACCGTGGGTTCGGGCCAACATGGGAATGTCTCGCCACTCTCTGGCCTGCCCAACCAGCATGCTGCGGGTGGATTCCAACAGCGGGATGAGCACCTCCTCGGTCGCGCGCTTGAGCGACAAAGGAATGGACGTGTTGTTCACATCCTGTGAAGTCAATCCAAAATGCACAAACTCTTGAATATCGCCACACCCCAACGCTGTCATGCGCTCCTTAATGAAATACTCAACCGCTTTAACGTCGTGGTTGGTCACCCGCTCGAATTCCTTGATTTTCGCCGCATCCGCTTCCGAGAAGTCTCGGTAGATGCCACGGAGCTGCTCTTTCAACGCCGCATCCATGCTGGGCAAGCCCAATGCAGGTTGCTCTACCAAGGCCAAGAAATACTCGACCTCCACTTCCACGCGGTATTTCATCAATCCCCATTCGGATAAGTACGCCGCAAGGGCATCAGTCTTTTTCCGGTATCGGCCGTCGATGGGAGACAAAGCGGTGAGTTCGTTCAAACGCATTTCCTAGGTGATTTTGTGCAGTGCAAAAATAGGCTTCAATGGGATGTCTTTCACTGCCAAACTGCTAACTTCGCTGCATGAAATCCACGTTTAAAATTGATGGAATGACGTGCAGCGGATGTGCCGCTAAAGTCTCCCACACGCTTCAGCAAATCGAAGGGGTATCAGCCGTTGAAATCAACCTGGATTCCAAGGTTGCCGCTCTCCAAGCCGAGCGGGCAATTTTGCGAGACGAGGCCGCGATGGCGCTTGCCCCTTACCCGAAATATGCGGTAAGTGATGCACCTGACTTCTCTGCCCCGTCTTCGCCAAAATTGAAGCCGGTTCATTGGCGCACCTACTGGCCGTTGATCCTCATCGGACTGTTCGTTTCAGCTGTCGCCACGGGAATCTGTTGGAAGACCGATGGCACCATGACCACTTGGATGGAAGCATTCATGGGCGGATTCTTCTTGGTCTTCTCATTCTTCAAATTCTTGGACATCCAAGGGTTTGCCACGAGCTATCGTTCGTATGACCTGCTGGCCAAAGCCCTCCCCGCCTACGGATATGCCTATCCATTTCTGGAATTGGGACTGGGGTTGGCTTGGGCTTTTTGGGGCGGTACGTTTGCTGTCGCATTGAGCACGGTGGTATTGATGGGATTTAGTGCCATTGGCGTCATCCTCGCCGTGTCCCAGAAGCAACACATCCAATGCGCTTGCCTGGGCACTGTATTCAACCTGCCGATGAGCACCGTCACCATCATCGAAGACCTTCTCATGGTTGCCATGGCCTGCGCTTTGCTTCTACCCTAACTTCACCTCCATGCAGCTCCATACCATTCACACGGGAAATTTCATGCTGGACGGAGGCGCCATGTTCGGTGTTGTTCCAAAATCATTGTGGTCCCGGTACATCCAAGCAGATTCGAATAATTTGTGTTCTTGGGCCATGCGCTGCTTGCTCGTTGAACACGGAGAAAATCTGCTGCTCATCGACACAGGAATTGGCTCCAAGCAGTCGGAAAAATTCTTCAGCCACTACCACCTGCATGGCGATGACTCCCTCGACAAATCGCTGGCTGCACGAGGGTTTTCCAGAGCGGACATCACGGACGTATTGCTGACCCATTTGCACTTTGACCATGTCGGAGGAGCCGTTGAACGCGACGGGAAAGGCGGCTTCAAACCGGCATTTCCGAACGCCAAATTTTGGACCTGCGCACGCCATTGGGACTGGGCCATCAACCCCAACCCGCGCGAGAAGGCCAGTTTCCTCAGCGAAAACTTGCTGCCCCTTGAGCAAAGCGGGCAGCTCCACTTCATCGACCGAGCAGGACGTTGGAACAAGGAACCTTTTGGTGCACGGTATCCCGGCTTGGACATCTTTTTCGCAGATGGACACACAGAAAGTCAGATGCTCCCTGTCATCTCCTATCGGGGAACGAAAGTCGCGTACATGGCCGACTTGACTCCTGCAGCCGCCCATTTACCTATGGCGTGGGTCATTGGCTACGATACCCGCCCCCTGCTCACGATGGACGAAAAAGCGCTGCTGTTAGAACAAGCATTCCAAGAGGATTGGATGCTGTTTTTCGAACACGATGCCGCCCACGCCTGCTGCCGATTGCAGCAAACCGAAAAGGGCATACGGGCGAAGGATTTGGCGCCCAGCTTCGAGGAGGCTTGGGGGTAGGCTTACCCGGCGAGCAAGCCGCGGTTGATTCGTTTCACCAAGGCAGGTCCTTCGTGGATCAAACCGGAATAGACCTGGACCAAACTTGCTCCTGCGTCCAATTTCTCTTTCGCATCCTCCGCGTTGCAAATGCCGCCAACCCCGATGATGGGAAATGCCCCATTTGATTTGCTGTGCAGGTACTTGATGACCTCGGTCGACCGCTCTCGCACCGGAGCTCCGCTCAGACCGCCAGCACCCATGCGCTCCACATCCGACGCAGGTGTCTTCAGGCCTTCCCGTGAGATGGTGGTGTTCGTTGCGATGACTCCTGCAATTCCCGCTGCTTGAACCAAATCAACAATGTCATCGAGCTGATCATCGGTGAGGTCCGGCGCAATTTTCAGAAAAATGGGTCGCTGAACGTCGCGTCGACCGTTCTCCGTCATGAGGGTCTCCAGCAACCGCTGCAACGGCTCCTTCTCTTGCAATTCCCGGAGGCCCGGCGTGTTGGGAGAGCTCACGTTCACCACGAAATAATCCACATAATCGTACAGGGCGTTGAAACACTTCACGTAATCGGACTCTGCCTCAGCGTTTGGGGTGATTTTATTCTTACCGATGTTGCCTCCTACGATCAAGCCATCGGGCCGACGACGCAGCCGACTCGCTGCTGCCACCATTCCGGAGTTGTTGAATCCCATCCGATTGATAATGCCTTTGTCCTCGGGCAATCGAAACAAACGCGGTTGGGGATTGCCGTCCTGCGGCAAGGGCGTAATGGTTCCAATCTCGACGAACCCAAAACCCAAAACCCGCATCTGCTTCAACCACTTCGCGTCTTTGTCAAACCCCGCCGCCAACCCGACAGGATTGGGAAATTTCAATCCAGCAACTTCAACTTCCAACACCTCCGATTTCACAGAATAAAAGGCCCGCAACAACGCACCTACACCCGGAATTGAGCAAGCCATGACCAATAACGACATGGTCCATTCGTGTGCCTTTTCAGGTTGTAACTTGAAAATGAGTGGTTTGAGCATTTGGTACATGCCGCGAAATTAATGCGATTCACGCGTTGCCTGTGGAAAAAACTGTGGATAGCGCAGGAACCGCCCCCCTTCGTAAGCATACATCCAAGGGATAGATTTGATTCCCAACGATGAAGAACCTCGGACTTTTCAGTTGGATGACAAAGCGGAAACTCACCGAAGAACAGGTGGCTTCTCTCTTTGTCGAGACGACCTTCGAAACGGTCGAACAAGGCTGGCCCGAAATCGCCTCCTTCCTCAACGAGTCCCCTGTCTTTATCGAACGCCCCAATCTCGACCTCGAAGACTACGGGCGATTTTTGATGATCATCGTCGCTGCCAACCTGCAGCTCATCCCCAAGCATTTCGAGAGCGGCGTGGATCGCCACATCATACAGCACGTCTGTTCCAAGTTTGCCTTGGCCTTTGGCTTAACCCCCGAGGCATTCACGAAAAAGGTGAAGGACTATCGGTCCTTCATGAAGCAAATCAACCGCCCCTCGAAGAACCTCGTCACAGCCATGACGCGGGCGATTTTTTACAAGTACCACTTGAACCACTTTCAAGAACCGTATTTCCGGGACATGAACACACCGGAGCCAAATATCCAGCGGGAATTGAAATGCCTCATGGCCCATTTCCTTTGGGACTGGGACGCCTTCACCGAGAACTACCGAGTGAGCACTAGCAAGGCCCAGTTATGACATGCGATCCAGGTCGCGGGCTTGGTCCTTTTCTTTGAGCGAAGCACGCTTATCGTGCAGCTTCTTTCCTTTAGCCACGGCAATTTCAACCTTTGCATAGCCACTCGCGGCGATGAACATCCGCACAGGCACCACGGTGACCCCCACATCTTTCAGGCGGCGCTCCAACTTTTTCAGCTCTGTTTTTTGCAACAGCAGTTTCCGCGGCCGGCGAACCTCATGCGGAGTGTAACCGGCGTTCGGGTATTCGGCGATGTACATGTTGTACACAAAAAATTCTCCCCCATTGAATCGGCAATACGCTTCTCCAATGCTCGCTTTGCCTCCGCGAATTGACTTAATCTCAGACCCGACCAACTGGATGCCGGCGGTAAAATGATCCGTCAGGAAGTACGTATACGATGCCTTCTTGTTTTTGATGTCAACCGCCATGGGACAAAAGTACTCAAGGGAGGCCTCCACAACGCGTACATTTGATGCATGGAAGTGATCGCCATCGACCCCGCCATTCAGGCCATGCCCAAAGTGGAACTCCACTGCCACCTCGAATTGGCCCTCCGGCAAGCCACCTTGAAAGAGTTTGCACTCGAACGCGGATACGATGTGGCCGAGGATAAGAAATTTTCGGACGCCTTCCTGATCACTTCTCCGATGGGAGAATTGCCTTCCGTCCTGCATAAATTCCTGAACACACGAGACGTATTGGACACCGTCGAATGCCTGGAACGGGTGGCCTTCGAGGTCTGTGAGGACATGTACCTTCATTCCAATGTTCGGGTGCTTGAATTGCGCTACGCTCCTAGTTTCCTGTTGGACAAACACACCCACATCGCTGCAGATGCCATGCAAGATGCCATACAGCGAGGCGTGCGGCGCGCTGAGGCGACCTACCCCATGGTGGTCGGACTCATTTGCATCCTTCAACGCATCAAGTCGGTCGCGGATAATGCAAAATGGGTCGATTTCGCACTCAATCATCGAAACGGATTCTTGGCACTCGACCTCGCAGATAACGAGGTAGACTTCGATCCAGAGCCGTTCATCCCGCTGTTTCGGCGAGCGAAGGCCGGTGGCTTGGGCATCACCGTTCATGCAGGTGAACCTAAAGTGCCTGGGATATCGAAGAACATTGCCACGGCCATCGAGTCGATGGGGGCGGACCGCATTGGACACGGACTGCAGGCCATCGAAGACCCCAAGGTCATCGACCTCCTCATCCAAACCGATACGCCTTTGGAAATGTGCCCTACGAGCAACTGGTTGACCGGGGCATGCGCAGGTTTGGCAAAGCATCCCATCAAAGAATTGATGACCGCCGGCGTAAAAACCACGATCAACACGGACGACCCGGGCATCATGGTCACCCACTTGAACCAAGAATTCCAACGGGCACATGCACACACCGGATTGAGCCACGACCAACTCCGGCAATGCACCGACTGGGCGCGCCAACACAGCTTTATTCCCGCAGAACGAATCGCCGCTGTATGGCCAGATTGAACTGTACACTCCTCGGCGGCTTCCTCACACTGGCTATTGCCTTGCTCTTCGCTCTTCCTTTGAAAAGCCAAGGAACGGTCGGCACGCTGCAATTGGAACCAAATGCCACGAGCGGTTACATCTTGTTCAGTCCCAACGGCTCCGAAACAACCTACCTCATCGACCGTTGCGGACGGGAAATCCACCACTGGCAAACAGAAGGACGCCCGGGACTCATGGCCTACCTCATGGAAAACGGCGACTTGGTGCGCACGCGAAGGCACCAAACTGGGGAATTCGCAGGAGGGGGAATCGGCGGAATCATCGAGCGACTTGATTGGGATGGGAATGTGATTTGGCGGGACACTTTGGCTACCGCCGATTATCACCAACACCATGACATCGCTGTGATGCCCAATGGCAACATCCTCGCCATTTTGTGGGAGAAGTGGTTTGCAGAAGATGCCATCGCACGCGGGCAATTGCCGGAATTGGCCTCGGAGGAGATTTGGGTAACGCGGTTGGTGGAACTGCACCCCCTCCCCGGCTCAGGCAGCGAAGTGGTCTGGTCGTGGAGTCCTTGGGAACACTTGATTCAAGACGCCGACCCAGCGCTTCCAAACTACGGCGAGCCTTCGGAGCACCCGGGACGATTTGATGTCAACTACGAGGCGGTGGCAGAAGCGAGCGGCCCTGGCTTTGGGCAAGAAGCGGCCTATGACTGGATGCATGTGAACAGCGTGAACTATGATGCAGACCGCGACGAAATCGTGCTGAGCAGTCGGCATTGGAATGAACTCTGGCTCATCGATCACAGCACGACATCCGAAGAAGCGGCAAGCAGCACCGGTGGTCAGCACGGTAGAGGCGGTGACTTGCTCTGGCGCTGGGGAAATCCTGCGGCTTACGACCGCGGCACGGTACAAGACCAACAACTGTATGGCCAACACGACGCCCAATTCACACCCCTGTCAGGCGCGCCTTCCATCACCGTGTACAACAACGGTGCCGGTCGACCGGAAGGGCAGTATAGTACCGTTCACCGACTTCCGCTTCCACTGGACGAAAGCGGCGGCTACATCCAACCCGAATCCACCACGCCGTTTGCTCCGGACGAACCGAGCTGGACCTATCCGCAAGCACCGGATTTGGGGTTCTTCTCCGCCAATGTATCGGGATACCAATGGCTTCCGAATGGCCACCATTTGATTTGCCAAGGGGCAAGCGGCCGCTTCTTCGAATTGGATGACCAGGAGGCGGTGGTCTGGGATTACATCAATCCGATCAACAACCTTGGTCCGATCCAACAAGGCGCGACACCGCTTCAAAACGGCGTATTCCGCGCCCTGTCCATTCCTTTGGACCACCCAGGACTCGTGGGCCGGGACCTCACACCCGGCGCCCCCCTCGAGCTCAACCCCCTCCCTTTCGACTGCAGCGTGGGGCTGCTAGACCCCGTGGTATTGATGGCACCAACCGTGTGGCCCAATCCCGCCACCACTCAGGTCCGGATCAGCCCTGTGCCGGCGGGCACGAGCAACGCGCTTACCATTTACAACCGCAAGGGCCAAGTGGTGTGGCGAGGAGCCGCTTCAGGAGAAGCCGTTGTGGATATTCAGTTTTGGCCACCGGGCATGTATATCGGAATTTTACATGCAACGAATCTTACCCCTGCTCCACCGGCTCAAATGACCTTTAAATTTCTGGTTGAATGAAGACCCCTCAATTCACCCTCTTGTGCGCTTGGTTGCTCCTTGCCATGATGGGCCAAAGCCAAACCAATACCGTTGGCACCATCTCGTACGATGCCGCCCTCGCCGTGGATGGATACACCCTCATCTATCCACACAATCAGCCGCACGCCCGTTTGATTGACGCATGCGGCGAAGTGGTCCATGTTTGGACCAACGATTCACTCCGCCGACCGGGAAACAGTGCATACCTCACGCCTTTTGGCGACCTGATTTGGTCCCATCGCCCTGCCAACTTTCAAAGCGACCCCATTTGGGCAGGCGGCGGTGGAGCCGTCATCGAAGGCCGCACGTGGGACAACACTGTGCAATGGAATTACACGTTAAATGACTCCACCGGACGTCTGCATCACGACTTCGCCTTGACCAATTCAGGCACTGTTCTCGCCATCGCCTGGGAGCGAATCGATTCCCTCGATGCGATTGCAGCAGGCAGAAACCCCGCGCTCCTAGAGGACGGTGAATTATGGAGTGAGCGCATCATCGAGCTTCAGCCCAATGCAAATGGTGGAGCCGACGTGGTGTGGGAATGGCGAGCTTGGGACCACTTGGTTCAGGATTTTGACTCCACAAAAGCACAGTTTGGCGACCCGGCCCTTGAGCCGCATCGCATCGATGTGAATTTTGGCACGCCCAGCTCTGCAGCCCCGGACTGGCTGCACATCAACAGCATCGACTACAACGCAGAATTAAACCAAGTCCTCGTCAGTGTCCCGACGTTCGATGAGCTATGGATCATCGACAAAGGAGTCCCTGAAGCAGGCTTGGTCTGGCGTTGGGGCAACCCCGAGGCCTATGGACGAGGAACGGCTGAAGATCAGCAATTGCACTACCAGCATGCTGCACATTGGCTGGATGCACCGTACCACATGAACACACCGGACTTTGGTAAAATTGCCGTGTTCAACAATCGAAATCCCGGGGCCACCGGCCCCTATTCCAGCGCGCACTTGATTGCACCCGAGTGGATGGCCAATGACACCTCTGCAGCGTACGCCATGACAGGGAATGACGAAGCCTCCACGTATGCACCGATGGACTTCGACTGGACGTGGACAGCGCCCACCCCCACCGACTTTTTCAGCAGCGGACTCTCCAATTTTGAGCGCCTGCCCGGGGGCAACAACCTCATCCTGAGTGGACGTACTGGGGAAATTTTTGAATTTACCGCCAGCGGCGATACCGCTTGGCAGTACCGCGTCCCCCTCCAAGGCGGCCTGGCCGTATCCCAAGGAACAGAACTCGGGATCAACGACAACCTGCTCTTCCGTGCCTCGCGCTACCCGTCCCAGTTCCCCGCATTCAACGGAATAGACCTGAGCCCCATGGGCACCTGGGAACTCGACCCAAGCCCGCTAGTAAGTTGCTCGCCATGCGACCTGGATGTGGTATTGACCATCGAATCGGAGTTTGCAACCGTGGATGTAACAGGCGCCAACGGCGAAGTCAGCATCAGTTGGATCTATGAAGGGACCACCCTCTGCACAGGCCCCGAACTCAGTATGAACGCTTGCGAAGGCAACACCAGTGAATTGGTGGAAGGCGACCAGATCCTGGTCCACATTGTCGATGAAGCTGGATGTGAATTCAGCACCACGTTCTCCTGGGAAATCGTTTCTGTTGCTGAACGAACCGAAGATTGGCGTGTTTATCCCAACCCCACTTCAGGTGAGTTGCGCTTGAGCGGGATAAGCGAGGCAACCGAAAGTGCTGTCTTCAATTCGCTGGGACAATGCATGGCCCACTTCATGCTTGCCCCACAGCCTGGTGGCACCACCATTGACCTCACGCACTTGCCAGAAGGCGCATACATTTTGAAAATCGGTGCACGCCGCACGCGCATCCTCATCCAACGATAACCCATCCCACCATGGAACCAAGCATTCTGACTGCAATCAACGATGGCATTTGCACCATCACCTTGAACCGACCTTCCGTGTTCAACAGCTTTGACCAAGCCATGGGCCGCGCCTTCCAATCCGCATTGGATGAAGCGGCACAGAACGCAGAAGTTCGGTGCGTCGTGGTGACAGGAAATGGCAAAGCATTCTGTGCAGGGCAGGACCTCAAGGAAGTTACTTCTCCGGACGCCCCCGATTTCACCGAAATCGTTGAAAAGACCTACAACGAAAGCGTTCGACGGATACGCTTCATGGAGAAACCTGTAATCGGAGCTGTGAATGGCGTGGCAGCGGGTGCAGGCGCCAACATTGCGTTGGCCTGCGACTTGACCATCGCTCGTTCCTCGGCAAGCCTCATTCAGGCGTTCTCGAAAATCGGCCTCATTCCCGACAGCGGCGGCACGTGGTTTCTGCCACGTTTGGTGGGCATGCAACGGGCCGCAGCGCTCGCATTTCTTGGAGATAAATTAAGCGCGGAAGAAGCCGAACACATGGGACTCATCTACCGTGCAGTGGCTGATGATGTGTTTGAGCAGGAGGTGCAGGCTTTGGCGGTTCGTCTCGCGCAAATGCCCACACGGGGATTGGGCCTCACAAAAAAGGCTTTCAACGCGGGTTGGGACGCCGACCTGTCGTCTCATCTGACTACCGAGCGCGATTTGCAGATGGAAGCCTCTCAAACGGAGGACTACGCAGAAGGCGTGGCTGCATTCCTGGAAAAACGAGCGCCCAACTTCAAAGGATCATGACACCGAACACCTGGATAGCTACAGCAGACCAACTGCCTCAGGATGACCAACGGGTTCTCGCCTTCATCCCGGGAAACCGGGTGTTTCTTCCGGGCAAGGATTTAGCATTCGAAGTTCGGGAAGTGATTGTCTTGCGCTTTTGCGAAGACTACTTCGCCGACAACCCTGAAAAACGCGCCAAACACGGACGTCATTTTTGGTCCGGTGAAGGGAACAGCAATCACTACTTTGCCGACGTCACCCACTGGATGCCCGTGCCTGAGGGACCGGCATCTTAACGACTACCGCTGCACCAGGGCGTGCATTTGTATCGCCGCCAAACCAGCTGTCTCGGTACGCAAACGCTGGTCTCCGAGGGTCACTTCTTGTACACCCTTTGAACGAGCCAATGCAATTTCATTCGTCGTGAAATCCCCTTCAGGGCCGATCGCCACCCAACTGGACGCATCCGTAGGGAAAGCGTCAAACAGGTGAAGCTTCTCGGCCGGCTCACAATGGGCGATGAAACCCGATGCTCCCTTGGCCCCTTCAGAAGCCAGCCACACTTCCCAGGATACAGCGGGGGCAAGTTCCGTCAGCCAAAGTTGCTGCGATTGCTTGAGCGCATTGACCAAAATCTTCTCCCACCGGTCCGTCTTTTCCTTTTTCCGCTCACTCCGAGCCGTCCAAATCGGCTGAACGCGGCGAACACCGTATTCCATGGCTTTTTCCAGCAACCATTCGAACCGGTCGGTGCTCTTGGTTGGAGCAATGACCAAGGTCAAGGAATGGGTTGGTTCAGGTTGGGACTCGACCAGTGAAGTCTCCAACAGGCAAGCGCGTTTGTCCACTTGCGTCAGGTTTCCACGGTAACGGTTCCCCTTGCCATCTACTAACCCCACTTCATCGCCGACTTGGGCACGCAGAACGCGCACCAAGTGCTTGGACTCATCAGGATCCAATTCGTGCAGTGGTGAGACGATGGGTGCGTAAAAAAACCGCATGCCCCAAAGGTATCCCTCAGCCTCGAATATCAGGCAGTCGCCGGTGCGGCTTCCAACATGGCCGCGTTGGCTGCGTGCTCGAACTGTTTGAAGTTTTCGGTGAACAAGTCAGCAAGCTTTGCAACGGCTTCGTTGTACCCTTGTTGGTCTTGCCAGACGTGGGCTGGTATCAACACTTCGCTGGGCACACCTGCGCATGTCGTAGGTGACATCAACCCGAAAACCGGGTCTTTGTACATCTCCACTTGATCGAAATCCCCGTTCATCGCGGCACGTATCATGGCGCGGGTGTGGGATAATTTCATGCGGTTGCCCACTCCATAGCCACCGCCCGTCCATCCGGTGTTCACCAGCCAAATCCGAACGCCATGGGCTTCCATCTTATCGCCCAGCATCTCCGCGTACTCTGTGGGAGGCAGGGGCATGAACGGCGCGCCAAAACACGCAGAGAAGGTCGCCTGAGGCTCGGTGACCCCGACCTCGGTTCCCGCTACTTTGGCGGTGTAGCCGGACAAGAAATGGTACATCGCCTGGCCTGTATCCAACCGGCTGATGGGAGGCAACACTCCGAACGCATCGCACGTCAAAAAGAAGATGTCCTTCGGGTGGGCCGCAGTTCCCTGAAGTGAAGCACCCGGGATGTGTGTGATGGGGTACGATACACGCGTGTTTTGCGTCACGCTGGCATCTGCATAGTTCGGGGTCACGCCATCCTGTTCAAATCCGATGTTCTCCAACATGGCACCGAACCGAATGGCTTGGTAAATCTGAGGTTCGCGTTCCGCATCGAGGTCAATGGTCTTGGCATAGCACCCTCCTTCCATGTTGAAGACACCATCCGCTCCCCAACCGTGCTCATCGTCGCCAATCAGCGTACGGTTCTCATCGCTGCTCAGTGTGGTCTTCCCTGTCCCGGAAAGACCGAAAAACACGGCCGTTTCACCCGCTTCATTGACGTTGCAAGAACAGTGCATGGGAAACACATTGTGTTGGGTCGGCAGCACAAAATTCATTACGGAGAACATGCCCTTTTTGATTTCTCCCGTGTAGGCAGATCCGGCAATCAGGATGAGTTTCTCGGTGAAATTCACAGCCGTTACATTGGCCTGGCGGCAGCCGTGCCGCTCGGGGTTGGCCTGAAAGGACGGCGCACAGATGACCGTCCACTCCGGGGACGGCACCAGAACGTCTTGTTCATCCAAACGAATGAACATATTGGACACAAATAAATTCGCCCATGCTTTTTCCGATATCACCCGCGTTTTGATTTGGGTGGCGGAATCGGCGCCCACAGCTGCATCCCGAACGAATACACTTTTCCCTTTGAGGTGATTGACCATGTCTTGGTGAAGACGGGTGAAGTGTGCGGGTTCCAGGGGCTGGTTGATGGCTCCCCAATCCACACGGTCACGGGTCAATGCATCTTCGACCAAGAACCGGTCTTTGGGCGAGCGACCGGTAAACGTCCCGGTCGAGACGGCCAATGCTCCCGAATCGGTGAGCACGCCTTCGCCGCGCAAAAGGGTTTGCAGAATAAGTTTAGCGGGGGGAAGGTTCCAGTGGGCTCTTGCCACTCCTTCCAGTTTGACGGACTCCAAAGACGCGTCAAAGGGGGTGTTTCCAACGTGTTTCATGAGAGAATTGATCATTGCATTTCTCATTGCCAAATGTAGATTAAATGTTACGACGGTGACGGGCGCTGATTTCGAATAAATTCAAAAACAAATGCCAACCAACTGCCTGCCATGAGGACGCCACCCAGCGGTGCGGCCATCCCAAATTTTGTCACCCAATCCGCCTCAGGAGCGATGCTTTCCATCCCAACTGTGCCGGAAAACAAGATGGTCCCAAGAGCCAGAAGCCTTTCGGGCCACATGGCGCGTGACTCAGCCATGCCCACTCGGCGGATGACCACCATGGCGGCCAACCCCAGTCCCATAAAGCGAACGTATTCAACGGCTATGCCCCAACGCACCTGCAGCTCGGGCTCGGCCATTCCATGCCGGCCGTATGCAGCGAGCAAGACCGATGCTCCCACGCAGAGTAATCCCCACGCAACCAATAATCGCTGTTCCCTGTTGAACGAGTGCATGCCTAAACATACCCCGCTCTCAACGGGAGGGTTTTCCCAGCAGCGAATAAGTAATCAACAAGAATCCGATAACTTGCCCACATGAAATTGAAACCTGCCGTCATCCTGAGTTTTTTCAGTGCACTTCTCCCCGCCCTTGGTGCCGCACAAGCGCCGTGGAACTGGGAATTGACGTCTGGGCCAACGGTCAATTTGTACGGTACCGACCTGCCGCATGCCTTCACCGGCGGGATGAGCGCTCCGCAGTGGTCGGAAATCGACATGGACGGCGACGGCGACCAAGACCTCTTCACCTTTGACCGAGATGGCAGCCGCATTCTGGTGTTCGAGCACACGGAAGACGGGACATGGAAAGAGCGTCCGGATTGGGCAGAGGGATGGCCCGCTGTCAAGCATTGGGTGCTGCTGCGGGACTTTGATTGCGACGATCGTCCCGACCTCTTCACCGGCTACCAAAACAGCATACACGTCTACCGCAACATTGGCACCGGGACGGGTGTGCCCGAATTCGAACCGTACGCGATTCCATTGACGGCCAGTTGGGACTTCGGTACAGGCGCACAGGAGCTGCCCCTCGTCTGCCTCACCATTGACAAACCGGCCATTTTTGACGTTGACAACGATGGCGACCTCGACTTCATTTGTTTCACGGAGACCAGCACATCCCTCTATCGTTTTTCCGGCCAATCGTCCTGTGGGCTGGACTTAGTCTGCACCAATCGCTGCTACGGAATGGTTTCAGAAGGATCCGAAGACAACACCTTGTTCATCGGAGAAGACCACAGCTGCAGCTTCAATGTCGTCGATCCAGAGGGCCGACCCGCGCCGATTGGCGAGGTGCCTGCGGAGCGCGATGGCGTTCATGCCGGCGGAGCGATCACGGCGCTGCAAATGGACGGGGAAAATTTCCACGACCTGCTCATCTCCGACGTCACCTACCCCACCATGAGTGGGTTGATGCTTGAGGATGCCGACGACGGCCAAGACAGCACCGCCTGGGTGGACATGGCATTTCCAGCCTTGGTTCCGCACGCCGGTCCACAGGACTCCATTTCCCTCGAGCGCTTTCCAGCGGCCTACCCCATTGACCCGGACAATGACGGGGATTGGGACTTGGTCATTTCACCGAACATCGGCCTGGAAATCAACGACGACCAATGCGTGCAATTATGGGAAAACCAAGGCACCGTCGAAACGCCGGTTTGGGCATTGGCATCGGACCATTGGATCCAAGACGGCACCATTGACGTAGGGCGCGGAGCCATCCCCGTGTTGCACGACCTCGACGGCGATGGCGACCTGGACTTGGTGGTTGGTAACAAGGAACGGTACGAAGGCGTCAATGACACCCCCACGGCGCTCGCTTTGTTCGAAAACACGGGCGATGCCGAGGCACCGGCGTTTGCATGGAACACGTGGTCGTCCATTGATTTTGCGACCAACGGGATAGAAAGTGCCTTTCCAGCATTGGGCGACCTGGACGGCGACGGCGATGTGGATCTGGTGGTCGGAGATGAATTGGGCCTCATGCATCGCTATGACAACGTTGCAGGGCCCGGCGCATGGCCAGTGTGGGAACTGGCTCAACTCTCCCTTTCAGATGCACAAGGAGAAAGCATGGACATCGGCCAGTTTGCTTCCCCCCAATTGATGGATGTGGACAACGACGGTTTGCTCGATCTCGTGGTCGGTGAAAAAAACGGCACCTTCACCTTGTTTCTGAATTGTGGCACAGCACAAAATGCGGCCTGGTGCATGCAGACCACGGAGACGAACGGCGAAAATTGGGGCGGCATTCAAGTCCACAATGCATTGGGCATCAACGGATACGCCACCCCATGCTTGTACAAAGCAGGCGACGTCATTCACGTTGCGGCAGGCAACGAATTGGGCGAAATCCAGTATTTCGGGACGCTGAATACTGCCGACATTCTCGGACCATTGGAGGAATGGGATGGCATCTGGAATGCGGCCATGCGCGGACTGCGATCCAGTGGGACCCTGGGCGACGTCAATAACGATGGCCTCCCCGAAATGCTGGTTGGAATCCAGAACGGAGGATTGCGCTGGTTCCAGGGTACCGCGGTCCATGTTACTGAATGGAGTACATCTCCGTCGATGGGCGTGTTTCCCAACCCTGTACCATGTGGATCTACAGTGGCCCTTTCCGGATGGACGGGGCAAAGGGACAGCGAGTTTATCTGGACAGATCTCCAAGGAAGAACCCTCTATACCGCCCGGATTTTGCAGTACGACGCACCCGTCCTCCGCGCTCCTTCCTTGCCGGGGATTTACGTCTTAACGACACAACCCGCAGCGGACCATGAAACACAGGCCGTGCGGGTTGTTGTACAGTAACAGGAAGGCGAAGCGCTGTTCGCTTTGCTCCTGCTGGGATTATGCTTCTGCGTTCATGCGGTCCAAGACCTCCGCTACACCGCGGACGGCTTTCTCGCTCTCGGCCAGCAATGCTTTTTCCTCGTCGTTCAACGCCAATTCGATGATTTCTTCGATGCCGTTCTTGCCCAATTTTACCGGAACGCCAAGGTACAAATCGTTGATTCCATACTCGCCGGTCAACCAAGCGCAAACCGGGAAGATGCGCTTCTGATCGCGCACAATGGCCTCAACCATTTGAGCTGCGGCAGCACCAGGTGCGTACCAAGCCGACGTGCCCAGGAGGTTGACAATTTCCCCCCCTCCTTTCTTCGTACGCTCAACAATCGCGTTCAACTTCTCTTCTTCGATCAACTCAGTCACAGGAATACCGCCAACGGTTGTGTAACGTGGAAGCGGAACCATGGTATCACCGTGGCCTCCCATCAACACGGCCTGAATGTCCTTCGGCGAGCAATCCAAAGCCTCCGCCAAGAAAGCGCGGTACCGCGCCGTGTCGAGGATGCCGGCCATGCCCATTACTTTTTGTGAAGGCTTATTTGCAGTGAGGTAAGCGCAATAGGTCATCACATCCAACGGGTTGGAGACAACAATGATGATGGCCTCAGGGCTGTGCTCCAAGATGGAATTGGTCACGCTTTTGACGATGCCGGAGTTGGTCGCAATCAAATCGTCGCGGCTCATTCCGGGCTTTCGTGGCAAGCCACTGGTGATCACCACTACTTCCGAACCGGCTGTCTTGGCGTAATCGTTGGTCGCTCCTACGGTGCGGGTATCGTACAAGTTGATGGGAGCCGTTTCCCAGATGTCCAACGCCTTGCCCTCGGCAAATCCGTCTTTGATGTCCAACAAAACGACTTCGTTCGCTACTTCGCGGGTAGCCAGGACGTTTGCGCATGTGGCACCTACGTTACCTGCTCCGACTACGGTTACTTTCATGGTATTGAAATAATGGTGATTGGGAGTGCAAAAGTAGGCAATGAAATGCCTGTGTCCATGGAACGTGTACAAATCGCGAGGCATTGGTCGTTAATCCAAGTGGAGCCACTTTCCAATTGACTATTTTCGCTTTCATGATGCGCAGCGCTACTCCTTTTCTCTCCGCCTTTGCGGTCCTTTTGCTTGCAACTGTCACATCCCACGACGTGTTGGCTCAACCCGGCACACCAACGGGTGGAAATTATCCTGCAGGTCAAGCAGGCATTGACTTCAACCTCAACAACGCAAAGAACAACAAAGACGGTGCTTGGATCCGGGTTTGGCCCAACGGCAACCTTTACTACGTGGGCCAATTCAAAAACGGCCAACCCAGTGGAGCCTTCAAATTCTTCTACGAAGACGGTGAATTGATGTCGGAGGTCACCCACATCGAAAACGGCCGCAAGGCGTTTACCAAATTGTACCGCCCCGACGGTTCACTGCAAGCGGAGGGCCTGTACATGACCGGTCGGCAATTGAACGAACAAGGAGAGCCCGTCCGATTAAAACAAGGCGAATGGCTCTATTACGATGCAGCCGGGCTTTTGCGGCTGAAGGAGAATTACAACGCTGACCTCCTCCACGGAACATCGGTGACGTACAGCAAAAACAACAAACGCCTGGAACAGGGCAACTACAAGAACGGCGAACGCGATGGCACCTGGAAAACGTGGGATGAACTGGGGACCCTGCTTTCTGAGATCAATTACCGCGAGGGGGTGTTTCACGGCATGTGCAAAATCAACTATGCCAATGGCCGACCTCAGACCTTGGGCTTATACGACGCTGGCAAGGAGAACGGCTTCTGGAAGTCATTCATGGAGGACGGCACGGTGCAAACCACTCGGCAATTTGAGCAAGGTGAACTCATCGAAGAAATCCATGAGAATGGATCGGTCGTCATGACCTTCAACGACGGTCGACCTAAGGAAGAATTCGAAGTCATCAACCAACAAAAGACCGGCCCATTCCGCGAATGGCACGACACCGGCGAATGGGTCATTGAGGCCTCCATCGATCCGGAAACCGGAGACACCATCCGCAAACGCATCCTCGAAGGCGAGGCGCTGAAACGGGAAGGCGAATACGTGGATGGCAAGCTCGACGGCGAAGTCTACAATTACGACCTCAACGGCCGACTCATCTTGATTGAACGCTATGAAAATGGCGTACTCCAGTCATCTGAAAAGCAATGATGCGCGCTGATGTGATGCTGAACATCGCTCGCGGGATTTGCACCGTGGCCCTCACCTTCATTTTGGGAACGGCCGGTGCACAAAATGCGCCGCACAGGTATTGGGTCCAATTCGAGGGAAAAACCCAAAACGAACTGCCTGCCGGGTACTCAACACCGTTTAAAGTCGATGAACCCGAGGCGTTTTTGAGCCCAAAAGCGATCTATCGCCGGGCCTTGCAAAACATCGCGGTAACGGATCACGACATGCCCATCCCACCGGATTACGTCGCGGAACTCGAATCCATGAGCGCGTTCAAAGTGATCCTCAAGAGCAAGTGGTTCAATGCTGTGACCATTGCGCTGGTCGATACCACATTTGATCCACTGACCCTGCTCGAATTGCCCATGGTGACCGACATCAAATCGGTCCTGGCCATCGAAGGCGATTACCGCGAGCCACCTGTCGCCATCACGAGGGAAAACGAATGCCCACCGAGTGGATACGGATTGGGCTTGGGGCCGTTGGAACAACTGAACGCAGACTGGTTGCACGGCATCGGTTTTACCGGTTCGGGAATGACCATAGCCGTGTTGGATGCAGGGTTTGAAAACACCGAGTCCCTGCCTGTATTCCAACGCGCTTGGAATGAGGGGCGCATCCTAGAAGGCATGGATGCCATGCAATCCCAAGGTGGATTGTTTGCTCACCACCGGCACGGAACCGCCGTTCTGGGAACAATGGCCGGGCACTGGAAGGACCATTTAATTGGCACAGCACCGGATGCCACCTACATCCTATACCGAACCGAAGATGCCTACAGTGAATACCTCATCGAAGAAGATTACTGGGTCGCTGCCGCCGAACATGCAGATAGCATTGGAGTCGACCTCATGAACACGTCTTTGGGATACAGCCTGTTCGACGATTCAACCATGAACCACGTTTACGACGAACTCAACGGCACAACCACGCGCATCAGCCAGGCCGCAACTTGGGCAGCGCAAAAAGGCATTTTGTGCACCACAAGCGCAGGAAACAGCGGGGCCGCCGAATGGCATTACATCACAGCGCCAGCCGATGCAGAAGGCATTCTGACGGTGGGAGCTGTCGACGCCGATGGCAACCATGCGCCGTTCAGCGGCTGGGGCCCCACCTCCGATGGGCGCGTGAAACCTGACGTCATGGCACTTGGCGTCCAGGCCGCTCATCCGTTTGCCGATTCCACCATCCGCCAAGGCAATGGCACCAGCTTCGCTTCCCCCATCCTCTGCGGTGCTGCAGCATGCCTCTGGCAGGCGTTTCCCGATGCACCTGCCTCGGAAATCCGCCAAGCGATCATCGCCTCATCCCATTTGTATGCTACACCCAACGACAGCATGGGGCACGGCATTCCCGACTTTCAGAAAGCCTTCGAGTGGCTGGATGAAAACGGCGCTGCGACCTGGGGAACGGCAGGAGCGGAGGACTTTTTGCTCTTCCCCAATCCATGCAGTGGAGGAACCATTCGCTGGATGTACAAAGGGCAACAAACGCCTATGAAGTGGCAGCTGCTGGATATGCGCAATCAGCTGGTAGATGAGGGAGACGCCCCAGTTTGGCCCACGGATGAGGGTCATTTACAAGGAGCGGTTGACCTGCCTCTATCCTTGAAAAATGGCACCTATGTATTCAACTTGTTCGGTCCAAACAGCAGTTTAATCCGATCGCGCTTCATCCTCATGCGCTGAACCGAACTAGGTCAGAAATTGTACTTATCCTTCCATACGGCCTTCATAGCTGCACGGATACCTGCCTCTTTGGAATTGGCCCCTGGCAGGTAAAAAGAACTGCCTTCAATTCCCTGCGGGAGGAATTCCTGACCGGACGCCCCTTGCTCGGATTCGTGGTCGTATTGGTAGCCCTTGCCGTAGCCTTGATCCTTCATGAATTGATTGGATGCATTTCGCAAATGCAGGGGCACGGGCAGATCACCGGTCGCTTCTACTGCACGCATGGCTTGATTGATTGCGGCGTAGGCGGCATTGCTTTTGGGACTTGTGGCCAAGTAGATGACGCATTGACTCAATACGATGCGGCCCTCGGGCATACCTATGCGTTCGATGGCTGCAAAGGTTTCATTCGCCATAACCAAGGCTGTGGGATTGGCCAAGCCAATATCTTCAGCAGCCGATATCACCAGGCGGCGCGCAATGAACTTGGGGTCTTCGCCCCCGGCAAGCATCCGAGCCAAGTAATAGACGGCCGCGTTCGGGTCGCTCCCTCGAATGCTTTTGATCAAGGCCGATGCAATGTCGTAATGCGTATCTCCCTTCTTATCGAATCGCACGGTGGTAGACTGCAAAGCGGACTTGACAGCAGCGTTGTCGATGACCACTTGATCGCCCTCAGAAAGCCCCACCAGCAATTCCACAGCATTGAGCAACCTGCGCGCGTCTCCGCCACTCGCTCGAAACAAAGCTTCCCATTCCGCTACCTCGATGGAACGCATGGAAAGCACTTCATCTTGCTGAATCGCACGGGTTACAATTAGCTTTAATTGTTCTTCACTAAATGACTTTAAGACATATACTTGACACCTGCTTATTAACGCCGGAATCACCTCAAATGACGGGTTCTCCGTTGTCGCACCAATGAGCGTGACAAGGCCCTGTTCTACAGCACCCAACAAACTGTCTTGCTGGGACTTTGAGAATCGGTGAATCTCATCAATGAAGAGAATGGCTCGGCCGGCAAACATCCCTGAACGTTTGACGCTTGCTATGATCTCCCTCACCTCTTTTACGCCGCTTTGAACGGCCGAGAGCTCGTGAAAAGGACGGCCGGATTGCGCTGCAATGATTTTGGCGAGGGTGGTTTTTCCGACACCTGGAGGCCCCCATAAAATCATGGACGGCACATTGCCCCCTTCGACGGAACGGCGCAAAACTTGGTCTTCACCGACCAAGTGGCCTTGACCCAAATAATCCCCCAATGTCTTGGGGCGCATGCGCTCGGCCAATGGAACTTCATGCATGGGCACTCGGATTTATCGGGCCTTCTGGACGCCGGTTCAATAGCATGGTTTCCGGGCGTGCGTGCTTCCATCGTTTGTGTGACCACAACCACTGATGGGGCGTTTCGCGGATGTCCTGCTCAAGCAAGTCGATGCAGCGCTGAAGGATCGCGCCTTCGGGCAAGGTGAGCGGTGCATCCGTCACGAGTTCATATTCCGTGAAGTACACGCCTCGCTTGACCTTACGAATGTGCCCGTAGATGACCGGCAGGTTGTACATCCGGGCCCATTTCTCCAGCCCGAAATACCAAGCCGTTTCCTGGTTGAGAAAGGTGTTCCACCAGGATTTCTGGGGGTCAGCCGGACTTTGATCAAACCCCATCACCACGGCCTTCGGTCGCAAACCCTGTGCATGTTCATCCATCCAAGCTTGGGCATCAACGGTGCGCACCATCTCCAGTCCAAAACGCTGACGAGAAGCGCGAACTTCCTCATCCATCGTTGGATTCGAAAGCCGCTTGTACACCGCCATCGCATCATGTGGGATGCTCTGATTCGCCGTCATGGCGTACAATTCCCAGTTATTGAAATGTCCTCCTGCAATCAACACGCTTCGGCCTTCTTGCTTGAACTGCTCAAAGACTTCGACTCCGCGGTGCTCCATACGGGCCCTTGCCCCCGCATCACTGATGGTGAAATTCTTAATGGATTCCAATGTGATGTCCGCAAAATGGCGATAATAGTCGCGCTCAATCCTGCGGTGGTCGGCCATTGAAAGCTCGGGGAAGCTTCGCTCGATGTTGCCGCGAATGACCAGGCGGCGGTATCCCACCAGCCGTGAAGCCAGAATCGCCACCAACGAACTGATGCTGTGCAAAACGCTGAATGGAAGGCGAGAAAGAAGACGAAGAAATAACAGGGACATGATGCCGCGAAAATATGTCAATCGAGCCCCCTGCCCTCGGTCATTCCAGACAATCCGTCAAACGCGAGGGAAACCCCTGGAGGCAATTCAGCACTTACCTCCTCGTGAAAGCCCAGTTGATGGCTGATGTGCGTGAAATACGTTTGGCGCGCACCAATCCGCTTGGCCCATTCCAACGCTTCCTCCAAGGTGAAATGCGAAAGGTGCGACTCCCTGCGCAGCGCATTTAAAACGAGGACATCCACGCCCTCCAATCGTTCAAGCGCTTGGTCCGAAAATGAATTGGCATCCGTGATGTAACCCAATCCTCCTACACGGAACCCCAAAACAGGGAGCCGATGATGGAGCACAGGAAGCGGCCACCACGTTGCCTCTCCAATGGTAAAGGGAGCTTCATCTATCCGATTCAATGCCACCTTTGGAACCCCGGGGTAATTGGCCTCGAAGATGTACTGAAATTCGCGGTGTAAGGCTTGCTCCACGCGTTCAGTAGCAAAAACAGGCATGTCCTTCTTGCTGCGGAAATTGAAGGGTCGGATATCATCCAATCCAGCCACATGGTCTTTGTGTTCATGCGTAAAAACAACCGCGTCAATGCTTTTGACTGACTCGCGGAGGCATTGTTGCCGGAAATCCGGACCAGTATCAATGACCACCGTGGCATCACCAGTGTGCACGAGCAGGGAGCTTCTTAGCCGCTGGTCTCGCGGATCTGAGCTTCGGCAAACCGGGCAATCGCACCCGATGATGGGAACGCCTTGAGACGTGCCCGTTCCGAGAAAAGTGAATTCCACCTGCATGACGCAAAGGTACGCCCTGTACATCTCGTACATTTGTTGAAACAGGTCGAACACTGAAATCAATAAGGTCGTGGATTCCAACCGTGTCATCCTCTCGGCGAAGCAAAAAGCCCTTCGCATCAACCTGAATCAGGACCTCTATGGAACCTTTGCCGAAATCGGCGCTGGACAAGAAGTCGTGCGGCATTTTTTCCGTGCTGGTGGCGCTTCAGGCACCATTGCCAAAGCCATGTCCGCGTATGACAAGGATTTTTCCGACGCCATCTATGGCGAAGAGAAAAACAGCCGGTACGTGTGCGAAAGCCGCGTGCAAAAAATGCTGAAGCACGAATACCAATTAATGGTTGATCGATTGGATCGGGCACAGCACCCCTCGAAGCACTTCTTCGCCTTCGCCAATACGGTGGCCACCATCAATTACCACAAAACCAACCAAGGACACGGTTGGTTTGGTCTCAAGTTTCAGACAGCCCCCGATAAAGAGCCCAACGAGGTCATCCTCCATGCTCGTCTGCATGAAAGCGATGCGCTCTTGCAACATCAGACCGTGGGCATGCTCGGGGTGAACCTCATCTACGGGTGCGTTTTCTTCTACAAGAAGCCGAAGGAGCTGCTGCAGTCGCTCTACGACAACCTCGATCGCGATCAGGTCGAAGTCGACATGATCCAAATGAATGGACCGGACTTCGAGCACATCGACAACCGCCTGCTGTCGCTGCAGCTCGTGAAAAACGGCATGACCGATGCGGTCATCTTCTCACCCGACGGACGCAACCGCCAAGCTGCGGATGTCCTCTACAAAAAGAACATCCTCGCCATCCGAGGCTCGTTCCGCCCGGTCACCAAGGTCAGCATTGACATGATCGCTAAGGGGCTCCAGCAATTCAAACAGGAGCCTCGCGTTAAGGAGGACAACATCCAGGTTCTTTTCGAAATCACACTCAACAACCTCTCCGCGGAGGGCGACATCGATGAACAAGATTTCCTCGATCGCGCTGATGTATTGTGCTCAATCGGTCAGACGGTATTGATTTCGAATTATCAGAAATACTACAAACTGGTTGAATTCTTCTCCCAACACACGAAGAAACGCATGGGCATCATCATGGGGGCCAACACACTCTCCATGGTATTTGATGAAAAGTACTACCGCGATTTGAACGGCGGCATCCTGGAGGCATTTGGCATCCTGTTCAGCCGTGACCTCAAGCTGTATTTATACCCGTGGATGGATGAACCTTCGGGCGAAATGTGGCAGGTCGACAACACCCCCGTGCATCCCCGAATGCAACCCCTTTTCGAGTACCTGCGGTTCAACAAGCGCATCATTGATATCCCGTACGATGAATCGGTGCTGGGTATTTTCAGCCGGGAAGCATTGGAACTCATCAAGACCGGCGAGAGCGGTTGGGAAACCATGGTGCCTGACTTCGTTGACCGCATCATCAAGGACAATCGGTTGTTTGGGTACAGTGGTGCCGCATCGACAGACGCTGATACACCTCGCGAGGATGCAGCTGAGGCAGCGGCCCGGGCGATTGCTTCGAAAGAATAATCCGCCCTTCTGCACAAAGCACAACAAAAAAGCCCGTCTTTCGACGGGCTTTTTCATTTCGTATTCAGTTCTGATCAGGCTTCCGCCTTTTCTTCTGCTGGTGCAAGTTCCAAGTTTGGACGTCGCGTAATGGTTTTCTTTTCTGTGAACGCTCGGGTACCCGTTCCGGCTGGAATCAAGTGACCCACGATTACGTTCTCTTTCAAACCATTGAGGAAATCCTGCTTTCCACTTACAGCCGCTTCGTTCAACACCTTCGTGGTTTCCTGGAAGGAAGCTGCGGAGATGAAGGACTTGGTCTGCAAAGAGGCGCGGGTGATTCCCTGCAACAACGGACGTGCGGTAGCTGGAATGGCATCGCGTCCTTCCGCTACTGCCATATCGCGGCGACGCAAAGAGCTATTGACATCGCGCAATTGACGTGCGGTGATCATTTGGCCCAAGCGCAAATCCTCGCTGTCTCCGGCGTCGGTGATAACAACCATGCCGAAGATTCGATCGTTTTCTTGCATGAAATCGGACTTCTCTGCGAACTGCTTCTCGAGGAATCGCGTATCTCCAGCATCTTCAATGACCACTTTCTTCATCATCTGACGTACGATGACTTCGAAGTGCTTGTCATTGATTTTTACCCCTTGCAGGCGGTAAACATCCTGGATTTCGTTCACGATGTACTCCTGAACCGCAGTTGGTCCCATGACGTCGAGGATGTCGATAGGGGTAATCGCACCATCGGAAAGCGGCATGCCCGCTCGGACAAAGTCGTTGTCCTGAACGAGGATGTGCTTCGAGAGCGGAACCATGTACTTGTAGATGTCGCCTCGACGAGACTCCACTATGATCTCGCGGTTACCCCGCTTGATCTTACCGTAAGAAACGATACCGTCCACTTCGGATACAACCGCTGGATTAGATGGGTTACGCGCTTCGAACAATTCCGTCACACGTGGGAGACCCCCGGTGATGTCACCGGACTTACCTGCCACACGTGGAATCTTCGTAAGAATCTGCCCCACTTTCGCCTCATCACCCTCTTTTACAGAGAGGTGAGCACCAACAGGCAACGAGTACGTCTTGAGCACCTCGCCCTTCTTATCTACGATGAGAATGGCCGGGTTCTTCTTCTTGTCTTTCGTCTCTGTAATAACGATTTCACGGAAGCCGGTCTGCTCGTCCAACTCTTCGCGGTAGGTCACCCCTTCCTCGATCATGTCGAACTTAATCAGACCCTTTTCTTCGTTGATGATGACATTGTTGTAAGGGTCCCACGCACAGATGGATTCACCCTTCTTGATTTTGTCACCAGGGAACTTCTGGAGAATTGAACCGTAAGGCAGGATGGTGGCACTCAATGCCACGCCCGTTTTCGGGTCTACCACCTTGAATTCAGAGGAACGAGAGACAACAACTGTTTCCTTCTCGCCTTCAGCATTCGTTCGAGCGACTTCGCGGAGATCATCGATCTCTACTACACCGTCAAACTTCACCTTCACCTCGTTCTCGTCAGAAATCTTCGATGCCGTACCACCAACGTGGAACGTACGCAGTGTCAACTGTGTACCCGGCTCACCGATGGACTGTGCTGCAATAACACCGACCGCTTCACCCACCTGGACGGTACGCGCTGTTGCGAGGTTCTTGCCGTAACATTTCACGCACACGCCCGACATAGATTCACACGTGAGTACAGAACGCACTTCGACTTCGTCGATGCCGGCTTCCTCAATGGCCATGGCTGTAGCGTGGTCAATTTCATGACCGCCAGCCACGAGAACGTCGCCTGACTTGGGGTGTACCACATCGTTCAATGCTGTACGACCGACGATTCGGTCCCCAATGCCTTCCGTGATTTCGTCGTTCTTTCGCAGAGGAGTCGCTACCACACCACGCAGTGTCAAGCAATCTTGCTCAGTGATGATCACGTCTTGAGCAACATCAACAAGACGACGCGTCAAGTAACCCGCATCCGCCGTCTTCAATGCCGTATCCGCAAGACCCTTACGGGCACCGTGCGTAGAGATGAAGTACTCGAGGATGGACAGGCCTTCCTTAAAGTTGGAAAGGATGGGGTTCTCAATGATGTCCTGACCACCAGTTGCAGAAGACTTCTGCGGCTTGGCCATCAGACCACGCATACCAGAGAGCTGACGGATCTGCTCTTTCGAGCCACGTGCACCGGAGTGCATCATCATGTAGATCGAGTTGAAACCTTGCTTATCGGTTTCAATGCGATCCATCAGGATGTTGGTCAACTTCGAGTTGGTGTGTGTCCAAATGTCAATGATCTGGTTGTAGCGTTCGTTGTTGGTGATGAGACCCATGTTATAGTTCTCCATCACCTCCGCTACTTGCTCAGTTGCATTATCCACCAACTTCTCCTTCTCACCCGGAATGATAACATCGTTCAAGTTGAAGGACAATCCGCCCTTGAAGGCCATGTAGAACCCGAGGTTCTTGATGTCGTCCAAGAATTGCGCTGTACGGGGAACATTGGTGCTGTTCAATACGTGCGAAATGATTCCACGCAATGACTTCTTGGTCAACAAGTCATTGATGTAGCCTGCTTCCAATGGAACGTGGTCATTGAACAAGACACGTCCGCATGTCGTCTCGATGATGTTTACGTTGCCATCAATATCCACGTGACGCATTTTGATTTCCGCGTGCAAGTCGAGCTGACCTTCTTGGTATGCGATGCGCACCTCTTCTGGAGAATAGCAAGTCATGCCCTCACCCTTCACCGGCTCGTCCTTGGTGCCTTTGCGGATTTT
This sequence comes from uncultured Flavobacteriales bacterium, assembly GCA_938074325.1. Classification (GTDB taxonomy): domain Bacteria; phylum Bacteroidota; class Bacteroidia; order Flavobacteriales_D; family Sanyastnellaceae; genus UA16. Next base: position 57,936 of record CALJFZ010000011.1, on the reverse strand, counting down.
GGTCATGTAGTACAAGCCCAATACCATGTCCTGCGATGGTACCGCAATCGGTGCTCCATTCGCTGGGTTGAGGATGTTGTGCGATGCCAGCATGAGCAACTGCGCTTCCAAGATGGCCGCGCTGCCGAGTGGCAAGTGAACCGCCATCTGGTCACCGTCGAAGTCAGCGTTGAATGCTGTACAAGCGAGCGGGTGCAACTGAATGGCTTTTCCTTCGATGAGCTTCGGCTGGAACGCCTGGATACCCAAGCGGTGCAGCGTTGGTGCACGGTTGAGCAATACAGGGTGCCCTTTCATCACGTTTTCAAGGATATCCCAAACAACCGGATCCTTCGCATCGACAATCTTCTTCGCGGACTTCACCGTTTTGACGATGCCGCGTTCGATCATCTTGCGAATGATGAATGGCTTGTAGAGTTCAGCCGCCATGTTTTTCGGCAAACCACACTCATGCAATTTCAAGTCTGGGCCCACGACGATAACTGAACGTGCTGAGTAATCGACACGCTTACCGAGCAAGTTCTGACGGAAACGCCCTTGCTTACCCTTCAAGCTATCGGAAAGCGACTTGAGCGGACGGTTGCTCTCCGTTTTGACAGCGCTGGATTTGCGGCTGTTGTCGAACAAGCTATCCACCGCTTCCTGCAGCATGCGCTTCTCGTTGCGCAAGATGACCTCGGGAGCCTTGATCTCAACCAATCGCTTCAAGCGGTTGTTTCGAATGATCACACGGCGGTACAGGTCATTCAAGTCAGACGTTGCGAATCGGCCACCATCAAGTGGCACCAATGGGCGCAATTCTGGTGGGATAACAGGAACCACCTTCACGATCATCCACTCGGGCTTGTTCGTGATGCGCGAATTCGCGTCACGGAAGCTCTCTACTACCTGCAGACGCTTCAGCGCCTCACTCTTGCGTTGTTGAGAGGTTTCGGTGTTCGCTGAGTGGCGCAAGTTGTAAGACAACTCATCCAAGTCGAGGTTGGCAAGCATATCGTGCAATGCCTCTGCCCCCATCTTGGCGACGAATTTGTTCGGATCCTTGTCGTCAAGGTATTGGTTCTCCTTTGGGAGTGTTTCCAAAATATCGAGGTACTCCTCTTCCGTCAAGAAGTCATTGACTGCGAGTTCGCTGTCCTCCGGCCCCTTGGCAATGCCCGGCTGGATGACTACGTAACGCTCGTAGTAGATGATTTGGTCCAACTTCTTGGACGGAAGGCCCAAGAGGTAACCGATCTTGTTCGGGAGGCTCTTGAAGTACCAGATGTGCGCTACGGGCACAACCAACTGGATATGGCCCATGCGCTCACGACGCACTTTTTTCTCTGTCACCTCTACACCACAGCGGTCGCATACAATGCCCTTGTAGCGGATGCGCTTGTACTTTCCACAGTGGCACTCAAAGTCCTTTACGGGACCGAAGATGCGCTCGCAGAAAAGGCCATCTCGCTCCGGCTTGTAAGTCCGGTAGTTGATGGTCTCTGGTTTCAAAACTTCACCGTGCGACTGCTCGAGAATCATCTCGGGAGACGCCAATGAAATGGTGATGGTATTGAAGTCGCTCGAAAGCTGTTTTGGTTGCTTTTGCTGAAACATGTTAAGCTATTCTATGCGGTGATCAATCAAGTGAAATAGTCAAGCCCAAACCACGCAATTCGTGGAGCAAGACGTTGAACGATTCCGGAATACCCGGAGTTGGCATGTTGTCGCCCTTGACGATAGATTCGTACGCTCGCGCACGGCCCATGACATCATCGGACTTAACCGTGAGGATTTCCTGCAAGATGTTCGCCGCACCGAAGGCCTCAAGTGCCCAAACCTCCATCTCACCAAAACGCTGTCCACCAAACTGGGCTTTACCACCCAATGGCTGCTGCGTAATCAATGAGTATGGACCGATGGAACGTGCGTGCATCTTGTCATCGACCATGTGGCTCAACTTGATCATGTAAATGATGCCCACTGTAGCCGGCTGATCGAATCGCTCACCTGTACCTCCGTCGTAGAGGTAGGTCACTCCGCATTCCGGAACGCCCGCCTCATTGGTGATCGCAGTGATCTGGTCAAGCGACGCTCCGTCGAAAATTGGCGTCGAGTACGTCGTACCCAAGTTCATACCTGCCCAACCGAGAACGGTCTCGTAGATCTGTCCCAAGTTCATACGCGACGGTACACCCAATGGGTTCAAAACGATGTCCACTGGCGTTCCGTCTTCCAAGAACGGCATGTCCTCGGCACGAACGATTTTGGCGACAATCCCCTTGTTACCGTGGCGACCGGCCATCTTGTCACCCACCTTAAGCTTACGCTTCTTGGCGACGTAGACCTTGGCCAACTTCACAATACCGGTTGGCAGTTCGTCCCCTACGGTTACCTGGAACTTTCGGCGCTTGTACGCACCCAAGACATCGTTGTACTTGAGGTGGTAGTTGTGTACGACGCGGCGTACCAACGCATTGGTATCGGCATCACGCACCCAACCGTCGCTGTTGATGGTCAAGTAGTCCAAGCTGTTCAAGATCTTCTGCGTGAATTTCACGCCTTTCTTGACCTGCTCTTCCTTGTAGTAGTTATTTACACCTTGGCACACCTTGCCACCGACCAATTTCATCAACTTCTCAACGAGCACTTTTTTCAGTGCTGCAGCTTCGACGTCGAATTCCTTGTCGATGGTTTCCAAAACCGCCTTATCAGCGGCCTTGGACTTGCGGTCCTTGATGGCACGAGAGAAGAGCTTCTTTTCAATGACAACACCTTGTCCTGAAGGTGGCATCTTCAATGACGCGTCCTTTACATCGCCAGCCTTGTCACCAAAGATGGCGCGCAGGAGCTTCTCCTCTGGGCTTGGGTCTGACTCTCCTTTTGGCGTGATTTTACCAATGAGGATATCGCCTTCTTTCACCTCTGCACCGATGCGAATCAATCCGTGCTCGTCCAAGTCAGCAGTCGCTTCTTCGCTTACGTTTGGAATGTCTGCAGTCAATTCCTCTACACCTCGCTTGGTATCGCGAACTTCGAGGACGTACTCATCGATGTGCAATGAAGTGAAGACATCTTCTCGTACAACGCGCTCGTTGATTACGATCGCATCCTCGAAGTTGTAGCCCTTCCATGGCATGAACGCCACGCGCATGTTCTGTCCCAGAGCCAACTCACCTTTATCGGTCGAGTATCCTTCCACGAGGATCTGACCGGCATGAACAGCTTGGCCTTTTTCGACCATTGGCTTCAGATTCATGCACGTTCCTTGGTTGGTGCGCTTGAATTTTGGAATCTCCAATACGTTCACCGCATCTTCGAACGAAACCAATTCGTCCTTTTCGTCGCGGGTGTACTTGATGTGGATTTCGTTGGCATCCACGAATTCAACCACACCATCCGCTTCAGCACGCAATAAGATGCGTGAATCCTCAGCGACAGCGCGCTCGAGTCCTGTTCCAACAATTGGAGCGGCTGGACGCATCAACGGCACAGCCTGACGCATCATGTTCGATCCCATCAACGCACGGTTCGCATCATCGTGCTCCAAGAAAGGAATCAACGATGCCGCGATGGATGCGATCTGGTTTGGGGCTACGTCCATGTAGTGCAACTGGTCTGGTGCCACCTGCGGGAAGTCACCTTCCAAACGCGCTTTAACAATGTTATTCTCAAACTTACCCTCCTTCGATACAGGAGCGTTTGCCTGAGCAATCAAGTTTGAATCTTCGTCCTCAGCAGAAAGGTAAACGATGTCTTCTGGACTCGTGGATACCTTTCCGTTCTCCACCTTGCGGTAAGGCGTTTCAATGAATCCGAGGCGATTAACCTTGGCGAAGACACACAATGAGCTGATCAAACCAATGTTTGGGCCTTCCGGTGTCTCAATGGTACACAAACGACCGTAGTGCGTGTAGTGAACGTCACGCACCTCAAAACCTGCACGTTCACGTGAAAGACCACCAGGACCGAGTGCCGAGATACGACGCTTGTGCGTCACCTCTGACAACGGGTTCGTTTGGTCCATGAACTGCGACAGCTGGTTCGTGCCGAAGAAGCTGTTGATCACAGAGCTCAATGTTTTGGCATTGATCAAATCCGTTGGCGTGAACACTTCGTTGTCACGCACATTCATGCGCTCACGAATGGTTCGGGCCATACGCGCCAATCCCACACCGAACTGGCTGTACAACTGCTCGCCTACTGTACGAATGCGACGGTTTGACAAGTGGTCGATATCATCAACGTCCGCATTTGAGTTCACCAAGTCCAACAAGTACTTGATGATGAGCAGGATGTCATCCTTGGTCAACGTTCGATCCTGAACGTCCTCCTTGATTTCGAGCTTTCGATTGATGCGGAATCGGCCGACTTCTCCAAGGTCATAGCGTTGCTCTGAGAAGAACAACTTGTCAATCACACCGCGTGCCGTATCCAAATCTGGCGGCTCAGCATTACGAAGCTGACGGTAGATGTACTCGACGGCTTCTTTCTCCGAGTTGGAACTGTCCTTCTGGAGGGTGTTGTAGATGATTGCGTAGTCAGCCTGGTTGATGTCTTCCTTGTGCAAGATGATGGTCTTCGCACCAGAATCAGTGATCAGGTCAATGTGCTCCTTTTCCAAAATCGTCTCACGATCGAGGACCACCTCGTTTCGCTCGATGCTCACCACCTCGCCCGTATCCTCATCAACGAAATCTTCGACCCAAGTCTTCAAAACACGCGCCGCCAGACGACGGCCAATGGCACGCTTGAGGCCTGCTTTCGTGACCTTCACTTCATCAGCAAGGCTGAAGATGTCCAAAATGTCACGGTCGGTTTCGAAGCCAATGGCACGCAGAAGCGTGGTCACAGGCAACTTTTTCTTTCGGTCGATGTACGCGTACATCACGCTGTTGATGTCCGTGGCGAATTCAATCCATGAACCCTTGAATGGAATGATTCGCGCACTGTACAACTTCGTACCGTTTGCGTGACGGCTTTGACCGAAGAATACACCAGGCGAACGGTGCAATTGGTTTACGATGACACGTTCTGCGCCGTTCACTACGAACGAGCCTTGGGGTGTCATGTACGGAATGGTTCCGAGGTACACGTCCTGTACGATGGTCTCAAAGTCCTCGTGCTCAGGATCGGTGCAATACAGTTTGAGTTTAGCCTTCAACGGGACGCTGTACGTCAATCCTCGTTCAATGCACTCATTGATGGAATAGCGAGGAGGATCTACGAAGTAGTCCAAGAATTCCAGCACGAATTGATTGCGGGTATCCGTGATTGGGAAGTTCTCGCTAAATACCTTAAAAAGGCCTTCTGATTCGCGGTTTTCAGGGTTCGTCTCCAATTGGAAAAACTCCTGGAAGGAGCGCAACTGAATATCCAAGAAATCAGGTCGTGAAAGCGGCAACTCTACAGAAGAGAAGCTAATGCGTTCAGGGGAGTTTGGTTTCACCAGTGTCATGGTGTGGGGGTTCTTTGGTGGAAACAAGCAGCGATGGGTGCAGGTTCAGACAAAGCAAAAAAGGTCCGGGTGGGGGACCTGCTCCCCCACCTGGACCTGAGATCGGTTAAAGTATGTGCTTACTTAAGCTCAACTTCAGCACCGGCTTCTTCGAGTTGCTTCTTGAGCGCTTCGGCTTCGTCCTTAGCGACTCCTTCCTTTACAGGACCTGGAGCACCGTCAACGATTTCCTTAGCCTCTTTCAACCCGAGACCGGTGAGTTCCTTTACAGCCTTCACTACTGCGAGCTTCGCAGAACCTGCAGCCTTAAGGATTACATCGAATTCAGACTTTTCTTCGGCACCACCGCCTTCACCACCGGCACCAGGGCCAGCAGCAACTGCCACTGCTGCAGCAGCAGGCTCGATTCCGTATTCGTCTTTCAAAATTTCGGCGAGCTCGTTTACCTCCTTAACGGTGAGGTTTACCAAGCTTTCTGCCATTGCTTTCAAATCAGCCATGATTGTTGATTGAATTATTTGGTTCTAAATTGATTGAATGTTGTCAAGCACCTCGGGATTCCAAGGCTTTGACCAAACCGGAAATGGTATTTCCACCTGACTGCAACGCACCCAAGACATTCTTGGCAGGTGATTGCAACAACGTAACGATATCGCCCAGAAGCTCTTCCTTCGACTTGATCGAAGTCAGTGCATCGAGTTGGTTCGCTCCTACGTAGCAGGCTTCTTCTACATATGCCGCCTTGAGAACAGGCAGTTCATGCTTCTTCGCGAATTCCTTGATCAATTTCGCAGGGGCATTCCCTACATTACCGATCATCAAAGCAGTCTGGCCCACGAGGGAACCGTACAACTCTTCGAAATTCTTGTCTTCAACACGTTCCATGGCTTTGCGAAGAAGCGTATTCTTCACAACGCGCACAGTAATGTCTTTTTTGAAGCTTTCTCGGCGCAGTTGAGTGGTTGTTTCTGCATCCATCCCCGACGCGTCGGTGAGGTACAAAACACTCTTCTCCCGCAATACCTCAGAAAGCTCGTCGATCAATTGGTTCTTCTCTTGTCGAGTCATGGTTTTCTAGATTAAGCGGTTGCCGATTTCTGATCTACCTTGATTCCAGGCCCCATGGTTGAGCTCAATGCGATGCTCAACATGTAGGTACCCTTCGCAGCCGATGGCTTCAAACGCATCAAGGTGCTGAGCACCTCGGCTGCATTCTCCTCCAACTTCTTGGCATCGAAAGAGACCTTACCGACAGACGCATGGATAATTCCATACTTGTCGACCTTGAAATCAATCTTTCCAGCTTTAACATCCTGGACAGCCTTTCCAACTTCCATAGTAACGGTGCCGGATTTGGGGTTTGGCATCAAGCCACGTGGTCCGAGAACTCGGCCCAACGCCCCCACCTTGCCCATTACCTGGGGAGTGGTAATAATTACATCAATGTCGGTCCAGCCTCCCTTGATCTTGTCAATGTACTCGTCGAGTCCAACGAAATCCGCACCAGCGTCCTTTGCTTCCTGCTCTTTGTCAGGGTTGCAAAGCACGAGTACACGAACCGATTTACCTGTGCCGTGAGGCAAGGAAACCGTTCCACGTACCATTTGGTTCGCCTTTCGTGGGTCAACGCCGAGTCGCACAGCAATATCCACTGTCGCGTCAAACTTGACGTTGGAGCACTCTTTTACCAAAGCGGTTGCTTCAGCCAACGAGTACGCCTTGTCGAAGTCGACCTTTTCAGCGTATGCTTTTTGGTTCTTTGTTAATTGTCCCATTTTGCGCAGTTATTGACGTTTAGAAGGGAGAAGGTCCTTCGACGCGAAGCCCCATGCTTCGTGCAGTACCGGCTACCATTTTCATGGCAGACTCTACGGTAAAGCAGTTCAAATCGGGCATCTTGTCTTCTGCAATAGCGCGAACTTGGTCCCAAGTGACTTTACCCTTTTTAATGCGGTTAGGTTCAGGAGAACCGCCTTTCAATTTGGCGGCTTCCATCAACTGCACCGCAGCGGGTGGTGTCTTGATGACAAAGTCAAAAGACTTGTCACTGTAGACCGTGATCACAACAGGGCAAACGCGTCCAGCCTTATCTTGGGTTCTGCCGTTGAATTGCTTGCAGAATTCCATGATGTTCACCCCCTTCGCACCGAGAGCCGGTCCGACGGGAGGTGCTGGGTTGGCAGCGCCACCTCTGATTTGCAGTTTAATGAGTCCAGCTACTTCTTTAGCCATTGGTCATTTATATTGAACAGTCCGAACCCGCGCAAATGGGAAGCATTAGGGGTCATTGCGACGAATTGGCTGTCTGTTCCTGTTTATATCTCTTTCTCTACCTGTAGATAGCCCAATTCAACAGGGGTTTTACGCCCGAAGATTTTGACCATTACTTTGAGTTTTTTCTTTTCTTCGTTCACCTCTTCAATGTTGCCATTGAAACCATTGAACGGTCCATCGGTCACCTTGACCAATTCTCCCACTTTGTATGGGATGTTGATTTCCTCCTCACTGTCTGCCATGTCATCGATGACACCGAGGATGCGGTTGATTTCGTGCTGTCGAACGGGCATGGGTTCTCCGCGCTTTTCAGCACCCAAGAAACCAATTACCCCCGTCGCGTTGCGAATTACGTGGGGAACCTCGCCCACAAGTGAAGCTTCGACGTAGATGTAGCCAGGGAACAGGTTACGTTCCTTGCTGACCTTTTTGCCGTTACGGATTTGAAACACCTTTTCCACGGGGATCAAAATCTGCCCCACGTAATGTTGCAATCCTGCTGCAGCAATCTCAGCCTCAAGAACATCTTTGATCTTCTTTTCTTGGCCGCTGATTGCTCGGACGACATACCACTTTTTATCGATATCACTCATAGTCGCAAGTAGCTTGGGGGTTCGATTAGAACAATTCGTATACCAACCCAATCACACCTCGCCAGATCGAATCTGCTGCGTTCACGCCGAACGCCCAGTCCATCGCAAAAACCAACCCAGCAATCAACAAAGAGGCAACGAAAACCAATACGGAAGAACCTTGAAGCTCCTTCCACGATGGCCAAGTCACTTTCTGTACCAATTCCTGGTAAGATTCCTGCAAGTATTCTGTGAATTGTGACATTTAATTCAAGTTTAGCACGGGCGGCAGGACTCGAACCTGCAACCAATGGTTTTGGAGACCACTACTCTACCAATTGAGCTACGCCCGTAGATGAGGAAGAAGGCACACCCCTTCGGGAGTGCCTTCTTCCGTTCGATTCAAGTCTTAAAATCGAGCTTACTCGATCACTGAAGTTACCTGACCCGCACCTACGGTACGACCACCTTCACGGATTGCGAAACGCAAACCAGTGTCCATGGCAACTGGGTTGATCAAGTGTACTTCGATGGTGACGTTATCACCAGGCATGACCATCTCACGGCCTGCTTCCAAAACAATCTCACCGGTAACGTCAGTTGTACGGAAGTAGAACTGTGGACGGTACTTGTTGTGGAATGGAGTGTGACGTCCACCTTCTTCTTTCTTCAAGATGTAGACCTCAGCCTTGAACTTGGTGTGAGGAGTAATTGATCCTGGCTTCGCGATAACCATACCGCGGCGGATGTCAGACTTCTCAATACCACGGAGCAACAAACCTACGTTGTCACCAGCTTCACCTCGGTCCAAGATCTTGCGGAACATCTCAACACCAGTGATGGTTGAAGTCAACTTCTCATCACCCATACCCAAGATCTCAACTGGGTCACCTGTGTTGATTACACCGGTCTCGATACGACCAGTTGCAACTGTACCACGGCCTGTGATGGTGAAAACATCCTCGATGGACATCAAGAAAGGCTTCTCGTTGTCACGTGGTGGAATCTCAATCCACTCGTCAACAGCGTTCATCAAGTTGAGTACAGTCTCAACCCACTTGCCTTCTCCGTTCAATGCACCGAGAGCAGAACCTTGTACTACAGGACCGTTGTCACCGTCGTACTCGTAGAAGCTCAACAATTCACGGATTTCCATTTCAACGAGCTCGAGCAATTCCTCATCGTCTACCATGTCCACTTTGTTCATGAACACAACGATGCGTGGAATACCTACCTGGCGACCCAAGAGGATGTGCTCACGCGTTTGTGGCATTGGACCATCAGTTGCAGCAACAACCAAGATAGCACCGTCCATCTGCGCAGCACCTGTTACCATGTTCTTTACATAGTCAGCGTGACCTGGGCAGTCAACGTGTGCGTAGTGACGGTTCGCAGTCTGATATTCAACGTGCGAAGAGTTGATCGTGATACCACGCTCTTTTTCTTCTGGTGCGTTGTCAATCTGATCGAATGAACGCGCTTCACTGTGTCCCGCATCTGCGAGAACTTTTGTAATCGCCGCAGTAAGAGTTGTCTTACCGTGGTCAACGTGTCCGATGGTACCGATGTTTACGTGCGGTTTAGACCGGTCAAACGTTTCTTTAGCCATTGCCTAACTGTTTTAGTTGTTTGATTTCACATTAAATGTTCGAGCCAATGAGGGGAATTGAACCCCTGACCTCATCCTTACCAAGGATGCGCTCTACCCCTGAGCTACATCGGCTTAACCCTTTCGGGTGGAGCGGAAGACGAGATTCGAACTCGCGACATTCAGCTTGGAAGGCTGATGCTCTACCAACTGAGCTACTTCCGCTTGTAGACCGTCCGCGTCCGGATGGTCTGTTGTGGGGGTAATAGGATTCGAACCTATTCAGTCAGAGACAACAGATTTACAGTCTGCCCCGGCTCTCCAACTCCGGCGTACCCCCGATAACAGAGCGCCCTCCTGCACGAAACAGGTGGGCGATCCATAGAGCCGATGGAGGGATTCGAACCCCCGACCCGCTGATTACAAATCAGCTGCTCTGGCCAACTGAGCTACATCGGCAACACGTCAAAGAACAAAGGAGCAAAAACTCCTCAGTTTTCAGGACGGCAAATGTATGAAAGAAATTGTTGGATACAATGCGCTAGAAAGGCTTTTGTTTTAGTCAAAAAATGGAAGCCTTCAAAACACTGACTGCAAGCACATTACGCAGTAGCCAATCGCAATGTTTTTTGCTTGCGAATTTGGCGGCGAACGGCTTCTACCACTTCATCGATACCAGCTTCAAAGCTCGCAGCCTTCCGCTTCGCGAAAAAATCCGCTCCTGGCACGTGAATCTTCACTTCTGAGACTTTGTTGTCACGGTCATCGCTTTTCTCAACGCGCATGAAGACCTCGCACGAGATGATTTGATCATGAAACGTGTTCAGTTTGTCGATTTTGTGCTCAACGAATTCGAGGAGACGCGCATCCGCGTCAAAATGGATGGAGTGGATTTGCATTTGCATGGCAGAAAGAATTTAGTCTTGCGGTCGAACGTCCAACGGACTATCCGCATGCAACTCCTTTAGCCGTGCCAACGATTGGTGGGTATACACCTGGGTAGAACTCAACGATGAGTGCCCCAACAAATCCTTTACCGCTGACAACTCCGCCCCGTTGTTGAGGAGGTGCGTTGCAAACGTATGACGTAGGACGTGGGGGCTGCTTTTGCGCAAAGAGCTGACCATCGAGAGGTAGTGATGGACCCGGCGGTACACGAAGGAAGAATAAAGGCTTCGCCCCGCATCAGTGACAAACAGATGTCTGGACTGGAACGGACGTTCTTCTATGTGCGCCTGGATGCTTGACATGGTTTCGGAGAGCAAGGGAATTCGTCGTTCCTTCGATCCTTTACCTAGAACGATGATTTCTTGCCTTTCCGTATGCACATCCGAAACTTTTAATCCGATGAGCTCACTTAAGCGTACCCCTGTTTCGTACATCAATGCAATGATGCTTCTGTCTCGCCTTCCTTTCCAATCGTCCGCGAAAACCGTTTCTTCGAACAACTCCTTCATGGCATGCTCGGGAACTACGCTCGGCAGTCGCTTTGCTAATTTCGGCAAGGCAATGGATTCGGCAGGATCTTGATCCATGGATCCCTGTCGCTTCGCGTATTTGACAAACGTCCTGAATGCACTGACTTTTCGGTGAATGGTTCGGGGAGCCTTTTGCATGCGCATCATCTCTACGACATACGAACGCAACCACTCGGGCTTCACCTCCCTGAGGTCAGAGCACTCAAATTGCTCTTCCATGAATTTGACCAACTGCCCCAGATCGGAACGATAGCAGCGGAGCGTGTGCACGCTTCCTCGCTTCTCCTTGAGCAAGTAGTCAAGGAAATCTTCGATGTATGGCGGAATTTGGTTCAAAACAAAAAAGACGAAATGTCTGTGGACAATTTCGTCTTTTTAGAATAAAAAACAAAAGATTGCTCAGTCGTTTTTCAGATTTAATCCGTTTTTATACACCGCTTTCTTGCGCTGCTCCCGGTTGAGAACACTTGGCTTGACGAATTCACGTCGCGTACGCAGTTCACGCATGCGCTTTGTGCGGTCAAACTTCTTCTTGAAACGCTTCAGTGCGCGTTCAATGTTGTCTCCTTCTTTTACGGGAATCGAAAGCATATCTTCAAAATTGGAGGGCAAAAATAATCCCTATCGCTCAAATCACAAACCCTTGGACACAATTATTCTTGAATAATCTCCCGAGAGATGACGAGTTTCTGGATTTCGCTGGTCCCCTCTCCGATCGTACAAAGCTTGCTATCCCTGTAGTACTTCTCCGAAGGAAAATCTTTGGTATAACCGTATCCACCCAATACCTGAATGCCCTCTGTGGCCACTTCGACGCACACTTCTGAAGCGTGGTACTTTGCCATCGCCGATTCTTTGGTTACCGGGCGGTTGTGCATTTTGAGGTAACACGCCTGCAAAGTCAACAGGTCAGCCGTTTCAATTTTGGTGTGCATATCGGCCAATTTGAACCCAATGGCTTGGAATTGGCTGATGGGCTTCCCAAACTGTTCACGTTCCTTCGCGTAGCCTTTCGCGGTCGCATACGCTCCCTTAGCGATTCCCAACGCCAAAGAAGCTATGCTAATTCGTCCACCATCCAGGATTTTCATCGCTTGGATAAAGCCTTCTCCGATTCGACCCAAAACTTGATCATCCGGCACGAAACAATCCTCAAAAATCATTTCAGCCGTCTCCGACGAACGCATCCCAAGCTTGTTCTCTTTCTTACCTCCGCTAAACCCGGTTTGACCGCGCTCAATTACAAAAGCAGAAATGCCATGGCTGTCTAACAGCTCACCGGTTCGGGCGAGCACCACAGCAACGTCTCCTGATATGCCGTGCGTGATCCAGTTTTTGGTGCCATTCAGCACCCAGCCCTTGCGATCGTCATCCCGAACAGCCGTGCAGCGCATGCGCATGGCATCGCTTCCGGTATTAGCCTCGGTCAATCCCCACGCACCGATGTGCTGCCCGGAGGCAAGCGCCGGAAGGTATTTGGCCTTTTGCTCCTCGGATCCAAACATCAGGATGTGATTCGTGCACAAGCTGTTATGCGCAGCCATGGACAACCCTATCGAGCCGCAGACCTTGGCCAGTTCTTCGATGGCAATCTTGTATTCAAAGTAGCCCATGCCGGCTCCGCCGTATGCTTCTGGCACCAACATGCCCATCAAACCTAACTCGCCCATTCGCGCAAACAATTCCCTGGGAAAGTGTTGGCGTTCATCCCAATCCATGCGGTGGGGCAAAATTTCTTGCTGAGCAAAATCGCGAACGGTGGCGCGAATGGCTTTTTGATCCTCTGTTTCTCTAAAATTCATGCTTCAATGGATGCGAGCGACTGGCGCAATGCCTGGCCAAAACCAGGCTTAAGCTGTTTTGCTCCGTTCAAAAAGGTTAGTTCCAAGACGAACGAGAACCCCCACACCTCCGCGCCCGAACGTTCCACCAAGCTTCCTGCGGCATTCGCAGTACCACCTGTGGCGAGCACATCGTCGTGTATGAGTATCCGGTCATTTGAATTGAAGGCGTTACGCTGACATTCCAATGCCGCACTGCCGTACTCTAAATCATATTCAATTCGGTGCACAGGCCCTGGCAGTTTACCCGCTTTTCTTAAGGCGATAAACGGCACGTCCAATGCACATGCCAATGCCATCCCGAATAAAAACCCCCTACTTTCAATGCCCGCAATGGCCGTTGGCAGTGAACCTTGCTGCCTTACCCAATTCGTCATTACCGATAAAGCCTTGTTCCGTAGATGGACGTCCGCCCAAACGGGCGCCAAATCCTTAAACACCACACCCGGTGTTGGGAAATCAAGCACATCTCGCGTTCGAGCAAGAATTTCAGCTTCAATGGGGCGATTTGAATTGATCGCGGGATTCACAAAGTCTAAGATACGGACTCCACCTCCGAATCATGCTGTCCGTTAGAAGAACTGATTGGGCGAGTTCGCCAATTGAATCAAGTGGATGGTGTTTTCGATACCGTTCTATTGCACTGGCTTGTTGATTGGAGATGTAGGGATGCCTTCTCAAACTGGCCCAACTCGCGGTATCCACACAAAGCCATCGAAACACACCGCTTCCTACGTGAAACTTGGGAATCAAATTATCTGCATTCTCTTCCCGAAGCCCCCATACCTCCCGCAACTGTTCAACATCGTGAAACCCTCCGAGGGCCTGGCGAAACCGGCAAATGCGCGAAGCGAGCCAAGGGCCTATGTACGCCATGCGCTCCAAGCGCGCACTATCAGCGGTGTTCAGATCCACTTTTTCGGTGGCTACTGGAGTCGATTTACGCCGTCGCATCGAAGGCTTCACTTGGCGCCGTCCCATATGCTCAAACGACACGTAAACATCATTGAGCTCGGTCAACAGCCAACCAACTGGCACGGGAGAGTTCCCCTTCACTGCGTCTTTACGCTCGATTTCCCACATAAGCGTCCTGAATCCTACAACGGACCACGACAGCGCGACCAAGCCCAACAGGGCCTGTTTCTCGTACTTCATCCTCCTCTTCCTTTTCCACCCCTCGCGACACATGCCGCGGTTCTACATCAGTCGTATCGCTTGATTTCGCCGGACTTCACACGTTTAAAGTAGTCGGTTACATCTTGCTTGACTTCCCCCATCAAGAAGTACAATCCAAGCACATTGGGGAAGCACATGGCAAAAATCATCGCGTCTCCGAAATCAAAAACACTCTGTGCCGAAATGGCGGATCCCAAGACTACAAACAAGCAAAACACCGCTTTGTAGGACAGGTCTGCCACTTTGGACTCCCCAAACAAGAAAGTCCATGACTTCAAACCGTAGTAACTCCAGCTGATCATGGTCGACAAGGCAAACAGAATGACCGCCACGGAAAGAACGACAGGGAACCAGCTCATGGTTTGAGCGAAGGCACTGCTTGTCAATTCAATTGCTTGCAGGTCTTTTGCTTGTGCCAAGCCCAATGCTGTTTCTTGGCCGATGGTACCGTATCCCGAAATGACGATGACCAACGCTGTCATGGTGCATATAACCACGGTGTCAATGAAAGGCTCCAACAAAGCCACAATGCCTTCCGATACAGGCTCGTTGGTCTTCGCGGCAGAGTGAGCGATTGACGCGGATCCAATTCCCGCTTCATTGGAGAAGGCCGCTCGTTGGAAGCCGACAATCAACACCCCGATCAAACCGCCGTAGGCCGCATCCACTGAAAAAGCACTTGAGATGATCAATCCGAAAGCACTCGGAATCTCACCGATGTTACCGCCGAGGACGACCAAGGCACCCAACACGTAAATCCCCACCATGAACGGCACCACTTTATCTGTCACTTTGGCGATGCTTTTAATGCCACCGATGATGATGAGCCCAACCAAGACAGCCATCACTGCGCCAAACATCCAGCTTTGCCCAGCGAGGAATGATTGTTCGCCTCCTGTCACTTCGATCAATTGTTTGGTCGCTTGGTTGATCTGAACCATGTTGCCCCCACCGAAGCTTCCTCCAATGCATGCAATGGCGAAGAGGACCGCGAGCACTTTCCCCAATCCCACTTTGCCTTGCTTGGCCAAGCCATCTCGGAGGTAGTACATGGGACCACCTGAAACCGATCCGTCTGGGTTTTCTTTGCGGTATTTGGTACCAAGGGTGCATTCGACAAACTTCGAACTCATGCCCAGCAAGCCCGCCACAATCATCCAAAAAGTGGCACCGGGGCCGCCTAGGGAAACCGCAAATGCCACACCGGCAATGTTTCCAACACCCACCGTTCCGCTCAACGCCGCAGTCAGGGCCTGAAAGTGGCTCACCTCACCAGCGTCGTTTGGATCATCGAATTTCCCGCGTACCACATCCAAAGCATGTCCGAATCCACGGATGTTGATGAACTTGAAGTAGAAGGTGAAAAAGATGGCTCCTGCAAGCAACCAAATCAGGACGAATGGGACGGTCACCCCTCCGAAAGAAACTTCGAAGAATATCACCTTCATGATTGCATTGGTCAACGGCTCCATGACGGAGTTGATTTTCTCGTCAACTGTAGATGCTTGAGCATAAACGGGTTGTACCAAGGCACTGATCAGTGCAAGGAGGGGCAATAATTTTCGCATGAATCGAAGGGTTTTGTGCTAAGACCTCGAATATACAAATCAAGTCAAACCCCGAACTTCAGAGAGAAGGACTTTGTATACCGATGAAGTCATTTAACCGACGTATTTGATCCGCCGTTCCCAGCACAAACAATTTCATGCTTGCCTGCAGAGTGGTGTCTAATGGCGGATTGATGACCATCTCGCCTGAAGCCTTGCGCAAGCCGATGACATTGACGCCAATTCTATTGCGTGCGTCAATCTCCGCGAGTGTCAAGGATTGCAATCGATCGGGCAACTGTTGGACTTCAATTTCTTCTAGGTTCACTGCATCGGCCCCTTGAATGCGGATGTGATCCAAGAACTCGACCACATCAGGAATGGCTACCAGGGACGCCATGTGCGCTCCCCCTACCTGGTCCGGCATGATGACATTCTGCGCCCCTGCGACTTTGAGCTTGCTCACCGCATTCGAGTTGGAAGCTCGGCTGATCAGCAACAAATCGTTTCTACGCTCCTTTGCGGCCAACACGACGTACAAATTCTGTGCATCATCCGGAAGCGTGGTGATGAGCGCACGTGCGCGGTCGAGCCCTGCATTGATCAAATTCTCGTCCTCCGTTGCATCACCGGCTAAAACGTGAACGCCTGCGTCCCGGAGTTTTTTGACCAACTCTTCATTCGACTCAACAATCACCACCTCATGACTGTGGTCTTGCAGCTCCTGCACAGCCTTCTCTCCCACACGGCCGTAACCGCAGACAATCACATGGTTGTTCATATCGTTCATGATCCGTTGAATTCGTTTGGCACGGAGCCGTTCTCGGTAATCGCCTTCAATGAAAAATTGCGTGACCGCCGTTGCTGCGAAGGTAAATGTACCAATCGAACTGACGATGAGCAGCGCGGTGAAGAGCATCCCGCTCGGCGACAAATCCCGCACTTCTCCGAAACCCACCGTGGACACGGTGATGACCGTCATGTATACGGCCTCCAACAGGGAATACCCCTCAATCCACATGAACCCCGCACTTCCCAAACACACCACCCCTCCCAAGAGCAAGGCAGCGATTCGGAGGCGTTTGGCTGAAGGATTCATCGGACTTAGGCGCGGTTGAAATAAGGTGCGGTGGCTTGTTGCAGTTTCTGTGCTTCCGAGGCCGCAGCCGCAGCGAAGTCTTCTCCGTTGCCAGCGTACAGGATGCTACGGGAAGCGTTGATCAGCAATCCGCCGAATTCGTTGGACCACGCCGCGTCCATGACATCTTCGATGCGTCCGCCTTGTGCTCCGACACCGGGGACCAGAAAGAAGGATTCCGGCGCGAGGCCTCGAATCTCCTCCAATTGTTCGGGACGCGTGGCCCCCACAACGAACATCAACTCATCGGGCGTTCCCCACGTTTGGCAACGTGCAACGACACGCTGATACAAAGGCGGTTCCCCGTGAAACTCAAAATCCTCTGCACCTGCATTGGATGTCAACGCCAGCACAATGGTCCAGCGATCTGAATACCCCTCGATAAAAGGTTTCACACTGTCTTCACCCATGTACGGCGCAACCGTGATCGCGTGCGCACCAAGCCCCTCATACATCGCTTTCGCGTACCGTTTGGCAGTGTTTCCAATATCACCGCGCTTCGCATCCGCAATCACGAGCACATCCGACGGCACGCGTTCGACAATCCGTTCGAGTGCTGCCCATCCCGCTGCTCCGTATTGCTCAAAAAAGGCGAGGTTGGGCTTAAACGCTGCAGCATAGGCATGCGTTGCCTCAACGATGGCATGGCAAAACGCCTCCATTCCCTCTACTCCCGTCCCAAGATGAGCCGGGATTCTCGCTGGATCCGGATCCAATCCAACGCACAAGCATGACTGCTTCCGGCGCATCATCTCAAAAAGGTCTTGGCGATTGGTCATGCGGTAAAATTAGGATTGTGCTGCCAATAATTCTGCTTGTTCCGCAAGCCGAAGTGCATCGATGACCGCCTCGAGATCGCCGCCCATGATCGCGTTCAATGCGTGGGAAGTGAATCCAATTCGATGGTCGGTCACTCGGCCTTGTGGGTAATTGTATGTGCGGATCTTTGCCGAACGGTCCCCGGTCGAAACCAGAGATTTTCGCTGCTCAGCGCGCTCGGCGATTTGCCGTTCCCGCTCTCGTTCAAACAGGCGCGTTCTCAGTACTTCCAGCGCGTGCTCATAATTCTGATGTTGAGACCGCCCGTCCTGGCACTCCACTACAATCCCCGTGGGTTCATGGGTGAGCCGGACCGCCGACTCGGTCTTGTTTACGTGTTGTCCACCTGCGCCGCTTGCGCGGTAGGTGTCCCGGCGCACGTCTGTCAGATCGAGTTGGACATCGACGTCCTCGGCCACGGGTAAGACCGCGACAGTCGCCGCACTGGTATGGACACGCCCCTGCGACTCGGTCTCCGGGACGCGCTGCACCCGATGCACGCCGCTCTCAAATTTTAGCCAGCCATACACCCCTTCACCTTCGACACGCACGGTGATTTCTTTGAAGCCGCCAGCTGTACCTTCATTGGCATTGACCAAATTCCATCGCCATCCTTTGCCCTCACAATGACGCTGATACATCCGATAGAGGTCGCCTGCAAAGATGGCCGCCTCGTCTCCTCCCGTGCCTGCCCGAAATTCCATCATCACCGGACGGTCGTCAACCTCGTCCTTCGGAAGCAATAAAATGCGCGCCTCTTCAAATCCCGCCTCAAGTTTGGCCTTGATTTCAGGCAATTCAACTTCGGCAAGTTCCTTGTAGTCGGCATCGTCACCCGCAGCCCATTCTACCGCCTGATTGCGATCTGAAATCCACGCGCTGAGCCGTTGGTAATGGTCCACGATGGGCCCGAGTTGTTTGTACTCGCGCATCAAGTCCCGGTATTTGCGTTGATCCGCAATCACCTCCGGGTCTCCGACTTGCTTTTCGACTTCTAAAAAACGGTCTGAGATGGAGGCCAACTTTTGTACTAAGGTGTCCTCAGGTTTCATCTCGCTGCTAATGGTTGTATTCGAACGTGCCGTGTTGCCCTGAGACCGTAACCCGGCGCCCGGTATGTGGCAGACAACGACCGATGATGCGTGCATCTACGCCCATGGACTGTGACTCAGCGATGATTTCGGCAGCGGCCTCCTCATCGGTGTAAATCTCCATGCGGTGCCCCATGTTGAACACTTTGTACATCTCCTTCCAGTCGGTGCCGGAATTAGTTTGAATCATTTCAAACAAAGGCGGAGTCTCGAACAAATTATCCTTGACAATGTGCACGTCATCGACAAAGTGGAGCACTTTGGTCTGGGCCCCGCCGGAACAGTGCACCATGCCTTGGATGCGGTCTCGCCACTTGGGCAGCAAACGCGCTATCAGGGGAGCGTATGTACGCGTGGGAGACAACACCAATTTGCCGGCATCCAACGGAACGCCATCGACTACATCGGTCAGACTACGTGAACCGGTGTACACCCATTGTGCATCGGTCCCTGGGTCAAAACTTTCAGGGAAGCGGGTCATCAATGATTTCTCGAAGACATCGTGCCGCGCAGATGTGAGGCCATTGGACCCCATCCCGCCGTTGTATTCCTTCTCCCAGCTGGCTTGGCCATGGCTGGCCATTCCCACCACGACCTGACCGGGTGCAATGTTCGAATTGTCGATTACTTCTGAACGCTTCATCCGTGCAACCACCGTGGAATCCACAATGACGGTACGTACCAAGTCCCCCACATCGGCGGTTTCTCCACCTGTGCTTCGAATGTCTACGCCGTGACCACGCAGTTCTTCAAGCAATTCTTCCGTGCCTTGGATGATCGCTTTGATCACTTCCCCTGTAATGAGGTGCTTGTTGCGGCCGATGGTGCTGGACAGCAGAATCGGGCCTGTCGCACCGACGCAGAGCAAGTCATCCAAATTCATCACGAGCGCATCCTGCGCGATGCCCTTCCAAACGGAAAGGTCACCCGTTTCTTTCCAGTACATATACGCAAGCGACGACTTCGTTCCCGCGCCATCCGCGTGCATTACAATGCAGTGCTCATCACTGCCTGTGAGGTAGTCCGGAACAATTTTACAAAATGCCTTGGGGTACAATCCTTTATCAACCCCCTCGATGGCAGCGTGCACTTCCTCCTTTCCGGCGGAAACGCCTCTGCTCGCGTATCTCGATTCTTCCACGAATGTTTGCCGTTTTTAGTTGCCCGGCTCGTAATCGAAGCGCAAGATTCGGAACACCGTACGTCGGTTGGCCTGGTGGCCTCGCTCCTTCTCTTCTTCTGTGCGCATCTTTCCAATCTCGGCATCCGAAATCAACAGACGCTCTTTTCCGTGTCCAACAGCTACCAGTCGGTCACGGGCAATGCCACGACCAATCAAGTAGTCCACACAGGTCTGGGCGCGCTTTTGGCTCAACTCTTTGTTGTAGCTGGCGTTGCCACGGCTGTCCGTATGTGATTCCAATTGAACAACGAACGTCTCGTTGCGTTCCATAATGCTCAACAAGTAGTTCAAGGAATCCGCACTGTTCACCTCGTTGTTGATGAGCAGCTCCGATTCGTTGAATGGGTACAGCACCAAAGGCATGTCGTATTCCACGTCCAGAACTACTTCCTTCATGGGGAATTCGCGGGTCATGGTAGTGCTGTTGCTGAGGCCAACCGTAGAGAAACGGTCCCCCGTAACGATGTAGCCTTCGTACTTCACTTCCACATCGTAGGTGGTGTTGTTCTTGATCTCTTTGTCACAAAGAGCGAACGTCCCGTCGCCGTCTGCTGTCACCGTGAAAGAATCGCCGTTTGATCCGTTGATGGTGACGGTTGCTCCGAGCGGATTGCCCGTGTACGAGTCAAAGACATCACCTTGGTAGCAGAACTCCATCTCTGGCAAACGGAACGAGTACAGATCGTCCTTCCCTTTTCCACCGGGGCGGCTGGAAGTGAAAATCCCTGCATCCTCATTGTCCTTGAAGATCATGCTGAAATCATCTCCAGAGCTGTTGATTGGGTATGGCATGGGCTCAGCTTTCTCGAATTGCATGGTGCCCTCTGCTGGCAATGCACGGACAATGTCCAGGCCTCCCATTTTCCCGAGGGTACTTGAAGCGTAGTAGAGCGCTCCATCGTAGCGCATGGCTGGGAACATCTCATCGCCCGCCGAATTCACATTGGGTCCCATATTCACAGGCGTTCCAAAGGTGTCCTCTTTGTCGTCGTACGCAACATACCAAATATCCTTGCCACCAAATCCACCGGGCATGTCCGACACGAACATCAAAAAATCGTTGTCAACGGTGAAACATGGGTGCCCTACCTGCGAGCTATCGTCATCGTCGCGGTTGACCAACTCAAGCACCTCAGAGGGCCCGTATTTGTTGCCCATGGAACTAGAACGGTAGATGTCGCACGCGTACGAATTGTCGTCGTCTGAAATGCAGCGCGTGAAGTAGATGGAGCGGTACTTTTTGTCAAACGTCACAGTGCCCTCGTTGTATTCGGTGTTGATGGTCGAATTCAGAGGCTCAGGTGTACTCCAGTTGTCCTTCTTGTCCTGCTCCGCGGTGAAGAGGTCCATGTAGCGTTCTCCTGTGATGGGATCCTCACCCGAACCAGTCGATGACTCACGGGATGACGCAAACACGATGGCATCCGCCTTTTTCGAGGCGAATCCGGCCCCAAAATCATAGCTGGTCGAGTTCAATCGCAGCAAGTTGTCTACGATGTACCGGCTCGAAGGCTCCATCAATTCGAGGGCATCCTCGTCTGCCTGCTTGATCAGCGCGTCTGCCACTGAGGGGTCGCCTCCATTTTCTTTGTAAGCAATGTACCATTCAATGGCTTCGTCGAATTCCTGCTGCATGGACATGGCCTGTCCGTAGTGCAAATACACGTCTGGGTTTTCCGTTCCGTAACGAAGTCCGATGGCTTTATCGTACCATTCTTCGGCACCAGTAGGCTCCATCAACTTCAAGAAGCTCTCGCCCGCCATGAAGGCAATGCGTCCTTTTTCGTCAATGTCCTTGACCTTCGGATATGCCTTAATGTATTCCTGAAGGGATGTGCTGTAGGCTCCACGCTCGTAGGCCAGATCGGCTTCTTCTGCCAATTCGCTTTGGGCAGAAGCCAATCCAACGGTGAAGAACATGAGCAAACCGAGGAGTCCGATTTGCTTCCAACTTGCTTGCAGGTAGTTGTGCATTTTCAAACGCTTTTATTGAATTCCCGAATGTAAGGCAAACTCGCCATTCGAGGCCTCGATGCACCAAAAAAGGTCGCAAACCAAAGCGGCCGAGGAAAACCCCGGCCGCTTCGTTGCTTTGTTTCGATGCGGTTTAACGCGTGAACAACAGTTCAGAGAACTTCGGCAATGGCCATTCGCCATCGTCTACCAAAGACTCCAATTTGCCGCAGATGTCGGCCACTTTGTCCATGCTAGGAACCACCTCATCCGCAAATAATTTCGCGGTAGCCAAGGCGTCTTTGGCTGATTCAGCTTTGTCGTGGACTGCTTCCATTTCAGCTGCGGAAGCATGCAAGTCTTGAATCAACTGCCCCGCTTGCTTGATCATGTCGATTTGCGCCCCAGAGAAGTCCCCTGCTTGTTTGCCCAAAACAGCACTCAGCTGCTGAACATTGGTGAGCAGACCGTTCTGGTAGCGGATGGCCGCCGGCAAAATTGAGTTCTTGCACATGCCGAGCAAGACACGGTACTCAATTTGACGCTTCATGATGTAATTCTCCAATTCCACTTCGACGCGGGCGGCCATTTCCTCTTGGCGCAAAACGCCCTGAGACTCGAACAGATCCACTACTTCGTTGCGGCTGAACACCTCCAAGGCATCCGGAGTTGTACGCAGGTTTGACAACCCACGCTTTTCAGCTTCTTTTACCCATTCGTCGGAGTAACCGTTGCCTTCAAAACGAATCGCCTTGCTTTCTGAAATCAGCTTTTGGAGCTCCTTGAGGATGGCGTCATCCTTCTTGTCGCCTGAAGCGATGCGTGCGTCAACAGCCGACTTGAAGTCATTGAGTTGCTCCGCCACGATGGTGTTGAGGACTGTCATAGGAACAGCACAGTTCGCTGTGCTACCCACGGCACGCAGCTCAAACTTATTCCCAGTGAAAGCAAATGGAGAGGTACGGTTGCGGTCTGTGTTGTCCAACAACACCTCCGGGATGCGGCCAATCTCCAGTTTCAACGCGGTTTTGTCTTCCGGCGTCAACTTACCCGCCTTGATGCTGGTCTCGAGTTCGTCGAGGAGGCTGGACAATTGAGACCCGATGAATGCCGAAATGATGGCAGGAGGTGCCTCATTGGCTCCCAAGCGGTGGTCGTTGCCCACCGAGGCAATCGCCGCACGAACCACGTCTGCACGCTTGTGCAACGCAGCCAACGTGTTCACGAAGAAGGTCAAGAAGCGAAGGTTGGTTTTCGGGTTGTTCCCCGGCTTGAGCAAGTTCACACCGGTGTTGGTCCCCAAAGACCAGTTGTTGTGCTTTCCGGAACCGTTGAGTCCTGGGTAAGGCTTTTCGTGAAGCAGCACTCGGAAGTTGTGCTTGCGCGCCACCTGCTCCATGACTTCCATCAACAAGAGGTTGTGGTCATTGGCGAGGTTGGCTTCTTCAAATACAGGAGCGCACTCAAACTGATTGGGCGCCACCTCATTGTGACGGGTAGTCACCGGAATGCCCAACTTATGGCACTCCAATTCAAACTCCTTCATGTACGCGCTGGCGCGTGCGGGGATGCTGCCGAAGTAGTGATCATCCAACTGCTGACCTTTTGCAGGTGCTGCTCCAAAGAGCGCACGACCGGTCATCTGCAAGTCAGGGCGTGCTGCATGCAGCGCCTTGTCTACCAAGAAGTACTCTTGCTCCCAACCGAGGGTCGCTACCACCTTGGTGATGTTCTTATCAAAGTACTGGCACACGGATGTCGCTGCCTCATCGACTTTCGCCAATGCCTTCAACAATGGCATCTTGTTGTCCAATGCGAAGCCAGTGTAGCTGATGAAGATGGTTGGGATGCACAGGGTGTTCTCCCAAACAAACGCTGGTGAGGTGGGATCCCAAAGGGTGTAACCGCGGGCCTCGAATGTATTGCGTATGCCGCCATTCGGGAATGAACTCGCATCGGGCTCTTGTTGAACCAAAAGTGAACCGTCAAACTTTTCAATTACCCGGCCGTCCGAAGTCGGCGTAATGAAGCTATCGTGCTTTTCTGCAGTCGCTCCGGTCAGTGGCTGGAACCAGTGGGTGTAGTGGGTAGCACCTCGCGAGATGGCCCATTCCTTCATGGCCGAGGCCACTTGGTCTGCGATGGATCGGCTGATGGAAGTGTGGTTCTCCATCGCGTCCAAGATGCTGTCGCATGCCTCGTCTGTGAGGTATTCGCGCATCATCGTCAAATTGAAAACGTTCTCTCCGTAGTAGTTGGAGATTTTGTTGTCCGGTCGCTGAACCGTGCGTGGCGTGCGTTCCAGCACGTCTTGAAGGGCTTTTTGGCGAGAAATGCTCATTTGGCAGTTTTTAATGATGCGCAAATCTACCCCCTCTTTTTGAGAGGGTCACCACTAAAAACATTAAAATTTTTCCACCACCCCCTAATTTTTTAGGGGGCAAATCCAAAAAACTATCTTTTTTGAACCCACTTTGTCATTTTTCGACCGGATTGATCGAAGCAAACAATGGCGTAAGTGCCCTGTGGCAACTCAGACAGATCAACTTGTTGCAAGGACCCGGAGGCCGACTGCCAACTTCCTGCTTGCACTTGCCGGCCCATGGCGTCGAAGCACATCCAACTCAATTGTTCGCCAGGTTGCACACCGCTGAGCGCCACTTGAAAAACACCATCTGAGGGGTTGGGGAACACCACCATGGAAATGGGCGATACAGGCAGCTCCTCCTCCACGGTGACCAAATTGGTCTGGAAGAAGAAGGCTTGCGAGATGTATTTACCGAAGTCCGGTTCGAAGTTGATGAAGTTTCCTCCCGCGACTTTCTTCAGGCGCGTGTAACCTGAACCGTCGCTATTGGCCCAAAAGCTTTGACCGTCATCGCCCACATCATTGATGGTGAATCGGTAGCAGCCTTGATTCAACGACAAGGTGTCTTTGTACGTTGTGTTCGCGGAAGGGTAGCCGCGTTCCCATACCACGTTGCCATTGGCATCGAGCAACTCGACCGACGTCTCCCAAGCGACTTGGTTTGTTTTGGTCCACACAATCATGCGGTTGTCATCCAAATCGGAATAGGACCACGTGGGCACGCGGTGGAAACGAGAGTTGGCTTTGTTGTTCCGCGGCTCTTCATCCACCATGCCGTTGGGTTGATTGACTTCCACTTCAAACAGCACCCATTCCTCATCGTCGCCTTCGTACAAACTCGGGTCATCGTAAGGGAGGTCTACCTCGACCTCTTCCAAGAAGGCCAACTCGCCCGTCCACTCATACATAGCGCTGGCGCCACCTTCGATGCCATACGTGAATTGGCAGGAGGTCAATGGCTGTGCCCCGTTGTTGCGGATGCGCACTTTGGGGGACTCACAAATCGGGTTCCACCGGGATTCCAACTTGTCGTCCGATGGAGCGAGAATTTGACTGATCTCGACATCGTAGTCCATGTTGGGCGCGCCGTATGCGACAATCTGTCCTTCAAAACGGTAGTTGCCGTCGGGATCGTAGGTAATGTCATAATCCACAGAGAAGGAATCCTGCCCTTCGACGAGCGGGGTCAATTCAAAGTCTTTGGTATCGACCACTGCACCTGGGCACCACCCTGCACGGTCGTAAATCCACGTGCCGCCTTGTGGGTACAGCGCGTTGTCGGCGCATTCCCGCATGATCTCCCAACTCCACTGCGTATCTCCGTCCACTTTCACACTGTGCGTGTTGTAGCAGAATTCAGCGCAATTGTTCCCCGAGCCAAATCCGTGACCACTGGCACGGGTCTTCAGTCGGAACATGGATTCACCCTCCTCCGGTGTGAATACGTGGTCGGTCACGTTTCCATCGAACGTGGACAGCGCGTATTGCCCCTTCCAAAACGCATCCATTCGTTTGACGTCCCGCGGCGGAGTTCCGTGGATGAACGCGAATTTCATGTCGAGCAACTCCTGCCAGTTTCCGGCCTCGAGTTGGACGCTGTCTCGCAAGAGGTGCACATAGTCTGAGACATCAAAAATCCAGGTCCAACCGTCGTCGTCCAAGGTCAGGCCGATGCCGTACGGTGTGATGTATCGGGCCAACTCGTATCGGTCAACCACTTCGAAAGGCACCGAGAAATAGGTCAACGTGTCGTTCAAAAACGCGACGACGTCGCCCTCCAGCGGATACGTTGCGAGCACTTCGCCCTCGGGTGTGCGGGTTGTACGTACCGTTTCAGCCGGCCATCCGTAGTCCAGGGATTCCCACGAAACCGCGTTGCCCTGTACTGCCCACTCGGCAATGCTCGTTGCCGGAATGGCCTCAACGTGATCCACGACAACAGGTTCCGCAATGGCGGCGTCGCCCGACCACCAAATCAAATTTGGACGAACGCCTTGCGGCATCTCACCCGGGTGCCAAAACGCTTCATTCGCTGCGTACGGACGTGCACCCGCGTTGCCGTGGGAGTAATACGTATCCCCGTCACCAATGGCGTTGATTTCCGGGTTTACATCCATCGAAACTTCGAGCAACAAATCATCCGAATTGGGATGAGACGCATCCAGAGAGCGGTTGTAGTAATCGGCTACAGTGGTGGGCGTCAACGCCACATTCCACATGCGGAATTCATCGACATCTCCCCTATAATCATTGCCTCCATTTCCATTGCAACCGATGTGAAAGCGTACCATCTCGCCGAACAGGTTGTCCTTGTCTGTACCCGAGTGCCACAAGGCCCCGTCGAAGTAAATGGCCATGGTTTCTGTCACAACATCTTTGGTAAACGCCCAGTGGTGCCACTCGCCCTCGTACTGATTCGCCGCCGCCGCTTGATCAATGCGGTCGTACCCTCCGACGCCCCCGGCATCCCAGTAAATACGGCCGTTGGACCAAGGCAAGTGTATGTTGATTTCGCGTTGGTTGCTCGCGTTCATGCCTTCGCAAATCGAATTGTTTTCAGGCTGGAATTCAGGCGTCCCGCGGGACCAAAATTCAACTGTTACTGCATCTTCAATGGCATTGATCGCGTCCACTGCCACTTCAATGCGATCGTTTCCATCGAAGTGCACGTAGCTTCCTGGCGTAGTGGCTTGCCAGGTTTTTTGAGGAGCTGCTTCCCCCGCCCAATCGCTTTCCCAAGCGGTCGCATCATCCAATTGCATCAACACCTCGACAACGAGGTGACTGACCCCGTCCCACTCCAACGGAGCATCCAAAACAAAACGCCCCGGCATCGACGAATCTGACACTTTGCTCGATGCGGCCAGCGGCCCGGAGTGAAAACCATCCAATGAATCTGCATCAGACCAGTAAAGGTTCCATTGGACCGCGTCACGGGCATCCATCAACGACGCGACGGCAGGCCACTCGAGGCCTACACCTGGTGTTCCGTTCCAGCCCATGGCCTGCAACTCATCCGCCGACCACAGCCATTGCATGCGGCCTCGCCCACTTTCCCATTGGAGCTCAGATGATGAGGCGGTGGAAGCACCATCCGCTGTCCCCGAAGAGGCAGCACCGGTTATCTCGTAACTGGCGTAGGTCCACCGCACCGTATCAACAGGTACCTCTGCGACGTCGGTAACCAATGTGTCCGACATGAAATCGAGATCGTCGATCAACCAATGCGGGTGGGTCAGCAAATTGCTGTCCATCATCCCGGTGTGATCGAACAAATACGTGTACGTCAAGTAATCCCACTCGCCGCAGGCATACCCTAGGTTCCCCGCCGTACCGTCTTCAAAACACTTGAGGTTGTAATACATCAAGACCTTTTGGTAGGTGCTGTCGTTGTCGCTCGCAGGGAAATCAAACCATCGGCGTCCCGGACTATCGTAAGCGGTTGCCGGATTGTTTTGAGCTTCCCACGTAAAGGTCTGAACCCAGGTGGTATCTGGTTCTTGGGCTTGTACGTCTAGGCTGAACAGAGCACAGGCCAACAAGGCGATGAAAAAACGCATGGCGAATTGTTTGGTTAGCAGTTTGTGGGGAAGATACAAATCCCCCCGTCCTCCGCAATGCCCAAACCAGTCAAGCTCAACCCGCAAAAGGATTACTTCCGTCCCGGGTAAGTCACGAGGCCGGCTCGTACGCAGGCCACAGCCTTCTCAATCTCTTCGAGTTCCAATACATAGGCCAATCGCACCTCCTGCTTGCCAAGACCCGGGGTCGCATAGAAGCCAGTATTAGGTGCCATCATGACCGTACTGCCCTCGTGATCAAACGATTCGAGCATCCACTGGCAAAACGCATCGGCATCATCAATGGGCAATTTGGCCACAGCATAAAAAGCTCCTCCAGGGCTCGGACACAGCACGCCTTCGATGGAAGACAACCCCCCCACGAGGGCATCGCGGCGCTGTCGATAGGAAACGCGGACATCGTCAAAATATGTGTCAGGCGTGTCCAAGGCCGCCTCCGCAGCTACCTGTGCCAGAGTAGGCGGGCTCAACCGCGCCATGGCAAACTTCATGGCGGCCTGTCGAACTGCTGCGTTTCGAGTGACCAGTGCCCCTACGCGTGCTCCGCACATGGAGTAGCGTTTTGACACACTATCGACCACGATGGCGTGATCATCCAGACCCGGCAACGTCAAAACGCTTCGGGCATTGGATCCGTCGTAGGTAAACTCACGGTAGACCTCATCGGCAAACAGAAACAAATCACGCGATTTGACCAGTTGTGCCAACGCCTCCATGGCCTCATCGGGGTATTTCGTCCCGGTGGGGTTGCCTGGGTTGCAAATAAGAATGGCCTTGGTGCGAGAGGAAATGGCCCGTTCAAAATCCTCCATCGGTGGCAACGCAAACCCCTCCTCAATCCGAGCAGTAACGGGCACAATCTTTATCCCAGCCAAGGTGGCAAACCCGTTGTAGTTTGCATAGAATGGCTCGGGAATGATGACCTCATCGCCTGGATCCAAGCACGACATGAAGGCAAATACGAGCGCTTCGGACCCGCCTGTGGTGACCAAAATCTCTTCCGCTGTCACCGCGACGTCGACGCTGTTGTAGTATTCGGCGAGCCGTTCACGGTAGCTAGCAAACCCTTCACTGGGGCTGTATTCAAGCACTGTTCGATCCAGGTTTCGAACCGCATTTAACGCGACATCCGGGGTGGCAATATCGGGTTGACCGATGTTCAAGTGGA
This sequence comes from uncultured Flavobacteriales bacterium, assembly GCA_938074325.1. Taxonomy (GTDB): domain Bacteria; phylum Bacteroidota; class Bacteroidia; order Flavobacteriales_D; family Sanyastnellaceae; genus UA16. Next base: position 28,722 of record CALJFZ010000011.1, on the reverse strand, counting down.
TCACGTGCGTTCCACGTGCTTTCGCAGCGTTGGCAAAAGGGGCGAGCTTTCGAATGGGGCTGTCCGGCATGGCTTGCCCCTTGGCAGAGATGTGTGGCATTGCGCTAGAATGAGCGGCAAATTTAGAGTTTCAGTGCCATCATCCGGTGGGGACCAATGGCTGGAACTTCGTAGCGTCCCGAAACGAAGGAAAACCCCATGCGTTCATAAAACGGGAACGCCACTTCGCGCGCATCGCACCACAGCCATTGAGCACCTTGTTCGCGGCACCAATCAGCGGCAAATTGGACAATGGCCGCTCCTGCTCCTTGTCCTCGAACTTCGGGCAACGTCCCCATGACCCGCAACCGATACACCGCATCGCTCGGAGGCACGGCCTCTGGGAACCGATCGGACCGTTGGTGAAACAGGGAGCAAACCCCAACGTGTTTGCCCTGCTCATCAAAAGCACCCACGTGGCACGCATGGTCCGCCTCATCTACGTCGATGGTACATGAAGCAGCCGATTCCTTATGCGGCCAAAGGACTCGGTGGCGTATCAACCGCGTTTGTTCGGCGGGGATGGCGCGAGCAGTGAAAGCAGGTTTGCGCATGGAATCAATCTTTGAAATACTTCTCCCAATCGCGGCGGTCGCGTTTGGTGGGGCGGCCGACAGGGCGAATTAGATCGCGCTGCGCCGCTCGGATTTCCTCCAATTTCTGCCGTTGACTCTCGGGCGTGATGTCGCGGGCAAATTCAGGCACCCGCGCTGCGGCCATGCGACTGCGGGGAAATTCGAGGACTTGCCATTCGAAGTACACCGCTCCCTTTCTCACGCGGATGACCTCACCGCCCTTCAATTCTTGGGAGGGCTTAACGGCCTTTTCCGACACCAGTACCTTCCCTTCTCGGCAGTGTTGCGTCGCAAGGGAACGGGTTTTGAATGCCCGAATGCACCAAAGATATTTGTCAATGCGCATGGGGATTCAACTCAGTGTTTCAAGGATTGTTCAACGGCCTGAACAGCGGCTTGGGCCATGTACCGGTCCGTAAAATCATGCAGGGCGTGCCAATTACCATCCTCCCCTTGCCATTGCAATTCCCACGAGTCAATTTTCACAGAGCGCGGGGCACCCCGTCTGTTCATCATGGATTCCCGGGTGCGTTCGAGGCGCACCGGCGCACCAGAGGGGACGGACTTCCAACGCCCCCAAGCCCAAAATCGCCCACCAACGACCCACCCCGTATACGAACGTCCTTTCCGGCCATCTGCGTCCCATACAAAGCCGGACTCGCAAACCATGAATGCCAGCCCTAAGACCAATGGAAGTGAAGACCATGCCACACCATGATTCGCCTGGGCGTAAAACGTAGCAGCAAAGCAGGCAACAGCGTGCGGCAAACAGGACCAACTCTGGCCCTCACTCCAATGTTCGATGCGCATGCATCAAAGTTCGACAATCAATCCCAATGCCGGCAACACGGCACCGGAACTTGGGTCGAGTGTTCGGGCATCGTAGTAGCCCGGCTGGTCCACCGAAGGAATGGGCTGGCCGTTTAGAGGGTTGCGCACAACGTCAATGAAAGCCGGCTGCGGCACCGCAGCACCTGTCGCATTCTGAACCTCAATGAATACATCCAAGGACCACGCTTCGAAGAACCACTTCTTATCGATGCGGATGTCCAGCTGATGGAACGCCCCGTTACGCTCGGAGTTCAATTGGCTGTAGTCCAGCAGAGGGCGTCCGTAGAAGTCCCACGTTCCGATGGCCAACGACTCAAGATCGACCGGCGTGTAGGGAAGCCCCCCGCTGTAAAGCAAGCGGGAACCGATTTCCCATCCCCCGTCAAATTTCTTTCCTCCCGTCAGGCTGAGAATATGCCGATTGTCCCAACTCGACGGGTCGTATTCGCCGCTTTCGTTTGCGTATTCACTCCGAACAAAGGTGTATGCCATCAGCCCGTAGAAGCCTTTGTACAGGCGTTGTTGCAGCAACAACTCAGCCCCGTAGGAACGGCCAGTCCCATCAAACGTAACCGCCTCGTTACCGACGACACCAAAGTCGGCGCCCAGGTTGGCCAACGGGACCCCTTGCAACAAACTGATGGGCGCATTTTGGTAGCCTTTCCAAAACCCTTCCAGCGAGGCCACAACGTTGCGCTTGCCTCCCTCCCAACGCAGCCCTGCGACTGCTTGGTTGTTGCTGAGGTACCGTGCGTCCTCACCGGCGTTGATTCGCGCGCCATCCTCGACGTATCCTAAGATGGTGTATGCGGGAAGTTGGAAGTATTTGCCGGTGTTGGCATTCAAGGTCCACCCCGGCGCGATTGCATACGATGCTGAAAAACGTGGCGAGAATTGCTCCAGTGGATTTCGAAGCCCATCGCCCAGTGTCGAACCATCCAATCTGAATCCGGCTGCCAACGTCAAGCGCTCGTCCAAAACCTTCCGATTCATGGTTCCGAAGGCTCCGTATTTATGGGCTTTCAAGTCCGATTCAAACGTCACAGATTCCAAGACACCCTCGGACGGGTTGTAGCGTTGCTCCGCCGTGCTGTTGTTGTACTTCACGTATTCATAGCCCGCACCAAACGTTCCTTCCCATCCGTTGTCGCCGAAGACCTTGCGCTCGACACGGAATTTGTTCTCAATCTCCTGGGATACATAATCCCGGATCAAAGGAGCTTCGGTATCGTTGTCTTGGTGCTTGAATGCCCGGTTGTTGAGCATGTTGCGGCTTGCGACAAAGGTCCACTTGCCGTTATCTCGGTAATTGTCCCACCTCACACCCTGGGTGTAGTTCCACTGCTTCTGCACGTCCAAGGCCCCCAAAATGGCCACTTGATCGAGGTAATTCGTCGCGGCTGTATCATCTGCAATCCCCAAGTTCAATTCAAAGTCATCCAACGCACCCAGGCCAATAACCGTGATGGCGTTTTTGTCGTTTGGACGCGCGGTCCATTTGAATTGATAGTCGTTGTAAATGGGCAAAAACGGCAGCCCCAACGCTTCAAACAAGAACTGCAGATAGCTTCTGCGCATGCTGAAAATCAACGACGAATTGTCTCCTGTCGGACCTTCGAGGGTAAGCCCCAGGTCACTGGTACCCAACACCATGTTGGCCGTCCACTGATCGGTCCGAGCCTCTTTGAAACTGAATTCCATGACAGAACTCAGCGCATTGCCCCGTGCCGCCGGAAATGCCCCGGCGTAGAAATCAATGTTTTCCACGAGATCAACATTGATCATGCCCACCGGGCCGCCGCTCGCCCCTTGCGTGGCGAAGTGGTTGATATTCGGGATTTCAATGCCGTCGATGTAGAACCGGTTCTCATTAGGAGCGCCTCCGCGGATGACGATATCATTTCGAAAACTCGGGATGGCCGCAACACCCGGCAACGTTCGGAGGGCGCGGCTGATATCACGCCCGCCGCCCGGATTCCGCTTGATCTCGTTCGTTCCTAAGCTTCGAACGCTCACCGGCGCCTCTGCAGCGTTGGGCCTTCGGCTGCCCACTACCTCAGCCTCTTCAATGGCGATTGATGCGGGCTTCAAAAGGACGTTGGCCACGGCGGGACGTGACGGCGTCACCTCCACCTCAAAAACGGTTTTGGCCTCATATCCTACGAAGCTGACTTGAATGTTTTGGATGCCAGCAGGCACATTGGTCAGTTCGTAATTGCCTTCAAAATCTGTGGTCGTGCCTACTGCAGTCCCTTGGAGCAAGACATTGGCAAACGGGATGGGCTCATTGGTTTGCTCATCGTTCACGCGACCACGAACAATTCCAAGCGCCTGTGCTCCCACATCTCCCACAACAACCAAGGTCACAGCCATAAAGGCAACAAACGGTTTCCAATTCATGCTGAGATAACAGCAACGGCTTTAATGCGTTCACTGACTGCACGAAAAAAAACCAAACAGCCTGGCGCAGACCGCTTTTTTTATGATATGAGACTCAATTAATCTGGTATTAACCCAATAAATCAAGATCCAATCGCTTCCGCAATTCATCCAGCTTGGGGTTCTTTTTGACCATTTCGTCGTACCGCTCGCGGTCATTCATGAATTCGGTCGAAGCTTGTGAGTCCTGCACCTCTGCCATTTCAATGACAAGGCGCATCTCGTCGTTCTTTACTGCATCAGCGAAGTATTGACTCAACCGCAATTGCGTCTCCCTGATTTGCTCCGTCTGCAGCTTGTTGAGCACGGTCAGGATGATGGTTGAATCCGCATAGCTGATTCGAGTAGCCTTCATGGTCGTGTGCAGGTTGAACTGACCTTCTGATTCCACCAAATCGGTGAATTCGGCCCAGGCGCGTTCAATTTGTTCCGCGGAAACTGATTCTCTGCGAACAACGACCTCCTTCTCTTCTTTTTCCGGCTTCGGTATGTCCATCAATGTAGCCGGTGTGGCCATGCCCAACGAAGGAAGCTTTACAGGGTTTGCCTGAGGTGCTGGAGCCGGATCCGGGGACTTAGCCGTTATCGGCTCAGGAGGTGTCAGTGTATCAGGAAGGCTCGGCGCAGCACTTGGCGGCTGCGGGGCAGGCGGTTCAGCCGGCGCTGCCTTCACCGGCTCTTTCGGCGCAGGAGCAGCAGGCGGTGTTGCGGACTCGGGCGCTGAAGGATGCTGAGGCGAACCCGAAGGAGATGGAACTGTTGTGGAGGCCGGCGCAGGCTTCCCAGACCAAACGTCGGCTTGAATGGGGGTCAGTTCAGGCTTTTTTTTTTCAGCCTCAGAAGAAGAAGCCAGCTGCATCAACGTGAGCTCAACAAGTAGCCGTTGGTGATTGCTCCCTTTGTATTGGACATCCGCTTGGTTGACTGCATCCAATGCCTGGACCAAAAACCGAAGATCGACGCTGGCAGCTTGCGCACTGAATTGGGCCTTGACATCATCGGTTACCTCCATAAGCGCGATGGTGCTTGCATCCTTGCTCATCAACAGATTGCGCAGGTGACTACCCAAACCTGTGATGAAATGATGCGGATCGAAACCGCGCGTGATGATGCCGTCAAGCACCAAGAGGGCCCTGGCCACTTCGCCTGCTCGGACCGCATCCACCACATCAAAGTAGGTCTGCTGATCGAGCACGTGCAAATGCTCAGCAACGGTTGCATAATCTAGGTTTTTGCCGGCAAAAGCGACCAACTGATCGAATATGCTCAACGCATCCCGAAGCGCACCGTCCGCCTTGACCGCCACAACGTGCAACGCAGACTCCTCCGCTTGGATTCCCTCCTTTTCGCAGATGCCTTTGAGGTGCTCCACCATATCCGCCACGGTGATGCGGTGGAAGTCAAAAATCTGGCAGCGGGAGAGAATGGTCGGAAGAATCTTGTGCTTTTCTGTGGTGGCCAAAATGAACACCGCGTGCGGGGGCGGCTCTTCCAAGGTTTTCAAAAACGCATTGAACGCCGCTTGGGACAACATGTGTACCTCGTCGATGATGTACACCTTGTAATTGCCCTGCTGGGGGGGGATGCGAACTTGGTCAACAATGGAGCGAATGTCTTCCACTTTGTTGTTCGACGCCGCATCCAACTCAAAGACGTTGAACGCGTAATCCTCTTGGTCGTTTGCGTCAAACCCATTGATGGCTCGAGCGAAAATTCGGGCGGACGTTGTCTTGCCCACCCCTCGAGGTCCGCAGAACAAATACGCTTGCGCAATCTGCTCCTGCTCGATCGCTTGCTTGAGCGTTCGGGTGATGCTGTCTTGCCCGACCACGGCATCCCAATGCTGAGGTCGGTACTTCCTTGCAGAGACGGTATATTGCGTTTGCTGTGCGGCGTCCATAGGTCCTGCGAATATCGGATGGATTGAAGCGCAACGCCAAACCGCTTTATGAACAGGTTTCCCACGGGCAAAGCCTTGGTTTTTAAGGTTGTTCTCTGTACTTTTGCCCCCCATTAATTAAACCCGTTCTACATGAACCGTTACGAAACTGTTTTCATTATGACTCCCGTGCTATCTGCCGAGCAGGTAGCGGAAACAGTAGAGAAGTACAAAGCCTTCCTCAAGGAGCACAAAGGAATCATTGTGCATGAGGAAGCTTGGGGACTGCGGAAATTGGCTTATCCAATCCAAAAGAAATCGACTGGTTTCTACCACCTTTTGGAGTTTGAAGCCGATGCATCTGTTGTCCTGCCCTTCGAAACTGAATTCCGTCGGGACGAGCGCATCATTCGCTTTTTGACTACGCGAATGGACAAGTACCACGTTGCCTACGCAGAATCGCGCAGGGACAAATCAAAGGAGGCGCCAGCGGCAGCTCCAGAATCAACCGAAGAGGCCTAATTCTTAAAACGACACCATCATGGCTGACAAGAACGTACGTTACCTGAATCCCATCAGCATTGACACGCAAAAGGAGAAGTACTGTCGCTTCAAGAAGAAGGGCATCAAGTACATCGACTACAAAGACGCGGACTTCCTGCTGATGTTGTGCAACGAGCAAGGTAAGATTTTGCCTCGCCGCTTGACTGGAACTTCTTTGAAGTACCAGCGCAAGGCATCACAAGCAATTAAAAAAGCTCGCCACTTGGCTCTCATGCCATACGTGGCGGATAACCTCCGTTAATCCCTCTCGATCATGGAAATTATTCTCAAGCAAGACGTCGATCGACTCGGCAGCAAGCACGATACCGTGAACGTAAAGAGCGGATATGCTCGCAACTTCCTCATTCCTCAGGGCATGGCCGTTGCAGCAACTCCATCTGCGAAGAAAATCGTAGCTGAGGTCATCAAGCAGCAATCGCACAAAGCGGCGAAGGCGATGGAAGAAGCGCAAGCACTCGCTACCAAATTGGAAGGCTTGACCCTGAAGATTGGTGCGAAGGCAGGTGAGAGCGGAAAGATTTTTGGATCTGTCAACTCCATCCAGATTGCAGAAGCCATCCAAGGCGCAGGACTCGAAGTTGACCGCAAGACCATCCAAATTGCTGAAGACAGCATCAAGGAATTGGGTCAATACGAGGCGAACATCAAATTGCACAAGGAAGTAACTGCCACTGTGAAATTTGAAGTTGTCGCTGACTAACGAAGCAACAATCCTATTGAAAAAAGCCAGGCCCAGTGCCTGGCTTTTTTTGTGTCCACTCAGCGGCCACGCGCCACGGGCCTTCCTACCTTTGTTGACTCATGCAGTTTGACCTCCAAAGTGAATACCAACCCGCCGGTGATCAGCCGCAAGCCATCGCCGAATTGGTTGAAGGCGTGAACAACGGCACAAAGGCGCAAACACTCCTCGGAGTCACCGGTTCCGGTAAGACGTTCACCATGGCCAATGTCATCGCCCAAACGGGACGGCCCACATTGGTTTTAAGTCACAACAAAACGTTGGCTGCTCAGCTGTACAGTGAGTTCAAAGAGTTTTTCCCCAACAACCTCGTCGAGTATTTCGTCAGCTACTATGACTATTACCAGCCCGAGGCGTACATCCCCACCACCAACACCTACATCGAAAAGGACCTCGCCATCAACGAGGAAATCGAAAAACTGCGATTGAGCACCACTTCGGCCTTGTTGAGTGGACGACGGGATGTCATTGTTATCGCTTCCATCAGTTGCATCTACGGCATTGGCAATCCGGTGGAATTCCACAAAAGCGTCATTCCACTCAAGGTCGGCCAGAAATGGGGGCGGAATGCCTTCTTGCACACCTTGGTCAGTGGGCTCTACAGCCGAACCCGAGCGGAATTCAAGCGAGGAACCTTCCGCGTCCAAGGCGATACGGTTGACGTTTTTTTGGCCTATGCAGACCACGCCTTGCGCGTGCATTTCTGGGGCGATGAAATTGAGCAACTCGAGACCATCGATCCTGAGAACGGCACGCGACTTCACGGTTTCGATGACATCATCATCTATCCGGCCAACCTATTCGTGGCGAGCAAATCCACCACGGATCAAGCCGTGTGGGAAATCCAGCAGGACCTCGAAAAGCAAAAGGACTTTTTTACCGAACAGGCAAAATACATGGAAGCCAAGCGACTGGAGGAACGCACCTTGTATGATTTGGAAATGATCAAGGAAATTGGCTTCTGCAATGGCATCGAGAACTACAGCCGTTACTTCGATCGGCGCAAACCGGGGGAGCGCCCTTTCTGCCTGCTGGACTACTTCGCAGATGACTTCCTGTTGGTCGTTGACGAGAGCCACGTGACCGTACCACAAGTTGGCGCCATGTTCGGTGGCGACCGTTCGCGAAAAACGGCCTTGGTGGAATACGGTTTCCGCCTTCCCTCTGCACTGGACAACCGTCCATTGAAGGCCGATGAATTCGACGGCATTACGAACCAAGTGGTCTACGTATCGGCGACCCCGGCGGACTACGAACTGGAAGAATCAGAGGGCATCATTGTCGAGCAGGTCATTCGACCCACCGGCTTGCTCGACCCCCCCATTGACGTGCGTCCTTGTACCCACCAGGTGGACGACCTCATTGGAGAAATCCGCACAACCATTGAGCAAGGCGATCGAATTCTCGTCACTACGCTCACCAAACGCATGGCCGAGGAGCTAACCAAATACCTCGATCGCTTGAGCATTCCCGCGCGCTACATCCACTCCGACGTGAAGACGTTGGATCGAGTCGAAATCATTCGGGAATTGCGGGACGGGGTGTTCGATGTATTGGTTGGAGTCAATTTGTTGCGGGAAGGACTGGACATCCCGGAAGTGTCATTGGTAGCCATCATGGATGCAGACAAGGAAGGCTTCCTCCGTTCCGATCGATCATTGACCCAGACTGCCGGCCGTGCCGCACGGAATGTCAATGGGCGCGTCATCATGTACGCCGACACCATCACGGAATCCATGGCCCGCACCATCGATGAAACCCAACGACGCCGGTCCAAGCAGGAAGCGTTCAACAAAGAACACGGCCTTGAACCACAGCAAATTCGCAAGCAGCGCAGGACCATCTTCGAACAGAGCCCGCAAATCGATGACCGGCCGCGCCACATTGCTGCGGAACCTGGACCCGTCGCCACCGATCCGGTCTGGGAGACCATGAGCGATGAGGCGCTGGAGAAATCCGCCGCGCACACCAAGCAGCGCATGGAGGCTGCTGCGAAGGAATTGGACTTCATGGAAGCTGCACGGTTGCGCGATGAGTACTTCGCACTGAAAGAGATCATGGACAAACGCAAGGAAAAGGCATGAGCTCAAAAGACACACGTCTAACCCCGGATTCCTTTCGGGATGCGCCCAAGGCAAACGTCCGGGTGGTATTGGAAAACATCCGCTCCGGATTGAATGTGGGTGCATTTTTCCGAACGGCAGATGCGTTGAGAATTGATGGCATTGATCTGTGTGGCTACACCGCACACCCGCCTCAACGCGACATCCTGAAAAGCGCCCTCGGGGCCTCAGAGCACGTCCAGTGGACGCCTCATGAAACCACTGAGCAGGCTATACAAGCCTTGCGTAGTGAAGGATTCAACATTGCCTCCATCGAGCAGACGCCGGACAGTGTATCGCTGGTCGACTGGAGCCCGGAGCCCGGGAGTAAATGGGCGCTCGTCTTCGGCAATGAAGTGCGGGGGGTGGCTCCGGAGACAACGGCCATGGCTGACATTGCGCTGGAAATCCCCCAATTCGGCGTGAAGCAAAGCCTAAACGTAAGCGTCTGTGGCGGCATCGTGCTTTGGGAAGCGGTCCGGAAACTCGGGTTTCCAGGCTGATCACTCCGCCAAGCTGCCCACTACCGGGGCACCCAGCCAACGCTCGAGCGCTTCCTTCACCTCCGTTCGCTGCTCGTCGTTCATGTTTCGGATTCGGGCGGTACCGTGGCTTTGGCCTTCCAGAAAGTAGTACAGCGCATCCCGGTCCGCGTTGGGCGGCATGGCGGTTGCGCTCCATGTGTCCAAGGCACCGTTGATGTAGATGAACTCATCTCCGTTCGTTTCGACCCAATCGTAAACGGTCTGCGCCAGTGCACCGCCGTCATACGGCACCTCCATATGATTGGGGGTGAAAATGGCCGAGGGATGGGGGGACATGGGCAACGCGCGCAGCAACCCTTCAAAGGGCCCCGTTTCGTACCCGTAATACCCGTATTCGACCGCACATTGGTAATAGTGCGACGCGTAATCCTCCATGCCATCGTCTGAGAAGAAGGCCAGACCGCTCACTTCCAAGAAGTGGTCCAAGATGTCGTCCAACGGCACATCTGCCTCGGGGATATCACCGCAATCTGCTCCCCACTGCCAAAACGAAAACGGGTACTCCAACACCGCGTATTCAAACGCCTCTTCTACGGTGAGGTAGTTGAAGTGCAGCCCTTGGCCTTTTGCGTGCCATTTCAAGCGCACCAAGCTGGCGTCGTAGTCGGTCAAGATGCGGCGCTGGATGGCGGCGATGTCCTTGCGGCATTTTCGTGTCCCTACCCCATTGAGGAATTCATAAATCCGCTCGTCTTCCAAGGCCAGATTTACAGGAGCGACGTACGGCACACTGGCGGCGACATCTTCCGGAAAAAAGTACCGGTAGAAAATGGTCGTCTGGCCACCTTTGCTGATGCCCGACGCTACCCAAGGGCCTGTGAAATACCCTCCCAACACGGTCCGAATGCGGTGAAGGTCCTGCGCCGCCTGCTCGATGTTCAAGTAGGTGTAGTCCAATGAATCGGGAACGCTGGCACCGTAAAACCGGTGTTCAACAATGACTTGGTTGGCTCCGATAGCCGAAGCTAACTCACTCGGATAATTTCGTCCTCGATCGTAACCCTCCGTCACCATGACGGTCGGACCTGAAGGGTCAAATTCGGTTACGTAAACGCGTTGGTAGAATGAGCCTGCCTCTGGGTTAGCATGATCCAAAGGTTGTTTGATGCGCAGCTCCCAGGCTCCTCCGGTTGCCCAAGAGGCTTCAATGGCCTCAAACCGAACATCCTGCAAATCAAACAGAAAATCACTGCATGTCCCCCCCTCGCTTTGCGACCAAGCTGCGGACAGACCACACACAAAGAGCAAGACCGCTCCCCAACGTTTTATCGATTGCTTCATGGCACGGAAGGTACCCCACACGCCATCCATTGGCAATAAAAAAAGCCCCGGCAGTGCCGAGGCTTTTCTTGAATTCGCTAGATAAAATCAGAGCCCAATGGCGTCGCGCACGTTGCGGAACTCCAAGTCGTTCTCTGCTTTCTTGCGGAGGTCGGGGTCCTTGGCCAAGGCCTCTCCGAGGTGCTTCTTGACACCTGCTGAATCGTTCAATCGCGCACAAGCCACAGCCATTACGTAGCTAGCAACGGCACTGTCGTCCTCCGCATTTTCCAAGGTCGTTTTTGCACCAGCCGCATCGCCGTTGAGCATCTTCGCCAAGGCAACGTTCACTGAACTTACGCGGCCCATGTTAGAGATAGCAGAAGCGTAATCGCCCTTTTGGATGAGGATGATGCCCTTGTTGTAACCGACCTCTGGACCTGCACCTGCTGCCTCGTTCAACAACTTCATCGCTCCGTCGATGTCACCGTCTTGACGTGTCAACGCTGCAACATTGTTGACAACCGCTTTGTTGCGCTCCAACTCCAATGCCTGAGCGAAGAGCTCACCTGCCTGGTTCATGCGGCCCATCTGTGCCAAGCACCATCCAGCGTTGTTGTATCCGCGGAAGTCGTCCGCGTGCACACGCGCTGCACTCTGGTAAATGGCCAACTTGTCGTTCATGTCTGCGAACAACGTGGCAGCGTAGAGCAGCTCATCCGCAGTGAGGATGTCCGGCTGGTTCATGCTGTAGTCCTTCAATTCTTCGTCGGTGTACCCCTCTACATCGTAAGAAACGACGACCTGTGAACGACGCAACTCAGGAAGAATATCTTTCTCGATTTCCTTGTACGTCTTAGCAATGTTACGAATTTCTTCCTCGCGTTTGTTCTTGTCGGAGTACATCTCCAATACGCGCAAGATGAGGTTTTTGTCCTCGATGTTGGAGGCCTGCATCAAGGATTTGAAACCCTGCCAGTCTTCTCCTTTGGGAACGAGCGTGAAGAACGCATCGTCTGCTGCCAACTTCTTGCGCTTCATTTCACGTGTAATGGCGCCAGAAGCCGAGTTGGCTCGGTCGCTCGCCAAATCTTCGTTGAGCGTAATCTCGCCCTCAGGTGATGCATAGGACTCGATGCGCGCTCCGGTAATGGTCACGCTGTCGGCATCGACGGACAATTGAATCAGATCCTTCAATGCCTTCCAGTCTTCATCTCGCAACTCGCTGGAACGAACGGTAGAAGAATTCACGCTGTAGTTCACAGTCACTTCTTCTGTGTAGGTGATTACGCGTTGGAAGTTGTCCTCAACAGGGATGAACTGGTCGTCAGAACGAACCCAGAGTGGGGTGGTGATGACACCGGCACCGACCACGAATGGTTCAAATGTGGCGCTCTTGTTGCCCTGTGTACCGGAGATGCGAACCGCCAATTCAGCGGCGTCTTCCATCGCTGGATCAAAAGGCACGGATGAGGAGTAAGAGAACGACTTTCCCGCTTCAAATGGAACAACGGTGAAGTTGCCTGCAGCGTCTTCGCCTTGGAAACCCTCGCTGTCGAACGAAGCACTTCCGCCCTCCCACGTCAAAACTGGAGTCGCTTCAATGCTGACCTTCTTACCAAAGTACTTGGCAGGAAAACGTCCCGTCACTTCCAATTCAACTTGGTCGCCTCGGAGGATGAGGGGTTCGGGAGTGGCTTCGAGGCCCATGGCTTCGATTTCTTTCTCCATGCTGCCCAATCCGGTGCAGCCCGCTAAAAACAAAAGGGAAGCAAAGAGACCTGCAAAGGCCCACTTGCTTGGGTTGGTGTAACAGTTCATACTTATTTGTGAATCTTCAAATTCGAGACAAAACTACGGAATCTCCTCACATCCTCAGCTATTTACAACGCCCATCGAAGCAAACTTTCGAATGCGTTGGTCAATTCGCTTGTCGGCATCCATCGGGACCAACTTATTGAGGTGCTTTTTGATCTCCGTTTTCACCTGAGCGAACATGGCTTCGGGGTCTGCGTGTGCGCCGCCCAAAGGCTCGGGAATGATGCCATCCACCAACCCCAGTTGCTGCATGTCCGTGCCCGTCAATTTCAGCGCTTCTGCAGCTTCCATCTTGTGGTCCCAATTGCGCCACAGGATGGAAGAGCACGATTCGGGGCTGATTACCGAGTACCAGGTGTTTTCCAACATCAATACCTTGTCGCCGATGCCAATGCCGAGTGCACCACCCGAGGCGCCTTCGCCTATAACGATGCAAATGACCGGTACGCGCAGCTGACACATTTCAATCAAGTTGCGTGCAATGGCCTCTCCTTGACCGCGCTCCTCCGCTTCCAACCCCGGAAAGGCTCCGGGCGTGTCAATCAAGGTCACCACCGGGCGATTGAACTTTTCGGCCAGCTTCATCAGGCGGAGTGCCTTGCGGTAACCCTCTGGGTTGGCCATACCGAAGTTGCGGTATTGGCGCATTTTGGTGTTGGCTCCTTTCTGCTGACCAATGAACATCACACTCTGACCGTCGATGAAGCCAAATCCACCTACCATGGCCTTGTCGTCTTTGACGGTGCGGTCACCGTGCAACTCCATGAAGTTCCCTTCGGTCAATGCCTCGATGTAGTTCAGGGTGTATGGACGATCGGGATGGCGGCTGACTTGCACCCGCTGCCATGGGGTCAGATTCGAATACACTTGTTCCGTGACCTCCCGGATTTTGCTCTCCAAATTCTGCGACAAGGACTCCATGTCCACATCGCTCTGCTCTTGCAATTCTTTCGCTTGGACAAGCTGTTCGCGCAGTTGGCGAATCGGCTCTTCAAATTCGAGGTAATTCATGCCTACAAGGTTTTGCAAAGGCAAAGATGCAACATCTTTCTCACCTTGTCACACCGACTTTCACCGGCTTGCTAACAGCGTCTCCACCATAAGCCGCACCGCCTTTCCGCGGTGGCTCAAGCGATTCTTTTCCTCCGAACTCATCTCTGCAAAGGTTCGGGTCTCGCCTGCTGGCATGAACACCGGATCGTAACCGAAGCCCTCAGCACCACTGAGCTCTGTTGCGATGGTCCCCTTGCACACGCCTTCCAACAAAACCTCCCTGCCCGACTGCACCAAGCAAATGGCCGTTCGAAATTGAGCTTCACGTTGTGTTGCACCTTTCATTTCCGCCAAGAGTTTTGCCATATTCTGCTGCGAATCGGCAGGTTCGCCTGCGTAGCGCGCAGTCCTCACCCCTGGACGTCCCTCGAGGGCAGCTACCTCCAACCCTGTATCGTCAGCGAAACAGTCCAACCCATAGTGCTCCACCACGTGCATGGCCTTGATGCGCGCATTTCCTTCTAGGGTATCGGCCGTTTCTGGAATTTCTTCGTGGCAACCTATGTCTGCCAAGGTCTTGACCTCGTAGGCCGCCCCCAGCATCTGCTGGACTTCCCGGGCCTTGTTCGCGTTGTGCGTGGCAAATACCAACACGGGTTTGGCGTTCTTATTCATGTGCTCGTGGTCTTTTCCATTTTCCGGTCCAAGTCGACTCCAGCGGGAGCCATTCGATTCGCTTCGGGGCGTGATGCGGGGGCAGGTGATGCTTTGCCCACTTGAAAATGCGCGCTCTTTCTTCGTTCGCATCCGCTGGCTCTTGTTCGGCGTGAATCCTCAGCACCAGTGCCTCTCCCCACTTCTCGTGCGGTTCCCCGTAGCAACGAAATACTCCAGGGACGGCGGGCTTCAATTCAGTCTCGACGGCTGCGGGGTGGATCTTGATGCCTCCCGAATTAACAGCCTCATCCAATCGTCCCATCCAACTAAACGCGCCCCGACCCTGAGCCTCAATCGCATCGTTAGTTTTGATCTCTGCTCCGTTCGGTGCGCAAACGACCATTCCACCATCGGCTGCCGTTTGAACCTCAAATCCAGGGAGGCACTGAAAGTGGATTTCGTTCTTGGGGTGGATTTCCCGAACGGCAAAATGACTGATGGTCTCTGTCATCCCAAACGACTCAAACACCCGGGGTCCTTTTTCAGCGTTCAGCATCCAATCCACGGATGCTCTCCCTCCACCAATCAATAGGGTTTGACACGCCTCCCATTCCGTCGGGGATTTCTCGTACCACCCCCGTGCTTGAGGGGGGGTCAACGCTACAAAATCTTGCGGCGACCCAAATGCTGGGGCGGATGAAGGCTCCACCACGGTCAAGTTCCATTGCCCAACAACGGCCCGTACCACCATCATCATGCCTCCGATGAAATGCACGGGCATGGCAAGCCCCGCTCGCGTGCCCGGATCCAATTGAAAGTGTTCAATGGTGCGCTCTGCACTCGCCACCATGGCGGTCTTTTTGAGTTCTATGAATTGAGGAATGCCCGTTGATCCGGAGGTCTTGGCAGCTACTTGCTCTTTTTCATTCCACCACGATTCCAAAAAATTCACGATGGCCTCCTGCCACGGTTCGCCGGCGGCAGCCCGCATCGCTGGAAGCGACGACGGCTGCAAAGGCCAAGACTGTCCCGCCATGATCAAGGCGCCGTTGATCATGAGCCCATGATTTCGTGAAACTTGGACCATTGGCGCTCCGGACGGTTATGCAGGTAGCCGGAAGCCACTTCCATCGTTCCCGGGATGTTGTTCGTGAATAAGCCCCCTGTTCCCAACCCCTGAAGCATGAGCGGATGTGCAGTTCGCACCCCGTCCTGCACCCATTGGGCAATGGCGTACAATCCCAAGTTGGACTCCAGCGCAGACGTCGCCCACCAACCGATGCCCCTCGCCTCAGCAGCATCGATCCATTCCTGGCTGCTGCGAAATCCTCCGAGCAAGCTGGGCTTGAGTACCAGGTACTGCGGCCCGATGGCATTCAATAAGGCCTCTTTCTCTGTCGCTGAACCGACGCCGATAAGGGATTCATCGAGCGCAATCGGCAATGGCGACCGTTCGCACAAGTCGCTCAGGGCTTCTTGCTCCGTCGGTGCCAAGGGCTGTTCGATTGAATGGAAGCCCAATTTGGCCAACGCTTCCAATTTGCGCATGGGCGTCCAACCTTTTTCCGGCTTTGAAAACGCCCCGTTGGCATCCGTGCGCAAAACCACTTCCGGCCCCGCTTCCTTCCTTAGCGCCTTCAGCCAGTCCAATTCTGCATCGAACGGCATGGAACCCACTTTCATTTTCAGGGTCGTGAATCCACGCCCCAGCAGGCTGCGTGCTTGTTCCAAGAGCGCCTCTGGCTCAGCCATCCAAATCAATCCATTGATGGGAATCGCCTGCTCACATGATTCGAACGATCCTGGAAAGAAGCGCAGCGGATGACCATTCACCAACCCATTCCACGCCATTTCCATGGCAAAACGTACAGCAGGCAAGCCTGCAGGAACCGGTTCGCTGGCACGATGAGGCGATTCCACAAGCCCATCGAAGTAGGCCTCAACGGCTTGAGGATTGTCTGGACTCAGGCCCAAAATCAAGCTGCATTCCCCCCATCCCGAGTGGCCGTGATTGTCGGTTAGGCACACATACCACGAGGGTTTTGAAACGAGGGTGTCCCGCGACGTTTTAGCCGGAGTCTTGAATTGCAACTCGCGCTTGAAGTATCGAACCGATTGAATCGCGTGTTGGTCCATCATGCCATTCCCCCCGTTTGGGCGAGTAAAATAAACAGGGCGGCAACCGCTGTCGACAAGGCGACACGCTTGAGTTCTGGATCCAATTCTGCCGGCTCTTGGCATTGCCAAACCCTCCAAGCGTGGGTAAAATGGAATGCATTGAGGATGCCAATCCACCCCATTCCCCTCCAAGCTCCGGGCTCTATCCACAGGGCAAAAACCCACCAAGCCATCCAACCCACCACAAAACAGGCTGCATGGTAAGCCTTTGCTCGTTCCCAGCCCATGGCCACGACGAGCGTTCGCTTCCCAGCCTCTTCGTCCTTCACATGGTCCCGCATGTTATTCAAATTGAGTACCGCTGTGCTCATGAGCCCACACCACGTGGCCGGAAGCAACCACTCAGGACGCAGTGTTCCGGACAATAGATACGCCGTACCCATCACCCCGACCCAACCAAAAAAGACCAAGACCATGAGATCACCCAGTCCCCGATATCCATAAGGGTTCGCGCCGGCGGTGTACCGGTATGCGGCCCAAATGGCCAACACGCCCAAGCCGATCATCACAGCTCCTTCTAGCAGCGCATCGTAATTCCAAAGCGCCACCCCTACAGCCGCCAAGCCGGAAACAAAGGCGACAGCCGCCAACGATTTCACGGCGCGGCGCATCGCCCGCGCCGAAAGTTGTCCAGAAGCGACCATCCGGTCTTGCCGTTCTTCCCCATCGGCTCCATTTTCAAAATCCCCGAGGTCGTTGGACCAGTTGCTCAGCACCTGCAGAAGCACCACAGTCATGAGCACCAAGGCAAAGACGGTCCAGAACAGGTCGTTCTGTTCAGTACCCGAGTGCGCCACTGGGTAGGCCAATCCCCCGCCCACCATAACGCACGCTGATGCCAACGGCAGCGTGCGCAGCCTAGAGGCAAGAAGGAATGCTTTGATCCGCGGGTTCAAATCGATTCGTTGTTTGGGTTCATCCGGTTCATGGCATCGGATAATTGGGCCAATTGCCCCTTCAAATAATCAGCCGACGCCTCTCCCGGTGTGCGGATTTCTAACAAGGCAGGTCCCGCATTGTTGAGCGATTGGTCAAATCCATCAGCCAATGAATCCCAATCCACGGCCAATGAATACGCCAGGCCCAGTTGCTTTGCGGAGCCCGACACATCCTGGGCAAAGCCCGCTTCAAAATGCGCCTCAAGCAGTCCCGTTTTCGCGGGTCCATCCAACCACCTGAATATGTTGCCACCGCCATTGTTGATGACGATGATTTTGAGGTTTGCCGGACGCGGGCTGACCATGAGGCCATTGGCATCGTACAACCAAGCCGCGTCTCCCGAAATCAAGAAGGTTCGCTCCTTGGGAGCCTGCATGGCGTCTCCGACTGCCGTGCTGAGGCAACCGTCGATGCCTGCGACACCGCGGTTGGCGTGCAGGCGGTTTCCCTGCCACCCAAACCACTGAGCATAACGTGCCGAGGTAGAATTGGCGAAATGAACGGAACTGCCATTCGGTACGTGGTGAGCCAGCCAACGAAACACTTCAAAATCCACCCAACGGTCGGTTTGGAGCTGAGCCGTCAATGCATCCAATTGCGCCTTACGAACACTCCAAGCCTGGGCATAGGCATTGACGTGGGGAACGGCTTCAATCAATTCCGTCAATCCCGCTGTTGGCGATGTTTTCCAGTGCGCCACAGGGGTGTCAAAAAAGTCGGCTGCCGCGCCCGTTCCGATGTGGTAATGGGGAATTCCCCAGGCTTTTACGCGTGCTCTGAAATGTTTGTTCATGGGAGGCAAACCGACGGTAACGATGGCCTGAGGCGATGCAACGTCGTGTTCATCCCACCCGGCCAACCACCTTGCTGTGCTTCCTTCGGCATCCGTTCCTGCAACTGCAAAAGCATCGACAATGAGGCCAAACCGTTCTTCCAACGATTCAACCATCCGCGCGTCTGCCCCGCCGAGCGGCAATGCCCCAATGTGCACGAGGACCTTCGGGTCATGGCAACTCAAGGCGTCTTGCAGCGCCTCGGGCATGGGCTGAACTTCTTCCTCCTCCAGTGGCAGCTTTATCTGCGCGTCGGATGCGGGCGGATTCGCTAGTTCGTAGAGCGGCTCCTCAAAAGGCAAATTCACATGCACTGGACCTCGTTGAGCTGCTCGCCATCCTTGGTGTGCGATATCGACAATGGCTTCTGCTGTCAATTCCAATTCATCGATCTCCAGCGACAAGAGGGTGTGCGACCGAAACAGGTCCGTTTGATGGACCATTTGGCCCGGAGCTGTCCCCCGAGCGGAGACCGGCCGATCTGCCGTGATACTCACCAAAGGGATTCCACTGAAAAAGGCCTCGGCCAATGCCGGACCGTGGTTGACGGCAGCAGTCCCGGACGTACTTATCACTGCAGCTGGCCGTCCAGTTTTCAAAGCCAAGCCCAGTGCCACATGCGCGGCTGAACGCTCATCCAAAGCCGTGACCAACTGCAATTCAGGATGGGCCTGCGCAGCAATGACCAACGGTGCGTTCCGTGATCCTGGAGAAACAACAACTTCACGCAGTCCGCATGCCACCCACGTTTGCAAGAGCACAGCAGCACCGGGATGATTGGAAGTCATCATGCCACAAAGGTACGTTGTTGCAACAGGCTATCAGCCACCCAGTCCGGTTCGGATGGAATTGATTTTATCCTGGGTTTCTTTCCACTCGTTCTGGGGATCAGACCCCATTACAATGCCGCCGCCGGCGTAGAGCTGGTACCCACCAGCGAAACACTGCATGCACCGCAAGTTGACGTAGAATTCGGCCTTCTCATTTTGCACCAGTCCCAGGTAACCTGTGTAATACTTGCGCTCACCTTTCTCATGGGAGGCGATGAACTTCAAGGCTTCCGCCTTCGGCACCCCGCCCACCGCAGGCGTGGGGTGCAGCACGTCCAACCAAAAATCCGCTGCGAATTCAGAAGCAAAAGCCATCTTCGATTTCAGATGCTCCAGTTGCCCATAGCCGATGGATTCTGGAGCTCCGACGTTCAAATCGGTGGCCGAGTGAGACCGTAATTTTTGCTCAATGTAATCCACAACCAACGCCTGCTCGTGCCGTTCTTTTTCGGACCAGGGCCGTGAAGCATCGGACTTCGTCCCCGCCAGTGCCACGGTTTCAAATTGGTTCGACGATTGGCGCAGCAGCACCTCGGGAGTCGCACCAATCCAAACCCCTGCATCCGGGTGATTGAAGAGGTAGACAAAGGCCTCTGGATATGCTTCGCATTTGGCTTGAAAAACTGACTCCGGCGTCCGTTCCGTTGCCCAGAATTCCGAACGACTCAGCACCGCCTTGTCGAAGGCGCCTCCCTCAATGGCCACAACTGCTTCACGAACAGCTTGGACGTGTTCCGTCTCCGTTGCGCTCTCGGAGGAAGCCCGGTCAGTCAGTTTGATGGTTCCCGGAGCAGGGTAGTCGCATCGCTCCGGTTCACCTTGGACCAATATTGAAGGTGAATGCGCTGAACGCCTGAAGGGCTCAAATCGAAAGCCCGTACTCCCGGTTGGCGTTGGAACCAACCGGTGGACCGTGGTCTCGCCGGGGCTTTTCCACCAGATTTGCGCGATCGGCTCGCTCAATTTATCCCTCTTTTGCTTGGTTGATGATCATCACGGTCAGACGGCTTGTGCAAACCAACCGCTCCTTTTCATCGCGAATGTCAATGGACCACACGTGCATTTTACCTCCTTTATGGACCAAATTCGCCTCTCCATAGACCCAACCGCTGCGGACTCCCCGCACGTGGTTCGCATTCACTTCCACCCCAACAGCTGCCTTGCCCTGATCGGCTACCAGGAAATGCGAGCCCACGGAGCCGAGCGTTTCTGCCAAAACCACACTCGCTCCTCCGTGCAACAGGCCGTATGGCTGGTGAGTACGGTGGTCCACCGGCATGCGGCCTTTGACCCGCTCGCCGTTGACTTCTAGCACCTCCAATCCGATGGCGTCAGCGATGGTGGGCACGGATCGCAAATCGTCTGCTTTCTCCTGCATTTTCTCAGGTTTCAATTTCACCCGAAATTTACAGCATGGAAAGCCCCGAACAACAGCAGATTCGCATCCTTCTCGCTGAGGACGATGCCGCCATGCGCAAAGCCGTGAAATTGAATTTTGTTCGGGAAGGATGGCACGTGGTGGAAGCCGAAAACGGCGAAGAGGCACTGGCATTGGCTCGGCAGCACCGACTGGATGCAGCCGTCCTCGATGTCATGATGCCCAAACTGGATGGCATTGCGGTGTGCAAGTCCTTGCGGACCGAAGGCTCCCAACTTCCCATCCTGTTTTTGACTGCCAAAAACGACGGAGAAGATCGGGTAGAAGGGCTTAAGGCTGGCGGAGATGATTATTTGGGCAAGCCATTCCACATCGAAGAATTGCTGCTGCGCGTGCAACGGCTCCTCCGATCACGTGCACAGGAAGGAGCCGAAATCCTGAAAGAGTATGCTTTCGACCATGGCGGACACATCGATTTTGATGCCTTTGAAATCGTGACCCAAGCAGGCGAGAAACAGCGCATCTCCAAACGGGAATGCCAATTGCTCCGCCTCCTCATATCCAAAGCCGGCCAAGTTGTAAGCCGGGAAGAAATCTTGGAAGTCGTGTGGGGGTACCACGCCTTTCCCAACACCCGTACCATCGACAACCACATCGTCACGTTTCGGAAATACTTCGAAAAAGACCCGAAAAATCCCGTTCACTTCACATCTGTGCGCGGGGTTGGCTACCGATTTAGCTGACTAAAACACTGAATAGTAGTGTTTTACGAAAAATCAAATTTTTTCTTCCCCCGAAAGGCAACCCCTCACTTTTCATTCCGTCTTACATGCAGACACGGTCTGAGAATACTGTGTTGGTTTCAATTTCTTGCAGGTTATTGAAGGGGGGTCCGAAGGGATTCCCCTTCTTTCGTTTTCAGCCCATACCTTCCCGTTTATTGCAACTTCACGTAAACCACTTCTTTGGTCTCGAAAAAAGCTTGCGGGAACCATTGTGAAATGGCCAGGCGCTCGGTCGGGTAGCTGACTTCCGCCAACTCGTCAGCGAGGTCCCCTCCCTTGAGCGCCAAAATGCCGTTTGGCCAGGGGTTGGAACTTTGCTTTTTGATCTTGCCTTGAACCCAGGGAATGAATCGGTTCATCCGGGTCACAGCTCGGCTGACGACGAAATCGAAATTGCGGGAAATGTCCTCAGCGCGTCCGTGGTGGACGGTCACGTTGTTCAATTCCAGCGCTTCCACAACAGCCCGCACTACCTTCATTTTTTTTCCGATGCTGTCGCACAACACAAAGTGCACATCGGGGTACACGATTGCCAGGGGCACGCCTGGGAATCCTCCGCCGGTGCCGACATCCAGTACTTCGCTTCCAGGAGCAAATCGCATGGCCCGAACAAGTGCTAAGCTGTGCAATACATGCCGCTCATCGAAGGCGTCCATGTCCTTGCGAGAAACCACATTGATCGCCGCGTTCCATTCGGCATACAGCGGTTTCAAACGTTGCAGCTTCTGGACCGCCTCCTCAGAGAGCTCGGGAACGTAGGTTCGAAAATCCAATATCAGATGGTTTCACGAACCTGACTCAAAATGGATTCGAGGGCTTCACGCGCTCGGTGCAGCTGAGCTTTCACGGTTCCCAATGAACGGTCCAATTCCTCGGCGATTTCGTCGTAGCTCTTCTCCTCGAAATAGCGGAGTTCAACCAATTCACGGTATTTGGGCTTCATTTTGCTGACGACATCGCGCAACAACTCGATTCGCTCTTTCTTTTCAAGCGTCTGGATGGGATCCAGCTTATCGTCGGCGATGTGGATCTCCATGGCATCGCCGTCCTCGTTTCGAAAGCCCTGGTCCAGGGACAACGCTTTGATGCGCTTTTTGCGAATGAAGTCAATGGTGTGATTCGATCCGATTTTGAACAGCCACGTCGAAAAGGCAAAAGCAGGCGTGTACTGGTGGAGTCGGTTGAACGCCTTTGTAAAGGTTTCCATGGTCAGATCTTCTGCATCGTCCGAGCTGAAGACCATTTTGTTGATCATGTGAAAAATGGAATCGCGGTAACGCTCCATCAACTCTCCGAACGCGCGTTGGTCGTTTTCTTTCGTCACACGCAGCACCAGCGCATAATCGTATCGCGCTTTGTCTGAGAGATTGGGATTGACTTCCATGGTGCGGTTCGGAGTTAGTTAGGACGAATACCACCTCCGCTACCATTGATCTCTGGCCTGGCGTTTGAACAACAAGGTCAATGCAACCCAACCGTTCCACACTGACCACAGGGGCAGAAGCCCTCCCCGATGCCGCCAGGTTTTCGGGGTTTGGCATGCTTTGGTGATGGACCGAAAGTTAAGCAGCTCACCCAACCAAGCGCACCCCAGCGCCCCACCTGTAATCCATAGCGAATTGTGCAAAACCACCCCCGCTATCGCCGCAATTACAATGCCCAAAGCATACACCCTTGGACGCCCCAATCTCCATTGATCCCCACGTGTGTAATGCGGTGCAGTCGTCCAGTGACGGCGCTTCTGGGCGCGCCATTGGCTCCACGTAGGAGGCAGCGTGGTATCCATCTGTGTACCGCGAGTAGCTGTGGCTGCGATGCGAATTTCGGGGCGGGCCGCCAAGGTTTGGATGAGCATGTCATCATCCCCCGAAGCCAATGCATGCTCGTCGGAATATCCTGGGAATACCGAACGCTTCACTGCCATGTTGCGCCCGACCCCCATGTAGGGCTTGCCCCGCTCCGCCCACCCCACATACGAGCGAGCAATGTGCATGGCGTCCAACTCCTGAACCGCGTGGAGCAAGCCACCCGCTCTTGCGGGCTGTTGACGCGGCCAACTGACGCCCAAGACCGCGTCTGAACCTCGGGCAGACCCGATCAACGCCTTCGCCCAAGAACCTGAAGCGGGAAGGCAATCAATGTCCGTGAACACCAACCAATCCCCCTTCGCTTGTGCTACGCCAAAGGCCAATGCATCGCGCTTGCCGGGCGCTGAATTTTCCGCGCGAAGGGTGACCAAACTAAAAGGGGCAGCATCACGCGTGGCGGCATCGATGAGGGTCGGCGTTTCATCCGTAGACCCGTCATCCACCACAATGATTTCGGTGTCAGAAGGCCACTCCTGCGCCTTCATAGCCGCCCACCATGGCTCCCACTGTGCGCCAGCGTTTCGGATCGAAACCACCACAGAAACCGTTGCTTCGGAATGCTGTTCTTCGCCATCAGTGGCGCGAACCATCGCGCGCGTTAACCTGAACGCTTCCCACTGTTGTAATCCCAGCAGCACGAGAACAATTGCGTCCACTTCAGTCATAGCGGTAAGGCAACAAGGTGTCTCCAATGGACAAAACGGTCAAGCCCCGCGGCCCAGCGCGGAAGGATTTGAGATCAAAATGGACCGACTCCACCACAACCTCTCGGCAAGCATCACCACGAGCGTCATGAACCAAGGCCAAGGGTTGCTTAGGAGGCATGGAGCGGACCAACGGCCCGTTTTCTACCAATTCAAAAACATGCGACTCACAACCGCCTGAAAACCTCACCGTCGCATGCAGGGTGTCTCCTATCACAGACACGCGAACCAAATCGTACGAAGCTGAATGCTGGAGGGGCTTGGACCAATCCAGTGCTTCCATGGGAAGTTGCCGTTGGTTTTGGCACCCTGCGGCACCGGACCACAACAGCATCACAGCTGCAACCCACTGAACAAATGCCTTTGTGCGCCGAACCTCCACGGCGCAGAAATTACTGGATTTCGATGAAGTAAGGCAATCGGGCCTGGATGCGGTCGTCGGAGGCGATCATCCGGCGAACGGCCAAAATGTGCTCCAACTGGTGCCTCGGCAACCCAGACTGCACGAGCGCTTCCGTGATCACCTCTGCCCCTGCTAATTCTTCTACGAATTGCTGCAACGGGTCCTTTGCCTCGGGCAAGAACACCACATCGTCATGCTCTAGCGAGTCCAATCCCGCCATGGCTGCTGCGGCATCAATGGCGTCTTGCAAGTTCCCCAGCTCGTCAACCAATCCAATCTCCATGGCGTCTTGACCGGTCCACACGCGGCCGCGGGCAATGGCGTCAACCTCTTCATATGTCATGCCTCGACCTTCCGATACAAGACCTACAAAGTCCTCATAAATGTCGGTGATGCTTTCGTTCATGGCCGCCATTTGGACCTCATCAAGTTGGGCTTCCAACCCAAAGCCGGCATGCGAGTGGGTGCGCACATCGTCGTAAGCCAGGCCCATTTTGTCCTCCAAGAGCTCTTGGGCGTAAGGGAGCATACCAAAGACCCCAATGGAACCCGTGATGGTGTTGGGGGAAGCGAAGATTTTCTCCGCACCGGCGCTGATGTAGTAGCCACCGCTCGCTGCATAGTCCCCCATGCTCACCACGAAGGTCTTTCCGGCTTCCTTCAAAAGTTCGGTTTCGCGCCAGATGATGTCACTCGCCAAGGCCGAACCGCCCGGGCTGCTCACCCGCAGCACCACAGCCTCCACGTCCGGAGCCAATCGCGCCTCGCGGATGGCCTCTGCCAAGGTCACCGAACCAATGGTTTGGTTGTCGCCCGTGCCCATTTCGATGCCGCCTGTTGCGTAGATAACAGCCAACGAACCGCCGAGGGGTTCCGCCTCTTCGCTTTCACCGTACGAGGCGTCGTTCATGGATTCGAAAATGCTAAAGTCAAATTCGGCAGCGAAACCTTGCATCGGGTCGGAATTCGTGTACTCCGCGAGGTCGACGTAAATCGGATCCTCTCCTTCCACCAATTCCTTGATGCGTTCTTTCAGCTCGTCTTCATAGAGCAGGCCATCGAACAACTCCCATTCCACGCCGTCCTCCGCGGTGCGCAAGGCTAAATTCTCTGCCGCCTCGTCCAATCGCGCCTCCTCGATGCCTCGGCCCTCAGCGATGCCCCCGCGAACTTCACTCCAAATGTCATCCAGCATCGCCGTCAATTGCTCGCGGTTCGATGCACTCATGCTGGTTCTCGTAAACGGCTCCACAGCACTTTTGTACTCGTTGTCGGGACCGCGCAGAACGGTCATGCCCACTCCGAGTTTTTCGAGCATACCCTTGTAATACGTGGTTTGCAAACGCATGCCGCTGAAGTCCGTGTTTCCATTCGGGTGCAAGTACAACTCGTCTGCAATAGAGGCCATGTACAACCCTCCTAAGGTCATGGACTCGGCCCACCCAACAATCCACTTACCGGACGCTTTGAAGTTTTCCAAGGCGTCGCGCAGGTCTGTCATGGTCGAGGGCGCTGCGGCCACCGATTCGACATTTAGGTAGAGGCCTTCCACATCGTCGTCTTCCGCAGCTTCTTCTATGGCGAGTACAAAATCACGGAGTCCCATGGTTGAACTCGCATTGAAACCGGTCAAGTCGAAGTTGGCATCATTTGAGGAACGCTCGGTGATGGGCTCACTCAGGTCAACCCTCAATACCGTATTGGCTTTACTTACTTCACCCAGTTCTGCTTCATCTCCTCCTGCCGCTGCAGATACAAGGCCGCCTACCAAGGCGCCGACGAAGACAAAAATCAAAATGGTTCCGGCAATTAAAAAAGCCAGGGAGGCGCCTACAAATGAAGAGGCGACGTTTTTAAGGAATGACATGAAATCAGGGTTTATGGGAGCAAAAGTAATGGAAGCCTCCGCGAGCACACGGGATTTTTAACCAATTTTGCCCGATGACTCGAAGATGTCTACTGGGATTGGGCAGCAATTTGGGAGACCGCCATGCCTTGCTGGATGAAGCCTTGTCCGCGATTGGCGAATCGTTCGGAGCGCAGCCTGTCGTTTCCAGTCGGTATGAGACGCCCGCATGGGGCATGGCGCCGGGAACACCGCCATTCGTGAACCAGGCGGCCGTGCTTGAACTGCCTAAGTCGTTGCACCCCTCTGCCATCCTCGAAGGATTGCTTGACATTGAACGACGCCTGGGACGCACACGCTCTGCAGCCGGAGCGGGGTATCAGTCTCGATCCATCGACCTCGACGTGCTGGCAGTAGAGGGCGTTGAAATGAATGAACCGCATTTGACCTTGCCCCACCCGCGCATGCACCTGCGGCGGTTTGTGTTGGAGCCCCTGAATGAAATCGCGCCGGACTTTCCTGTGACAGCAGAAGGTCATACAGTGGCCGATTTGTTGCGATCTTGCACGGACGACGCCGCTGTGAAACGATTGGAAACTGCCCCGTGAAATCCCCGTACGCATACATCGCCATCGAAGGCAACATCGGTGCCGGAAAGACCACTTTCGCCACATGGCTGGCGGAGCACCTCAGTGGGGATTTGTTGCTGGAACAGTTCGAAGAAAACCCCTTCCTAGAGAAGTTTTACGCTGACCCCGAGCGGTTTGCGCTAAGCGTGGAGTTGGCCTTCGTCAGCGACCGCTACCGCCAGCTCCGAGAACGGCTAGGCGCGCGGAATTTGTTTCGCCAATTGCTGATCGCTGATTACAGTTTTGTCAAATCCCAGATTTTCGCCAAAGCCAATTTGCCCACAGAAGAGTTTCGCCTGTTTCAGACGATGTTCAAGTTGATGGAAGCTCAAATTGCCAAACCCGAGGTCGTGGCCATATTGGATCCGCAGGCCGAAAAAATCCGGAGCCAAATCAAAAAGCGGGGACGGTCCTATGAGCAAGACATGCCGCAGGAATACCTGGACAAAATCGCCTACCATTACCAACGGCATTATCGGTATGCACGCGGCTCCCGCATCCTTTGGATCGACACCTCAGACATCGACTTCGTGAAGCGAAAAGGCGACGCCGAACGGCTTGCAGAGCTGGTTCTTACCCCTCGAAAACCTGGGGTCTACGAGTTGAAAGCATAAGGCAGCGGCTTCCCTATCTTCGGGACATGCGCAGACTTGACTTTCTTCGAATGGGCGGCCTGCTCGGGCTCGGTGGCGCCCTGAGTTCCTTTGCCCGTCCCGCCCAACCCGTCCCATTGGATGAGGCATTGGCGACCAAAATCAAAACCGCCGGAATCACCGGAAACGCCTTTGACCTGAGTGTCGCTCCAATCTCGCGGGTACGCGTTGCTGTGTTTGGACTGGGCAACCGAGGGCAAAGTTTGATTGACATGCTGAATTGGCTCGTACAAGAAGGCCATGCCGAAATCACCGCCATCAGCGACATCAACCCGACCAAAATTCAACGCGCCCAGGAACAGATTTCCCAATTTCAATCGTCCAAGCCTGCGGTATTCACCGGCACACCAGACGCCTGGATGGAGGCCATGAAGGACGACGTGGCGGATCTCGCCCTGATCTGCACACCCTGGGAATTGCATACGCCGATGGCCCTCGCCGCCATGCAGGGAGGCATGCACGCCGCATCGGAAGTACCGATCGGCTACACCCCCGAGGACTGCGTTGAGCTGATTCAGGTGGCAGAGGCGACCCAACGGCATTGCATCATGTTGGAAAATTGCTGCTACAACCGCGAAGAACTCTGGTTGCTCAACATGATCCAAGACGGCGTGTTCGGGACGGTCACCCATGCGGAATGTGCCTACCTGCACGACCTCCGGGCCCTCATGATTGATCCAACCTATTATGAAGACCGATGGCGCCTAAAGCACCATTTGAAACGCAACGGCAACCTTTACACGACCCACGGATTGGGCCCCGTGTGCATGTACTTCGACATCTTGCGCGGAGACACCTTGACGCATTTAACCTCCATGAGCTCCAAAGAAGCAGCCCTGTCTGAAGCCTTGCGCAATTCGGACGACAAGGAGTTGCGGAAAATGGCCAAAGACGTTGTGTGCGGGGACGTGAATACAACCTTAATCGGGACCGCCAAAGGCCGTTCCATCATGTTGCAGTTTGACGTACACAGCGGCCGGCCGTACAACCGTCTTGACAAGGTGGTGGGCTCGAAGGCGACGCATTACGGATACCCCTCGCGGCTGTACATCGACCACGGTCCGGATTGGGGTGGACACCGTTGGTTGGAAGACGCCGAGAAGGCGGAGTACCAAGACCGCTACGAACACCCGCTGTGGGACCGCCTGCAGAAATTGGCCGCGGAGCACCCGCAAGGGCATGGCGGGATGGATTTCGTGATGATGTACCGACTGATCCGGTGCTTA
Organism: uncultured Flavobacteriales bacterium; assembly: GCA_938074325.1. Classification (GTDB taxonomy): domain Bacteria; phylum Bacteroidota; class Bacteroidia; order Flavobacteriales_D; family Sanyastnellaceae; genus UA16. The sequence continues at coordinate 9 of CALJFZ010000011.1, read as the reverse complement.
AATCTCGGA